>CAKQMV010000021.1 GCA_934255135.1 uncultured Clostridia bacterium | reverse complement strand
TGTCTTGCTCCCTTAGGAGCCGCTTCATCTCTTAGACTAGTTTCTACACTATGAAGTTTTCAAGGTTCTGCTGTCTTCAAGTGACAACTCGTTTAGTATATCACTGTGACAAGTGTTTGTCAACAGTTTTCTAAACTTTTTTGTCTCAGCGCTTCTCAAGGAGAAGTGCTTCAAGCGACAACTTGTTTAGTATACTCGTTTTCAAGTGCAGTGTCAACAACTTTTTAAAATTAATTATTCCTAGTATTTAGGTGTGTTCATAATGTACTTCTTGATATCCTGAAGCACTTCATTTGAGTTCTTATGAACGATATTAGGATATGCTCTGATAATTCTTCCAGCACCGACAATCTTGTGTCTTGCAAGAATCTTGCTGAGTCCATCTCTTCGTTCTTCGATTCTTGCTTCAAGCTCTTCCTTGCTCTTCTCAAGCTCAAACTTCGTAACAAGTATTCTCTCATCCACGTTCTCTTTACGTTCGAGAGTCTCTTCTCCAATCCTTGTACTGAGTTCGTCGCTGACACGTCTGAGCTTCTTCTGAAGCTCATCGATTTCTCTGAACTTCTTGTCAACGCCTGCAACAATAAGGACTGATACAGTCACATCAACAGCCATTACAAGATAAATACATGCAAGAACAACATAGCTCGCTGTGTTCTGATGTATAAATGTGTGTCTCAGCACTCTGGCGAAGAACGGAAACACCTCATGCAGCACAAATACCATTCCTAGACCCCAGTACAGACTGAACTCAAGGCAGATGTAACCATTCAGATTGAATCTGCAGTCGCGGTAATCCCACCATCTCGCATGAAACAGCTTGTCGAGGAGCCATCCTCCTATAAGCTCAATCAGAGTTGATACAACTATTCCGAATATAAATATAGTAAACGCAGGAATTGATCTAAGCGAGTCATGAAAAAAAGTCTGTACAAGCAGAACCGAAGCTATTACTCCAAATCCATAGATCGGGCAGATCGGCCCATTCAGGAATCCTCTATTTACTACAATGCCCTTGCTGACCGCCTGATAAGTAACCTCAAGACACCAGCCAAGGAACGCATATAAAGGAAAATATACCAGTATCTGAAATAAAGTCATCAAGCTAACCTCCTTTATCAAAATAATGTTATATAATAATATACCTATAAATATCAATCATCAACCAATTGAGGAAATCACCACATGAATATCACATCACAGGAAATTGCAACAAAGATTAAAGGAGCTGGTGGCACCGCATATTTTGTTGGCGGTTGCGTAAGGGATAAGCTTCTTGGAAGAACATATAACGATATAGATATTGAAGTTCATGGCCTGACAGAGGACGAGCTAGAAGCGGCGCTTTCGGGACTTGGCGACACTCTTTCTTTTGGCCGAAGCTTTGGTGTGCATACACTTAAGGGCACGAATATCGACATTGCTCTACCAAGGAAGGAACATTCGACTGGCGATGGACATAGGGATTTTGAGATTATGGTTGATCCTTTTATCGGACCGGAGGCTGCATCGCGACGCAGGGATTTTACGATTAACGCTCTGATGGAGGATGTTCTCACGGGTCAGATTCTTGATTTTCATGGTGGGTTAAGTGATCTTGATGCCGGGATAATACGCCACATCGATAATGATTCTTTTGTCGAGGATCCGCTGAGGGTTCTGAGGGCTTGCGGTTTTGCGGCGAGACTTGGTTTTGAGATTGCGGATGAGACCAGAGAGCTTTGCAGGGGCATTGATATTTCTACGCTTTCCAGGGAACGAGTTGAGGATGAGCTTAGAAAGGCTCTGCTGTTTTCGGAGAAGCCATCTGTATTCTTTGAAGAGCTTCGCAAGATGAATCAGCTGGGCGTGTGGTTTTCTGAGATTGAGAAGCTGATTGGAATTCCGCAGGATCCGATTTTTCATCCTGAAGGCGATGTGTGGGTTCATACAATGGAAGTGATTGACCGAGCGGCAGGATTTAGGGATAAGGTGTCCGATCCTTTTGCGTTTATGCTGCTTGCGCTGACTCACGACCTTGGTAAGATTACTGCGACCGAATTTATCAAAGGAAGATATCATGCTTATGGGCACGAGGTTCAGGGGCTTCCAATTGCGGAAGAATTTCTGAATCGCGTGATTGGCAGAAAAGGTATAAAGAAATATGTAATGAATATGATGCCACTTCATATGAAGCCTAACGTTGCGGCATATGTTAAATCATCTGAAAAGTCCACGAGCAAAATGTTCGACGAAGCGATCGCTCCAGCTGACCTTATTTATTTTGCGATGTCTGACAAGCCGGTAGTTTCCGGTGGCGAGCCATACGAGGGTGACCCGGAATTTCTGTGGCAAAGACTCGAAATTTTTGATAGTGTTATGAAGAATCCTTATGTCTCGGGTGAGGATCTGATCAAAGCAGGCTACGAGCCCGGCGAGAAATTCGGGAAGCTTCTCGAATATGCTCACAAGCTCAGGCTCGCAGGTGTTGATAAAGATAGTGCGATGAAGCAGATTGCAGGTTACGCTCGCACTCTAAAGTGATGCTCTCTCGCGAAGCATCGTAATCTCAGCAGCGTAACCGCTAAGCTTCTCATGCGGTGTTTCAAGAATGCATGGAAGGCCAATAAGTGCTGGATGCGTAATAATCTTGACCATCGCATCGGTTCCAATCGTGCCTTCTCCAATGCGAGCATGCCTATCCTTCTTCGCACCGAGAGGATTCAGGCTGTCATTAATATGAAGAGCCTTAAGTCTATCCAGACCTACAATTCTGTCAAACTCCTCTAGAACGCCATCGAGATTATTTACTATGTCATAGCCACCATCACTTACATGGCATGTGTCGAGGCATACTCCGATCTTGTCATTGCACTTGGTTCTTGAGATGATTTCTGCGAGCTCTTCGAAGCACCTTCCAACCTCGCTGCCCTTGCCGGCCATTGTCTCAAGGAGTACTGTCGTCGACTGCTCCTGTTTCATAACCTGGTTTAAGACATCACAGATCATTTCGATTCCCTTCTCAGTACCCTGTCCAACATGACTTCCCGGATGGAAGTTATAATAATTGCCAGGCAGATATTCCATTCTCTCAAGGTCGTCCGCCATCGCCATCAGTGCGAAGTCTCGTGTCTTCGGTGTTGCTGAGCATGGATTAAGTGTGTACGGTGCATGAGCAACAAGCTTGCCGAAATTGTTCTCCTCAAGTATCTTCTTAAGAGCGTCAACATCTGCAGGATCAATTGCCTTGGCAGATCCGCCTCTTGGATTTCTTGTAAAAAATGCGAATGTGTTCGCTCCTATCTTCAGCGCGTCGCGCCCCATGTTCTCAAAGCCGCCGGATGTCGACAGATGGCAGCCGATGTATAGTTCTTTGTTCATAGTTACCTTTCTAGATGTGCCTCCAACATCTGTTAATTTGTATTTCTGAAAAGTTGCCTTATTTCTAGCTTTTTTCAGAAATTTTCTGAAAAATATCATATAATTGCGTTTTTCAAAAAATGATTTCTGCCAAAATCACTTTCCCTTGAGGTGACCCCCTAAAAGTAGAGTGTCAAAACTCACTTTTCCTGATTGTAGAATTCCTCAGGGGTCATGTAGTTG
>CAKQMV010000020.1 GCA_934255135.1 uncultured Clostridia bacterium | reverse complement strand
AGCGTTTTTTTACTCTTTTCCGTTTTTCCCCAGAACCAGCAAAGGGTAGTGTTTACCCCCAAAGTTGACACAGAGCCAATAAATGTTTGAAGTTCAAGACGGCTCGGCCTATGCGGCAGCCGTCTTTTACTATGCGCTGGTTATACACCAGACAACCCCCGCGCGGGGTTCAGTAATCCCCGTGCGCTGATTGCACCTATGTTCTCGAAATCCATACCCTCCTTTGCGGCAGACGATTCGCAAACTCCAACTGCATAATCTGCATGTGCATCTGTTCTCGAAATCCATACCCTCCTTTGCGGCAGATGATTCTTTGGTGTTTATGATTCATCTGCTGAAATGCAGACATTACAAGCCTTTTGAGAAACTCGTCTGCCGAAATACAGATGTTTAATGCCAAAAATATAAATCGTCTGCGGTCATAAAGTTCTGTGATATATATAAGTCGTAGATTTATTGTAGGTTATCACGCATTCGTCTGCGATTTTCTGCTTAAAACGCAGACGAATGGTGGGAATGATATGAATCATCTGCATTATGATTAATCCAAGTGAGTTTCCCGCGGCAGATGATATTTCTTTATTAGTACCATTGTCTGCTTTTCGGCATACGAACTCATAAAAAACATAGTTATTGTCGGCATTTTGGCAGACGAACTACGGGAATTCGACAATCGTATGCACCTTCAATTAATGAATGTGAATGGTTTCATATTATTTCAAGACAAGAGCTATGAATCAGAATTATGTGTGGTTCAAGTCCACTTTTGTATTTGCGATTTTGCGGAAGCAAACTATAATTAAAGCAGGAAGCATATTGACGAGCATATTGGGAAGCATAATTTTCATAAGAAATAATCCGCAGGAGTTTTAACATTATGAACAGGCAAGAATTGAAAGCTTTGATTAAAGAGAATTATGGCGTGACTGCTGATCATCCCTGGATGCGAAGTCCCAAGCACGAGGTGTTCCGCCACGATAGCAACAAGAAATGGTTTGCACTCATTATGGATGTTCCTAGAAACAAGCTTGGGCTGCAAGGCAATGAACTGATTGATGTTGTCAATTTTAAGTATGACCAGTTCCTTCTTGGCTCGCTACTTAAAGAGAAAGGTTTCTTCCCAGGATATCATATGAATAAATCATATTGGATTTCAGTTGCACTCGATGGCAGTGCTCCAGATGATAAGATCAGGATGCTTCTTGATATGAGTTATGAGGCAACTTTACCTCGAAAGGTGGACAAATAAATGATTAATAAAACTATTATACATGCGAGAGTAGATGCAGCTATCGCCAGGGACGCGGAGCGTGTTTTTGAGAGGCTCGGGATCAGCACGGACGAAGCTATAAGCATCTACTTCAGACAGGTTGCACTTAAGAAAGGGATTCCTTTTGACCTTACGACATGCACGGAGCCTGATAAGAATTACGAGCGAGTGAGTGATCTTAAGCAGGATGACCTTAAGAAGGTGCTTGACGCGATGCCGGAATCTGTCGATGAGCTGTGGGTTTTTGGCAGTGCGGTGACCTGCTACTGCAGACCGGATAGCGACCTCGATGTGTGTGCGGTTGGCGACAACATCACGAGGGAGGACAGGCGTAAGATGATTCATGCTCCGAGACGTGCGCTTGATCTTCTGACAATCAGCCATGAGGATTTTGAAAGAGAGAGCAGAGACCACAACAGTGTTTTTCATGCGGTGAGAAACGATGGTCTTCTGATTTACAGAAAGGGCGAGGGGCTTGTCTGATGGATAGATGGGATGGACTTCTCCGGCTTGCAGGAAATGATCTTAAGGTTGCGATGCTGGTTCTGAATGAGGCGAATGATGAGCTGATGCAGAACAGTGCGGCCTATCACACGCAGCAGGCTGTTGAGAAAATAATGAAAGCTGTGATTGCCAAGAGCGGTCACAAGGCAAATCTGACTCACAATATCACAGAGCTTTCTAAGGATATGGATGAGTATGGACTGCCCTACCCTGACTGGATCAGGGACAAGGATGACGAGCTGACTTCATGGTCGACGACGATTCGCTACAATGCGAATTTCAAATCGGATCACGATGAGATTGTCGAGATTATTGATGGGGCCAAAAAATGGCTCAAAGAAATCGTGTCCGCCCCGCAGGAGAGGCAGAATTACATTAAAGAGAAATAGAATATAACGATCGAAAGACAGCCAAGGTGGCTGTCTTTCATCTTTATTATGCCTTATTATTTCGCGCTTAAGTGCAGGTAGACTCTTGGCCTTGTGTATTCATCAAAGTCTTCTTCAGGTTCTGTATCTAAAGAGCATGAAATCTTGACTGGAGAATCACCGTCATAGACGCGTATCTTTTGGTAAATACTGCCCGCAAGGAATTCTTCTCTGAACTGATCTGGCAGTCTGTGCAGAGCAAGCAGTTCAGCATTCGCTACCGAAACCTCCAGATTCTCAAGTGGTGCCTGAAGCTTCTCGAAATCACTCTCGATGTTACTTAGATTCTCTTCGAGACTTGCGTTAACATCAAGCTCCTCACAATACGAAATCTCTTTAACAACACCACTTTCATCAAAATCTACATATACATAGCAAGCCTGTTTGTCTGAATCTCTTTCCTTAAGATAGCCTCTCACATGATATCCGTAATCTTTATATCTCTCACTTGGATCGTCCGCACTAACATATTCGCAGACAGGTATAAGAGCCTTCTCGACAATGGCGATCTGCTTCTGACACACCGCAATGCGCTCTTTCATTTCCTGATTTCCCTGTATGTACCCCGGAATATACATTCCAGTAATAATTAGCATCGGTACGATTGCTAAAGCAATCAGCTGCTTCTTTATGCTCGGAATTGGAATCTCATATGCTTCGGCAATAGCTTCCACTTTGGCACGAGTTTCGAGCAAAATATCGGCAGCCGTGGCAACCGCACTGATACCGCCGGCAACCTCCAATGCGCCGCCGACACTTTTGGCAGTATCATTATCGCTTCTGCTAAGAAGTCTTCCGGATGACTGCAGAGCCATCGCACCTGCGACCGCCCCTGAACGATCCTTCCACTGCTGCCCCTTCATCCCGAACCTCGGAGCGAGCGTGCAGTAACAGAAAATCACGAGATTAATCACGACAAAAGCAATCGCAGTATACATGCCTGCGGGCCTAAAACCCTTGTTATGAAAGACAAGGTCGTCAATCATCTCAAGCGGCACCATCATAAAGCAATCAACAAATGCGAATATAAGCGCCACCAGAGCAATCTTCGGGCAAGCACAGTATTTCTGA
This sequence comes from uncultured Clostridia bacterium, assembly GCA_934255135.1. Lineage (GTDB taxonomy): Bacteria > Bacillota > Clostridia > Peptostreptococcales > Anaerovoracaceae > Crickella. The sequence continues at coordinate 4,961 of CAKQMV010000020.1, read as the reverse complement.
ATCTTTCGTCGTTCTTTGTCAGTTAACATATACGAAACTCCAATCTTACGGATTTTTACTGATTTCTATTGGAATGGCCTTACAGCTCGTAAACTCCATCCGCGTCTGCTTTGATATGCGATGCATAGAATTCTGAAATAGCCTTCACCATGTACTCGATATCCTTAACGCCGCATGTCTCATAAGATGAATGCATTGCAAGCTGCGGGAGTCCGATATCCACGGTGTTCATGGAAATCTGCATCATTGCGATATTTCCGAGAGTGCTTCCACCCGCCTCATCGGAGCGATTTGCAAAGTACTGCACCGGAACACCTGCTCTCTCGCAGAGCATCTTAAACACGGCGACACTTACGGCATCACTTGTGTACTTCTGTCCGGCATGAGATTTGATCACGATTCCATCGTTCATATATACGCAATTCGTTGCATCAGTCTTCTCTCTGTGATTTGGGTGTACAGCGTGGGCATTGTCGCAGCTTAACATAAAGCTGCCAGCAACCGCACGGTAGAAATCCTCATCGTCTTTGCCAAGAGCCTTGTTCACACGCCATAGCACGTCGTAGAGGAATGTCGACGCGGCGCCCTGCTTCGTTCCCGAGCCAACCTCTTCGTTATCAAAACATGCCAAAACATTTATATTCTTGTCGTTATCTTCCGCAAGGAATCCTTTCATCGATGCAAAAGCGCACTCAAGATCATCGAGTCTCGTACATCCGAGAAATTCTCCGTCACTTCCCCATCTTACCGCCTTCATACGATTGTATAGGAATAGATCCATTCCATAGATGTCAGCTTCGCTTACGCCAAGCTCCTCTGCAATCAGATCCCTTACAGCACCCGGCTCCTTTACGCTTCCTGAGAAAAGCGGCAGCATATCAACCTGCTTGTTAAGTGCTCTGCCTTCATTGATATCTCTATCCATATGAATCGCAAGGCTTGGAATCATAAGAAGATCCCTATCAACCTTCACAAGTCTTGTATCAACCCTATTGCCATTCTTAACCATGACCTTGCCCGCAAGCGACAGTGGTCTGTCAAACCATGTCGCGCAAATCGGCTCGCCATAGCCCTCAGTATTAAGCATCGTATACTTTTTCGCAATCTCAAGCTCTGCATTCTCCTTAAGCTTGAAGGTCGGTGAATCGCTGTGAGATGCAGTCACATGAAAACTGTACTCGTCAAGATCAGCTCCCACCTTCAGCGCAACGATACTTGAATTATTTCTTGTAACATAATACTTCTTACCCGGCTCAAGCTCCCATCTCTCGGATTCCTTAAGCTCCTCGAAACCGTCCTTCGCCAGCTGATCTCTGATTGCTGAAACCGCATGAAACGCCGTCGGCGCACTTTCTATAAAATCTGTAAGTTCTGATACAATATTTGTTTCCATTCTAATCCTCTACTCTCTTGTCCACTGAAAAGCTACCCTCGGAGTGCCGTCATTAACGTAAATAACGCCGCACTTCTTATAGCCGTTCTTCTCAAAAAGTCTCTGCATAATCTGATTGTCATCGTGCGTGTCGACCCTGACATTTGCTGCCACGCCTTTGCAGTAATCGGATGCGCAATTGAAAAGGCCGTGCACCGTTCCATCACCCGCAAGCCTGTGCATCGTAGCATATGGCTCATCGTTAAGCCACTCACCCTCAATCTTTGCATATGTCGGATCCTCATCCTGAAATACTGCAAAAACTCCATGAATTCCGGTCTCATCATATAGAACCTTGCACGCATCTCTGGCGATGTCCTCTTCGATCAGCTCCACGCTCGGGTAAAAATGGCCCCACTGCGTCGGATTTCCCGCTTCAATCATAAAATCCTGCGCGTATCTGTATATCGCCATAATCCTCTCAAGATCATCTATAGCTGCATCTCTAATCTGTAGCATAATATCTTCCCTTGCTGTGTAAATGAAGTTGCGGATTCGCTTTCACTGAAAGTATTTCTGAAAAATCAGCGAAATCCAATGCTTTTTCAAAAATTTTTCTGAAAACTTCTATAAATTAGCATTTCTATAAAAATGAATTGAGCGACAAATCACTTCCGGCTATTAGTTGACGCGTGTTAGTACTTTGCGTCCAGTTCAGATTTCGCAAAAAGTTGTTAAATCGACCTATCTTTCAGAAAGATTTCGTAAGAATACGCTCTATTCAGTTATTTTTACGAAATGCAGATTCGACAGCATCTCAACGGAACATCGCGAAAAGCCAGAGACAGAACTTTTGGCAGAAATCATTTTTTGAAAAAGCTTAAATAGCAGAGATTTTCAGAAATTTTTCTGAAAATCAGCCGTATTCAATGAGTTTTTCAGAAATGCCAATTTCCATTTCAAGTTTAACATAGGTTCTATATGTCTAATAGTCAAATAATTTAACGTTGCACCGCAAATCATTCCCTTACTATATGGAGGATTCCGTTAAAAGTTGGCATAATTTAAGGGAATGAAGGAATTCCATTCGGTATAGACCACCGACAGTCTTATGTATGATAAAATTCCGCCCTTGTTCGTGTGAATCACTACCGTGTTACCACCTGTCTGCTTGAACTGCTCCTTTGCGTCATCCCGGCGTTCAAGGATGTCCGCAAGTGTATCTATGACTGGATCGAAGAATTCTCTGTATGTGCCTTCTGATTCGCAAGCTTGTTTGATTCTTCGCCTCCATGCTACTTTTTTCATCGCGTCTCCTCTCGTTGCTTATAACCTATAAGCTTTATGTTTATCAGCCACAGTCCTTATCTGTCATGTTGCACCTCTTTTTTATTGCAAGCAAAAGGGAGGCTTGCGCCCCCCTCTGCAGTTATTCAGTTTTTTCGCATCCTCTAGGACTGCTCGCTCTAGTAGCAGCATCACATATATTGGCGGAGTTCGTTTCCCCGCTTCCCAATCTTGAATTGTTCGCATTGGGATCTGGTATTTCTCACCAAAAGCTGTTTGTGATAGTCCGAGTAGTGTACGCATTTCCTTAATCGTCATGTCTTTCGCTCCTCTTTTTATTTCTGTAGCGCCTGTACGCACTGCTTGCAAAGTTGCCTGTTATAATGGCGATCGTGATTATTATAATCTCTCTCATGGCTCTACTTTACAAAATGGTTCTTTTGGTTTATCCTCTGGGTATAGGCAAGGGGCTTCCGCCCCTCGCCATCAGGCTTTATAGAATCTTGCTAAGAATGATTCCGGTTATTAAGCCACTTGCGATGTTGATTAGCGCTTCCACCGCTATCTCCATCGCTTTTTCTTTGCCCTTTTCTATCTTGCTTATCTCCTTTCTTTTTATTTACCTCTTTGGTATGTTTATATTATACACGCTATGGGTATAGACCCCTGACGATCTTATGTAATCGAGTAGGGGCTAACAAGTAGCCCCTCTCACACCACCGTACGTGCCGTTCGGCATACGGCGGTTCAATTCAAATAATAATCCAAACAACTTAGAAGTCCTCGTCTCGCGAGGATTTCTTTGTTAATACAACGACGCAATCCTGTCGTCTTTGCTACCGCTTGATAGTGGTCGCCAAAACCTGCGGACTGTTTCGCCATCCACATAGGTGCTCCGAGTTTCCGAAGTCCCCATACGCGTTTTTCTCTTGTCTTCCACTGCTTCCATATCACAATTCTCATTCGTGTTCGTAGGCGTTCATCTATTCTCGTTAAGGCTTTTTTCATATTGCCCATTCTGAAATAGTTTATCCATCCACGAATTACTTGATTTAGACGCATGATTCTGTAGTCCATTGTTACCGACCAGCTTCGTTTTGTCAGCTGTTTTAGTTTTCTTTTGAACTTCTCGATTGAATCTTTGTGCGGTCTTGCCTTCCACAGTCCGTCATTGTTATCCTTCCAGAATCCGAACCCAAGGTACTTGAGTTTAGTTGGTTTTGTAACCTTCGATTTAGTCGCATTCACCTTTAACCCAAGTTTCTTTTCTATCCACTTCGTTACTGTTGCCATTACTCTATTGGCAGCTGCACTGCTTCCTACTGCAATTACACAGTCATCCGCATACCTTACGAAGTGAAGCCCTCTTGCTTCGAGTTCCTTGTCCAGTTCATTAAGCATTATGTTGCTTAATAGTGGCGATAGGTTTCCACCCTGTGGTGTTCCCTTGGTTGTTGCTTCATATTTTCCCTTTATCATTACTCCTGCATTAAGGTATTTCCTAATGAGTGATTCTGTATCTGGGTCATTTATGAGATTGTGCATCAAGGTCATAAGTTTGTCTTGTGGTACATTGTCGAAGAATTTCTCTAGGTCGATATCAACTATGTAGGTATATCCATCATTGAAGTACTCAAGCAATTTAATAATTGCTTGCTCTGCTCTACGGTTTGGTCTAAATCCATAGCTGTACTCACTGAAGTGTGGTTCTGCTATCGGAGTTAGCACCTGTACTATAGCCTGTTCAATAATTCTATCTACTACTGTTGGGATTCCAAGGTTACGTACTCCGCCATTCGGCTTTGGTATTTCTACTCTTCTTACTGGCTTTGGTTTGTACTTTCTTCTTCGAATCTTATCTCTGATATCTACCCAGTTCTCTTTGAGATATTGGTCTATTTCATCGACAGATATTCCATCGATTCCACCGGCACCTTTGTTTGCCTTTACCTTATCTAATGCGGCAAACATATTATCTCTACTGAGTATCTTCTCTAGTAGTGCAGACATTTGGATTGTCTCCTTTCTTCGTTATGCTTCGCATCCTCTAACTCCTACCTCCTTATGGAAGATTCGCTCCGTTACGTCTTCGCTACTACCTTTCTCGTCGGATATGGATGCGTACTTTTGCGAGTCCATTTGACTCTTGAATTGTTCAGCCCTTCGCTCCATTTCCATTACAGAAACTTCATCACTACTATGGCTTCGGCTGACTTCTCACAGTTCGTTGTTACTACAGATTATCCTGCCTGTGAGACCTCACGGGATAAGTCATCAGTCTTTCCTCGTCTACCTGCCTAAT
>CAKQMV010000019.1 GCA_934255135.1 uncultured Clostridia bacterium | reverse complement strand
CTATCCATTTCGCACCTCCATGTTATTTGTAGTATATCATCTTTTTTATGACTCTACTTTTTGGGGTGCACCTCATAAAGTGTGCGCAAACATTTTTTCTGGACACGAATGTACGCTAAAAGGGGTTGCAAGTCATGGAATATCGACAAGAGCCTGTCCAGGAAACTCTGATTGCCGCAAACCTGGACAAGCATAATGTCCAGGAAACTCTGATTGTCGCAAACCTGGACAAGAGCCATGTCCAGGAATATCTGTAATACGTAAAACTGGACAAGTGTGATGTCCAAGTAATTCAGAAAATTAGATTTAGCGCCCACGGCTTTCACTATAACAATCTATAACAACCTCTAACAAAAAATCAGCGCCGGAGTCCCGGCGCTGCACACTTCTATTCAAATACAATCTTAGAAAACCTGTGAAATCACGTAGTTTCCGATTGGCTGCTTTACGATCCACTCGCAGGCATCTACTGCACCGCTTGCAAAGCACTTCCAGTTGATTGAGTGGTGTGCAATCTCAAGTCTCTCACCGTTGCCCATGAAGTATACGATGTGGCTTGATGGAGTGTCGCCACCACGGAGTGAGTGGTGAGTAATCTCACATTCCTTACGAGGCTGTCTGCCTTCTCTTCCGTAAACGACTTCACGCTCTTCATCGATTGCTCCGCGAATAGTCTCGCAGATTTCCTTAGCTGTTCCACTCGGTGAATCGAGCTTCTTTGCATCGTGCATATCTACAATCTCAATGTCACATGTCTCGCCGAGTGCTCTTGCTGCGTCAGCAAGGAGCTTGCTCATTACGTTAACCATCTTTGAAGTGTTAGCTGCAAGCATTACAGGAATTACCTCACCCGCGCTGGCAAAAGCCTCTCTCTGCTCTTCGCTGAATCCTGTTGATCCGCATACTAGTGCTTTACCGTGAGCCTTGCATACATCAAGAATGTGCATCGCTTCTTCAACTGTTGAAAAGTCAAGAACGCAGTCACAGCTATCAATGATGCCTTCGATTGAATCGTAAACTGGAGCACCAACCTTATGTCCGATTCCAGCTACATCTCCAATGTCAGATCCGATGTAATCACGACCCTTAGGACCAACTCCGCCAACGATTTCTATGTCGTCTCTCTCGTCAGCAATAAGAGTATTAAGTCTTCCCATCTTGCCGCGAGGCGCAGTAATTACAAGCTTCATAATAAAATAACCTCCTTAGAATATGTAAAAATGACCTAAGCACGAAGTGCTTTAATTAGCAATTCTCAAAATCAATAGTGATTGAAGAGATTCCCGGTGTGAACTTGGTGAGCTTCACGCCCGCAATCTGGAGCATCCTTCTTGAAGCCACATTGTTCGGTGAATCTCTGTACTTATCCGAAAGGTAAACAACCTCGCTTATTCCTGACTGGATAATTGCCTTGGCGCACTCGTTACATGGAAAAAGCGCAACGTAAATTCTCGAACCGCGAAGGTCCTTGCCTCCGGCATTCAGAATCGCATTAAGCTCTGCATGAACCACATAAGGATACTTGGTATCCTCCTCTCTCTCCGCCTTACGCGCCCATGGAAACTCATCGTCAGAGCAGCCAACAGGAAGACCGTTGTAGCCAGTCGAAAGAATCACATTATTGTGGTCAACGATGCAGGCGCCGACCTGAGTGTTAGGATCCTTGCTTCGCATAGCAGCGAGCTTTGCAACTCCCATGAAATACTCATCCCATGAGAGATAATCGCTTCTTTTCATTACAGTTTTACCTCCATCAAAGTAAGCAAATCTCATACAAAGTCATTATAGAACAAAAGCATCACATATTAAACACGTAATGTTTACCCCGCTGCCAAAATCCTCTTCGCCTCACACCTAATATCCCACTTCGGATGGGGCGCTATGTTGAAATACAGGACTTTTGGTAGTATAATTCATATATTATGGGTGACCAGTGTATTTGTGCCCAGAGAACAAATAAAGGAAGAAATAATAGTGTATAGAAATATAAATAATTACAAACATATCAACAGAATAGCGGTTATGATCACGATTGTTATTGCTGCAGTATTTTTGAATTCGGGTCGTGTAAGCGCGGCGGTATCGCAGGATGCTTTTGAGATTGAGAAGTATGAGCAGACTACGACAATCAACAAGGATCACTCATATGATGTAAATAAGACACTTATAGTAAATGTGCCGGAGAAGATGAAGGCGATGAAGCTTGTCCTTTCAAGTGGCGGAAGCATTATAAGAAATATCAATGCTGGTGGACTTTCTTATGCAACATCAAGTGAGAACGGAACGCAGTATATCACGATTACACAGCCGGAGGTTCTGGAGGCGGGACGTCACAAGATCACAATGTCATACAAGATTATCGAGCTTGCGGAACGTAACCCGAATAAGGATACACTTTATTTCAATGCACTTTTGCCAGAGTGGAGACAGCCTCTAGGAGCGGTAGATATCACCGTGAACGTGCCAGAAGATTTCGTATGGTCTGACATTCAGTACTATGCCGGACAGTTCGGTATTTCCGATGACGGAAGCAAGGTAAAGTTCGATGTTTCTGAGAAGAATGGAACTATTCACATCACTGGTGACAGAATCCCTGCGAACTTCGGTATTACTCTGATGGGAGATCTGCCGGATGGATACTGGACTGATCCGCTCGATGGAATTGTATTTATTTATATTGGAGCTGGAATTCTGGGCCTGATGGTGCTTATATGCTTCATTATGTGGATTATCGGCGGAAGAGATCCTAAGATGAGCAGAACTAAGCAGACTCGTCCGATTGACGGAATATCACCGGCGGAGCTTGGATATATTTTTGACGGCAAGGTAAAGAACAAGGATATTATCGCGCTTCTTCTGTACCTTGCAACGAGCGGATATATCAGAATTTCAGAGTATGCACCGCGTAAGTACAGACTCTACAGACTTGCAGAGCCTAAGAACGAAGAAAAGTACATCCGTACAGCATTTAATATTATTTTCGAGGGTGTTTATGAGGACAGATCTATCGACCTTGATGATGCATGGCCTAGACTGGCAAGAATTATGAAGGTAATTAAGATCGATATTGAGAGTGGATTCAGTTCAAGTGATATGCTTGCTCAGAAGCCGATATCAAGAGTTTTCAGAGTTATCAGCGGAATCATTGCGACTGCTGCTGTGGTGATTATCTCGCAGCTTCAGTATGCATATCAGTATATAGATCTTTCATATGCCAGCGCAGCTATCTCGGCAGTGCTTTCGGCAGTAATTCTGGTCGGAGTATGCGTGATATATGACAAGGCTGATTTTGACAATAACAAGAAGCATAGAGCTTTGTTTACAATCGTCAGCATTCTGTATGTTGCAGTACCGGGTTACCATCTTGTGCATCTCGGAAGAATTAGTAAGGCACATATGCTATGTACTGCAATGCTTCTAATCATGGTTGTAATGATGATTCTTGTTACACTTATGATTTCAAGAGGTAAGGGCAATGCCAAGCTTGTTGCCAAGTACAGAGCTCTTAGAAGATTTGTTTACAAGCCGGATTCTAAGTCTGTATCTGAGAATCAGAAAGCTGATCCTCAGTACTGCTACAAGATGGTTCCTTACGCATATCTTTTCCACGGCCTTGAGGTCTGGGCTAAGACATTCAGATGGATGAACGTGCCTGAACTTGAATGGTATTCAGACGATATAGAGGGCCATGCGATTACGCATGGAGCACACAAACAGACAACAGTAGACGTTGCAAAGTCTATGAAGTCCTTCTGTAGAACACTAGAGATAGGACTCGATTCAATGCATCGTATTCATTTACATAAATAAAGGGGAGTTTAATGAAACAGAAGATTATCAACATTGCCGTTATTGCTCACGTAGATGCAGGAAAGTCAACACTCGTTGACGCTCTTCTCAATCAGTCTCACGTATTCAGAGACAATGAGGAGATCGTTGACTGTGTAATGGATAGTGATGACATTGAGAGAGAAAGAGGAATCACTATTTACTCAAAGAACTGCTCAATCATGTACAAGGATTATAAGATCAACATCGTTGATACGCCAGGACATGCTGACTTCAGTTCAGAGGTAGAGAGAATCATGAAGACAGTAGATACTGTTATTCTACTTGTCGACTCAAGCGAGGGACCAATGCCTCAGACAAGATTCGTACTTAACAAGTCACTTGAGGAAGGTCTGAACCCAATCCTCTTTATCAACAAGATTGATAAGAAGGACGCAAGAATCGACGAGGTTGTTGATGAGGTTTACGAGCTCTTTATGGATTTTGAGGCTAATGACGATCAGCTTGATTTCCCAATCATGTACGGAATTGCAAGACAGGGAATCGCAGTTAATGACCCATCCGAGGTTGAGGGTGTAATAATCGGTGAGGGTGCTCAGAAGATTGAGAAGAGCCCTAAGGGATTTGGAGATTTCAACATCAATCCGCTTCTCGACCTTATCATCGAGCACTGTGATGCATACCCAGACAGAACTGAGGAGCCTGTTCAGATGCAGGTTTCATCACTTGCATATGATGAGTACATCGGAAGACTCGGAATCGGCAGAATCACAAGAGGTGTTCTTAAGGCAGGTCAGCAGGTTTCAGTAATGAAGGCTGACGGAACTGAGGAGAAGGCTAAGATCGGTCAGCTCTTCGTATACAAGGGACTTTCACGTATCTCAGTAGATGAGGCTGAGGCTGGAGATATCGTAGTAGTAGCAGGTATTCCTGAGATCTCAATCGGAGAGACTATCTGTGATCCGGGATGTCCTGAAGCACTCGAGATGATCAACATCGAGGAACCAACACTTTCGATGAACTTCATGGTTAATTCATCACCTTTTGCCGGCAGAGTAGGTAAGTTCGTTACAACAAGACATATCAAGTCAAGACTAGAGAAGGAGCTTGAGGTTAACGTAGGCCTTGTTGTTGAGGAAACTGATTCAACAGATTCATTCAAGGTTTCCGGCAGAGGTGAACTTCACCTTTCAATCCTCATCGAGAACATGAGAAGAGAGGGCTACGAGCTTGCAGTTTCAAAGCCAGAGGTTGTAACTAAGGTTGGACCTAATGGCGAGACTCTAGAGCCTGTTGAGGAAGTTGTAGTAAGTGTTCCGGATGAGTATTCAGGAACAGTAATTTCTAAGCTCAATCTCCGTAAAGGTATGATGACTGGAATGGAGAGTGAGGGTAACGGATACACTAAGATCAAGTATTCAGCACCTACAAGAGGTCTTATGGGATACAGAAGTGAGTTCATCAACGATACTCATGGTGAAGGAACTATGGTAAGAAGATTCGAGGGCTTTGAGCCTTGGAAGGGTGACATCACCGGAAGAATTAACGGTGTTGCCGTTGCTCAGGAGGAAGGAAACTGCACTCCATACGCAATCTTCAATATACAGGAGAGAGTTCAGATGTTCGTAGAGCCTGGTACTCACGTATATGAGGGTATGATCGTCGGAATGAATGCAAGAAGTGACGATATGGTTGTTAACCCTTGCAGAGCTAAGAAGGCAACTAACATGAGAGCTGCAGGAAGTGACGATACAATCAAGCTCACACCACCAAGAACATTTACTCTTGAGGAGGCACTTGAGTTTATCGACGACGATGAGCTTGTAGAAGTAACACCTGACGATATCAGACTCAGAAAGAAGCTTCTGTCTGAGCTTGAAAGAAGAAAGGCAAGAAACAGAAACAGCTAATTTTAATGTCCGATTATAAGCTGGTCATCTGACCGGCGGCACGACTGGATTTTAGAAATAAAAGCACACGCTTTCGCTAATCGCTGTAGAGGAGGGAACTATGGCAGAGATTAAGAGGTTTAAGAAAGTTCTTATCGCCAACAGAGGCGAGATTGCAATAAGAGTTATCAGAGCATGCAGTGAGCTCGGCATCAGATCTATTGCAATGTACTCAGAAGAAGACAAGAACGCACTTTTCAGAACAAAGGCAACTGAATCTTACGAGATCGGAAAGGGTAAAGGTCCTATCGATGCATACCTTGGAATCGAGGACATCATCAGACTTGCTAAGAGCAAGGGATGCGATGCAATCCATCCTGGATACGGATTCCTGTCAGAGAACGCAGAGTTTGCAAGAGCCTGCGAGGATGAAGGTATCGTATTTATCGGACCTACTCACGAGATGATGAACAGTCTCGGTGATAAGATTCAGTCAAAGCTTGTTGCAGAGAGCGTAGGCGTTCCAACAATTCCAGGTGTTGATGCAGCAATTTCTTCAGAGAAAGAGGCTGTTGAATTCGCAAACAAGTGTGGCTACCCTGTAATGCTCAAGGCTGCGGCAGGTGGCGGCGGAAGAGGAATGAGAATCGTAAGAACCGAAGAAGACCTGCTTCCACAGTTTAGAAGTGCACAGTCAGAAGCACAGAAGGCTTTTGGCAACGGAGATATCTTCATCGAGAAGTACCTCGAGGAGCCTAAGCACATCGAGGTTCAGCTTCTCGGAGACAACTACGGAAACATCGTTCACCTCTACGAGAGAGACTGCTCAATCCAGAGAAGACACCAGAAGGTAATTGAGTTTACTCCTGCAATGTGCATCACTGAGGAGCAGAGACAGGCCATCTGTAATGACGCGATCAAGATTGCCAAGGCTGTAAACTACAGAAGTGCCGGTACTGCAGAGTTCCTTCTCGATAAGGACGGTAATCACTACTTCATCGAGATGAACACAAGAATTCAGGTAGAGCATACAGTAACTGAAGAGGTTACAGGTGTTGACCTTGTTGCCGCTCAGATTCTTGTTGCTGAGGGACATGCTCTCGATTCAGAGGAGATTAACATTAAGAGCCAGGACGACATCAAGTTGACAGGACACGCAATTCAGCTGAGAGTAACTACAGAGGATCCTGCCAATAATTTTGCCCCTGACACAGGTACAATCACACAGTATCGAAGCCCTGCAGGATTCGGAATCCGTCTCGACGGTGGTAACGGATTTACAGGTGCGGTAATTTCTCCATACTACGACAGCCTTCTTGTTAAGATCATCGCTCACGGCAGAAGCTTTGAGGATATGAATAACAAGGCTGTAAGAGCTCTTAAGGAGATGAAGGTTGAAGGTGTTAAGACTAACATCGGATTTATACTTAACGTACTTAACCACCCTGTATTTAAGAGCGGTAACTGTAACACAGGCTTTATCGAGGCAAACCCAGAGCTTCTTGACATCAGAATGGTTAAGAATACTGAGGTTCAGGTTCTTGAGTATCTCGGTAATAAGGCTGTTAACGAGAAGAAGGGTGCAACTATGGGCTTCAACGTTCCTGTTGTTCCTAAGGTTGATAAGTCAATCATTCCTGGACTCAAGGGCACTAAGCAGATTTTTGATGAGAGAGGTGCTAAGGGACTCGCTGACTGGGTTCTCGATCAGAAGAAGCTTCTCATTACAGATACATCTCTAAGAGATGCACAGCAGTCACTTGTAGCTACAAGAGTAAGAACTAAGGACATGGAGAAGATTGCTCCTGCAATGGCTGTGTTTGGTAAGGATATGTTCTCATACGAGATGTGGGGCGGAGCTACTTTTGATGTAGCTATGAGATTCCTTGGCGAGTCACCATGGGAGAGACTTGAGACTCTTAGAGCTGAGATCCCTAATGTTCTGACTCAGATGCTCATCAGAGGTGCGAACGCGGTAGGATACAAGAACTACCCTGATAACACTATCAGAAAGTTCGTTCAGGAGTCAGCTAAGGCTGGTATTGATGTCTTCAGAATCTTCGACTCGCTGAACTGGATGAAGGGTATCGAGGTTTCACTCGACGAGGTTCTGAACCAGGGCAAGATTGCAGAGGTTGCAATGTGCTACACTGGCGATATCCTCGACGAGTCAAGAGATAAGTACAATCTTGATTACTACATCAAGATGGCTAAGGAAATTGAGAGAAGAGGTTCACACATCCTCGGAATCAAGGATATGACTGGACTTCTCAAGCCAATGGCTGCTTACAAGCTGATTAAGGCTCTTAAGAACGAGATTTCAATTCCAATTCACCTGCACACTCACGATACTTCAGGTAACGGAGTAGCAACAGTGCTGATGGCAGCTGAGGCTGGACTTGATATCGCAGATGCAGCATTTAACTCTGTATCAGGACTTACTTCTCAGCCTGCACTCAACTCAATCGTTGCGGCACTTGAGAACTCAGAGAGAGATACAGGAATGGACTCAAGAGGTCTTCAGCAGATTTCAGATTACTGGGTTGATGTAAGACCTGTTTACAGCAGCTTCGAGTCAGATCTTAAGGCAACTACTGCCGAGATTTACAGACTTGAGATTCCTGGTGGACAGTACTCAAACCTTAAGCCTCAAGTAGAGAGCTTCGGTATGGGTCACAAGTTCGACGAGGTTAAGGATATGTACGTAAGCGTTAACAAGATGCTTGGCGACATCATCAAAGTTACACCTTCTTCAAAGGTTGTCGGTGACCTTGCAATCTTCATGGTTCAGAACGAGCTGACACCTGAAAACATCGTTGAGAAGGGCGCTAACATGGACTTCCCTGATTCAGCAGTTACATACTTTGAGGGTATGATGGGTCAGCCTGAGGGCGGTTTCCCTAAGGACCTTCAGGATGTAGTTCTTAAGGGCAAGACTCCTATCACTTGTAGACCTGGAGAGCTTCTGGACCCAGATGATTACGATGAGTTCAGAAGACACTGCATCGAGGATCTCGGACTTGAAGGAAATGATCAGGAGCAGGTTGCATACGCAATGTACGGCAAGGTATTTGATGACTACATCAAGGGCCTCAAGGATAAGGGTGATTTCAGAAAGATGGGCTCAGATACATTCTTCCACGGAATCGGTGTTGGCGAGACCAAGGAAATTACTCTTGAGAAGGGCCAGACCATGGTTGTTACTCTAGATAGAATCGACAGTCCTGATGGTGAGGGAATGAGAGACCTTACTTTCACAGTTAACGGAAACAGAAGAGTTATCTCAATCAAGGATAAGCTCGCTGTTACAAAGACTGCTGCCGGCGCTGCAATCGAGTACGCTAAGGATGATGATCCTGCAGAGATTGGAGCTAACATCCCAGGAACAATCGTAAAGGTTCTCGTTGCCAAGGGCGACAAGGTTGAGAATGGTCAGCCTGTAGCCGTAATCGAGGCAATGAAGATGGAGACAAACGTAATCGCTACAATGGACGGCGTTGTTGAGAAGGTTTGCGTAAAGGATGGCGATAGCGTAAAGGCTGGACAGCTGGTTGCAAAGCTTTCTCATGAGGAGGCGTAGGCTCGGGCTTTTCGCTTGATAACATAATACGGATTACGAGACGGACACGACTGTAATGGTTGTGTCCGTTTTTTTATTGGATATTATCGTAGGCACGCTTTACAGACATCCGCTGCAGACGGTTTGTAAGCGTTAAACCATCCGTGCGTAGAAAGACCTCCCAAAAGTTGGTCAGATCACGTGAAAGCAAATGATAGAATCAATTGGCGATTGAGTCCATTGCCCTAAGGCTTACAGTTGCTAGGTACCAATTTGCATAACGTAACAGCATTGGTCCCTGAAAGCTACCAAGTCAGATTTTATATGAGAAATGGTACGCAGTACTTCCGCTTTCAAAGTAGCTAGCGGCCATGCCTGAATGATGTAATCACATTTATGTGAATAAAAGAGAGTCAAACTATCATATAAATTAGTAATTAACGGAACCAATACATCAGGAATGGTTAAGATTGGCTCCTTCTGAATCTTATATAACTCTTATTGAGGTGACCCCCTAAAAGTAGAGTGTCAAAACTCACTTTTCCTGATTGTAGAATTCCTCAGGGGTCATGTAGT
>CAKQMV010000018.1 GCA_934255135.1 uncultured Clostridia bacterium | reverse complement strand
GAAGTTAAGCTCTTTAGCGCTGAAGATACTTGGAGGGCAGCCTCCTGGGAAATTAGGACGTCGCCGGTTTTTCTTTTCTAGAAGATTCCATTACGGAATCTTCTTTTTTTATGTGTTTTTGATGAAGTTTATAGATTGCGTTGGTGCTGTGCTATAATTTAAATTGTTGTGTTTTGTACAGCATTCTAATGATGATGAATTCTATATTACGAATGAGAGATTTTAATATATGAAAATAACGCTCGGTTATGGTAGCAGTTTTCAGAGTGTTGATATTCCGGATAGGAATATTGTGTCTGTGCTAGGTGCTAATAATGTACGAACTAAATATAGGGATGAAGCTGCGGTAGAGCATGCCCTTATGAATCCTATCGGCTCGCCGAGGCTTAGGGATATTGTAAAGCCGGGACAGAGTATTGCGATTATTACGAGTGATATTACAAGGCCGATGCCGACAGCGAAGGTTATGCCTCTACTGCTTGATGAACTCTATGAGGGCGGAGTATCGGCAGATGACATTAAACTTCTTTTTGCCATTGGAAGCCACAGACATCATACCGAAGGGGAGATGAGAAAGCTCGCAGGCGAGAGGGCATGGAGCGAGATTACTTGCATAGATTCTGATCCGGATGACTGTGTGATGCTTGGGGAAACTTCTAGGGGAACACCGATTGAGATTACAAGAGAAGTAGCTAGGGCAGATGTGAGAATATGTCTTGGTAATGTGGAGTATCACTATTTTGCAGGTTATTCTGGTGGTGCCAAGGCTTTGATGCCAGGGTGCTCGACTCCTGAAGCCATTTCTGTTAATCATTCGATGATGCTAGATCCAAGGTGCAGGACTGGTAATGCCCTGGACAATCCGCTAAGAGAAGATCTTGAGGAAACGGCGAGTATTGTCGGAATAGATTTTATTCTGAATGTTGTTCTCGATGAGGATAAGGATATTGTCTACGCGTGTGCGGGTGATTATATTAAGGCACACCGTGACGGATGCAGATTCCTTGATAGCATGTATAGCGTCAGGATTCCGATGAAGGCAGATATCGTTATTGCAGCGAATAGTGGGGCGCCGAAGGATGCATCACTTTATCAGAATCAGAAGGCGCTTGATAATGCAAGCCGTGCCGTTAGAGCTGGAGGCACGGTGATACTTGTGGGTGAATGCAGTGAAGGCCTTGGCTCGAAAGTTTTTGAGGATTGGATGAATGAGGCAGCGAAGCCGGAGGAGCTTATTGAGAGGCTTCGTAATGGATTCGTGCTTGGTGGACACAAGGCTACAGCTATTGCAATGGTACTTGAGAAGGCTCGGATTTATCTTGTCTCGGAGATGAGTGACGACGAGGTTAGAAACTGCTTCATGGAGCCTTACGGGACGGTTCAGGACGCGTTTGATCATGCTTTTGGCCGATACGGCGAAGAGGCGACGGTGATTGTTATGCCATATGGCGGCACGACTTTGCCGACAATTATGAAATAGAATTATTTATATGAGGTGAATGTTAGATTATGAAGCTTAATCGACTTGAAACGGGAAAGAGTGCAATTATAAGATCGGTTGGTGGAGAGGGTGCTTTAAGGCAGCATTTTCTCGATATGGGTCTTATTCCGGGTGCGGAGGTGACACTTGTCAAGCTTGCACCGATGGGAGATCCGATGGAGCTGCAGATTCATGGTTATGAGCTCACTTTGAGACTTGAGGATGCGGCAAAGATTGAGATCGAGCAGATTGAGAAGAGAACAAGAAAGCACGAGTTTCCGGAGAGAATTGAGGAGATTGATCATCCGGGAATAGGCGAAACAGGAAAGTATCATAACGAAGAGGAGGCAGATCCGTTACCTGAGGGCAGTACGCTTTCTTACGCGCTGGTTGGAAATCAGAACTGCGGAAAGACGACGCTTTTTAACGCACTGACAGGTTCGAATCAGCACGTTGGTAATTTTCCGGGCGTTACTGTCGACAGAAAGTCAGGTTCTATTAAGGGTCATCCGAACACCATCGTTACTGACCTCCCTGGTATTTACTCGATGTCTCCATACAGTATCGAGGAGATTGTTTCGAGAAATTTCGTATTAGATGAGCATCCGACTGCAATTATCAATATCGTTGATGCGACGAATATTGCGAGAAATCTGTATCTCAGTATGCAGCTTCTTGAACTCGATATTCCTATGGTTATTGCTCTTAACATGATGGACGAGGTACATGGAAATGGCGGAAGTGTTGACGTCAACGCGCTTGAGATGGATCTCGGTGTTCCGGTAGTTCCGATTTCGGCGAGCCGCGGACAGGGAATAGATGAGCTTATCGAGCACGCGCTTCACATCGCACAGAACAGAGAGAAGCCACGAGTACATGATTTTTGCAGCAAGGACGACAACAAGGGTGCGGTTCACAGATGCATTCACAGTGTGATTCATATGATTGAGGATCATGCGATTGAAGAGGATATACCGCTGCGATTTGCTGCTACGAAGGCGATTGAGGGTGATACTCTAGTTACAGAGAGATTAAAGCTTGATGAGAATGAGCTTGAAACTCTAGAACACATCGTACTTCAGATGGAGAACGAAAGAGGTCTTGACAGAAGTGCGGCGATTGCTGATATGAGATTCGAATTCATTGAAAGGCTGTGTGAGAAGACAGTTGTAAAACCTCGTGAGAGTAAAGAAAGAGTAAGAAGTGAGAAAATTGACAGAATTCTTACTGGAAAATTCACAGCAATACCAAGTTTCATCATTATAATGATGGCAACGTTTTATCTGACCTTTAATGTGATTGGTGCATTTTTCCAGGGGATTCTCGAAGCTGGAATCGGCGCAATCACAAACGGGCTCGACAATCTTATGACAGGTCTTGAGGTTAATTCAGTCGTTCACAGCCTGATCATTGATGGTGTGATGACTGGCGTGGGAAGTGTCGTGAGTTTCCTGCCGATTATCGTAACGCTGTTTTTCTTCCTTTCAATTATGGAGGACAGCGGTTATATCGCAAGAGTTGCTTTTGTGATGGACAAGCTTCTTCGTAAGATTGGTCTCTCTGGCAAAAGCATCGTGCCGATGCTCATTGGTTTCGGTTGTACTGTTCCGGCGGTCATGGCGGCGAGAACGCTTCCGAGCATCAGGGACAGAAGAATGACAGTTCTTATGACTCCATTTATGAGTTGCAGTGCGAAGCTTCCTATTTACGGATTCTTTGTAAATGCATTCTTCCCGGGAAGGGGTGGCCTGATTATGACGGGACTTTACTTCCTCGGAATTGCGCTCGGCGTAGTTTTTGCACTTATCTCGCAGAAGACGGTGTTCAAAGGAAATGCATCTCCATTCGTTATGGAGCTTCCGAATTATAGACTGCCTGGTGCGGGTAATGTTGCGAGACTTCTGTGGGACAAGGCTAAGGATTTCCTCGAGAGAGCATTCTCGGTAATCCTGATTGCAACAATCGTTGTGTGGTTCCTACAGACATTCGATTACAGAATGAATATGGTTACTGATTCGTCAGACAGCATTCTGGCGTCTGTTGCATCAGCGATAGCGGTGCTGCTTAAGCCAATCGGACTAGGTGACTGGAGAATCTGCACGGCTCTTATTTCGGGCTTTATGGCGAAGGAATCTGTTGTATCGACAATGCAGGTGCTGTTCGGTGAGTCAATCAAGACTGCGCTTTCAACTGCGGCTGCGGCAAGCATGCTTGTTTTCAGCTTGCTTTACACACCTTGCGTTGCAGCGATTTCTACAATCAGAAGTGAGCTCGGCGGCAGGTGGGCATTCGGAGTTGTGATCTGGCAGTGCCTTATCGCATGGGTTGCTGCTTTTGCGGTATGGCATATCATGATTTAGTTTATACAATAATGAAAAACATAAATATTTCACGTACAGGGGGAAATACTATATGAAGAAGTTCAAGAGAATTACAGCAGCGTCACTCGCAATGGTAATGTGTCTAAGCAGCTTTGCGTATGCTGCGTCAGGTGACAGATATCTTTCACTAGGTGCGGATCTTTCAAGCTCACAGAAGGAAACTGTCCTTAAGCTGCTTGGTGTAAGCAACATCGATGACTGCAATGTGTCATATGTTACAAATGCTGAGGAGCATCAGTACCTTGACGGACACGTAAGCTCAGCTGCAATCGGAACAAACGCTCTTTCTTCAGTACTTATTGAAGAGAACAGCAGCGATGACATCAACGTGTGCATCTACAACATCAATTACTGCACAGAGGGAATGTACAAGAACGCGCTTGCAACTGCCGGTGTAAAGGGTGCGGATGTAGTTGTTGCTGGTCCTTACGAGATTTCTGGAACTGCTGCGCTTGTTGGAACTATCAAGCTTTATGAGAAGATGACAGGCGAGGATGTTTCTGACGATGTAATTGATGGAAGTGTTGAGGAGCTTACTACAACAGGTGACATCGGTGAGGAAGTCGGTGATAAGTCTGCTGTTGAAGAGGTTATCGCATCTGTAAAGGAAGACCTTGCAGATAATCCTGATATGTCAGCAAGTGAGATTGAAGAGGCAATCAAGGAGGCTGCTGACAAGGCAGGTATCAGCCTCTCACAGGACAACATCAATAAGATCAGAGATATGCTTCAGAAGCTTCAGGATCTTGATATCGACTGGAGCAACGTAAAGAATCAGTCAGCTTCAATTCTCAAGGATATCAGAAATGCGCTTGACACAGATGAGGCAAGAGGCTTCTTTGCAAAAATTGTTGATTGGGTCAAGTCATTCTTCTAGAATTAACTTAGGAAGTTATTTATTTAGGAAAGTTAATAATTGGGTTAAATACGGGGACAATATGAATATTATAATTACCGGCGGATCTCGTGGAATAGGAGCGGAAGCCGTAAGAGCTTTTGTCAGAGGTGGCAACAGAGTAGTCTTCTTCTATAAGAAGTCTGACAGTGCGGCTGGCGAGCTTGCTTACGAGACCGGAGCGACAGCGATTAAGTGTGATGTTTCTGACTACCATAAGGTAAGTCAGGCAGCGGATGAGGCTCTCGAGGCGCTCGGAGGTAAGGTTGATGTGCTCATTCTGAATGCAGGAATTTCAGATTTCAATCTTGTTACCGACATCGGTCCTGCGAGATGGAATGAGGTTATGAATACTAACCTTAACAGTGCATATTACTGTATAGACAGACTTCTGCCGGAAATGATTTCTGAGCACAAGGGGTCAATCGTTATCGTGTCCTCAATGTGGGGACAGGTGGGTGCTTCTTGCGAGGTTGCGTATTCTGTTTCGAAGGCGGGACTTATCGGCCTGACAAAAGCACTGGCTAAGGAGGTCGGACCTTCCGGCATCAGAGTTAACTGTGTTGCGCCGGGAATGATTGATACGGCGATGAACAATAATGTTTCAGATGAGATAAGATCTGAAATTGCGGATGAGACTCCGCTTGAAAGAATTGGAACATCGGATGACGTGGTAAAGACAATAGAGTTTCTCGCATCTGAGAAGTCGTCTTTTATCACTGGTCAGGTAATCGGTGTTAATGGAGGTTTAGTTATATAATGTGTAATCTTGAAGATGGAATTAAGCATGTTCTTAATGTCAGAGTTGGATCGCAGGATGTGGACGGCAGTGGAAGAGTTCGTCCTGAAAGAATTGTAGCAATGTTGCAGGAGGTCGGTGATTCACATCTGAGATCTTACGGTACAGATTACAAGACAATGCACGATGTAGATAAGAAGGCGTTTGTCGTAAGCAGAATGACTGTCGAATTCTATGATGATATCAATGAGTATGATGAGCTTAAGGTGAGGACCTGGCTCACAGAAGGAAAGACTGTTAATTTCCCAAGAAACTACGATGCTGTCTGCGGTGACAAGGTTGTTCTTAAGGCATATTCCAACTGGGGTCTTATCAATCTCGAATCAGGCAAGTTTATAAAGTTCAAGGATTATGATTACGCGAACGGACCTTTTGAGCCTGCGGTTGAACTTGAGATGTCTGAGAGATTCAGAATTCCTAAGGACCTTGACATGGTTCTTGACCACAACTTTACGGTAAGGCATTCACAGATTGATATGAATAATCACATGAATAATGTTATGTATATCGATCCGATGTGGGATGCAATTCCGAATGCGGGAGACTATGTTATTAATTCTCTAAGCATCAGGTTCTTCCATGAGACACTGCTAGGCGAGGAAGTTTCAGTTTACA
Organism: uncultured Clostridia bacterium; assembly: GCA_934255135.1. GTDB lineage: Bacteria > Bacillota > Clostridia > Peptostreptococcales > Anaerovoracaceae > Crickella. The sequence continues at coordinate 22,531 of CAKQMV010000018.1, read as the reverse complement.
GAAGTGATTTCGTGGAGGAAGATGGCAGAAAGGTTATCTATTTCAGACTTGTAAGTGGAGACACTGTAAGAACTGAAGGCAGATGGACCGTTGATGAAATAAAATAAGATACGGAAACTTGTACGGAAAGCCCGGGCTAAGCTCTGATCAGAGTTTAGCCCGGGCTTTGTTTGTAGAATTTTTAGGAAAGGATCCCCCAACCCGCCACGTCGGCAGCTTCAACCGCATCGATAACTTTCACCGCGCCGACAACTTCCGCCAGCCGACAACATATAGAAAAATCATCGCGGTGGAGCTGGGTAAGTTTAACTACGAAGTGGTACTTCGGTGGTGGGTGTGGGCGAATGGTGGGGAGAAATTTCATGTTTTTACAATTTTTATTTGAATAATGGTGGAGTGTGGGGTAAAATGGGGATAATCACTATGGAGTGGTGTCTAACCACTCAGCATTTTAGACGCGCTGGCAAGGCGCAGTTATCTTACACAGGAATCGCAGGATTGAGGGCTTATGTTTACCGGTACATATCAGAACAAACTTGATAATAAGTACAGAGTAATTATCCCTGCCAAGTATAGAGATCAGCTCGGAGGCAGGTGCATGCTTACTCGCGGTTTTGATAAGTGTCTTTATATCTATGCGATGGAGGACTGGGATGTGCTGGTCGATAAGATCAAGAAGCTTAAGCAGTCTGACAGAGATGTAAGAAGATTTATTAGAGAGTTTTTCTCGAATACAGAGGAATGCACCTTGGATGCACAGGGAAGAATTCTTATTCCGGCTCATCTTAGAGAGTATGCCGGAATTACTAAGGAGCTCGTTACTAAGGGCGCGATGGATAAGATAGAAATCTGGAGTGCTGAGGTTCTTGATGATCCTGAAGAAGAGAACATCATGGATGATGAGGACTTCCTAAGAAAGCTCGACATGTATGATCTTTAGTTATTATGGGTCGCTGCACTAAGAAGACTACACAGAATCAGAGGTGAATATGAAATTTGAACATGTACCTGTTCTTTACAATGAGGTTTTGGAATCTCTGAATATCAGACCCGATGGCATTTATGTTGACGGTACTCTTGGTGGCGGAGGTCATTCATCAGGAATCTGTGAGAGACTTTCTTCAGAGGGAACACTCATTGGAGTGGACAGAGATACTGCTGCTATTAATGCGGCAAGTGAGAGACTTAGCGTTTATGACTGCAATCGCAAGTATATTCACGCTAATTACAGTGAGGTTGAGAAGATAGAAGAGGTTGCTGGTGGCAAGGTGGATGGAATTCTGCTTGATCTTGGCGTTTCATCATTTCAGCTGGACACTGCGGAGAGAGGCTTTTCATATATGCATGATGCCCCGATGGATATGAGAATGAATGAGGATGACGCGTTCTCAGCTTATCAGGTGGTTAATGAATATAGTGAGCAGGAGCTTCACAGAATTATTAAGGAATACGGCGAAGAGAAGTGGGCTTCTAGAATTGCACAGTTTATTGTGAAGGAGAGAAGCATTAAGCCGATTGAGACAACTGGAGAGCTGGTTGACATTATAAAGAAGGCAATTCCTGCAGCTGCAAGAAGAGAGGGACCTCATCCTGCGAAGAGAACATTCCAGGCAATCAGAATTGAGGTTAATGCGGAGCTTGAGCATTTAAGAAGAGCACTGGACAAGCTGCCAGATCTTCTTGCACCGGGTGGAAGACTGGCAATCATAACATTCCACTCACTTGAGGATCGAATGGTTAAGGTTGCTTTTGACAGAAGGCTTAACCCGTGCACTTGCCCGAAGGATTTTCCGGTATGTGTATGCGGCAAGGTAGCCGATGTTAAGAAGGTTACAAGAAAACCTCTTATTGCAAGTGGGGAAGAGCTTGAGGAGAACCCGAGAGCGCGAAGCGCGAAGCTCAGGGTTATCGAGAAGCTGTAAGAACTTGCTGTGATAGCTTGCTTTAAGGCATAGCTTTAAGACACCGATATTTTACTTAGAATATATGACACTTTAGATAGAAAAACACGTATTTGTTCGGGGAGGATACGAATACAATGGAAGCACGAGCTAAAAAGATTAACAGCGAAGTAATCGTTCTTGGCGTAATAGCTACATGTGTGGTACTGACTTTTGTACTTATGACTGCATACGCTGCTAAGCTGAGAGCAATCAATAATGAAATCGAGCAGCAGAACAGTTACTTAGCTGCGGAGATTGATTCAATCAACAATGAGATAACCGATGAGACAACTCTCGATAAGATTGAGAAGTCGGCCACCAGGAAATACGGAATGGTCTATCCTAACTCGAGCAACTATGTAAGAATCAAGGATGAGAAGCCAGAGGGTTCAAGTCTCGCGGATGCCATCAGAGAAGAAGTATACGGCTAAGTATACGGAGAGAATAAAATGCCACCATGTCATCACAGACGGGTGGCTTTTGTGCTTATAATAATAGATAAGTGGTATAATATAATGATTTGGTTTTGAGGAGAGAGTATTTGAGTAAAAACAAACTTTCGAAAAGATTCAGTAAGTTAGCAGATGCGATAGCACCTGATGAACAATATAGTAACCTTTCGGTAATGAAGCTTAACAGACTGAGACTGGCTCTTGGAGCCGGCTTTCTGCTACTTCTGATGGTTTTGCTTGTCTTCAGAATGGGCTACTGGCAGATTGTAAAGTCAGATGATCTTAAGACTATGGCGGCTTCTATGCAGAAGATTGATACGGAGATTGATGCGCTTAGAGGATCTATCTACGACTCAAACGGAAACGTTCTTGCCAAGTCCGTAACTAAGTACAAGCTTTTTGGCTATACGCAGGATATCTACAAGAGCAAGGAGGTAAGCGAGGCCAGCAGGGAAGAATCGGTTAAGCTGCTTTCAGAGATTGCCGGAATCAGCGAGAAGGCTGCGAAGGGAAGACTGACATCCGAGGACAATCTTGTGGAGCTTGCGAACGGTCTTAGCCAGAAGGATGTAACTAAGGCGAAGAAGCTCTGGAAGGACAGCGTTGTCGTGCAGACAGAGGTGTCACGTTATTATCCGAACGGCGCTTTTGCCGCACAGGTTCTTGGAAGTGTTAACAGCGAGAACAGCGGTAGAACCGGTCTTGAATATGAATACAATACAGTGCTTGCTGGAGTTAACGGAAGAACTGTAAAGACTACGGATAGAGATGGTAATGCGATTGCTACAGGATCGAGCAAGTACTACCAGCCACAGGACGGAAATAGCATTGTAACAACACTCGACTCTGTAATTCAGAACTACGTTGAGGAAGCGATCGACAGGGGAATGCAGAGAACAGGTGCTGAGAAGATTACATGCATCGTTATGAATCCTAAGACAGGAGACGTGCTTGCAGTAGCGGCAACACCTGACTATGATCCTAATACTCCTAACGAGCCGGATTCATCGAGTCAGAAGGCGTATTTTGACAGCCTGTCAGATAAGAAGCAGAGTGAGTATTTAAGTGATATGTGGACTATTGATGCGATTTCGAAGATCTACGAGCCTGGTTCAACATTTAAGCTGATTACAGCAGCGGCGGCTCTTGAGACAAATCATGCATCAAGAAATTCTACATATTATTGCCCTGGATACATTGACGTCAACGGAACTAAGCTTAACTGTCTGTTTGTGCACGGTGCACAGAGCCTTAAGAAGGCAGTTGGTAATTCCTGCAACCCTGCACTTGCAAGAGTTGCGCTCGATATGGGAGCATCGACATTCTATAACTATATCGATCTTTTCGGATTTGGTGAGAGAACAGGAATAGATCTTCCTGGTGAGACAAACTCAATCGTTAAGGATGTTGATTCACTAGGACCTGTTGACCTTGCGACTACAGGTTTCGGACAGGGTATCGCGATAACGCCAATGCAGCTTCTGTGCGCAGTTAATTCTTTTGGAAATGACGGCGTTATGATGAAGCCTAAGCTTGTTAAGAAGATTGTCGATTCGAAAGGCAAGACTGTTGAGACAATTAAGGACAAAGAGGTTCGTCAGGTAGTTTCAGAGGAGACTGCTGACTACATGAGAGAAATCATGGAGTACTACGTATCTGATGCTGGAGGAAGTGAAGCTTACGTTCCTGGCTACAGAATCGGTGGTAAGACCGGTACAGCGAATATCGCGACAGCCGGCGGATACTCAAATTCGACAGATACTTCTTTTGTCGCAATGGCACCGATGGATGACCCTGTTCTGTCGATGGTAGTAATCGTGCACAAGCCAACTAAGGTAATGTACGGTAACAATACTGCCGGTCCTATCGTCAAGGAGGTAATGAAGAAGTCACTTGTTTACCTCGGCGTTGAGAAGAAGTATACAAGCAGCGAGAAGGCGAATGCCGGAAGCAGCCAGGTAAGAGTTCCTGATGTCACAGGTATGGACAGCCAGAAGGCAATCGAAGAGCTTGCAAAGGCAGGCCTCAAGTACAAGGTTATGCCTGAAGAAAAGAATAACGCGAAGTCATTCGTAGTTCAGGACCAGTACCCTAAGGCGGGAAGCAATGCGAAGAAGAACAGCAAGGTCTACATCTATAGCGAGTAGAATCACGTAGATCGGCACGGAGGAACATTAATGAAAAGAACATCAATAGAATATATAGCTGCCGGAACGAAGGGCAAGCTCTTTGCAGAGGCGGCTAACGGAGAATACCATTACGTGGACAATGTTGTTATCGACTCGAGACAGGCGGGAGAGAATACACTTTTCTTTTGCATTATCGGAGAGAGAACTGATGCCCACAAGTATCTCGAGGATGTGAGAGAGAAGGGCTGTCATGCGGTTGTTGTTTCAGATGAGGCATGGGCTGAGAAGATGGCGGCGCACGGCGATATGAACGCCTTTCTGGTAGCGGATACAACAAGAGCTCTTATGAATCTCGCCGAGAAGTATATGGATGACTGGAAGAATCTTAAGAAGATTGCTGTTACAGGAAGTGTCGGCAAGACGAGCACGAAGGAATTTATCTACAGCGTTCTTTCAAGCAAGTACCGTACGGGCAAAACCCCTGGAAATTTTAACAGCGAGTTCGGGATTCCGCTGACCGTGTTCGGTTTTGACGAGGATATCGAGGCTGCTGTTATCGAGGTGGGAATCGGTTCAGGTCCTGACATGGCGGACCTGGTCCAGATCGTAAAGCCAGATGCGGCCGTTATAACTATGGTCGGCTCATCACATATGGAGTACTTCGGTTCACAGGATAAGCTGATTGATGCGAAGCTTAGAATCACATCACTTTTCGGATCGGAGAATCTGCTGATTGCAAATACTGACTGTAAGTACACCACTGTTGAAAGCATCAGAAGCCACAGTAGCGGAGACTTCAGAATCACAACAATAGGAAGAAATAATGACGCAGACTACAGAATTACGGACGTTTGCGATGAGGGTATCGATGGTGTAAAATCTACTCTGGTGCGTGACGGAAAGGCTTATACACTTAAGCTTCCGGTGGTTGGAGTACACAACCTCGGTAATGCAGCACTTGCTGTAGCGTGCGGAGAATATATGGGAATATCTCCTGAGAATGCATGCGAGGCTCTTATGAATGCTGAGCTTTCAGGAAACAGACTAGATATCCTGCGTAATGACAGCGTTACAGTACTTAATGACACATATAACGCGAGTCCTGAATCGATGAAGGCCGGAATTGACATCATCGTAAGAAGCAAGGGTGAGCGAAAGGGAGCTGTGCTCGGCGATATGGGCGAGCTTGGATCTGACAGTCTCAGGATGCATAGAAGCGTCGGCGAATACGCTGCAGAGATGGGGCTTGATTACCTTGTGACAATCGGCAAGTCATCGATGGAGATGGCAGCTGGTTACATTGATAACGGTAGCGGTCATGTTTACAGCTACGAGACTAAGGATGCTGCAATTGAAGCAATCGGTGGCATCGTTAAGCCGGGAGACGTTATCCTGGTCAAAGCCTCAAATGCAATGGGACTGCATGAGGTATCACACGCAATTATGAAATTATTTAACTAAAAGGGAGGAATTATTCCTATGATCAACTTGCATAATCCAGGCATTAACCTGCTTATTGCATTTATCGTATCAACAGTCGCTACGGGACTTCTGATACCGTATCTTAAGAAGAACCAGTTCGGTCAGTACATCAGAGAGGAAGGACCTAAGGCACATCAGAGCAAAGCCGGAACGCCTACAATGGGAGGAATCGCAATCATCATCGGTGTTACAGCAGCAATTCTTCTGAGCGGAGGAATGAGCAAGGATAAGATAGTTATCCTGCTTTCGATGTATGCTTTTGGCCTTATCGGTTTCATCGACGATTACAACAAGATTGCCAAGAAGGAAAATGAGGGACTTACTCCGAAGCAGAAGCTGCTGATTCAGTTCCTTTTCGGTGCGGCAATCGGTGTGTACATGATGATGACTTCTGGAACAGAGGTATTTATTCCTTTCTTCAAGGTAAGTGTTAATTTCGGAATTCTTTATATTCCGTTCATTATTTTCGTTGAGGTTGCGATGGCCAATGCTGTTAACCTGACTGACGGACTCGATGGACTTGCTTCAAGCACAACTGCAATCGCGACTCTTACATTTGCTGCAATCGGCGTTAGAGTCTCACAGTTTGCTAACGATGCGATGGTCACAGGTGCGGTTGCACTTATCGGTGCACTTCTTGGTTTCCTCGTGTTCAACAAGTATCCTGCGAAGATCTTTATGGGAGATACCGGTTCAATGGCTCTTGGCGGATGCCTTACAGCCGTTGCGATTGTAGGTCATCTCGAGTTTCTGCTTCCAATCGCTGGTCTCATCTTCGTAATTGAGGCTCTTTCCGTAATCATTCAGGTTACATACTTTAAGAAGACCGGGGGCAAAAGAGTCTTCCGTATGGCTCCGATCCACCACCATTTCGAGCTTGGTGGACTCAAGGAGACTCAGGTAGTAACAAGATTCTGTATTTTCACTGCAGTATGCTCACTTATAGCATATTTTGCAGCATGCTAAGGGAGGCAATATAATGTCAGATCAGGAAAGATGTGCTTATGATTTTAAGAATATGAAAGCAATTGTAGTTGGAATGGGTAAGTCGGGCAAGGCTGCCGTTAAGGCACTTCATGAACTTGGCTGCGCTGTTACATGTATGGATTCAAACAGCCTATCTAAGCTGTCTGATGATATCAAGGACTATATGGCTGTTAATAGACTTAAGGTATACCTCGGAGGTGAGGAGCCTAAGTCATACAAGGACTATGACCTTATGGTTCTCAGCCCTGGAATTCCTATGGATAAGCCTTTTGTACATTCTGCAATGAAGGCAGGCTGTGAGATTATCGGCGAGTTCGAGCTTGCATACAGACTGTCTAAGGGAAAGTACGCGGCTATAACAGGAACTAACGGCAAGACTACAACAACTGCTCTTACTGGAGAGATTTTCAAGGCTGCTGGTCGAAAGACTGATGTGGTTGGTAATATAGGAAACCCTGTAATCACTGCGGCGATGGAGAGCAGAAAGGGTGACGGAGAGAACTGGTTTGTTGCAGAGGCTTCAAGCTTCCAGCTTGAGACGGCATCAAAATTTAAGCCTGTTGTTGCTGCAATTCTTAACCTGACACCTGATCACCTTAACAGACATAAAACAATGGAGGCTTATGGAGCAGCCAAAGCCAATATCACTAAGGCACAGACAGAGGATGACTATCTCGTACTTAATCTCGACGACGAAGCATGCATGAAGCTCGGAGAAGGTTCGAAGGCGAGAAGATTTCCTTTTGGCCGTATAAACAAGCCTGAGGCAGGAGCATATCTCGACGGAGAAGAGCTCGTGATTAAGGACTTTGATGGAAACATTCATCATATCTGCAACAGAGATGAGCTTAAGATTCTAGGCGACCACAACGTTGAGAATGCGCTTGCGGCAGCGGCAATCAGCTACTGCAGTGGAATCAATGTAGAGATAATCGGTGAGGCGATTAAGAATTTTGGCGGCGTTGAGCACAGAATCGAGTACTCAGCAACTGTGGACGGAGTTAAGTATTATAACGACTCTAAGGGTACTAACGTTGATGCGGCTGTTATCGCACTTAAAGCTCTTAAGAAGAATATTCTTCTGATTGCAGGAGGAGACGGCAAAGCGCAGGACTTTACAGATTTTGCGAAGGCAATGCCTGGCAGAGTAAAAGCACTTGTTCTTCTCGGAAGAGATGCGAATCAGATTGAGGAAGCTGCAAGAAGAGAGGGCTTCACAGAGATTTATAACGAAAAGACGATGGAAGACTGCGTCGCAAGATGCAGAGAGCTTGCTACGGAGGGCGACAATGTTCTTCTTTCACCTGCATGTGCAAGCTGGGATATGTACCCAAGCTATGAAGTAAGAGGAAGACATTTCAAGGAATGCGTAAGCAAGCTTAAATAAAGTAAAGGAACGACAAGACAGATAATGGCAAGAAAAGACAAGAAGGTCACTAAAGCAAATAAGAAGAAGGCGAAGAGGGCTAAGAGAGCGAGCAACGGACCATCAATATTCGCTAACGCGATTTCTTATGTGAGAAAGAGCCTTGCGGACTGCAACTACATGATTCTTGTGATGGTAATTGCACTTTCTGTTTTCGGTGTAATTATGGTATTCAGTGCGGGCTTCTATTCGACAGTTAATGTTGAGAAGCCGGATACGTATTTCTACCTAAGGAAACAGGGAATGTTCGCAGCCACCGGATTTGTGATGCTTCTTGTTACTGCCAATTTCGATTATCACAAATATATGAGGTGGAGCAAGCCATTGCTTTATATAAGTGTGGGACTGCTTCTGATTCTTATGACTCCACTTGGCGTTACAGTAAACAATGCAACAAGATGGATTAATGTCGGAGTTACAATCACACCAGGTGAGATTAGTAAGCTTTGTATGATAATCTGGACATCAGCATTTTTCATTAAGCATCCGAAGGGTGCAAGACAGTGGAACAAGGACGGACTGCTGACAGTACTTGGTGTAATGATGGTTCATGCGGCACTCATTATCTGGCAGCCTAACCTGTCAACAGCGATAGTTGTCTGCGCGATTATGGTAGCGATATCAATCGTAGCAGGAATGGATATGAGATACATCGGTGGTGTAGTCGGTGCAGGTATTGCTGGAATATTCGCTATTCTGATATTCGGAAAGGGGACTCACTGGTACTCACGTATCACAAGCTTCCTGGATCCTTTTGCAGAGGCACAGGGTGACGGTTATCAGGTAACCCAGGGAATTATAGCTCTCGGTAACGGAGGCCTTAAGGGACTTGGCTGGGGAAACAGTATTTCCAAGAATCTGTATCTACCTGAGCCGCAGAACGACTTTATCCTCGCGATTATCGGCGAGGAGCTTGGATTCATAGGCTTCCTGATTCTTATGCTGGCGTATATATATCTGATGTATCAGTGTGTAATGGTAGCTCTTAAGGCTCGAGATCGTTTTGGCCTGTTCCTGTCTTCCGGCGTAGCGGTAATGCTCGGTCTTCACGTAATTATCAATGTAGCCGTAGTTACATCAACCATGCCGGCAACAGGTATCACACTTCCGTTCGTCAGCTCAGGTGGAACATCAATCTGGGTATTTATGATTGCGATGGGAATCGTGCTCAACGTATCTAAGGGGCAGAAGATGTCACCACTTCTGGAAATAAACGCACTTTCCGAGAAGGAACGAAGAAAAAAGAGAAAAGCAAATAGAGAGAATAGAGAAAACAGAACAAGAGAGGCTGAATAATGAAGGTTATTCTTACCGGAGGCTGCACGGGAGGCCATATCTATCCCGCACTTGCAATTGGAGATAAGTTCAGGGAGAAGAACCCTGACAATGAAGTAATATACGTAGCTCATCAGTACGGATTAGAGACTAAGATTGTTCCGGCTGCAGGCTACGAGCTTAAGATTGTAACTGCACAGTGGTTTGACAGATCAAATCCTGTGAGACTTATAAAGACTGTAGCAGAGACTCTGAAGGGAAGATCTGAGGCATACAAGATTATGAAGCAGTTTAAGCCTGATGTTGTAATGTCTACAGGAAGCTTTGTTTCAGTACCGGTAGTGCTCGCAGCTGCCAAAGCCGGCGTGCCGGTATTTATTCATGAGCAGAATGCATTCCCGGGAATTTCAAACAGACTTCTTTCAAGATACGCTAAGAAGGTGTTCCTTGGATTTAATGGCGGTCACGAGTACTTCAAGGAGCAGGATAAGCTTATGTACTCAGGAAACCCAGTAAGAAAAGAATTTTACGGAAGAGACAGAGTAGAGGATAGACAGAAGCTCGAAATCCCTAAAAATGATTTTGTCATTATGATCTTCGGAGGAAGCCTCGGTTCAGATGCAATAAACGAGATCGGATATTCACTGGCAAAAGAATATTCAGGTAAGCCGGGAGTTACCGTGCTCTGGGGTACAGGAAGAGAGTATTACGATGATGTCCAGAAGAACCTCGCGGAGAATGGACTTAGCGATGCATCAAACATCAGAGTATCTGCATACATAAACGATATGCCGTCTGTAATCAGCGCAAGTAATCTTGTAATCTCAAGATCGGGCGCGCTTTCAGTAGCGGAGACAACAATGGTAGGAAGAGCGGCAATTTTCGTTCCATCACCTAATGTTACTGCAGACCATCAGTATCACAATGCCAAGTCGGTTGCCGACGAGGGTGGTGCAATAATCGTAAGAGAGGACGGCAACACTTCAGCAATCGTAATTGAGGCTGTAAAGGAACTTGAGGGCGACAGAGAGAAGCTTGCTGAGATGGAAGAAGCAAGTGCAAAGCTCGCGCCTGTTAATGCAACAGAGCTTATATATAACGAAATAATGAAGGAGCTTGAATGCAACAGATAGATGAGAATAATGAGGATATGATGGTGCATGATTCTGATGCTTCAGAGAATACTGAAACTGAGGTTGTGACTGAGGGCTCAGAGAAGCAGTACGGACTTCCAGACCAGGAATACTACATGCTCGTCGATGATAAGATAAGAAAGCGTAAGGAAGAGCGACTGCAGAAGAAAATCCGCGAGCGCAACATGATGAGAAACAGACTGATTGCGATAGTCGTTGTAATCGGAGCAATTGCGTTTTCATTCTCAGGATTTTTTACCGTGACATCGATAATGGTCGAAGGAAACTCATACTTCACTGCTGAAGAAATCATCGCGATGGCACATGCGGAGCCGGGACACAACATCATATATAACGCGGACAAAAGTTCAATCATAGACTATCTCGAGGCCAACCCGTACATCAAGAGTGCGAAGGTTCGAAGATCACTTCCGGGCACACTGGTGATCCGCGTTGAAGAAAGAGAACAGACAGCCGCAATCGTCTACGGTGAGGATTATCTCATCATTGATAGTGAGGGTGTGCTTCTCAGAAAGACAAGAACAGAACCTAAAATTACAATCATCGAGGGCATAAGGGTATCAAAGATAAAGCTAGGCGAGAAGATTGAGGCGACTGACAGCAGAGTACTTTCTAATTCGCTTTCAATACTTAATGCGATGATTAAGGGAGATCTGTATTTTACAAGACTTAAGATGACAGACCTGTATGTAAATGCATATATTTATGAGGCGCTTCTGGTCAAAGGAACGGAAGAAACCATAGTAGATGCGATAGATTCGGGACGTCTTCATAAGGTCGTTGAGGATCTTTTCTCCAAGAACATTAAGCGAGGAACGATAACTATAACAGAAGAGGGCTATGCATCCTTTGTACCGAGCGTGGAGTAGCAAATTAAGGATGAAAAATGTCGTTTTATATGGTATTATTTAAATATATATTTTTGAGGAGGGCTATATAATGGAATTTGTTTCAGATTTCGTAGCTGAGCAGGACAACGCCGCAATCATTAAGGTAGTTGGTGTTGGTGGCGGTGGATGCAATGCCGTTAATCGAATGGTAGATGCCGGACTGCAGGGAGTTACTTTTATTGCTGTAAATACAGATAGACAGGCTCTGTCAAGATGCAAGGCAGAGGTTAAGATACAGATTGGTGAGAAGATTTCAGGAGGTAGAGGTGCTGGAGCTAATCCTGAGGTTGGACAGAAGGCTGCAGAGGAGACTATTGATGAGATCAGATCACATCTTCAGGGTGCTGACATGGTATTCATCACTGCAGGAATGGGCGGCGGTACAGGAACTGGTGCTGCACCAATTATCGCAAAGTGTGCTATGGATCTAGGCGCTCTTACAGTAGCAGTAGTTACTAAGCCATTCACTTTTGAGGGTAAGAAGAGATGGAACAGAGCTGCTAAGGGTATTCAGTACCTTTCAAACTTTGTAGATTCACTTGTTGTTATTCCTAACGACAAGCTTATCGATACATCTGAGAGAAACACTTCAATGCTTCAGGCATTTGCAATGGCTGACGATGTACTCAGACAGGGTGTTCAGGGCATCAGTGACCTTATCTCAGAATACGGACTTGTTAACGTTGACTTTGCCGATGTTAAGACAGTTATGGAGGGCAGAGGAATTGCTCACATGGGTGTTGGTGTTGGTACAGGCGAGAACAAGGTTGAAGAGGCTGTTAGAAACGCAGTTGATTCACCACTCCTTGAGACTTCAATCGACGGAGCTAAGTCAATCCTCCTCTACGTATCAGGTGGATACGATATGGGTATGCTCGACATTTCAAACATTGCTGAGCAGATTCAGGAAGAGGCTGATCCAGATGCTAACATCATCTTTGGTGCTACAGTAAGTGATGACATGGAGGACAAGGTATCTGTAACTATCATCGCTACAGATTTCTCAACTTCAGGAGTCGACCCTGTCATGGAGGAGCTTGAGCCAATCAAGGCACCTATGACACAGGGAACACCTGTAGAACTTGAGGATGGTCTTACAGGCAGAGAGATGGATCTTCACACAATTCTAGAGAATGATTCACAGGACAAGCACAGCACACTTAACTTTGATGTGCCTGAGTTCCTTAGATAAGACTTATGTCAATCAGGATAGAAGCAGCGGACAACCGGAAGCTTAAACTGATAAGGAAGCTTGGATCGAAGAAACACAGAGATGCCCTCTCTAAGTTCGTTATAGAGGGCATTAATCTAGTTGAAGAAGCTCTTGCCAAGGGTGCATCAGTGGATTATGTAGTCGCATCGGAGGACTTCGATTCACCAAGACTTGGTGCACTTAATGAGAGGATAAGAGACCTGTATATAGTTCCAAGAGAGCTATACGAGAAGATTTCAGATGCGGAGAACGGATCGGGAGTCCTTGCAGTCGTTTCAAGGGAATACGATGAGCAGGCAATTCTTTCGAAGCTTGGCAGAGATGATAACGTTCTGGTTCTTGACAGAGTTCAGGATCCGGGTAATATCGGTACGATGATAAGAACTGCTGTCGCTGCGGGATATAGCGCGGTGATGATGATCAAGGGAACAGCAGATCTTTACTCACCGAAGGTGCTCAGAGCAACGGCTGGAATGGTTTTTGACCTTCCTGTTCTGTTTGCGGAGAGTGCTGCTGAAGCAGAGAAGATGCTTCATAATATAGGACTCAGAATATGCGTGACCGAGCCTGAGGCAACGGTACCGTATTACGAGGCCGGTCTTTCGTCAGGGATTGCGCTTGTAATCGGAAACGAAGGAAACGGAGTCTCAGATGAGATTTCCGAGGCGGCAGATGAGAGAATTACAATTCCGATGAGAGGTTCAATCGAGTCGCTTAATGCAGCTGTCGCAGCTGCTATTGTGATGTACGAAAGTATCAGATAATAACTATAACTAATGAGGTAATCAAATGGAAAAGTGCAGAGCTGATGTTGAAATCTGCGGTACTAGCTATGTACTGTCAGGTGAGAAGAGCGAAGAGAAAATCAGAGAGATTGCTAAGTACGTTGACGATGAGCTCAGACGTACTGCACGTGCGCTGAACAGCAATCCAAATTTCAAGTCTGCAGTTCTTTCAGCAATCAACATTGCTGAGAAGCTTATGGATAACAATGATATGCTCCTTAAGCTTCAGACTGAGAATTATCAGCTTGACAATGATGTAAAGCATTACATTTCCATGTGGGAGAATGCTAAGAAACAGGTAACAGATCTTAAGGAACAGATGGCTACAGAGTGCGACAGACAGTCACAGAACTCTGAGGACGTTAAGAAGCTTCAGGATAAGCTCGCTGAGATGGAGAATTCATACTTCGAGCTTCAGATGGAGAACGTTAACCTCAGAAACGAGATGAAGACACTCAGAAAGCTGAACCAAAGCGATGAACTCTAAGATTCTGCGGACACTGGAATTTAATAAGATTACTGACCTGCTGGCGGAGCAGGCAGGTTCTGAGCTTGCTAAACAGAAGGCATTCAAGCTTGAGCCTGTCTCGAATATCCGTATGGTGTCGGACGCATTAACGGAAACTACTGAGGCAGTTTCCGTTATTATGTATAAGGGAAGTATTCCTCTCGGCAATGTGGGCGATATAAGAAGTATCCTGGACATGGCAAGACGTGGCAGGATACTTAGTATGCGTGAACTTCTTAAGATAAGAATGAGTCTTGCAATCACAAGAGAGGCCAAAGCTTTTCTGACAGGTGATATGCCTGAGGGACTTAAGATTATCCCAGAGATTGGCAACCTCCTCACACCTGTACCAAAGCTTGAGAAGGATATAGAAGTTTCGATTGCAAGCGAGGACGAGATGTCCGATAATGCATCGCCTGAGCTTAAGAGAATAAGAAGAGATATAAGAAACAAGAACGACCTTATCAAGACAAGAATGCAGAAGTATGTCGGACATGACAAGCCATACCTGCAGGATGCTATTGTAACTGTACGTAACGGCAGATATGTTATTCCTGTCAAGAAGGAGTACGTAAGTCAGGTTCCTGGAATTGTACATGACCAGTCGTCGACTGGTGCGACATATTTTATCGAGCCACAGGCGATTGTACAGATAAACAACGAGCTTAGACAGCTCGAGCTTGATGAGCAGGCTGAGATCACAAGAATACTTGAGCTTTTCAGTTCAAGGGTTGCTGAGCACTATCAGGAGATGAAGAACAATCAGGAGCTCCTTGTTGAACTCGACTTCATCAACGCCAAGGGCAAGCTTTCAGTAATGATGGGCGGAAATGAACCTAAGCTTAATGAGGAAGGCAGGATTGTAATCAATTCAGGTCGTCATCCTCTGATCCCGGATGACAAGGTTGTGCCGGTAAGTGTAGAGCTTGGCTGTGATTTCACAACACTTCTTATTACAGGTCCTAATACTGGAGGTAAGACTGTTACGCTTAAGACTATCGGACTTATGGTTCTGATGGCGCAGAGCGGACTTCATATTCCTGCAGATTACACAAGTAAGATTCCGATTCTTGATGAGATTATGGCTGATATAGGAGATGAGCAAAGCATTGAGCAGAGCTTATCAACCTTCAGCTCACACATGAAGAATGTAATAGAGATATTTGAGAATGCGGGACCTAGAACACTGGTTCTGCTCGATGAGCTTGGTGCCGGAACAGATCCTCTTGAGGGCGCTGCTCTTGGAATCGCTGAGCTTGAAAGACTTAAGGAAATGGGTGCGCTGGTTGCAGCAACAACTCATTACACTGAACTTAAGAAATATGCACTTTCAACTCCAGGTGTTGAGAACGCATCGATGGAGTTTAACGTTGAGACGCTGTCTCCAACTTATAGACTTAGAGTCGGAATACCAGGCAAGTCAAGCGCCTTTGAGATTACAAGGAAGCTCGGTCTTGATGAATCAATTATCGAGAGAGCAGGTCAGCTTCTTGACGATAATCAGCTCAACTTCGAGAAGGCTGTTACAAGAGTTGAGAGCGACCGCAAGAAGGCGGAAGAGATTCTTGAGGGAGCAAGAACTACAGAAGAGCTTGCTGACAGCAGACTTAAGGAAGCTGAGAATGAGATAAACAAGGCGAAGCGCAAGGCTGAGAAGATTCTCGAGGAGGCAAGAGAAGAGGCAAGAATGCTTCTTAAGGATGCCGAGAGTACTGTTGATGAGATAAGTGCAGAGATCAGAGAAGCAAGGAAGAAGGGCCGTGAGAGTGGTCACGCTGTGAACGCAGTAGCTTCAGGAAGACGTAAGCTTCGCGAAGCTGAGTCAGATTTCAAGCCTGCTGCTAAGGTAAGTAAGGTTCAGACCGGTAAAGCTCTTACACCAGATCAGGTGAGTGTAGGATTAAGGGTTAAGCACCTGAGACTTGGAGAGAACGGCACAATCGAATCACTGCCAGATTCAAAGGGCAACGTATCAGTCCGCATCGGAATGCTCAAGACAAACTGTAAGATCAGCGATCTTATGGTAATAGAGAGCGAAGAAGCGGGAAGCAAGGAACGCATGAAGCAGAAGGCGGGCAGAATGTCTTTTGCCAACGCGAAGGCCAAGACAATAAGAACAGAGCTTAACCTTATCGGAAGAAATCTCGATGATGCGATTTATGAAATGAATAAATATCTTGATGATGCGTACCTTGCAGGCCTTGGTCAGGTGAGAATTATTCACGGACGAGGCGAAGGTATTCTTAAGAGCGGACTTAGAGCTGAGCTTAAGAGAAACAAGCACGTTAAGAAGTTTAGCGCTGCACCTTACGATGAAGGCGGCGAGGGTGCAACTATAGTTGAATTCAAACGATAGGAGATTAATCTATGTATATTGTCAGCGGATGTCTTCTAGGTTACGACTGCAAGTATAATGGTGGTAACAATCGAAATGAAGATGTGTTAAAATTTATTGATGGACGTTCCTATGTTGCCGTATGTCCTGAGACAGCGGGAGGGCTTGAATCACCAAGACCACCTGCAGAGCAGGTTTTGGCAGAGGATGGACTCAAGGTAATTAACAGCGAGGGCAAGGATCTGTCTTTTGAATTCGATGCAGGTGCGAGCAAGACACTTTGCGATGCACTTGAACATGCATTTCTTTCGGGTGAGAAGCTTGAGGGAGCGATCCTTAAGGCGAACAGCCCGTCATGCGGCGTCGGTAAGGTTTATGACGGAACCTTCAGCGGAACACTCGTCGAGGGAAACGGAGTTTTTACCGCGAAGCTCATTGAAATGGGTGTACCAGTTTACACAGAGAATAATTTTAAGGAGTACTTGAAGTAATGATAGATTTTAAAGAACTGATTGCAGAGAAGATTTATGATGAGGCGCTTGGCCTCGACGTGGCAGAGATCGCATCAATGATCGAGGTTCCTGCCGATGAGAGCATGGGTGATTATGCATTCCCATGTTTCAGACTTGCCAAGACTATGCGCAAGGCACCACAGATGATTGCTGCTGATATTGCTTCAAGAATCGGTGCTTGCGAAGAGTTTGCTGATGTTCAGCAGGTTAACGCATACGTTAATATTTTTGTAAAGAGAGAGTTCGTTTCAGGCGAGCTTCTTAATGGTATTCTTGGTAATGATGATTTTGGTGCAAGCACTGCTGGAGAGGGCAAGACTGTTGTAGTTGACTTCTCATCTCCTAACATTGCGAAGCCTTTCCATATCGGTCATATCAGAAGTACTGTTATCGGTAATGCTATCTGCAACCTTTACAGAAAGATGGGTTACAAGGTTGTAGGTGTTAACCACCTCGGAGATTACGGAACTCAGTTCGGTAAGATGATCGTTGCCTACAGAAAGTGGGGAAGCGAGGAGGAGCTTGAGAAGGAGCCAATCAAGGCACTTCTTGGATACTATACTAAGTTCCACGTAGAGGCAGAGGAGCATCCGGAGCTTAACGATGAAGCAAGAGAGACTTTTGTCCGCCTCGAGAACGGCGAACCTGAGGAGTACGCACTTTGGGAGAAGTTCAGAGAGCTTTCACTTGCTGAGTTCAACAGAGTTTACGATATGCTCGGAATCACTTTTGACTCATACGCTGGAGAGAGCTTCTATTCAGACAAGATGCCTGCAGTAATCGAGGAGCTTAAGGAGAAGGGACTCCTTGTTAAGTCAGAGGGTGCTAACATCGTTGATCTTGATGAGTACGGTCTCGGTGCTGCGCTTATCACTAAGTCTGACGGATCATCACTTTATGCTACAAGAGATATCGCTACTGCGATTTACAGAAAGTCACATTACGACTTCACTAAGAATATTTACGTTGTTGCTTCTCAGCAGAACCTCCACTTCAAGCAGTGGAAGAAGGTTCTCGAGCTCATGGGATATGAGTGGGAGAAGGATTGTATCCACGTTCCTTTTGGACTTGTAAGTCTTGAAGAAGGAACAATGTCAACAAGACATGGTCGTGTCGTATTCCTTGAGGATGTTCTTAACAATGCGGTTGAGAAGACTCTCGAGATTATGAGAGAGAAGAATTCTGAGATGGAGGATCTTGAGGAGATTTCAAAGCAGGTTGGTATCGGCGCTGTTATTTTCCAGGAACTTTCTAACAACAGAATCAAGGATTATGTTTTCAGCTGGGATAAGGTGCTTAACTTTGACGGCGAGACTGGTCCATACGTTCAGTACACACACGCAAGGGCATGCAGCGTTCTTCGTAAGGCAGGCGTTACTGCTGAGGATATTGCAGCTCTCGATAACATCAATACTGAGTACATCACAAGCGAGAGTGCTTACAGCCTCATCAAGCTTCTATACCAGATTCCTCAGGTTATCAGCGATGCTGCTGACAAGTATGAGCCATCAATTCTGACAAGACATCTTGTGGATGTCGCTCAGGGCTTCAACAAGTTCTACCACGATGAGCACGTTCTCGTTGATAATGATGACGAGAGAAATGCTAAGCTTGCACTTGTTGCTGCTTCTAAAAAGGCTATTTGCGAATGCCTCGCTATTCTTGGCATTAAGGCACCGGAGAGGATGTAGGTGAGTTCAATGAAGCTTCTGCTTGCTACAATTAAGAGCCCGGAGCTTAGCTCCAAGCTTGTTTTCAAGTATATTTACAATGTAATAGAGAAGGCTCCTATCGACATTACGGTAAGAGAATTCGAAGAGTCTGACCTGACAAGTGACATCTATGAGTCCATTCTCAGGGGTGGTTATAATATCGTATATTTCCATGTTAATCAGACTAATTCGAGAAGAATTGCAGCACTTGCAGAGATGTTCAAGAAGGCTGCACCGACTTCTATTGTTGTGGCGGGTGGAATGTTCGTCAGCTTCGATACTCAGGCGTATATGGAGGAGCACCCATATGTTGACTATGTAATCAGAGGTGAGGCAGAGCATGTAATGTTCAACTTCATGAAGACTGTAGTAACATATGAGTTTGATTTTGCATCGATTCCGGGGCTTGCATACAGGGAGGATGATAACATTATCGTAAATCCTTATGATGCACCGGTTCAGCTCGAGGATCTGCCGTTCCCATACGAGAAGGTTGCTTTAGAATCTGACGACGTGGTTTACTACGAGTCATTCAGAGGTGCTGCAGACAGATGCAAGTATGCGCAGTACATACCAGAGTTTAATATTAGATCACTGAGCTTGAACAGAGTATGTACAGAGCTTAGATATTTCCTGGTTAAGAATGTCAAGAAGGTTGTTTTCGTCGACAAGTGGTTCAACTACAACATCCAGAGAGCTTACAGAATATGGGAGTACATCCTTAATAACGATAATGGAAGAACAAGCTTCGTGTTTGACATAGATGGAGACAATCTGGATGACGAGGCTGTAAGACTTCTGAGCACTGCAAGAGAGGGGCTTTTTGAGTTCAATGTTGATATCGAGAGTACCAATGCAGAGGTTCTGTCAGAGGCTGGCCGTAAGGAGAACATCTATCCGCTCATGTACAACATCACAAAGCTGATGCAGAGTGGAACAGTGAAGGTAAACATCAATCTCAAAGCGGGAATGCCGTGCGAGTCGAAAGATCTTTTTGCACGTTCATTCAACAAGGCATACGGCCTCGGCGCGACAACCTTCAACGTGGACACACTGTGTCTGCCGGTCGGATGCAAGATGAGAGATGAGCTTGCTAAATATTCATACCAGATCAGTAGCACTCCACCATACCGCGTGATTTCGTCTAGCCACATGAATGCACTTGAGCTTCTTGATATAAGAAGGGTTGCGAAGATTGCAGATGTTTTTGCATCAAAGGGCTTTGGTACATCGATTCCTAGACTGCTTACAGATACTGGCCTTAAGCCTTATGATCTGTTCGATAAGCTGACTACGTTTATTTATAATCACGGTTACGAGAGAAAGCTTGACAGCATCGAGGCGAGATACAGAATTGTGTACGCTTTTGCGACAGGAATTTATGACGAGCTGAATGAGACTCTTAAGATTCAGATTATGATGGATATTCTCCATGCTGAGCTTGAGGACATCATCGGCGATGATATTAGAAAATTCGAGAAGAAGGGATGGGCGATTTAAGTTTGAGCGAGAGTAAAGACAGAATCAGCAAATACCTGGTAGAGGCCAATAAGGGAATTATTTTTGACGAGCTCAAGGATGATTATCTTAAGAAGGCCGGTGTGGCCGATATTCTCCACGGTGTTCCGGTTCCTCTGATTTTTGATGACGAGGGAATGAGCACTCTGACAATTGCGCTTGGAATGGCGAGAATTGTCGGTGGAGATAATAATTTCGTGTACGCACCAAAGTACATTGAATATATTAAGAGAGTTTTCGGGGATACTGCTTCGAGAGTTCTTATCGGTGAGGGTGCCAAGAGTGCACAGGCTGGAGATTATGAGGTTGCCTGTATGTTCTTCAGAACGGCGCTTATGCTCGATCCGAAGTCTTGTGACGCGCTGTATCTTTATGGCCGTGCGTGCAAAGATGCATACGAGATCGAGGAGCAGGAGGAGGATTACGTAGGACGCTTCAAGGCTGAGGCACTCGAAATTTTCGAGGTTCTTACAATGCTTCATCCGCGCTTTGCGATGGGTTATTATTTCCTCGGATACGGATATCTGAACCTCGGGCTTTATACAAAGGCGAAGCTGACATGGGATTCATTCATGGAGCTTTCTGATCCTGAGGCAACTGATTACAGCGAGGACAATGTAAGAGGTGTTCCTGAGAATGAAATCGGTGATCTTCGCAAGGAGATCGCTGAGAGAATGACTTCGCTTGAAGAGCCGGTTGTAATAGAGAAGGGCTGTAACATGATTATGGGAGGAAACTTCCAGGGCGGCCTTGAGATCCTAGAGAAGTACACTGAGGGCAGATACAGCCAGTGGTGGCCGCTATGGTACTACATCGGAGCTGCGAAGTCTGCGATGATGGATTCGGATGGAGCAATTGAGGCCTATAAGAAGGTACTCGTTCTCTCACCTAGTAACACTGATGTTATGAAAGAACTTGCCGATGTATATGATGCAATCGGAGATAATGTCAACAGAGATAAGTATCTTAATAAGATTGAATTGATTAAAAGCACCTGCTAGATGCTTAAAAGATTAAAGGTTAAAGATTAAAGATGAACCCACAGTTTGAATTACGAACTGTGGGTTTTTAGTAATGTTGCGTTAGTCCTCGACTGAGGGAATTACCATATTCTCGAAGGCATTAGCGGTACTCCGAAAGGAACTGGTTGATGATGCCTGCAGTCAGACCCCATACGATACGACCCTCATAGTCCCAGCAGAGCGTCTTTCCTTCAAGTGAGGATGAATACCCCTCAAGATATGAATTAAGCTTCTCAGGCATCAAATCTCGCTTGCTGTAGTCATACTCCTCAGCAGGGTGGTTACGAAGCCAGTTAATCGGCAGCAGGAACCATCCCGCGACTTCACTCTCCTGACGTCTGATCGATGCGAGCGCCTGTCTGTCAAGCACAGCAATTACTGCATTGACAACACGACCGTCATTCATCTCACGGGCAAAAGACTCTCCGGTTAGATGGATATATTCTGCCGGGATTGCAAGTTCCTCCATTGTTTCGCGAAGTGCAGTTTCTTCGATTGATTCTCCTTCGTTGCGGTGCCCACCAGGAAGGCAGATCTCACCAGGCTGTTCTACAAGATCTGAACGGACTTCACAGAGGATGTAATTCTGATTACATAAATTAACTATTGGTAAAAGCACAGATGACATAAAAAATTCTCTTGACTCCTTTGCTTAATGTGTGTATAATCAATTTTGTTAGCGCTCAGGAAGCGCGGGTGACCACGGTCACAAGTCAATAATAAATCTTTTTTAAAAAGATTTCAAATAAATGTTGACAAACACCGCACAGATGAGTATAATAACAATTGTCGCGAAACAAAGGGACGTTTTTCCGAGGTAGCTCAATGGCAGAGCAACCGGCTGTTAACCGGTAGGTTGTGGGTTCGAGCCCCACCCTCGGAGCCATTTTTATTTAATACGCCGGAATGGCGGAATTGGCAGACGCAGGGGACTTAAAATCCCCCGATCCTAAAAGATCGTACCGGTTCGACCCCGGTTTCCGGCACCATAACTTAATATCGCGGGGTGGAGCAGTTGGTAGCTCGTCGGGCTCATAACCCGAAGGTCGTAGGTTCAAGTCCTGCCCCCGCAACCATTTACCACGAATCTCGAAGCATAGGCTTCGAGTTTTGGGTCTTTTCCACTTTTGGTGATTTCTGAAATTACCCTTTTCAGTAGTGGTGGATATTTCAAGATGCACCTTTGTC
>CAKQMV010000017.1 GCA_934255135.1 uncultured Clostridia bacterium | reverse complement strand
GGTGTAGCGCAGCTTGGTAGCGCAACTGGTTTGGGACCAGTGGGCCGCGGGTTCAAATCCTGCCACCCCGACCATTACTTCTTTAATAATTTAATAACGGGGTGTAGCGCAGCTTGGTAGCGCAACTGGTTTGGGACCAGTGGGCCGCGGGTTCAAATCCTGCCACCCCGACCATTATTTCTTGGGCCATTAGCTCAGTTGGTCAGAGCATCCGGCTCATAACCGGCAGGTCCTGGGTTCAAGTCCCCGATGGCCCACCATGATAATTAAATAAATGATATGCCCAGTTAGCTCAGTTGGTAGAGCAAGGGACTGAAAATCCCTGTGTCCTTGGTTCGATTCCGAGACTGGGCACCAACTAGAAATCTCACTAAGAGGTTTCTTTTTTTATGTTTTTGATCTTTTCTTTTATCATATTTATATTAAGATAGTTTCCTTTCGATTTGTTTATTGACCGTGTTGATATAATCTTAAGTGAAAGACATAAGTAAAAGGAGCGATTATGTTAACTAAGATTTCAATGCGAAATTTAAATATTATTGTTACGGCTTTTGCGGTTCTGATTTTTGTTTGTGTTGGAACAATGTATGTTTCTGCTGCTGTGACAAGTCCGAATAATGCTACTATATATGTTAATTCTTCTGATGGAGCATATATAAGAAAGTCAGCTTCGACTCTATCATCTAAGGTTAAGCTTGTTAAGGATAACACTAAGCTTAATGCTGATTATGTTTATTTTACCTCCAAGACTAAGACCGATGCGAAATATAAGTGGTATCATGTCACTTATTCTGGCATGAAGGGATATATAAGAAGCGATTGTGTAGATGGTGTCACATATAGTGCTGTTGCAGGAAAGACTACAGATAGCGTTAATTATAGAGCCGGAGCGGGAACTTCGATGAAGAAATATGGTGTTTTGGCCAAGAATAAACAGCTCATGATATATCTTAAGGCCAAGACTAAATATTCTTCTGATACCTGGTATCTTACGAAGGTCGGATCAAAGTACAGATATGTATCTGGTGAGTATGTAAAGATTACAGGAAGTGTTTTTGAGACACCTGATGAACCTTCGAAGCCTGATAATGCTGATAAGCCAGGAAATAATGGTTCTAACACTTCTAATATGTCTGATTCCGAGTATAAGGCGTATCTTGAGAAGCTCGGATTCCCTTCGGCATATAGAACGAAGCTTTTGGCATTACATAAGAAGCATCCGAAGTGGAACTTTGTAGCTATTAAGACAGGCATAGCATTCGACACTGCACTTAATGCGGAGTTTAAGGATGGTAAGTCATTGATTGAGGGATCACATCCTGTCGCATGGAGAGACAAGGGTGCGAACAGCTTTAAGCCAGCTAACGATACAGGACTTTATAAGGGAGCGTCGACTAAGAATAAGCTGGTTACGATGTCTAATGGAGCGTCTGTTACAATTCTTTCTGAGAAATATGATTCTTCTGGTACAAGATGGACGAAGGTTACGACTTCAGCTGGAAAGACAGGATATACTACGGCAACCATTAATTCACAGAGTTATTCTAAGACAATCAGTGCGAAGGTTAATGACGATGATGTAAATATCAGAGATGGAGCAGGTACATCATCAGGAATTAGTGTGCTTGGAAGTGCGTCTAAGAATGACAAGATTACTGTTGTGCTGACTGCAGCCGATAAATCGGGCAAGACGTGGTACAAGATCAGGAGAAACTCTGGATTCGGGTATATTATTTCAGACTATGTGACTTTGGATAACGAAGATGCTGATCTGACAGCTCTTAAGGGAAGTGGTAAGGTTTCTTCAACTGGCAACGGTAAATATATTCCGAAGGATGGAAGTACGTGGTTTAATGCGCATAAGGACGCGATTGCATACTACATGGATCCGAGAAATTTCCTCAATGAAACAAGAATTTTCATGTTTGAGGATCTTTCATATAATGAGAGCAGTCAGGGCCTTTCGGTTGTAACTTCGGTGCTTAGTGGTACTAAGCTTCCGGATTGTGGTTTCACGTCTAAAATGTTCGTTGATGCAGGCAAGAAATATTCCGTGAGTCCGGTTCATCTTGCTTCTAGGGCAAGACAGGAGACAGGCGGTGGAAGTTCAGCAATCAGCGGTACTAAGTATAATGGTGTAAAGGTATACAATCCATATAATATTGGTGCTACAAGCTCTTCTAACCCTGTTATGAATGGTATTAAGCACGCATATAATGCGGGCTGGACAACACAGAAGAAGGCTGTCGAGGGCGGAGCAAAGTTCCTTGCGAATGACTATATCAAGGTCGGTCAGTATACGACATATCTTCAGAAGTGGGATGTTGCTAACAGATCAGCTAAACTTGCGACTCATCAGTATATGACCAATATAAGAGGACCATATGATGAATCGTCATCCACAGCGAGTGCGTACAAGAAGTTCAATATATATGAATCTGCAGTTACTTTTGCCATTCCTGTTTATAACAGTATGCCTTCTAAGACACAGCTTCCTGGGTAGAAAAGGCAGCCTTATAGTACGTGAGGGATAATATTGTTGAAAAAATAACTTTGATAGTATAATATTATAGGTAGCGATACGATATTCGTATAAGAGATTAATTGATTACAAAGGAGAACATACCAATGAAAACAAGTGTTGAAACATCAGCAAGACACGTCCACCTTCCAGAGGATGTATACAAGCAGCTTTTCGGTGCTGACGCAGAGATGGAGCCTGTAAAGGAGCTTTCAGGTGGCGGCGGATTCGTTGATGCAAGAAGAGTTACTCTCGTAGGACCTAAGAAGACTATGGAGAGAGTTGCAATCCTTGGACCTTACAGACCACTTCAGGTTGAGCTTGCTAAGACTGACGCAAGAAGCCTTGGTGTAGATGCTCCTATTAGAATTTCAGGAGATACAGCTGGTTCAGCTCCAATCAAGATTGTTGGAACTGAGGGCGAGTACGATGCTGCTGAGGGTGCTGTAGTTGCTAAGAGACACATCCACATCGGCGAGGAGTACGCTGCTGAGCTTGGCGTTAAGAAGAACGACGTTGTTCAGGTTAAGATCGCAAGCGATGACAGATCACTCATCTTTGATGATGTAGTAATCAGAATCAATGACTGTGCACCTCTAATGCACATTGACACTGACGAGTGTAACGCAGCGGGACTTGCTGGCACAGTTGAGGGAGAGATTATCGTTAAGTAATTACTTCCGTCAGTAGGATTTAATAATTAATAAGACAAATGGCAAAGTGATCATTCGACCGCTTTGCCATTTCTTATAAGTGAAATTATTTAGATAAGAATTTATTTAAGCTTCGCTCCCTGATGGGTATTTCTGACTTTGAGCTTGCGATTGATTTCATTAAGAATCGTGCGCTTGTGATAGCTCCATTCGGGAGATACAAGAAGCTTCCTTGGAACGTCTCCTGTAAGTCTGTGAATGGTTATATCTGGTGGAATTATCTCGAGAAGGTCTACAACGAGATTGGTGTACTCGTCAATGCTTTCAAATGGTACATAGTCTGGAATCATCTGATACAGCCTTGCTGTCTTAACTATGTTAAGAAGGTGTAGCTTAATTCCCCAGGTGCCCATCTTGCAGACGTGCTTGACAGATTCCATCATATCCTGCTTAGATTCTCCAGGAAGACCCAGAATAATGTGAGATACAACCTTGATGCCACGCTCATTAAGCTTTCTCATTGCTTCGTCATAGGTCTCAAGTCCGTAGCCGATACCGAGATATTCGGTTGTTCTGTTGTGTATGCTCTGAAGACCAAGCTCTATCCAAAGGAAATATTCCTTGTTAATCTCTGAAAGTAGATCAAGAACATCATCACCTAGGCAGTCCGGTCTTGTCGCGATTGCTATTCCCTTAACTCTTGGATCCTTGAGTGCGGAATAGTATTTCTCACGGAGCTCTTCTACGGGTGCATATGTGTTAGTGAAGCTCTGAAAATATGCGAGATATGCTGCATCTGGCCACTTGTCCTTAAGAAGCTCTATCTGTTCTTCTATTGTGGATGAGAGCTCACCTGAGCCGCCACCGGAACAGAATGCACAGCCCCCTGTGCCGACAGTGCCATCTCGGTTAGGGCAGGTGAAGCCTGCATCAATTGAGAGCTTTACTGTCTTGCGGCCGAAATGCTCCTTTAGGTAATTGCTTATCGAATAGTATCTTTCTCCTGATTGCATGTTGTATTTCTTGTCCTATATGCTATAATTGAGTTAGTTTTTTGTGAAAGGTAACAGAAAATGAAGTCTACAAAACCCGTTTTAGAAAGAAATTTTGTTAATATCGAACAAAACGAGCAGGCCGGATCTGCAAATGCAAGCCTTGCTTACAGAAAGCCAAGACTGCTGCTTCACGCATGCTGCGGTCCTTGTTCAACATCATGTGTCGAACGTGTTGCTGACGAATATGAAGTTACCCTTTACTATTATAATCCGAATATTATGGATAGAGAAGAGTATTTGAGAAGAAGAGAAGCTCTACTTAAGTTCATAGATGCTTTTAACGCTGACAATGAAGGCAGGACAAGAGTTGAGTATCTTGAAGGAGAATACGACCCAGAGAGGTTCATAAGACTCGCAGAACCGATGAAAGATGAGCCGGAGGGTGGTAAGAGATGTGACATGTGTTTTGCCATGAGACTGTCTGATACGGCGAAGATGGCGAAGGAGCTTGGATATGACTACTTCACCACAACAATGTCGGTAAGCCCACATAAGGATTATAAGACTATTGCGGAGCTTGGATTCAGTCTTGAGGAGAACACCGGCGTTAAGTATCTCGATATTGATTTCAAGAAGCGAAACGGATTCGGACGAAGCGTAGAGATGTCGAAGATGTACGGACTCTACAGACAGAATTTTTGCGGGTGTGAATATGCCCGTGCTCAGATGAAGAAGAACTGATGAAGGAGGTTGTATTATGAGCAAGCTTTATGTTCCGGAAGGCTATAAGCCGATTTTAGGACCTACAGAAACACAGAGAGCAATCAAGAAGATTAAAGATTATTTCCAGAAGGAACTTGCACACAGACTTAGACTCGGAAGAGTAAGTGCTCCACTGTTTGTATTTCCGGAGACAGGACTTAATGACAACCTCAATGGATACGAGAGAAGAGTTAATTTCACTATTAAGGATCTCGATGAGAGACCTGTAGAGGTAGTTCAGTCACTTGCCAAGTGGAAGAGAATGGCTCTTGGAAGATATGACATCAAGCCGGGTGTCGGTCTTTATACTGATATGAACGCCATCAGAAGAGATGAGGAGCTTGATAACCTCCATTCAATCTACGTTGACCAGTGGGACTGGGAGAAGGTTATTACAAGCGATCAGAGAACTGAGGAGTATCTTGAGAAGACTGTTAAGAGCATCTATGGTGCAATGATCGGTCTTGCAGATTATGTAAACGAGCTTTATCCTGAAATCAATATCTGCATTCCTGATGAGATTACAATTATTGATTCACAGGAGCTTCTTGACAAGTATCCTGATCTCGATGGTAAGGGTAGAGAGGATGCAGCTGCTAAGGAGTATGGAGCTGTCTTCATTAAAAGAATCGGCGGTAAGCTCAGCAATGGAGAGCCTCATGATGGAAGAGCACCTGACTACGATGACTGGGAGCTTAACGGAGATATTATTCTATGGAATGAGGTGCTTCAGAGAGCTTTTGAGATTTCCTCAATGGGAATCAGAGTTGATTCAGAGACTATGCTTAGACAGCTTGAGATTGACGGTAAGAACGACAGAAAGGAAATGCCTTTCCATCAGGGTGTAATTAACGATGAGCTTCCACTCACAATCGGAGGTGGAATCGGTCAGAGCAGACTATGCATGTACTTCCTGAAGAAGGCACACATCGGAGAGGTTCAGGTTTCTGTATGGCCTGAATCAATGTACGAAGAGTGTGCACAGAATAACATTTTCTTGTTATAATATATAAGATGCCTGCTGCAGAGGCGCAGCAGGTTTTTTTATTCAGAATTAAAGGATGGCATATGAAATTCGTAGACGTGATAATTGACAATAAGAGCGAGAATACGGATACCTTCTATACCTACAGAGCTCCCGATGAAGTGGAGGTCGGGGCGAAGGTAACCGTTCCTTTTGCACGTCGAAAGAAGCCCGTGGATGCATATGTCATGCGTATCAACGAGAAGCCTTCGTATGATGAGAGTAAGATCAAGAATATCTCGGAATATAGTGAGGACAGATCTCTCAATCAGGAGATGATTGATACGGCTGTCTGGATGAGAAGAAGATATGGTGTTAAGTATATAGATGCCGTTAAGATGTTTACAACTCAGGGTAAGCGCGAGAAGGCTGAGAAGACGATCAGATCAGCTGAGGGTGAAGAACCGGGTTATGAGCTGACAGATGAGCAGAAGAATGCGGTTGCCGTCATCAATGAGTCGATTGAGAATGAAAGCGGAGATGCTTTTCTTATTAAGGGAGTAACTGCGAGCGGAAAGACCGAGGTTTATATGAACGCTGTTTCGAAGGCTCTGGAGCTTGGGAAGAATGCGATAATTCTTCTGCCAGAGATTGCACTTTCGGATCAGGTAGCAGTGAGGTTTAAGAAGAGGTTCGGTGAGGATGCTGTTGCGTCTCTTCATAGTAAGATGACAACAAGTCAGCGCCTTGAGGAGTGGCTCAGGATAAGGCGCGGGGAAGTACGGATTGTTGTGGGTGCGAGAACCGCTGTTTTTGCCCCTCTTGACGATATAGGAATTATCGTAATTGATGAGGAGCACGAGGCAACCTTTAAGTCTGACCATAATCCGAAGTACGAGACTGTGGATGTGGCGTACAAGAGAGCGACTCAGCATAGGGCGACACTTGTTCTTGGAAGTGCTACACCGAGCGTTGTGACGTATCAGCGTGCTATGGATGGAATCTACAAGCTTATCGAGATGAATAAGAGAGCTGGTGATGCCGAGCTTCCAGAACTTGAAATTGTGGACATGAGACCTGAGATCAGAGCGGGTAACATGACATGTATAAGCAGGCAGCTTGCTTTGGAGATTGATGAGACGCTTGCAAGAAACGAGCAGGTTATACTCTTCCTTAACCGGCGTGGATATTCGACTCAGATTATGTGTATGGAATGCGGTCATAAGTTCGTGTGTGATGACTGTGGAATAGCGCTGACATATCATAAATCTACGAACTCATGTGTATGTCATTACTGCGGCAAGGGAATTCCTATGCCTAAGAAGTGTCCGGAGTGTGGAAGTGAGTTTATCAAGTATAACGGAGCTGGTACTGAGAAGATAGAAGAGACTGTTAGGATGCTTAGAACTGATGCGACTGTAGATCGCTTTGATCTCGATACTGCAAAGTCACAGAAGGAAATAGATAGGGTTCTTAAGAGTTTTCAGAAGGGCAAGACCAATATTCTCGTGGGAACACAGATTCTGGCAAAAGGACTGGATTTTCGAAATGTCGGACTTGTCGGCATTATAAATGCCGATTCGAGCCTGAATATCCCGGATTTTCGTTCGACAGAAAGAACGTTTCAGCTGATTACTCAGGTTGCTGGAAGGGCCGGAAGAACGGGTGGACGAAGCAGGGTTCTGATACAGACCTATGACCCTGAGAGCGATGTGATTAATGACGCAGCGGAGGGTCGCTACGAGGCTTTTTTCCAAAACGAGTTGCTACATAGAAACATCATGAACTATCCACCTTACTCTGATATAATCTATGTGTCTTTTGTGGAAAAGGATGGTGCAAGCGAAGGCAGTGCGATGAAGCTTGCGACAGAGTTCAGAGAGTATCTTAAGAAGCTTAAGGATGCGCCGGCAGAGGCTGTTTTCTTAAGACCTAGGGAGGATACGAGAAAGTACGCTGGAGAGAAGACAAGGGTAAGCTTCGTAATCAAGGCACCGCTTAAGAGCAGGACCGGGTATATGAATGCATATATGCAGATGCGAGATCGCATGATCAGAAGTAAGTCGGACTGCTACATCGAGATTGATGTTAATCCGTATGGAATGATATAGATTAATCTTGATAAAGATTTAGATAAATGACAGCGAAAGCTGTAATAATAAAACTGTGGAGGAATTTATGGCAATCAGAAATATTACAATCAGAGGAAACGAGGTACTTGCTAAGAAGTGCAAGCCTGTTAAGGAGATTACACCAAGAGTCAGAGAGCTCTGCCTCGATATGATTGATACAATGAATGAGGCTGACGGTGTAGGCCTTGCGGCACCTCAGGTTGGAATACTTAAGAGAATTTTCGTTGCAATGCCTTTCCCTGATGAGTCAGATGAGGTATATGTAATGATTAACCCTGAGATTACTTATACAGAGGGAACACAGGAGTCTAACGAGGGCTGCCTGAGCATCCCTGGATACATGGGACTTGTGGATAGACCTCAGACTGTAAGAGTGAAGTATACAGACCTTGAGGGAGAGGAACATGAGGATGAGTTTACAGATTTTGCGGCTACAGTAATCAGCCACGAGAACGATCATCTTGATGGAATCCTTTATTCTGATAAGGCAAGAGATTTCATGACATCAGAGGAATACTACGAGAAGCTACAGAAGGTTATTAATGAGCATGAGCACATGGCTCACAGATAACATTAACAATAGAGGAGATAATTCAAATTGAGAACAGTATTTATGGGAACACCGGAATTTGCAGTGCCATCACTACAGGCTCTTTCCGATGCAGGATATGATATTAAGGCTGTTGTAACCCAGCCCGACAGGAGAGGTAACAGAGGCAAAATGACATGCTCACCTGTTAAGACTCTTGCTCTTGAGCTCGGTTATGAGGTTCTTCAGCCTGAGAGAATCAGAAAGAATGAAGAATTTATCGAGAAGTTAAGATCACTTGAGCCTGAGCTTATCGTTGTTGCTGCGTTTGGTCAGATTCTGCCGCGAGAGGTTCTAGATATGCCGCAGTATGGATGCATCAACGTTCATGGATCACTTCTTCCTAAGCTCCGTGGCGCGGCTCCAATGCAGCAGGCAATTGCGATGGGTCTTGATACAACAGGCGTTACAATCATGCAGATGGCCGAAGGTCTTGATACAGGAGATATGATCAGCAAGATAGAGTGTGATATCAGAGGTCTTGATATCACAGAGGTTGCAGATCTTCTATCTAAGAGTGGTGCTAAGCTCCTTGTAGATACTATCCCTGCGATTGTAGATGGAAGCGCTAAATATGAGTCACAGAATGATGAGGAATCATCATATGCAAGACAGATTCTTAAGACTGACGGACTTACAGGTTTTGATGAACCTGCAGCTGTTATTGAGTGCAAGATCAGAGCATACAAGGAGTGGCCTGTGGTTCATACATATTACGATGGCAAGCAGGTTAAGATCTACGAGGCTTGTGCTTGTGATGATACAAGAGACGGACAGGTTGAACCGGGATGCGTCGTAGACGTAGAGAAGAACTCTTTTGCCATTAAGTGTGCGGAAGGAAAGCTTGTCATTAAGGAGCTACAGCTTCAGGGCAAGAAGAGAATGGGTGCCGGAGATTTCATGAGAGGAACCAGAATCGGTACTGACTCTAGATTTACCAAGGAGGTATAGATAAATGTACGGTGGTTATTATTATGATCCGACTTATATAGTACTGCTGCCTGCAATTATTTTTGCACTGTGGGCACAGGCGAGTGTTAAGAGTGCGTTTAACAAGTATTCTAAGATTGAAAACAGCCTGAGAATTTCAGGTGCTGATGCGGCAAGACGTGTTCTTGATGCTAATGGTCTTACAGATGTTCAGATTAATGTCATAGGCGGCGGTGCACTGAATAACTATTATGATCCAAGGGATCGTACACTGAACCTCTCACCTGAGGTTTACAATGATGACAGTGTAGCTTCAGTTGCTGTTGCCTGCCACGAGGTTGGGCATGCAATTCAGCACGATACAGGATACACATTTCTGAAGCTTCGTAACGGCATTGTACCGATTGTTAATTTTGCGCAGGCACTGACATGGCCGCTTATTATTGTGGGAATTTTGCTCACATCAGTAAGTGCATATGCATCACTTATTTTTAACCTAGGTGTTATATGCTTCCTTGCTGTTGTACTTTTTCATCTAGTTACTCTTCCTGTTGAGCTTAATGCCAGTAGCAGAGCGATTGATCAGATGATGAGTAACGGTCTTATAAGCGATAGCGATGTTGCCGGAAGCAGAAGAGTTCTTAGAGCTGCAGCAATGACATATATTGCAGCACTCGCAACAGCGCTTGCGAACCTTCTTAGAATTCTTCTTATTGCTAACAGAAGAAACGACTAAGATTAATAAATTGAAACGACTACAGAATGGAGACTTTTATTAAGTGAACAGTGACTGGATAGCAGCTTTTGAGGCACTCAGAAGCGTATACATTGATGAAGCGTATTCCAATATTGCAATTAACGAAGCTATTTCGAAGCACAGTGATGCTTCGGCGGGCTTCGTTCGCACTTTTGTAAAGGGCGTGCTTAGAGATTCAATAAGGCTCGATTATTATATCAGTCAGCTTGCATCTAATGGACTTAAGGGTATCAAAGGAAGAACTAAGATTGTGCTCAGGATGGGCCTCTATGCGATTGAGTCGCTTGACAGCGTGCCTGCTTATGCTGCTTGTGATGAGGCAGTTAAGCTCTCTAAGAAGGTGAGCAAAGGAACAGACAGATTCGTCAATGCAGTGCTCCGCAATTTCGTAAGAAGGCAGGATGAGCTTACTCTTGCCGACGTTTCAGTTTCAGATGTGAGAGGGGGAAGCCTTAGCAAAGCTCAGGTTAAGGCGGTAAGCCTTGCGAAGTCGTTTGATACTGATTTCGTAAGAATGCTTAACAAACAGTACGGCGGGGAAGAATGCCTTAAGATGTTAGACGGCTTTAACACAGCACCAGATCTTATCATAAGAACGAACACTCTTAAGAATACAAGAGAAGAGCTGATAGATGCTTTACGAACCGGAGGTTTTGAAGCAACACCATGCGAGGGCTCCGCTCTGGCTGTAAGGGTCGGTGGTGGCTCGGTCACTGCTGATGAGATGTTTAAAGAAGGCTACTTCTCTATTCAGAGCCTTTCTTCAATTCTTTCGATTGAAGCTTTTAATCCTGCAAAGGGTTCTAGGGTTCTAGATATGTGTGCGGCGCCAGGTGGTAAGACAGCTGCTATGGCGGAGATTATGGGTAATAAGGGATATATAAGATCTCTTGATGTTCATAAGCACAGATGTGAGCTTATAGACGCTACATGCGCAAGGCTTGGAATAGACATTGTAGAGACGGGACTTTCTGATGCGACGGTATACGAAGAAGCTTTTGCCCGTGATTTTGACTATGTTCTCTGTGACGTGCCATGCTCTGGACTTGGTGTAATAAGTACGAAGCCTGAGATAAAGCTCAAGAAGAGAACGGATGCGGCGGAGCTTACAGAGATTCAGATGGCGGCGCTTGAGAATGCATATGCGTATGCGAAGAGCGGCGGAAGAGTGATGTACTCGACCTGTACAGTGAATAAGGACGAGAATGAGGGTGTTGTCGAACACTTTATGGAGAAGCATCCGGGGGCTCGAATTATTGAAAACGTAACGCTTATGCCGTATAATAACGTGATAGGTTTCTTTTATTGTATAATAATAAAGGAATAAATAAGGGACTAGATGGGGTTATAGATGAAGTTCGGTTGTATAACAGATAAAGGCAGGACAAGACAGAAGAACGAAGATTCAATTAAGATAATATCGAGTGAGAATTTTTTCATGCTGGCCGATGGTGTCGGAGGTAATAATTCCGGCGAAGTCGCGAGCAGCTGTGCGGTTGAGGCGCTTGAGAAGTATGTGAGCGAGAATCCGCTGGACAGACTGTCGAGCAAGGAAGAGATTTTCAGATATTTCCTCGATGCGGTTAATTTCGTTAATCAGTACATTCTTGTAATTTCAGACACGGATGCGAAGTTCGAGGGAATGGCGACGACTCTGGTATTTGCATATATTAAGGATGACACGGTTTATGTTTCGAATATTGGAGACAGCAGACTGTATGTGGCAACAGATGAGAAGCTTTATCAGATTACGGATGATCACACTTACGTAAATGATCTGGTGAAGATGGGTGCGATTACTAGAGAAGAAGCAAGCAGACATAAGAAGAAGAATGTAATCACGAAGGCAATCGGTGTTAATTCATATATCAGACCGGATTGTTTCTGTGTTAAGGCTGGTCCGGGATCGACTCTGCTTATCTGCAGTGATGGACTATATGATGAAGTAAGTGATAAGGATATATTCAGAACCCTCACTTCAAATGACGACATGCAGCAGTGCGCTGATGATCTTGTCGGACAGGCGAATGAGAATGGTGGAAGCGATAATATATCAGTAATTTGTATCAGGATGGAGGAGTAATAATGGGAAGCAGGCTATTATCCGGAAGATATGAGCTCCTGGAGAAGATCGGCGATGGAGGAATGGCTGTTGTATATAAGGCCAAGGACAAGCTCCTTAACAGATTTATTGCAGTTAAGATTCTCCGTCCGGAGTTTACTAAGGACGCTGCTTTTGTTGAGAATTTCAAGAGAGAGTCTCAGGCTGCTGCAGGACTATCACATCCTAATGTTGTAGGTGTGTATGATGTCGGCAGGGAAGGTAATATCAACTACATTGTTATGGAGCTTATCGAGGGTAAGACTCTTAATGAAATTATCAAGGAAGAAGCTCCGATGGATTACAGAAAGGTAATCGATATTACGAAGCAGGTTGCTTCTGCTCTTAAGGTTGCGCACAAGAATAAGATTATTCATAGAGATGTTAAGCCTCACAACATAATGGTTACTAATGAGGGCGTTGTAAAGCTTGCCGACTTCGGAATCGCGAAGGCTGTTAACGATGCAACTCTTTCAACAGGTAGCAAGATCATCGGATCAGTTCATTATTTCTCACCAGAGCAGGCGAGAGGTAATTATGTAGATGAAAGATCTGATATTTATTCACTCGGAATCGTAATGTATGAGATGCTGACAGGAACTGTTCCTTTTGACGGAGATAATCCTGTAACAGTAGCCCTTAAGCATATCAATGAAGAGGTTAGACCTCCTAGTGAGATTGTAAGCGGTATTCCGCCTGCACTTGAGAGATGTGTTCTTAAGGCAACAAGCAAGTATCAGACTAACAGATACAGCAGTGCTGAGGAGCTTATTGAGGAGCTCGATAATATTGAGTTTGTTACCAAGGTGGTTGGAAACTCTATCTTCAATCAGTCTGCAAAGGTTGTTGATGAAGATGAGTTTGAAGATTCAGAATATGATGATGAGGATACAGGCAAGAGAAAGTCAAGGAAGGCTAAGAAGGGCAAGAAGAGCAAGAAGCCACTTTCACCCGCACAGAAGAAGAAGCGTAATATTATTATCGGCGCAGCTGCAGCAGTTCTTCTTCTTGTAATCGGCCTTGGCCTTGTTGCATCGGGTGCGTTCTCTTCAACAAAGCAGGTTCCTGATCTCTCTGATTTGACTGTTTCAGAGGCTAAGAAGTTTGCTGAGAAGGAAGGCTTTAAGCTTAAGGAGGGTGCTGAGGTATATTCAGCAGATATAGCTGAAGGAAGAATCTGTCAGCAGGATCCTAAGGGAGGAACAGAAGCTAAGAAGGGAAGCACAATTACGGTTAACGTAAGTAAGGGCTCTAAGGAAGGTATGGTTCCTAACGTTATAGGTAAGGACATCGATGACCTTGAGAAGTTCCTTAAGGAGTATGGTTATTCTGTAGGAACTGTTAAGGAAATTACAGATACAGCTCCATATGGTGTGATTCTTGAGCAGACACCTTCAGCAGGTTCATCACTTGATAAGGACAGCAAGATTGATGTTGTTATCAGTGATGGTAAGGGTAAGGAGAAGGGAGTAGTTCCTTCAATTACAGGCCTTACACTCAGTGAAGCAAAGAAGGCTATCCGTGCGGCAGGATTCACTATTGGTGGCATCAAGTACGAAGAGAGCAATGCATACGGTAAGGGCTACGTAATGTGGCAGCAGTATGCAGCGAATACTCAGCTTGATAAGGGTACAAGCATAGATATTGAGGTAAGTAAGGGTGCACCTGCACCAACACCGACACCTGATGACAAGGACGATGAGGACGATTAAGGATGCAGGGAAGAATAATTAAAGGAATAGGCGGTTTCTATTATGTATCTGATGGGAATCAGGTGACAATGGGAAAGGCAAGAGGAAATCTGAAGAGAGGCAAGCAGCTGCTTTATGTAGGTGATATTGTCGACTTCGATATATCAGACTCGGCAGATGCTGTAATTAACAGTGTTATCAGAAGAGAGAATTTTCTTATAAGACCGCCTGTATCCAACCTGGATATGCTCACGGTTGTATTTGCAGCAGAGAACCCGGATCCTAATTTCCCGGTAATTGATAAGCTTTGCGTTGCATGTGAAGCGAAGGGTATAGATGTAGCAATATGTATCACCAAGAAGGATAGAGTTGATGCAACTGTGCTCGAAGAGTATGTTTCAAGATACGATGGGGTGTATCCTGTAGCGACTGTTAACGGTCTTACAGGAGAAGGCATTGACAGTCTGATGGAGATTATCAAAGGCCGTAACGTTGCACTCGGAGGACCTTCAGGTGTAGGCAAGAGCACAATCCTTAACAATATTGTGGGATTTGACTCTGCGGAGACTGGCTCTGTAAGCGACAAGACGGGACGCGGAAGACATACAACGAGACACGTCGAGATTTTTGAACTTGAGGACGGAACTAATCTCTATGATACGCCGGGCTTCACATCACTTGAGGTGCCTGAGATGACACCTGATGAGCTTGGTCTTATGTTCCCTGAGTTCAGAAGATATCGCGGATGCTGTAAGTATGCAGACTGCATTCATATTAATGAGCCGGAGTGTGCCGTTAAGGAAGCGGTCGAAGAGGGCGATATAGCGAAGAACAGATACGATTCTTATATTTACATGATGGAAGAGGTAAAGAAATGGCGAAAATAGCACCTTCAATTCTTGCCTGCGATTTCGCAAGGCTCGGAGAGGAAATCAGCAATGTATGTGAATGCGGCTGCGACTACCTTCATATCGACGTGATGGATGGCACTTTCGTTCCTAATATCAGCTTTGGTTCAGCTGTTATGAAGAGTCTGAATCCTTACGCAGAGGTTCCTTATGATGTTCATCTGATGATTGAGGATCCTGACAGATATATTGAGGATTTTGTTACAGATAATACTGAATTCATCACAGTTCACCAGGAGGCGTGCAGACATCTTCATAGAACTGTTCAGCACATCAAGTCTGCAGGTGCGAAGGCTGGAGTAGCACTTAATCCTGCAACACCTGTATGCATGCTGAAGGATATCCTGTGTGATGTTGATATGGTTCTTGTTATGTCAGTTAATCCGGGATTTGGTGGACAGAAGTTCATTAATGGTGCACTTGATAAGATCAGAGAGCTTGATGCACTTCGTAAGGAGAATGGTTATTCATTCCTTATTGAGGTAGACGGCGGTGCTGGTATTGGTAACGCACAGAAGCTTAGAGATGCAGGCTGCGATGTGATAGTTGCAGGTACAGCAGTATTTAAGGCAGAAGACAGAAGAGTTGCAATAAGGGAAATCAAGGGTATTTAAATAATATGATTTACATGCCGCTACTTAGGTAGCGGTTTTATTTTGCCTGAAAACGTGAGTTGTGATGATAATCGTCATTTTGAGCATAAGAACTGATGGTTTTGTCACGAGAAAGTATGTACTGTCTTTCGCGGCCAAAAGCATTATTATCATATTGCGGTTAAGTCCCGCAGGAAAGGAGATGAACTTTTAAGAAGTTATTTAATGTGCTGTATAAGTATTATGAGGCAGCATTATGCTATTCATGACCCTTGAATAGAGCATGTTACTGTCCGGAATTGCCTCAGTCTATTCCATACAGACACACGAAGATGTCATGCACTACTAAAACTATCCAAATTGCGTAGGGGATGCGAGAACAATCTAGCGTGATATCTTACTTCATTTACAATGATCCAGACGTTCATAACGGAGCACTCTATTTATATATTTATAGATAACAGGATTATATGGTGTGTGTTTAAATAGCTTCATACCCGCAGTGTCACATTTGATGCTGCGGGTAATCTCTATCTTATGCTTAGAAGAAAACTGACAGTATATGCTGGAGCATTGTCTCTTGGTATTCTTGCAGGTTTTATCGGACTTGAAGAAATGAAGCCGTTAGCAGGAATTGCTTTGCTTCTTGCATGTGGAATATTTCTGGTTTATGTGGAGTCTGACAGTCTCGAAGGTAGCAGCAGGGACAGGAAGGTTGTTTTGTTCATTTTGCTGACAGGTACTGTGCTGTTTACAGTTAAATATATATATTTCAATAGCGGTCCGGCGGTGCCATCTGTAAACAGAATCTGTGGTGTTGTTATTGGTATTCAGGTAAAGCCGGACTGCATCAAATATACGGTTAAGTCAGATAAGCCACTTGATGCGAAGATTCTTGTGAGTTGTTATACAGACGAAGCGGAGAATCTTGGTATAGGTGATAGAGCCTCTTTTAGCGGTAGATTCAGAAAGCCTGCTAGGCAGGAGAACCCGCATTGTTTTGATTACAGATTGTATCTCTTATCAGGCGGAATACGTTATTGTTTTACTGCTGATCAGGTGAAATATGAAGGGCCAGATGGAAATCCTATTATGAGATTTCGGAGGACTACATATTCAGCAAGGCTTAGGTATGAGGAGTCTTTTGATGATGAAACGAGATCTTTTATAAGAGGTGTACTGTTTGGTGATAAGGGAGGAATGGATGAGGAGCTTGTAAGTCAGTTTAATGATAACTCAACAGGTCATATTCTTGCGGTGAGTGGCCTTCATATAGGGTTTATTTTCGCAATGCTTAAGCGGCTTACGAGGAAGCGAAAGACACTTCCTGTTTCGGTATGTATGATTGTGGTTGTATTTGTTTATGGTGAGATGACACTGTGGAGTGCGTCTACGATAAGGGCTGTGCTTGTTATGTCAATTAATATTCTCGCGATGTTTGTGAGAAAACGCTTTGATATGCTTAGTGCTGTGAGTGCGGCGGCGATTGTAATTCTTATAGCTAATCCATATCAGCTTATGAATACGGGATTTCAGATGTCTTTTGCGGCGATGCTTGGAATTTCTATGATATCACCGTTCCTTGCGAAGTGGGTTGGCGATGAGATGGACATGATGCTCGCAGTTCAGGTGACTGTTGCCCCATACAGCATATATGTATTTCATAGATTCAATCCACTTTCAATTCTTATTAATATTCCTATTGTGTTTCTGACATCACTGCTGGTTCCGGTATGTATAGTGTCGCTGATGATGTGCAGTATGATAGGCTGGTACCCACATGTGGTTAGAGAACTGACTTACGGGATGTCTGAAATCCTGATTAAAGTGAACGCTATGCTCACTTTTGGTGGGGCAAATACGACTGATGTAAGAAGTCCAGGCTTATTAATTTTGCTTGTGTTCTATGGCGCATGCTTTGTTATTTCTTCAGAATGGATGAGGGTAAGAGTTCTTAGAAAACAGTATCGGAAAGTAGTATCGGTGTTTGCTTATGTATTAATAATCTGCCTGATTATTTCTAATGCTTTTAATAATCTGGATTCTGCAGAAGTTATATTTGTATCTGTGGGACAGGGTGACTGTACTCATGTTAGAACAGGAAGCAGAAATGTTCTGATAGATGGCGGAGGAAGCAGAGAATATGATGTTGGTAATAAGCTGCTCAAACCATATCTTCTTGCAAATGGTGTATCAGAAATTGATGCTGCTATGGTAACACACCTTCATATGGATCATTTCAAGGGGATACACGAGCTAGCAGAAGTATATCCGGTGAAGCAGCTTGTGATTCCTCAAATGTGCAATGATGAGATAGGATCAGGAGAAGGAATCAGTTTAATAAACACTGATGGACGCATCGGCATTTCAGGTGATGTGTATATTGAACCAATATGGCCTTTATATAAAGAGAGGCCTGCTGGAGTAACAAACGAGAATGAGCTTAATATGATTTATATAATCCATTATAAAGGAATGAAAATAATGATTACGGGCGATGCAACTGGCGAAGATGAGCTTAGAATGACTGAGTACTATAAAGGAACAGACACTCTTTCATGTGACATCCTGAAGATATCGCATCATGGTAGCAGCTCAAGCTCTACAGAGGAATTCCTTGATGCTGTAAATCCTTCATATGCTGTGATTTCTGTAGGAGAAGGGAATATGTATGGGCATCCGTCTAATGATTGTCTTAAGAGGCTTGAAGAAAGAAACATTGAGATATACAGGACTGACCGAAATGGCGCGGTTGGTGTTGATATTAAGAGAAATGGACACTATAAAGTAATGCCGATGCATAACGAATTCACATAAAGATAGCTTTAAATTTGCTTTTAGTTTATAATTTTATGGGCTGTTTTGATTATGAGGATAAACTATGAGCAGAATTAAAGGTTTTATATATAGAATAGGATGTCTGATGCTGTGCGGATGCATTATTGCGGGTTTTATTCCTGCATTTGCTGAAGCTAATGCATCAAATAACAAAACAATACGAATTGGCTGGAATGAAGATAACGCATTCTATATCACCGGCAAGAATGGTGCGAGAAGCGGGTATGGTTATGATTATCAGCAGACTGTAGCATCATATACAGGTTGGGAATACAAGTATGTCAACGGAGACTGGAATGACCTTATGGAGAAAGTGGAGTCCGGTGAGATTGATGTTATGGGATGTGTTTCATACACAGAAGAAAGAGCAGCAAAGCTATTGTACTCAGATCTTCCTATGGGAGAAGAACAATATTTCCTATACTCAAATCTCAGTAATACGAGCATAACTGCAACAGATATTGATTCTCTCGATGGTAAGAGAATTGGAATGATTGATGGAAGTAAGCCTGCAACTCTATTCTCAGAGTGGGAAGAGAAAAATGGTATAAGCACTAAGCATGTTCAGATTCAGAATGCTGATGATGCTCTGCAGAAGATTAATAATAAGGAAATCGATGGATTCATATCAGTAGAGAGTCAGCAGTGGGGAGATAAAGGCGTATCAGCACTGATTAATTTCGGAAACTCTGACATTTATTACGTAATCAATAAGAACCATCCAGAACTTAAGAAACAGCTTGATAACGCAATGAAGAGTATCGATCATGATAAGCCATTCTATGATGATGAACTCTATCAGCGTTACCTCACAACGCAGACGGTTGAAGTACTGACTGATGAGGAGAGAAGCTGGGTCAAGAATCATGGATTAATTAAGGTGGGAGTATTGACCGATGATCCAGGAATAAGTGTATTTGACAATGATAAATCGGAATTTACAGGAGTAGTTGAGAACTATATTCTTCATGCTAGGAATTGTCTTGGCAAGGATAAGCTCACATTTGATCTTATAGCATATAAGACAAGGCAGGATCAGTTCAAGGCTCTTAAGGATGGAACCATAGACATGATATTTAGTGTAAGTGAGAATCCTTATGAAGCAGAACAGAATGACATCATACTGTCTGATACAACAATGAGCTTTAATCTGGCTGCAATTACAACAGATGACACTTTTGATGAAAATGCTGACGTTACAGTAGCTGTATGCAAAGGCTTTGTTGCATCAAAGTGGTTTATTGAGTACAACTATCCTCACTGGAAGATTAAGGAATATGATACCTTTAATATGGTTAAGAATGCGGTTAGAACTGGAGAGGCTGATTGTTTTGTTGTGAGATCTAACCAGGTTTTAAACTACATTAATGATAATAAGCTTCACAGCAGATTTCTCACGCATAAGTGCAATACACAGTTTGCAGTTAACCGTGATGATGTGATTCTTGTGTCTATACTTAATAAGACAATCAAGACTATGCCAGATTCGATGCTTAGCAATGCTCTTTCGATTTATGATAATTCAGACAATAAGGTAACTGTTTCGGATTTCTTAAGAGATAACGCTGTACTTGTCATAGTTATATTCTTAGCAATATTTATGTTAGTTCATGTAATAATTGTCGGACTTCTTAAGCTATCAAGATTTTCAGAGATGAAAGCAAGAGAGGCTATGGAGCAGGCTGAGAAGGCTAATGCCGCAAAGTCAGATTTTCTGTTCAATATGTCGCACGACATCAGAACGCCTATGAATGCACTTCTTGGATATAGTGAGCTTATGAAGAAGGATCTTACAGATCCAAAGCTTATAGGATATCAGGAGAAGATAGAACAATCCGGTAATCTGCTTCTGGAAATCTTAAACAACGTTCTTGATATGGCAAGAATTGAGAGCGGCAGGATTGAACTTGATGAGAATTATTCTAATTTCAGTTCTGTTATCGAAGAGCTTAGAAGTGTTTTTGAGGCAGCTGCTGATAAGGACGGAGTTACACTTAATGTAGAATCACATGTTGAGCACGAGCATATAATGTGTGATGGA
The DNA here is from genome assembly GCA_934255135.1 of uncultured Clostridia bacterium. GTDB lineage: Bacteria > Bacillota > Clostridia > Peptostreptococcales > Anaerovoracaceae > Crickella. The sequence continues at coordinate 14,076 of CAKQMV010000017.1, read as the reverse complement.
ACAAAGCTTAAGGAGGTATTCATCAATCTTCTCAGCAATGCAATCAAATATACACCTGCCGGAGGTACAGTTATTGTCAGAACAGAGGAGCTTCCATGTGATAAAGATGGATATGTAAGGATTTCAACAGAGATTATCGACAACGGAATCGGTATGAGTGAGGAGTATCAGAAGACACTCTTTGAACCTTTTACACGTGAACACAATACGACAGCAGGCAAGGTTGCTGGAACCGGTCTTGGCATGCCTATTGTAAAGAGTCTTGTGGATATGATGGGCGGTACACTTGAAATTGACAGTAAGCTCGGTGAGGGAACAACCGTGAAAGTAACTATCATGTTCAAGAAGGCTGATGAGATATACTACGATAATAAACAGGCCGCTACCTTTGATAAGGACGATATTGGTGACATCCAGGGTAAACATGTTCTGCTTGCAGAGGATAATGATCTGAACGCTGAGATTGCCACGGTTCTGCTAGAGGACCTCGGTCTTATTGTGGAACGTGTTGAAGATGGTGTTCAGTGCGTCGACAGGATGGATAAGTCAGAATCAGGAACCTATGATCTGATTCTCATGGATATACAGATGCCTAATCTGGATGGATATAAGGCTACACAGGCAATCAGAAGATTCAGTGATAAAGGAAAGTCCGGAATTCCTATTATTGCGATGACTGCTAATGCATTTAACGAGGACAAGGCTATGGCTGCTTTAATGAAGATGGACGGACATATATCGAAGCCTATAGATGTAAGTCAGATTAAATCAGAAATTCAGAAAGCTTTGCAGGGAAACAGGATCCTGAATTAAGGAAATGAACTAAGGAGATCATATGTCATTTAAGGATTTTACAAATGATTTCAAGAAGAATATAACCGGAAATTCTCTGTTCTTTTATGGAGCAGAGGATTTTCTTATGCATTGGGCGATAGAACAGATCAAGGATAGGTACGTTTCACAGGAGTACAGAAGTTTTGATGTGGTTGATCTCCAGGGTGATGAATGTAGCGCTGATGATATCCTTGCTGCTGCTAAGTCGTATTCAATGTTCTCTGAGAGAAGAATTGTAATAGTAAGAAACTACCTGCCTGCAGTAAAGGGTGGAATCAAAGCAGAAGGTGGAGCGGACAGCAGACTCATTGATTTATGCGGAGAACCCAACGATTCGTCCGTGGTGATTTTTGTCGTGGACAGCAAGAATCGAAACAACCTCTCAGCTTACGGCAAGAAGCTTATGAAGGCGTGTAAGGCGTATGATTTTGCGAGACTTGAGAAGGCTGAGCTGACAGGTTTTATAAATAAGAGAATCCACAAGGCCGGTCTTATGATTGGCAGAAGAGAGCTTCAGTATCTTATCGATATGAGCGGATATTACTACAAGGATAGTGATTATAATCTGGATGAGCTTGAGAGAGATCTGTTTAAGCTGACTAATGCATGCGAGGGTAATTCAATAGATAATCATCTGATTGATGAGCTTCTTGTTGGTGCGGAGGATAAATTCGTATTTAATCTTATTGATGCACTGATGAATGGAAACAAGAAGAAGGCGATGGAGCTTACAACGTCAATTCTGTCAGATGATGACAGCGCAATGATGCTGTTCTCTCTTATAACAAAGCAGTTTGAGATGATGTATGATTCACTTGAGCTTTCAGATGAGGGATATACTATGTCTGCGATGTCCAAGGAGCTTGGTGTAAATGAGTTCAGATTTAAGAAGGCATTTCAGGCTGCCAGGGGATTTCAGAAGAAGCGCATAAAGAATATACTGGTGTATCTGTATAACACCGACAGAGACATCAAGCGCGGTAATATCGATAGAAATATCGCGCTTGAGCTCTTCGTAGCTTCAGTGTAGTAAGTAATAATACAAGACGAAACTATTCGTCAGATGGATTAACCGTATCTAGTATGAATTTAATGAATGTTGATACTGCAATTGAATTCATCTGTCTCTCGTTAGCGAGAATGCCGATATTTCGGTGATATGGAGGATCAAGGAGAACCTTCCTGGTGTTATAGTTTTCGAGAATCGAAAGGTCAGGGAGGATGCTGATTCCAAGTCCCTGTTCAACCATTGCAAGAATAGTCTCATACTGATCAACGCTTATGAACTTCTTAGGTGTGATGTGGTACTTGTCAAAAGCATCAATGTCGTTGGTATCACGGGATTCTGACAGGTATATATAATCTCTGTCCTCGAAATCTTCTACATCGAATCTCTCAAGCTTAGCAGCAGGATCATTCTCTGGAAGAACCACATAGAATGGATCTTCGAGTAGGGGATATGTAATAAGATCCTCGTTCTCCTTAAGAGACAGAATACCGAAATTAATCTTGTCAGTTTCAATCCAGCGTCTGATTTCTGTATTGTCACCTTCTTTAATATTGAAAGTTATGCTCGGATACATCTTATTGAATTCAGCTATAACTGATGGGAGTATGGAGCATGCCACTGTGTGGTAAGCTCCTATTTTAATCTCACCGGAAATCATTCCCTTAAGGGATGCAACATCCTGCTGAAGGTCGTTCTCGGCATCATAAATAGACTTAATTCTGTAATAAAGCTGTTCTCCTTCGTTTGTAACGTTGAGACCGTTCTTCCTTCTTATAAAAAGCTTTACTCCAAGCTCGTTCTCTATTGACTGCAGTGCCTGGCTCACAGCTGACTGTGAGTATGAAAGTGCTTCTGCTGCCTTCTTGATGCTGCGTGATTCATATAACTGAACCAGTATTAAGTACTTGTTAGTGAGCATAATATAACCTCTAGATTATTAAGTAATTCTGATTTATATCTACTAAATTGTAATAAAAATGAATTTAAAATACAACGTAAAATAAGAATTACTTATTTCTAAATGAAGTATTATAAACTGTACTTATAGAAATTGTTAAATTATAATCAAATTGTATAAGAAATGTGTTTATCGATAATTATTTCGCAATATTTTACTTCCGGAAGATTTCAATCATTTGATTAATTTTATTAATTTGATTAAGGCTAGAGTTTTGGGAGGTACGTTATGAACAGTTTACTTATTCTCAAAGGTTTATGTATAGTCGGTATGCTTTTGACGGCATTTCTTATGGCGGGCGCCTTCAAGAGACAGCTCGCAACAGAGGATGGCGCTGCTAAGATACAGGAAGAGAAGAAGCATGGCGCATATAACGCTGTTGTTGGAATGGTTTCCTACTTCTTTGATACACTTGGAATCGGATCTTATGCTATTGCATCATCCGCATATAAGATCCGTAAATCAGTACCGGATGAATTAATTCCGGGAACTCTGAACGCAGGAGGAGCTATTCCTGTTCTACTGGAGGCATTCCTGTTCTTCGGGTTTGTAGAAGTTGATACTATAACACTGGTTTCGATGATATTCGCACAGGTGCTAGGAGCTCTTGTTGGAGCTGGAATCGTAACTAAGTGGGATGCTCACAAGATCAGACTTGGAATGGGTGTTGGACTGCTGGCTCTTGGTATCATAATGGCACTTAAGACACTGGCTGTCGGACCATTTTCAGGCGGTAATGGCGATGCCCTTGGACTTACAGGAATAAAGCTTGTAATCGCAGTAATTGTCTGCTTCTTCCTTGGAGCATTTATGAACATCGGAATCGGAGCATATGCACCTACACTTGCACTCGTATCAATCATTGGTATGAGCGTAGGAGCGGCATTTCCAATCATGATGGGTGGCTGTGCTTATCTGATGGCATTCGGTAATGTACCTAAGTTCTTAAGAGAGAACAAGATTGATATGATTGCAACAATTGGAACAACAATTTGCGGTTGTCTAGGTGTCCTAATTGCTTATTTCCTTGTAAAGAGTCTTCCAGTCGACAAGCTTATGTGGCTCGTAATTGTTGTAGTAATCTATACATCAATCCTGTTCCTAAGAGATGCTCTTAAGAATAAATAGAGGGATCGCATCAAGGGTTACGATGTGATGCATTTGAAAAGAGGCACGGGCGTTAAGCCTGTGCCTCTTGCGTGTTCTGGGTCTTATTTATTCTTATTAACCTTATCTATAAGATCACGTGCTGCCGATAGAGCACTGTCGTCCTGACTTCCACTGAAGAGCGTAGCTACCATTGCAATCTTGCCGTCTTCATCGAGGTGCTGAACCCTTGTGTGAGATGATCCATCCTCAACAGACTTGGTAATCAGATAATTGTCTCTACCATAAGCTGCAATCTGTGGAAGGTGAGTGATGCATATAATCTGATGAGACATAGCAATCTGATTAAGCTTCTTTCCAACAGTAAGAGCTGTTCTTCCACTGATTCCGGTATCAATCTCGTCAAAAATCATGGTCTCCATATTATCGGAGTCTCCGATGATATGCTTGAATGCGAGCATTACTCTTGAAATCTCACCGCCCGATGCAATCTTGGTGATAGGGGCGAGCGGCTGCCCAGGGTTAGTCGAAATCAGAAACTCGACTCTATCATAGCCAAGCTCTGTAATCTCATCGAGCCTTTCGATTCCAATGCTGAACTCAGAGTTAGCGAAGTCAAGCTCCTTAAGCTCAGTTGAAATAAGCTCTTCTAGCTCCGAAGCAATCTTATGACGCTTCTTGCTTACAACTGAAGCTACAGCTTCAAGCTCTGAATACGCTTCATCACAAGCATTCTTAAGACGCTCCTTCTCACCATCAAAATTCTGGATAAGCAGAAGCTTATCAGAAAGGTCATTCATATATTCGATGATGCCATCGATGTCCATGCTGTACTTTCTCTTGGCATCCTCAATCACGCTAAGCCTTTCTGATACCTCATCCATCTCTTCTTCAGAGAAGGAAAGGGAATAGAGAGTATCACGAAGCTGATCTGAAACATCCTCAAGTCTGTAATAGATATCATTCAGCTCCTCAGAGAGAGAAGACAGGCCTTCACTATATGAAGAAACACTCATAAGCTCATTCATGCATCTGCTTAGAACCGTAAGTGTCGAAATATCGTCCTCATGTAGCGCACTATATGAAGAATTGACCGCAGAATATATTCTCTCGCTGTTCTTCATAAGGTCAAGTCTCTCTGTGAGTTCCTCATCCTCATGAGGTTTAAGCTCGAGCTTACTTATGTAGTCATACTCAAAGCTGTAGAAATCCTGCTGTCTTCGAAACTGCTTCTCCTCAGAAATAAGATCGTTATACTCCTTAAGAGCCCTGCGATAAACCAAATACTTGTCCGAAAGCTCTGCAAGTGAATCTACAATCTGATCCTTGTGAAAGCTGTCAGTAATCAGAATATGATTCTCAGGATCAAGAATTCTCTGATTGTCGTATTGTCCATGAATATCGATTAGATCACGACAAAAATCGCGAAGCTGCACGAGTGTTACCGCTTCGCCGTTTATCTTCGCATGGCTCTTTCCTGAGGCGAGAAGCTCTCTTGTTATAATGAATTCTTCTCCGGCGCGATCACATGAAAGCTGTATAAGGGACCTGTTCTGTCCCTTTCTGACCATCGAAATATCAGCACGGCCGCCGAGGGCTGTGCTGATTGCCTGTACCAGTACTGACTTACCGGCACCGGTCTCTCCTGTGATAACGTTGAGACCATCGCCTAAGTCAAATGATAAATGTTCAATTGTTGCAAAATTATCTATGACAATTCTGTTAAGCATGTATATTACTCCGTCTTGTTAATAATCTTGTCTAATGACTTCAGAATCTCAGGAACGTTCTCTTCCTTGTCTACAACGACGAGCATCGTGTTGTCGCCGCTTACTGAACCGATTATATGATCAAGTCCGAGGTTATCAAGAGCCTCTGCAGCAGCATTGCCGCATCCAGACAGTGTCTTGATAATGATCAGATTCTGAGCTGACGCATAAGATATTATTGTCTCTCTAAAAATCTTGATAAATCTGTCGGTGATAGGTGCTGATTCAAACTTAGCTGAAACGTATCTTGACTTACCGCTCTTCGATAAAGTCTTGACCAGCTGAAGCTCCTTGATATCTCTTGAAACGGTTGCCTGAGTTACCTTGTAACCAGCATCCTCAAGAGCGCTCTGAAGCTGATCCTGCGTCTCGATTTCGCTCGAATTGATGATTTCGAGAATCTTGTTCTGTCTTGAGTATCTCATAAAAAACACCTCCGGTTAAGTTAGAAAGATTATAGCATAAAAACACAAAATCATGCATAAAAACATTATTTTGGCAATATCATGCACGATTAAGAAAAACACTTGCAGGTATGCGGTAGAAGGGCGGTAACAATGGACATGGAAGTACAATTTTGATAAAATATCGTGAAGGAGTTTTTGCAAAAATGAGGATACTTGGAATAGATCCCGGCTATGCGATTATGGGCTGGGGAGTTGTAGATTATATAGGAAACAGATTCACTCCGGTAGCATACGGCTCGCTTGAGACGGAAGCTCACACGCCGGCAGAAGATAGACTTTTGGCATTGTACGAGGGGCTTATCGAGATAATCGAGAAGTACCAGCCTGAGGAAGCATCGATAGAGGAGCTTTTCTTCAACAACAATGCGAAGACAGCAATTATTGTAGGAGAGGCGAGAGGAATAGCGCTTCTCGCATGCAGACAGAACAACCTTGCAATTTCGGAATACACTCCACTTCAGATCAAGCAGTCGCTTGTAGGATACGGACGTGCGGACAAGAAGCAGGTTCAGCAGATGGTTAAGACAATTCTGAATCTCGAGAAGGTGCCTAAGCCGGATGATACGGCGGATGCACTTGCGGCGAGCATCTGTCATGCGCACTCGAGCGGAAGCAGAATGAGAATTGGGAGAAGATAAATGATCAGACATATAAAGGGAGAGTACATCTTCTATGACAGCGGCGCACTGGTTATTCAGACAGAGTCCGGAATCGGGCTACGTGTGTATATACCGACATATTCGCCGCTTTTGAATGCGCGTGAGGGAGACACTGTGGAGGTGTTTACTCACATGCAGGTCAAGGAGGACGGGATGAGACTTTATGGCTTCCCGGACCTTGAGGGACTGAAGCTTTACGAGCTTCTTATTACAGTTAACGGAGTCGGACCTAAGGCAGGCCTTGCGATCATGTCTCTTGGAACCACTATGCAGGTTAAGAAGCTGATCGGCATGAGGGATGCTGCGGGAATTGCCAAAGCACAGGGAGTAGGCAAGAAGACTGCGGAGAGAATAATACTTGAGCTTTCTGAGAAGGTCGGTGCTTTTGAGATAGAAGCTGAGACTGGAAGTGATGCTGAGCAGGTTGTAGCTCGTCCTGTTACAGGCGAGAGGACTGAGGCTATTATGGCACTAACTGCGCTTGGCTACACTAAGAAGGAAGCGGAGGATGCAATCGGACAGGTAGCGGACGAGGGAATCAGCGCTGAGGAGTATATCAAGAAGGCGCTAAGATTTCTTATGTAAGTAAGTATGGAGGATTGTGATAGAAATGGAAGATAGAATAGTACAGGCAAGTGCAACGCCGGGTGAGCTTGCTGGAGAGCTTACTTTGAGACCTCAGTATCTCAGTGAGTACTGCGGACAATCGGCGAGCAAGGAGAACCTGTCAATATATATAGAAGCGGCGAAGAGAAGAGGAGATCAGCTTGATCACGTGCTTTTCTACGGACCACCGGGACTTGGTAAGACTACGCTTGCGGGAATTATCGCTAACGAGCTTGGTGTAGATATCCAGATAACTTCTGGACCTGCGATAGGAAGAGCGGGAGACCTTGCTGCGATACTTACCAACCTTAAGGATGGAGACGTTCTTTTTATAGATGAGATTCACAGACTCAACAGACAGGTTGAGGAGATTCTGTATTCGGCGATGGAGGACTATGCAATCGATATCGTTATCGGTAAGGGACCATCGGCGAGATCACTTAGAATAGATATCGCGAAGTTCACACTTATAGGAGCGACAACGAGAGCCGGAAGCCTTTCGGCACCACTAAGGGACCGTTTTGGCATCGTGTGTAAGTTCGACTTCTATACAGTAGATGAGATCAAGAGCATTCTTTACAGAACAGCAGGAGTTCTTAATACGGAGATCGACGAGGAGTCGCTTGACGAGCTTGGAAGAAGATCAAGAGGTACGCCTAGAATTGCGAACAGACTGCTGAAGCGTGTAAGGGATTTCAGTGAGGTTATCGGCGATGGCAGGATTGATGTTGAGATTACAAGGAAGGCGCTCGATGCGCTTAGAGTCGACAACCTTGGACTCGACAAGCTTGATCGGGAGATTCTTGAGACAATCATAAAGGGTTTTGCCGGCGGACCGGTTGGAATTGAGACAATCGCTTCGGCGATCGGAGAAGAGAGAGTAACCATTGAGGATGCGAATGAGCCATATCTCATTCAATCGGGGCTGCTTTTTAGAACGCAGAAGGGACGTGTTGCGTCAAAGGCTGCGTATGAGCACCTCGGGCTCATGCATTTGTACAAGGAAGGGGAATAGATGAGAATAGAAGAATTTGATTATAATCTGCCAACGGAGCTTATCGCGCAGACACCGGCGGAGCAGAGAGATTCATGCAGGTTGATGGTTCTAAATCGCGAGAAGCAGAGCATCGAGCATAAGCATTTCTACGATATACTCGATTATCTTAACGAGGGTGACTGCCTTGTTGTTAACGATTCGAGGGTAATCCCTGCGAGAATGTATGGAATCAAGGAGAGCACCGGTGCGCACATCGAGCTTCTTCTCATTAAGAGAATCGAGGGCGACAAGTGGGAGTCTCTTGTTAAGCCGGGCAAAAGGCTTCGTCCTGGGGACACAGTAATCCTCGATGAGAGGCATAATTTCAAGGCGCATATTCTCGGTACATACGATGAAGATAATGGTACAAGACTTATCGAATTCGAGTACGATGGCATCTTTATGGAGAGACTTGAGGAGGTTGGCTCAATGCCACTTCCACCATATATAGAGAGAGCTGCAGAGGAAGAGGACAAGGAGATGTATCAGACTGTGTACAGCAAGATCGACGGTTCTGTTGCGGCTCCTACTGCGGGACTTCACTTCACTGAGGATCTTCTTAAGAAGGTAGAGGAGAAGGGAGTTAAGATCGCTTACGTTACTCTTCACGTAGGAATCGGTACGTTCAGACCGGTTAAGGTTGATGTTATCGAGGAACACAAGATGCATTTTGAGGAATGCAGTGTAAGCGAGGAGACTGCAAGAATCGTTAACGAAACGATAGAATCCGGCGGAAGAATAATTTCTGTAGGTACTACTTCAACAAGAACACTTGAGAGTGCTGCAGAGGAGACTCAGAATGGATATAGGCTTAAGGCCGGAGATTACAGCACAGGAATCTTTATCTATCCCGGTTACAGCTTCAAGCTGGTGGATGCTCTTATCACAAATTTCCACCTGCCTAAGTCAACTCTCCTTATGCTGATTTCAGCGCTATATGACAGGGAGAAGATTCTAGAGGCTTATGAAGAGGCTGTTAAGGAGAAATACAGATTCTTCAGCTATGGCGATGCGATGCTGATTGAGTAGAAAGGAGAAATGATAGTGGAGAAAGCACTTAAATTCGAGATCCTTCATAAAGAGGAGCATACCAGAGCAAGAAGGGGAAGAATTACAACTAAGCACGGTACTATCGAGACACCGGTATTTATGCCGGTTGGAACTCAGGCGACTGTTAAGGCGATGAAGCCTGAGGATGTTGAGAAGACTGGTGCTGAGATTATCCTTGGAAATACATATCACCTGTATCTCAGACCAGGTGAGGACATTGTACAGGAGGCCGGCGGACTTCATAAGTTCATGAACTGGAACAAGTCTATTCTTACGGACAGCGGCGGCTTTCAGGTTTTCTCACTCGGAGCGATGAGAAAGATTACAGAGGAGGGTGTAAGATTCAAGTCTTATCTTGACGGCTCAAGTCATATGATGAGACCGGAGGATTCAATTGCAATCCAGACTGCACTCGGTTCAGATATCATGATGGCATTTGATGAATGCATCCCATATCCTGCTGACAGAAGATACACCAAGGATTCACTTGAGAGAACTACAAGATGGCTCGAGCGATGCGTCAAGGCACATCACAACACAGAGAATCAGAGTCTTTTTGGCATTATGCAGGGAGGAATGTATAAGGACTTAAGATACGAAAGCGCGATGCAAATCCGCGAGTTCGATCTTCCAGGATACGCTATCGGTGGTCTTTCTGTAGGCGAGCCTAAGGAGGAGATGCTCGAGGTTCTAGACGAGTGTGCAGATTACCTGCCATTTGAGAAGCCTAGATACGTTATGGGTGTTGGAACGCCTGACTATCTGTTCGAGGGTGTCGAGAGAGGTATCGACATGTTCGACTGCGTGCTTCCTACAAGACTTGCAAGGCATGGAATGGCCATGACAAGCCACGGCAAGGTTAATATCAAGAACAAGCAGTGGGAGAGAGCCTTTGAACCGCTTGATCCTGAGTGTGACTGCTACTGCTGCAGAAATTATTCAAAGGCGTACCTGAGACATCTGTACAAGTCAGATGAGATTCTAAGCTCAATGCTTCTAAGTGAGCACAACACTCATTTCCTTGTGAACATGATGAAGAATATCAGAAAGGCGATTGAGGAAGACAGATTTCTCGAATACAAGAAGGAGTTCTACGACAAATATGGAGAATACTAATACGAACATGAATTGCGACATCAAGGGCCTGTGCCCGATGCACGAGAATTGCGGCGGCTGCATTTATCAGGGAACCCCATACGAGGAGCAGGTTGCATCCAAGGACAGACAGGTAAGAAAGCTTCTTATCAATCACGGAGTTGACATCGACGTCTACGAGGGCATGACACCTGCATACACACCTTACAGATACAGAAATAAGATGGAGTACACCTTCGGTGATCTCGAGATCGGTGGAAGACTTGAGGTTGGAATGCACAAGAAGGGACGCTTCATGTCAATCATCACAACAGACGAGTGTCAGCTTGTGCCGGAGGATTTCAATAAGATCCTCAGCGCAACACGTGCTTTTTGCGAGGAGAGAGGATACGCAAAATATCACAAGAAGACTCACAAAGGTCTTCTTCGTAACCTCATCGTAAGATGCGGCGTGAGAACTGGAGAGCTTCTTGTCGACATCGTTACAACAACTGAGGAAGGATTCGACGAGGATGCGTTCAAGGATATGATTCTTGGACTCGAGCTTGACAAGACTGTAGTCGGCGTGCTTCGTACATTCAACGATGCACTCGCTGACGCGGTAGTCGACGAGGGAACTAAGGTTCTCTACGGACGCGATTACTATAACGAAGAGATTCTCGGACTGAAGTTCAAGGTTAAGACTTTTGCATTCTTCCAGACTAACATCGACGCTGTCGAGAGACTTTACTCACACGCGCTTGAACTCATTCCTGACATAGATGCGAAGACTGTTTACGACCTGTACTGCGGCACAGGCACAATCACACAGCTGATGGCGAAGAAGGCTGCGAAGGTTTATGGCGTTGAGATCGTTGAGGATGCGGTCGAGGCTGCGAAGATGAATACGGAGCTTAACGGAATTCACAACTGCGAATTCCTCTGCGGAGACGTTAAGGAGAAGCTTTCCGAGCTCGGCCAAAAGCCTGATGTTATCGTCGTGGATCCTCCGAGAGTCGGTATGCATGACAAGGTTGTTGATATGCTCTCAGCTTACGGCATCCCTGAGATTCTATATATCTCATGCAATCCTAAGACAATGAGCATGAACCTTGAGAGATTCCGCCTGCACGGATACGAGCCGGTGGTGATCAAGGCGTATGATAACTTCCCGATGACAAAGCATGTTGAGAGCATATGTCTGCTGTCAAAGGTGGAGAGTGAAGAGGAATAAATAGATAGAAGTAAAGTAATTACGGGCTTTTATGAGATTGTGTAGTATCTCATGAAAGCCAGTATTTTTTATAAGGTGTTGATGACTGGAATTCTTGGGGAGGAAGCGATATAGGAAGCGATACAATTCTTGGAAAAACTCAGATTCTTCCCGGATGGCGGGACGAATACTGTATTTAGAAATTATATTCCCGGAGATTTTCATAAAGTGGAGCTTAAAAACGGGCATCTTCTCTATGCCTAACGTAAATATATCGATTTCATATAAATGTCGCTTATGCGCATGCATAATAACATGAGCTTGACTTATACTTGTGTAGAGAAATACTCGTTATAAGTTGATAATGCTCTTGTGAAATGGCATATTTCGGTCAAAAGCATCTTGTTTTGCATGCAAAATCATAATTCCTCCGAGAAGAAATCCCGCGAATCACCAGATCCTCCCGCATTTCGGGAAGATTTCAGGAAATATGGAAAATCGTCCCGGAGCGTTCTTGAGCATAGATGCGTAACGTTAAATATTCAGTATGATATAATGTCAATGATGCGCAGTTCAGAGATAAATTTTTGTAGGGGGCTTAGGATGAAAGGTGTAATATACATTCTTACCAATCCTTAATTCCCAGAATATGTAAAAATCGGTCATGCTATTAACCTCAAACATAGATTAAAGCATCTTAATCGTGCTGAGACTATTCCATATGCTTTCAGAGCATATGCAGTATATGAAGTTGATAAGGAACTTACAGATAAGAAGGTTCATGAACTAATTGATTCACTGAATCCGGATCCTTAGAACTATAAAGCTTTCGACGGTAAGAAAAGAACTAAGGAGTTTTTTGCCATGAGTCAGGAAGAAGCATATTCAATATTAGATTGCATTGCTTAAATCAGCGGAGCTAAAGATAGATTAAAAAGACTTGAGCCAACAGGGCAAGAGATTTTAGATGAGCAGACAAGATTTGGAATTGATAAAGGAGGCATCCTATTTGAAAAAGAAAAAAGATGAAATAACTATCCGCTCTAGCGCAGCGGAATATCTGACTTACATTGCCTCTGTTGGCGACCAGCAGGATAGCATAGAAATGCGCTATGAGGATGAGAATATATGGCTGACACAGAAGATGATGGCCACACTATATGATGTAGGAATTAATACAATCAATTATCATATTAAAAAGATATTCGATGACAGTGAGTTACAGGAGGATTCAGTTATTCGAAAATTTCGAATAACTGCGCTTGATGGAAAAAGCTACAATACAAATCACTATTCCCTGGAGATGATCATTGCCGTAGGTTTCAAGGTCAATTCCGAGCGTGCTGTACAGTTTCGTAAATGGGTAAACCAGATCGCCAAGGACTACACCATCAAAGGCTGGGTGATGGATGATGAACGGCTGAAACGCGGAGCGTATCTGACAGAGAAGTATTTCGACGAGCAGTTAGAGCGTATCCGTGAGATTCGTGCCAGCGAAAGAAAGTTCTATCAGAAGATCACTGACCTGTATGCGACAGCCATTGACTATGACAAAAATTCTGCAACGACGAGAAGATTTTATGCGACCGTTCAGAATAAAATGCATTACGCAGTGCATGGGCATACTGCAGCTGAGCTGATCGTGGAAAGAGCTAATCACACAAAAGAGCATATGGGATTAACCATCTGGGCAGATGCACCAGAAGGAAAGATTAAGAAAAGCGATGTTACAGTTGCTAAGAATTATCTAAGCCAGGATGAAATGAAGCAGCTGAATCGTATGGTTACAGCATACCTGGATTTTGCTGAAAACATGACATTACGGCATATTCCGCTTACGATGCAGGATTGGGAGAAAAGACTCAACAGCTTCATCGAAATGTTTGATTATGGCATTTTACAGGATGCAGGCAAGGTGTCCGCGGAAATTGCAAAGCTTCATGCTGAGACAGAATTTGAAAAATACCGTGTCATCCAGGATAGATTGTTCATGTCTGACTTTGATAAGTACATGCTTGAATTGGAAGAGAATGCGAAGAAATAGAGCGTGAAAACAGTGATGATGTGGATGGATTCGGATGAGTAACTTCCGGTTGCAAGACATTACACTTTTTAACGATAGCTCAGACCTATCGTTAAAAGGTTCGTGGGTATGTCCTAAAATATTAAGGCAAAAGTCTGAAATTTATAGGGAGCTATCCTTCCATGTTTAGACGATTGTTCTTTTGTCCCAACTGAAACAAAAGCCGGATGATTACATTAATGTCACGATTGAACTTGATGATATGGATATA
>CAKQMV010000016.1 GCA_934255135.1 uncultured Clostridia bacterium | reverse complement strand
AACTACATGACCCCTGAGGAATTCTACAATCAGGAAAAGTGAGTTTTGACACTCTACTTTTAGGGGGTCACCTCATTTTCATTTTTCTCTATACCCACTTGTTAACGTCATTTGTCTATAGAAGGTATAGAGAACCACAAAAGGCATCATCCTCTATACCAAAACAGCTTGATAATGCTATAGAATTCAGCAAAACGTTATTATACTTGAAACAAAACCTTAAAAAAGCCCTTACTATTGGTATAGAGAATTCCCAAAACACCAAAGCTCTATACCGCTCGGTATAGAGAAAGTAAAAACCGCTGCCCTCTATACCACTTGGTATAGAGAATCACAAAAGCACTATACCATAAATCTCTCCACCGGTAATCTCCCACCATCAATCTCCGAGAAATCCGTGATGAACCAAAAAATTAGGAGTTCTTAGAAAGTATGCAAATAAAGATATTGATTTTGAGTTTGAGTTTACTACAAGAGGGTTAAAAGAAAGTGGAAATAAACAACATGATATTCCTGGAGAAGATAGATATATTAATTTGGTAAATCTAATGTCTAACCTTGATACAGTCATTGCAAATGCAGAACTTATTGAAAAGCATGACGAGGATTATTACATAGAAAACTATAGTGCAGGTCATGTAAATGCAAAAATCCATGTTGCGATGACAACGAGTGCAATAAAAAATCGAGGGTCAAAGTTACGCTGGCAAATCAGTCTCCTGATTTACAGGGCGTAGCTACCTCGATTGATGAGATCAGTCTATCAAGGTTGCTTGGTCTTGTCAACGACAACGAGTTAGCTAAGTATATTCCGCAGCAGTTTAGGGATGATATGTTAGAACCACTCCCACCACTATCAGAAGTAATCCCATCAAGAGAGGAAATAATTAATTTCTCACTTGATAATCCTGTAGAGGAATATGAGGATGTTGATAGTACGCCTAATGCGAGAGGCGGTAAGAACAAGGCTATCTCGGAGCTTACTGCAGAGCGCAAATTGCAATAACAAATTGAATAATTTTAAAATCCAAGATGAGCTGTTTTTCTGCAAACCAACAGTATCACAGAATTAGGAAAAAAGCTTGCTGAAGAGGGTGCATTGAGCGAGATTATAGCTGATCAGATGGCCGAAGTTCTGCATGATGAGGAATTCGTACAGAATCTCGCTGAAGAGCATCCAAGCATTGCAAGAGCAATTCTTGATTCCGTTAGAGATATCATCAGAAAAATCAGACAGATGTTTGCTGACTTTGGCGGCTTCAGAAGTGAGTACAACGAAGCTACCCTGTCACAGCTCGACTTACTAAAGGAAGCCGAAAGCCTTCTGCTTAATGCTGTTAAACAGGCAGAGAATGCGAGAGCAGATGCGATGCTTGGGATAGAAGATAACACCGCAAGATTTTCATTAAAAAATAAGAACATATCTATTAATACAAGAATTCCTTTTATTGAGAATAACTCTTATATTAAAGTTAAAAAAAGTGACTATAAGAGTTTGGAAGCATTAAGGAATAAAGCTCGTGAACTTCACAGAGGGACATATGAGAACAGAGCCACTGGATACAAGGCAGATATAACAGGAGAAACCATTGGGAAGATATTAAACCCTAATGGTAAAAATCCAAAATATAATTTTGTAAAGTATATCAATAATTTGAACGCTGCTACAAAACTGCCCGAGTTATTTGAAAATGCGGTATATATTGAGACAAAGAATAATGAAAAAGCTAAGAATACTAATAAGCAAATAAAAGGTTTTCATCACTTTATAGCACCGATTTATATGAATGGTGAATCATATAGGGTTAGAATAGTTGCAAGAGAAAAGGTAAACTCAGATACTCTATATATTGTAGATACGGAAATTTTACCAATAAAAAACGGAAGCTCGATTGGCAGGCAATATAAAACCTCCCAATTTGTGAGCATTCCGTTTGACATAACTATACCTAGTCTAGTAAACGGTGTCAAGATTTATGATTATACAAATCAAAAGTATGATACATATAATGCTGATGATGTGAAATTCTCTTTATCTTCGCCGGTACCGGATGTAATCCCTTTAAGAGAGGAAATAATTAATTCCTCTCTTGATAATCCTGTTGAGGGCTATGAGGATATCGAAAGCATGCCTAACGCAAGGGGTGGTAAGAACAAGGTTATCTCGGAGCTTACTGCAGAGTTTGAGACACGAATGCGAAAAGACATTTCGAATCTCAGATTTCTGAGACGTGAAAGCTGAAATTAAGATTGCGTCTCAACTGCGACACCAGACTTGGCGCCGGCGTAAGCAGAAAGGGCGCCAACGTAAACAGAAAGGGCGCCGGCGTAAACAGAATAGCCGCCACCAGAAGCTATAAAGAACAAGAATTGGACACGGTCTCCGTGGAAGATGTGTCGACATTATTAGTGGGCTGTGATAAGATTAGTTTGCAATTGTGCGAAATATATGGATAGTGTTGATTATCCAAAGGAGGAAACTTTAAATGAAATACGATAGAGTGTTTAACTTTTCAGCAGGTCCTGCTATGATGCCTGAACCAGTTCTTGAGGAGATTGCAGCAGAGGTTCTTAACTACAGAGGAACTGGAATGTCAGTTATGGAGATGAGCCACAGATCAAAGGCTTTCATCCAGATTTACGAGGAGGCTGTTGCTGACCTTCGTAAGCTTATGGGAATTCCTGAGAACTACAAGGTTCTTTTTGTTCAGGGTGGTGGTACTACTCAGTTTGCTATGGTTCCACTCAACCTTCTTAAGGATGGCGTAGGATGCTACGTTGAGACTGGTACTTGGTCAAAGAAGGCTATCGCAGAGGCTAAGAAGTACGGCGAGGTTAAGGTTGTTGCTTCTTCAGCTGACAAGAACTTCTCATACATTCCAGATTGCAGTGATCTTGACATTCCTGAGAATGCTGATTACGTTTACATCTGTGAGAACGAGACTATCAACGGAACTACTTTCAACAAGCTTCCTAACACTAAGGGCAAGATCCTTATCTCAGACCAGTCATCAATGTTCCTCTCAAAGCCTTGCAATGTAGAGGATTACGGTGTTATCTGGGCTGGTGTTCAGAAGAACGTAGGCCCTGCAGGTATGGCAGTTGTTATCATCAGAGAGGATCTCATCGGAGATGTTCCTGAGTTCTGCCCAACTTACCTCAGCTACAAGACTCACGCTGACAAGGATTCAATGTACAACACTCCTAACACTTGGGCTATCTACTGCTGCGGTAAGGTATTCAAGTACCTCCTTGCACAGGGTGGACTTGAGGCTGTTCAGAAGAGAAACGAGGCTAAGGCTAAGGTATTCTATGATTTCCTTGACCAGAGCGAACTTTTCAAGGGCAACGTTGAGCCTGCAGACAGATCACTTATGAACTGCACATTCACAACTGGTTCAGAGGAAGAGGATGCAGAGGTTGTTAAGGCTACTAAGGCTTCAGGTTTCGACAACCTCAAGGGCCACAGAAGTGTTGGCGGACTCAGAGCTTCAATCTACAATGCAATGCCACAGGAGGGTGTTGAGGCACTTGTAGAGTTCCTTAAGAAGTACGAGGCTGCGAAGTAATATCGTATTGAATATGAGATAGAGAGGGGCGCCGCAAGGCGCCTCTTTTGGTGGGCGGAAATCCCGAGGTCTAGGGCATATGCGATCTCGGGCAAAAAGAAAGAGGAAGGCCGGAGCCTTCCTTCTATGCAACATGATTCTGCAATTATTCGTAGAACTTGTGGGCCTCGCGGAGTCTTACGACCTCGGTGTGGTAGTCGAGCGGAGTGATTTTGCCCGTGAGAACCTTGTACGCGCCGTTAGCCATCGCCTGATGCTCAAGCTCGCCCTGATATACGTGAACTGGAGCAATCCACTCGGTTGCCTCAGTCAGCTTCTCGATGATGTCGCCGAATCTTACATATCTGCCTGTGAGCACGATTGAGTGAACGTCGCCCTTGAGAACTGTACTCATTGCACCAATCTGCTTTGCGATGTTGTAGATAAATGATTGCCAGATGAGGTTTGCGTACTCGTCGCCGGCAAGGATCTTCGCTTTGAGTTCGTCACCGTCGTTGCTGCCAAAATGGTTTACAAAACCACCTTTGCCCGCGCAGAGCAATCTTGTGTCCGCGATGCTGTGTCCCGCCTCAAGGTAGTCGAGGAGGTCTGTTACAGCAATGCTTCCAATTCTTGTTGGGGTAAAAGCACCGTCGCCGCCGCATGCGTTACTTCCGTCGATCATCTGTCCTTTGCGATGTGCTGTTACCGAAATTCCTCCATCGATGTGGCAAGCGATAAAGTTGTTCTCTTCATACTCAATACCTAGGAGCTCGCAGTGGTGGTGAAGAGTACCTTTGAGGTTGAGGGCGTGACCAATTGATTTTCTTCTTACGCCTCTGATTCCTGTGAATCTTGCCTCTGGAATGTATTCGTCAACGCAGATTGGGTCAACCATGAAGAGTCTTCCACCGTACTCTTTCTGGAGCTCTCTTCCGAGCTGAACACCAAGGCATGATGGGTGAATCATTCCGCCAACGATGTTTCTTGTATCCTCGAGGAGTTCTCTATCTACTTCAAAAACTCCGCTTGGTACAGGATGTACGCTTCCGCCTCTTCCAACAATTGCGTCTACATCGCTTAGGTCAATATTGTTCTTTTTAAGAAATTCTTTTATAACGTTCATTCTGTAGCCGAGCTGGTCGTTAATGTGTGGGAATGAGAGCAGCTCCTGTGCATCATGAACTACAGCAGTTGAATATACCTCTTTTCTGTCCTCGAAGAGTGACAGCTTAGTGGAGGTTGATCCAGGGTTAATGACAAAAATTTTATATGACATATCTTTGCTCCTTACTTTGAATTCCATACCTATTGTACTCCAAAAATACATTTTGTCACATAAGTAAAAATAATAATGTCATCGATAAGGATTGCTAATACTAGCATCAAAAAGACTATCTTCACTAAATCTTCATAAAAGAGTACTATGTAGTTGACCAAAACGATAGGAGGACAAGGCCATGATGACTACTGTATACAAACTAGACTGCAATGATAAGAGAGAACTACTGAGAACTTTTGTAAAGAGTTCAAACCTCGTTAAACCTGAAGAAGTAATTACTTCTTTCGAATCAAGGGGACACATTATCGTTACTAAGAATAATAAGACATATGTACCAGAGTCATCAGCAATCGCTGCAGCAACAGGAGTAGCTTCAGTAGCAGGTTGCAAGGCAAAGCTGGCAATCAGCCTAGCACACAACAGATTTGCTGAGATCAAGGTTCTCAAGAAGGATAACTCAAAGAATGAAGCTGAGTGCGTAGAGGCATTCCTTAATGAGCTCAGCGCAAACGGAGTTAGAGTAATCGCTTAAGAATTATCACTAATAATAACCAACTAAGATAATCCACTAGGAATAACCAGGAAACGTATAGTAAATATTGATAGAGTTAGCACACCACCGCTTTAGGACAGAAGTTTGAAGCGGTGGTTTTGTATTGTATAGGATTCGCTGCTTGGAGTGACTGGATATTACACAAGATTGCATGATGTGAGTTGAGGTGACGAGATGCGACTCATGATGCGCATGGACACAGAAAATAGTCGATAGCAGAATTTGCATTTTGACCGGTAAATGGAACACTCCTGGTTTCAGATGTCGTTATTAGATTAATGCCAAGAATCCAGCCTGCAGATTGATAAACTTTAAGTTTATCGTAGACTTTTAATGCATAATCGTTTTTTTCCATTAAGCCAAGGTGCTCCCATATATATATTGAGCCGGTTTCAGGATCCAGAATTATAAAATCTGGCAGGTATTCGATACCATTGATTTCTAAAATTGGCTCATATAAGTAAGGAATACCTCTCTTGAACAGTTCATCGGCAATAATTGATTCAGACTTAGAACGCACTCGTTCACCACGGAGTGTTGGGTAGATACAATCTTCTTTTTTGTACGTGCTGAGTCGAAACTTGTTGTTAAGTAATTTCTGAAATTCTTCACCAATGGTTCCAATCTTGAGCTTTAGAACACGGTTAAATTCTTCTATATATTTAATATCAATGTGACCGGGTTCTATATCTGTATGCACACTAAGGTAACTGTTCATTGCATCTATTTCCCGTTGTAAATCTATATTAAGTTGTTCAAGATACATGCGATGTGCGTAATCGGCAGAGACAAGTGGTGTTTGCTTATTAATATCTCTGCGGATGGGCTTGCCATTTGAATCTTTGCCGATGACAATTCTATGTCTGAATTTCCCTTTATCAATACTGATATTAAAAGTTTCTTGTGGCAAAGTTTTGATGATGTTTTCGTTTGTATTCTTTAACTGGGTATAGAATTTGATTTTCTTGCGAAATTTCTGTGCTGTATTCATAGTATCCTTCTTTCATGATTCTGTGCAATCTGCAAGTGGTGTTTCTGTATTATAGTAAGCAATAAAAGGAATGTCCAATATGCAGCGGACATGCATATTATCTCTTATGCAATATAAAATTTGAAAATATAATATTATTGAATGTGATGAGAATAAAAATGAACTTGAAATGCACTGAAATTGCAAAATGTATTTTTGGAGAAACATATTATGAATTGACATGTAAGCCCGCAGTTTGCGGAAGAGTGTGGAGGTGTGCGGGCTATGACTTAGGAATGGGATGAGGCAGCCCGCGGCGTGCGGGCTACAGCTTGGAAATGAAGTGGGGAAGCCCGCGGCGTGCGGGCTACAGCTTGGAAATGGAGTGGGAAAGCCCGCGGCATGCGGGCTACAGCTTGGAAATGGAGTGGGGAAGCCCGCGGCGTGCGGGCTACAACTTGGTAATGGAGTGGGAAAGCCCGCGGCGTGCGGGCTACAGCTTGGAAATGGAGTGAGAAAGCCCGCGACGTGCGGGCTACAGCTTGGAAATGGAGTGGGAAAGCCCGCGACATGCGGGTTACAACTCGGTAATGGAGCGGGTAAGCCCGCAGCAAGGCCTAATGCGTGTCTTTTGTGGGCTGAGGCGGGCTTATCCCTTTGTTTACATAATAAATGCCCGGGCCGATGTGGACCCGGGCGACTGCTAATATATCTGGATGTTAGTCTGTGATTTTGTCTTTGGAGCTGCAGAGTTCTTTGCTGGCACAGCTTGCGCAGTCTTTGTTGTCGCCGACTTTGTTGCCGTCCTTGTCGAGGATGTAGCGGACGGAGCCGTCGCGGTTGAATGCGATGACGGTTCCGTCTTCGAGGCGCTGCTTAACCTTGCGAATTGGCGATCCGACAACGGTGAGGCCGGGATCTACGTCGTGCATAACGACGCTTTTGGCACCGACTACGACGTTATCGTGTAAAGTTATCGGACCGAGGACTACTGTCTCTGCGTATACTGTGACGTTGTTTCCGAGGGTCGGGTGGCGCTTGCCGGTGTCTTTGCCAGTGCCGCCTAAGGTTACACCGTGAAAAAGCATGCAGTCATCACCGATCTCTGCCGTCTCGCCGATGACTACGCCTGTGCCGTGGTCTATGAAAAAATTCTTACCTATTGTAGCGCCAGGGTGGATTTCGATTCCGGTCTTGCGTGATGCTCTCTGTGAAATCATGCGGGCTCTGAAATAGTGACCCTTAAGGTAGTGCGCATGTGCCTTCCTGTAGGCACGCATCGCTTTGAAATAAGGGTAGAGCATTACCTCCCACTTAGAGTGGATTGAGGGGTCTCTTCTCTTAACTACTTCGTACTCTCTGTTGATATCTTTAATAAGTCCCATTGATATGCCTCCCCTTAATTCCCACCCTTTTGGTAGGAATTCGATGTTTAGATTATAGAATTTCTGCGAAGGAAGTTCAATAGGAATTGACAAATTCCTACTCCGGTAGTAGGATTTATAGGGCAAAAGATTGATATTTTCTATATCACATCTTCTGCGAGTAACAAGGAGGCATTACGAGATGATGGTTTCAACGAAGGGCAGGTATGCCCTCATAGTAATGATGGATCTGGCTTCAAGTCAGGGCGATGCCTATGTGTCTCTGTCAGATGTTGCTGAACGTCAGAGCCTTTCGATGAAGTACCTTGAGAATGTGGTTTCCATTCTGAACAAGGGCGGGCTGCTCAGCAGTCTTAGAGGAAAGAATGGTGGATACAGGCTGGCTAAGGCGCCGGAAGATTATACGATCAATGAGATTCTTAATCTGACGGAAGGTAGCCTTGCTCCGGTAGAGTGTATCAAGAATGGCGATTTGAACTGCGACAAGGCGGCAAGCTGTTTGACACTTCCGCTCTGGGTCGGACTTGACAGAGCAATCGAGAAGTATCTTAAAGGAATCACTTTGGACGATGTCATCAACGGAAGAAGAAAGACAATGCTCGGCGACTGGTGCACCGAGTGTGAAGAATAAAGGAGGACCACATGAGAGTTTATGCTGATAACGCTGCCACTACATATATGAGTGAGACAGCTATGAATGAGATGATTGACTGCCTTAAGAATTACAACGGCAATCCAAACAGTCTTCACACTGATGGTCAGGTAACTCAGGAGAAGCTTGATCAGGCTAGAGCTAAGGTTGCGAAGGCAATCAATGCGGCAAGAGACAATGAAATCTATTTCACTTCAGGTGGAAGTGAGGCTGACAATCAGGCTCTGATCAGTGCTGCAAGAGGTTTAAGAGAGAAGGGCAAGAAACACCTTATCACTCTGAACATCGAGCACCATGCAATTCTTCACACAATGAGAAAGCTTGAGAAGGAAGGTTTTGAGGTTACTTACCTTGCTCCTGAAGCTAACGGAATCGTTGATGTTGAGAAGGCAAAGGCAGCAATGAGAGATGATACAGCTCTCGTATCAATAATGTTTGCAAACAATGAGATGGGTGCGGTTCAGCCAATCGCTGAGATCGGAGCAGCTTGCAAGGAGAGAAAAATTCTTTTCCATACTGATGCTGTTCAGGCTGCAGCTCATCTTCCAATCGACGTTCAGGCTATGAATATTGATATGCTTTCAATGTCAGGTCATAAGTTCCATGGCCCTAAGGGCGTTGGTGCACTCTATGCAAGAAACGGAATCAGACTTCTCAATGTAATTGAGGGTGGCGCTCAGGAGAGAGGAAAGAGAGCCGGTACTGTAAATGTTCCTGCAATCGCATCAATGGCTGCAGCTCTTGAAGAGGGCGTTGCCAATATGGAAGAGAACAACAAGAAGGTTATCGCACTTAGAGACAGACTGATTGAGGGTCTTAGCGATATTCCACATTCAAAGCTTAACGGAGATCCTGAGAAGAGACTTCCAGGAAACATTAACTATTCTTTTGAGGGTGTTGAGGGAGAGTCACTTCTGCTCGCACTTGATAACTACGGAATCTGCTGTTCATCGGGTTCAGCTTGCACAAGTGAGTCACTTGACCCAAGCCACGTTCTGCTTGGAATGGGCGTTCCTGTTGAGGCTGCACACGGAAGTCTCCGTTTCAGCTTAAATGAGCAGAACACTGAGGAAGAGGTTGACTACATTATCGAGAAGGTTCACAAGGTTGTAGATCTTTACAGAAAGATGTCACCATTCTGGGATGAGCTCCTTTCAGGAGAAAGAGAGCACTGCATTTAGGATGCGAGCGTGCCGAGGGTGCGAATGAATCTGGTGCGTTTAAGGGCGCGCGTAAATAACAAGGTTGCATAAATAGGAGGAATAATAATGCTTTATACAGATAAGGTTATGGATCATTTTGAGAATCCAAGAAACGTAGGTGTAATTGAGGATGCAAGTGGTGTAGGTGAGGTCGGAAATCCTACATGTGGAGACATCATGAAGATGTATCTTAAGATTGAGAACGACGTAATCGTGGACGTAAAGTTCAAGACTTTTGGCTGCGGCTCAGCAATCGCAACAAGCTCAATGGCTACAGAGCTCATCAAGGGAAAGTCAATTAACGAGGCTCTTGAGCTTACTAACAAGGCTGTTGTAGAGGCTCTTGATGGTCTTCCTGCAAGAAAGATTCACTGCTCAGTTCTTGCTGAGGATGCTATCAGAATGGCTCTTAAGGATTACTACACAAAGAGCGGCAAGGAGATGCCAGAGGAGCTCGCTAACTGGGAACCACACGAGGAGGAATAAGCTGAATATATCCTGTGGGAATAACAGCCTGCGTTTGTTTGACTTTAACTATGTTTATTGATATGATGAACATGGTGTTAATGCTCGATCCTACACCAATGAGACTACTTTTGGGAGGAGGGCTGATTGTGAACAACGGTACAGTTAAATGGTTTAACAACGAGAAAGGCTACGGCTTTATCGAGAATAGTGAGGACAGCAGCGATGTATTCGTACATTTCTCTGCAATCGTTATGGATGGCTTCAGAACACTTAAGGAGGGTCAGAAGGTAACTTTTGATATCGAGGACGATCCAAAGGTTCCAGACAAGAAGAGAGCCATCGAGGTTCAGCTTTGTAAATAAACTGTTGATAATATCAGCAACAGATCATCGCGTGATGTGGTGGTCTGTTTTTTTGTAGGTATGGCGTGGCGTGCTGGCGTTGGCGGGACGATACGGCCAAAAGTGCTGATTCTTCCCGCTATCCGGGACGATTCTGTGTTTTCGGTGATTCCTTCTCGGAGTAAATCTATTTTTGTGATGGTATAGGTGCAGATTGGGATAGAAATTGAAGACAATCTGCAGATTTTTTGGGAAATATAAGCATTTGTATGTAGTGTGGATGCTGTCAGAAGCAGTATGAATAAGCCTGGATTATTTAAAATAACATAAGCATAAATATTGCTTATGACAAAAGGCAGTTTTCAGGTATGGCTGGCTGTTTTTCACGATAAGAATTCAGCCCAAAAGCTGATTCCTCCCGGTATGCGGGAAGATATGACAATTTTCACAGAATTGTATCGGAAGTCAGCTCCAAGGTGCCTGGGCGGCGGGGCGGAAGGGAGTAGTTGCGGGCGGTTGAAATATAATGTGTAAAAATATATGGGATTTTCATACACGCAACAAGTTTGTTAGGTAGAATATAGAAAGTATTGAAAGGGTCGCCGCGCGGATGCGGCCGGAGGCCGCGACGGGCGCATAGGAGTGCTGATAGAGCGCCCGTCACCGAGCGCAATGCAATAGCACGCAGCGCGAGGCAAGGGCGGCCCTGATTTATGGAGGTAGGTAGAATGGCTAAGATGAGGATGAAGTTGGCGTCACGTGGTAAGAGATTTGCGGCGGCGCTTATTGATATGGTTGTGCCATGCATTGTTCTGATGGTTGTTTCTGTGGCAGTTTTCGGAGTATTTAGTGCGAGTGCGATGATGCCGTACAGTTATTATGGGCATGATGATTTAGGGTATGCGTATCAGTATGATACGAGCTCGCTTGTGGGAGCTGGTGCTATATTTTTCTGTATTATTGTTGGACTTGTATATACTGGCGTGCAGATTTATTTCTATACTAAGTCACAGTCGATTGGTAAGGCAATTCTGGGGCTTAAGGTTGTGTCTTCAATTGATGGCAAGCCGGTTGGAATCTGGTGGATGCTTCTTAGAGAGTTTATCGTGAAGAGGGCTTGCCAGCCTGTATTCTGTCTTGGATATATCTGGATTCTGATCGATGATAGGAACCGCGGATGGCATGATAAGATTCTTGATACATATGTTATTGATGTAAAGGATACACAGGAGCTTAATGCCGTGGTATAATTGCAAGAAGTATGTTTAGAATTTTTTCTTGGAGGAGTTATGAAGACAGTAATTAACAACGACAAGTTAATATTAAATGATGGAAGAGTTATCTCTCTTGATAACTCTTTTGTTTTGCCTGCTTTTGTGGATGTGCATGTTCACTTTAGAGAGCCAGGCTATGAGTATAAGGAGACTATAGCGTCAGGTAGCATGGCTGCAGCAGCTGGTGGTTTTACAGATGTGTGCACTATGCCTAATCTAAATCCTGCGCCTTCTAATCTCGAGGCTGTAAGAAAGCAGCTTGAGATAATTGAGAAGGACGCCGTGATCGGCGTTCATCCTTACGGGACTATCACAGAAGCTGGAAGAGGCGAGGGCAAGATGGCCAACATGGAGGCAATCGCGCCATATGTAATCGCATTTTCGGATGATGGCTTCGGAGTTCAGGATGGCGGAATGATGCGGGAGGCTATGGAGAGAGCAAAGACTCTGGATAAGATGATCGTTGCGCACTGCGAAGACATGGAGCTTTTGGCAGAGGGCAAGGTGAGAGAGAGTGAGTGGAGACAGATCGAAAGAGACCTTAAGCTTGCGGATGAGACTGGTGTAGCTTACCATGTATGTCACATTTCATGCAGAGAGAGCGTTCAGGTTATAAGGGATGCGAAAAAGAGCGGCGTTAATGTGACCTGCGAGACTGCGCCTCACTATCTGGTGCTCGATACTGACGATGTTGAGAAGTTCCTAAGCCGTGAGCCTGAGAATGGCGGAAGATTCAAGATGAATCCACCAATCAAGACTCCGGATGACAGAGATGCGCTGATTGAGGGTATCACTGATGGAACTGTTGATATGATTGCGACAGACCACGCGCCACATTCAGAAGAGGAGAAGTCAAGAGGTTTTGCACGAAGCATGAATGGAATCGTGGGACTTGAGACTGCTTTCCCTGTTCTGTATACAGGACTTGTAAGAACAGGTATAATTACGTTAAATCAGCTTTCAGAGATTATGTCTATTAATCCAAGGAAACGCTTTGGACTTGAGAATCCTGATGACCTCGTTGTGGTTGATTTTGCAAATGAGTACACTATCAACCCTGCGGAGTTTAAGACTATGGGAAGAAGCACTCCATTTGACGGATGGAAGGTATACGGAAAGCCTATGTTTACCATAAGAAACGGAGAGGTGGTTTATGGATAGAGAAGTAAGCAGAATTATCGAGAACAAGAAGCTTGCGGAGGGCATCTACAAGATGACTCTCGAGACAGAGGAGAGCAAGTTTACAAGACCTGGACAGTTCGCTATGATTGGGGTTCCTGGCAAGTTCCTCAGAAGACCTATTTCTGTCTGCTACTATGACAGCGACAGATACACTATCATCTACAAGGTTGTTGGTGAGGGTACTGAGATCCTAAGCAAGATGGAGCCTGGCGAGATTGTTGATTCAATCACTGGTTGTGGTAACGGCTACGATGTTGATGCGATTCCTGATGGAGCTTACCTGATTGCCGGCGGAATCGGAATTCCACCAATGCTCGGCCTGATGAAGGAGCTTATCATGCAGGGTAAGAGCGCTAAGGTCGTTCTTGGCTTCAATACTAAGGATGACTTCTTTCTCATCGACGAGTTCAGATATCTCTGCGAGAATATCGAGATACTGACAGCAGACGGAAGCAACGGAAGACAGGGATTTGTAACCGATGCTTTTGCCCGCGCGGAGTACGCATGTGCCTGCGGTCCTACAGGAATGCTCAAGGCGCTCGATCCTAAGGTTGAGAAGGGTCAGTTCAGTCTCGAGGCAAGAATGGGCTGCGGTTTTGGCGCTTGCATGGGATGCTCGATTAATACTCTAGAGGGACCAATGCGTGTATGCAAGGAGGGCCCAGTATTTGATAAGGAGATAATAGAATGGCAGAAACTGTAAAGACTAATGCGCCTGGATGGGCTGAGGCTTCGGCGGCTGCCGGTGCTGATATGAGAGTGAATCTTGCTGGTATTGAGCTGGCTAATCCGGTTATGCCTGCAAGTGGTACTTACGGATACGGAATGGAGTACAAGGAGCTTTATGATCTGAACCTCCTCGGTGCTCTTGTTACTAAGAGTGTGACTTTAGAGCCAAGATATGGTAACCAGCTTCCTAGAATTGCGGAGTGCACAAGCGGAATGCTTAATTCAATCGGTCTTCAGAACCCTGGAATCGAGCATTACATGAAGGAGGACATTCCTGCGCTTAGAGAGATTTATCACGGACCTATCGTGTCTAATGTAAGTGAGTTCAGTGTTGATGGTTATGCAGAGGCTGTAAGAAGACTTACTGCTATGGATGAGATCGACATGTTCGAGATCAACATCAGCTGTCCGAATGTGCACCACGGCGGATCATCTTTTGGCGCTGACCCGGTGCTTGCAGAGAAGATTACTAAGGCTTGCAGAGCTGCTACTGATAAGCCACTTTTCATGAAGCTTACTCCTAATGTAACTTCAATCGCGGAGATCGCGAAGGCTTGTGAGGCTGGCGGCGCTGACGGAATCAGCCTTATCAACAACTTCAAGGCGATGAGAATCGACCTTAAGACTAGAAAGACTATCACATCTGAGAAGTATGCCGGACTTTCAGGTCCTGCTATCAGACCGATTGCAATGAGAATGGTTAACGAGGTTTTCCATGCGGTAGACCTTCCAATCATCGGAATCGGCGGTATCCAGACTGCAGACGATGTGCTTGAAATGATTATGGCCGGAGCAACTGCTATCGAGGTAGGAAGTGCGAACCTTATCGATCCATGGGTTTGCCCTGATATCATCAGAAACCTTCCTAAGAGAATGGCTGAGCTCGGCATTTCAAACCTTAACGAAATTAGAGGAGTTGTATAAATATGAAACCTGAAATTATTATTGCACTTGATTTTCCGACAGGAGCTAAGGCTCTGGAGTTTCTTGACAAGTTCGAGGCTGTAGAGGACAAGCCTTGGGTGAAGGTAGGAATGGAGCTTTATTACAGCGAAGGCCCGGCAATTCTTAAGGAGCTTAAGAAGAGAGGCTACAGCATTTTCCTTGACCTTAAGCTTCACGATATTCCTAACACTGTAGGAAGCGCAATGAAGGTAATGGCAGGTCTCGGCGTTGACATGGTTAACGTTCACGCTGCCGGAGGTTCTAAGATGATGGCTGCAGCAGTTAAGGGCTTCAACGAGGGCAGAGAGAACATCGAGGGAAGAAAGCCTCTGATGATCGCAGTAACTCAGCTCACATCAACAGATCAGGAGCTTATGAATAACGAGCTTGGAATTCCTGGTACAGTTGCAGATACAGTTGTTGCTTACGCTAAGAATGCCAAAAATTCGGGTCTCGACGGTGTCGTATGTTCCGCTTGGGAAGCAGGTATGATTCACGAGAATGTTGGTGATGATTTCCTTACTATCACTCCTGGTATCAGACTTCTAGGAGATGCTGCAGGCGACCAGTCAAGAGTTGCTACTCCTGCAAGAGCTAAGGAGCTCGGATCAGATTATCTCGTAATCGGAAGAAGCATTACTGCTGCAGAGGATCCTGTTGCGGCATACAGAAGATGCGCAGACGAGCTTAAGTAATACGCACGACGGTTAACAAACGAAAGAATAATTATATAGGAACGAAGGGAGACTATTATGTCATCAAAGATTAATGAGATTGCAAGAGGCCTTCTTGATATTAAGGCTGTATTTCTGAGACCTGAGGAGCCTTTCACATGGGCTTCAGGAATCAAGAGCCCTATCTACTGCGATAACAGACTTATCCTCACTGCACCTGAGGTAAGAGATATTGTTGAGAACGAGATGGCAAGAGTTATCGAGGAGAAGTATCCTGAGTGTGACGTAATCATGGGAACTGCAACTGCAGGTATCGCTCACGGAGCTATCGCTGCTCACATTATGGGCAAGCCAATGGGCTACGTAAGATCAAGCTCAAAGTCACACGGCAGAAACAACAGAATCGAAGGAAAGCTGAATGCTGGGGACAAGGTAGTTGTTGTTGAGGATCTTATCTCAACAGGAATGTCTTCAATCGAGGTTGTTGAGGCTCTTAGAGAGGCTGGCGCTGAGGTGCTCGGCGTTGTGAGCATTTTCACATACGAGACAACTAAGGCTGACGAGGCTTTTGCAGCTGCTAACTGCGAGAAGACAAGCCTTTGCACAATCTCAAAGCTTATCGAGTTTGCTAAGACTGAGGGTTATGTAACTCCTGAGCAGGGCGACGAGGTAATCAGCTTTACAAGATCACTATAAGATTTAAGCAGGACTTTAAGAAGGTTCCGGTGGACTTTAGGGAAGTCACCGGGACCTTCAGATGATTTTAGAGAGATTTTAAGAGATTTTAGAGAAGTTTTTAGGGAAGAGGGAACGACTATGTATAAGAGAGATCTTGTCAGCATCACAGACTACAGCCTCGATGAGCTCGAGGATCTGTTCAGGCTTGCTGACGATATTGAAGAACATCCAAGAAGATATAAGTCAAGCTGCAACAACCTGAAGCTTGCGACACTTTTCTACGAGCCAAGCACAAGAACAAGACTCAGCCATGAGTCTGCAATGATCGAGCTCGGCGGAAACGTAATCGGATTTTCAGATGCCAAAGCGTCTTCAGCATCTAAGGGCGAGACTGTTTCAGACACAATGAAGGTTATATCATGCTTCGCAGACATCATCGCAATCAGACACAACCTCGAGGGCACAGCGATGGTCGCAGCCGAGGCATCATCAGTACCGGTCATCAATGCGGGAGACGGCGGACACAGCCACCCAACACAGACACTGACAGACCTGTATACAATAAGAAAGAATTTTGGCCGCTTGAACAACCTGAAAATCGGCTTCTGCGGAGATCTTAAGTACGGCAGAACCGTTCACTCACTTATCGAGGCACTCCTAAGATACGAGAATGTTGAGTTCGTTCTGATCGCACCGGAAGAGCTCGCTCTGCCAAAAGGTCTTAAGAATCTCATCACAGATTCCGGCGCAAAGTATGAGGAGGTTTCTTCTCTCGAGGATGCGCTGCCAGAGCTTGACATTCTGTACATGACAAGAATTCAGAAGGAGAGATTTACTGATCTTGCAGTGTACGACAGACTTGCTGGCATGTACGTTCTCGACAAGGAGAAGATGGAAAGAGCTAAGAAAAAGATGATCGTAATGCATCCACTCCCAAGAGTCGATGAGATTTCAACTGATGTGGATGACGATCCAAGAATCCAGTTCTTCCAGCAGGTAATGTGCGGCAAGATTGTAAGAAGAGCACTGATTCTTGATCTTATTGAGAGAGGTTCTAAGGAGCCAATCAAGAGATATGATGATATCGATGAAGCCGAGGTTGGTGAGACTTGCAAGTGCAGCAACCCTAAGTGTATAACACATTTCGAGCGCGGACTTAAGATGAGATTCAAGCATGGTAAGGGCGGAAAGCTCCTGTGCGCGTACTGCGATTCGAAGATCGTGGAGGAATAAATGAGGCCGCTGGGCTTGGTGAAGATATAGCCCGTTGGGCGATATCATATGAATAAGAAGGTGCATTCCATTGTCGTTGACACTGGAATGCATTTTTGTTTTTTGGAGGGAGACGGTGGAAGTGCGGAGCGCACTTCTTGCAGGATATCTTTGCCTCGAAGGGGCTTACGGGTATAGAGCTTTGATATTTTGTGATTGTCTATACCAAGCGGTATAGAGGGCAATGGTTTTTATTTTCTCTATACCAAGCGGTATAGAGGCGGGTACTTTTTGAATTCTCTATACCAATAGTTCTGGATTTCATAAGAGTTGATTGCAAACATATTAGAACTTTTGCTGAATTTGATACCATTATCAAGCTGTTTTGGTATAGGGATAGATGCTTTTGGAGTTCTCTCTACCATCTGGTGGCAAATGACTATAACAACTGGGTATAGACAAAATGAAAAAAAGTATGCTCTCTACCATCTGGTATAGAGATTTTCAAAAGTATGATTGTCTATACCGGTTGGTATAGACAGATTAAAAAGTGCTGTGCTCTATACCGTACTATGTGCTATGTAATGTAAATGCATCTTGGTGGAACAGCTATAACAGTTATAACCAGCAATTATTGCTGGTTTTCAGGAACTATGGATTATCAAAAATATTCTGAAAAAATACATTCACACTTTCGCATGCTGTTAGTGTATGAATTTTATGTAACCTTTGTCTTATTAGGGAATAAAGTGTCGGATTTTAACAATACATAGGCTTTACACATTGTTTGACTTGGATTTTTTGATGTGTATAATCCACCTCAAGGAGGCACAGAGACGTATGAACGTATTGAGGAAACTTGAAGATATGGCAAAGTTCTATGAGTCTGAACTGAAGAAGTACAGCAAGATATTGCCTACGTTACCTAAGAAGAATCTATATATTTATAGAAAAAGAAAAAGCTTTTTTTATAAATATAAGAACGAGGATGATGAGCATGATACAAATGAGCATAATATTCCGTTTGGTGAGGAGCTCCTTGCTGCAACACTGGCATTGCGCAAGGTATTAGAACAACGGAAGACATGTTATGAGACACGTCTCAAACATATTAACAAATATCTGAATGATATTAAGAAGGAGCCACGGGAATTTATCAGGGACAAGTATGTTTCTGAATTTTACAGACTTATTAAAAAGTATTATCCTGAGTTCAGTAATGATTGGCAGGAAAAGCTAAACAAGAAGTATGAATGTCTGGAGCCAGATCCGACATCGCATGATATTCCGACGACGGCAGGGATTATGGTTCGATCCAAGTCGGAGGCGATTATTGTGGATATGCTGTACTCGCTTGGGATACCTTTTGTGTATGAGCCGAAGGTGGTTCTGTCCAATGGCAAGGTGGTGTATCCAGATTTTATAATAGCTGATCCGATTACCGGGGCTGAGTATATGTGGGAGCATCTTGGAAAACTAGAGAAACAGGATTATGCAGCCAGAAGTTATAGCAAAATTATCGGTCTCAATGAATTGGGGTGGTATCTTGGAATCAATTTTATAGTTACTACTGAGACATTAGATAACAAGTTTACGTATATGGGCGCAAGAGATGCCCTTGAACAATTCATTTCGGTGGCGGCTTAAGTGGTGGCTTCATTGGGAGTGAATTTAAAATTTACAAATATTGGAATTTATTATAGAATTCCCATTATGGAGAACTATAATAACAGAAATTTAACGGATGAGCAGATTAGGGCAATCATAATCAAGAGGAAGAGGAAACAGAGGATGCGCAAGCGTGTGATTCGTAGGTGCAGTGTGTTTGCTCTTGCTCTTGTTTTGGTTATTGGCGGAATTGTGATGCTGGTTAGAGGATGCAGCTCGGGAAGTGATGCGCATGACGGCAGAGAAAGTGCGGCGGAGAACGTGTCTTTTGCCGATAAGGACGAGCCGGGAATTATTTTCCTCGATCCGGGGCACGGCGGTGTTGATTCGGGCACAGATGCCGGTGGCAGGTTCGAGAAGGACGATTCGCTGAAGCTGGCGAAGGCTGTTTCTGGTGAGCTTAAGCAGATGGGCTATGAGGTGTACATGTCGCGAACCGAGGATGTGGATGTTGACCGAGAGGATAGGGGTCTGATGGCGAATGCCAAAAGTGCGGACCTTTTCATTTCATTTCACAGGAATCAGGCGTCTGAGGGTAATGGCGCGGAGATATACATCCCGTCGGACAGCACCGATAAGGAGAAGACTCTGGCAGAGAAGCTGATGGCGGCTTTTGTGGAGTGCGGTTTTGAGGAGAGGTCGATTACGGCGGGTGTGTTTAAGGATCCGACGGATGACTACTATGAGAACAGTGTGCCGACGATGCCAAGCTGCCTGGCGGAGGTAGGTTTTACCAGCAACGATGGGGATAATGAAATCTACGACCATATCGATAAGAATGCGAAGCTGATTGCGAAGGCGATTTCGGAGGCGCATAAGGAGATCTACCCAGAGAAGTACAGCGCGTAGTGTTCGCACAATGTGAAAACTCTGATGCAGGATTGAGATTGATACCATAAAATGATAAAATTACAGTATCTGTTATAAAGGAGAACTATTATGTATTCAGTAACATCGAAGGAAATGAAACTGATTGATGAATACAGTATAAATATTGGTATCCCAAGTCCTGTGCTGATGGAGAATGCGGCTAGGGCTGTTCTGGATGAGATAATGCATAGATTCCCGGATAGGAGAACTAAGATTCTGGTTTTTGCAGGTCCTGGAAATAATGGTGGAGATGCAGTCTGCCTGGCGAGATGGCTTTTGCATAAGAACTACGACGCGAAGCTTTATTTCATAGGAGATACTTCTGCTGTAAGCAATGAGTTCAGAAGACAAATCAGTATTTTTAATAAGGCTTATCCGACTACGCCGATTTACGGATTAGATGGGAAGGTCGATACAGGCACACTCTATGCGAGATATGACGTAATCGTGGATGGAATTTTTGGCATCGGACTGAACCGCGACATTGACGATGGATACGCGAAGTACATCGAGTATCTCAATTCGAAGAGTGGATACAAGGTTGCGATTGATATTCCGTCGGGACTTAATGCGAACTACGGTGAGGCGATGGGCAATGTGTTCATGGCGGATTTGACTGTGACTTTTGGCGCGTACAAGAACGGCATGTTTATGGCTGAGGGTAGAGATGCGTGCGGCGAGGTCGTTGTTGCGGACATCGGTCTTGTTGAGGCGGGCATCGAGGAGGCCAAGGGCAAGCTTAAGGTCTGCGACAGAAGGTTCTATGAGGAGACTAAAGATCAGGCACTGCTTCCTAGAATTGAGACTTCTCACAAGGGCACTTACGGAACAGTGGGAATCGTGGTTTCAAGCGACGGAATGCTTGGTGCAAGCATCCTTGCTGCCAAGGCGGCGTATAGAGCAGGCTGTGGACTTGTGAAGCTGTTCTGTCCGTCGAAGTATATAGGGTTCTTTAACGTATCGGTTCCGGAGGCTGTTGTTGTTCCATATAAGAACGATGATGTTGTAGGTGCGCTTGGTGATTTCATCGGTTCATGTGACTGCGTGCTGATTGGACCGGGACTCCGCGAGGGCACTACTGAGAGAATTATTATCAAGCAGATACTGGCATCGGATAGCAGAGTTGTATTTGATGCGGGTGCGCTTAATATCATTTCGAGAAATCTTAAGTCATTTAAGAAGAGAAAGTGCAAGTGCGTTATCACTCCACATATTGGTGAGATGGCAAGACTTTCTGGTGAGGACAAGGCGACTGTCGAGAGAAAGAGAGTTGCTTACACAAGACAGTTTTCGAAGAAGTTTAATGTTTCGATGGTTGTTAAGTCTGATGTTTCGGTATTCTCACTTATTGAGAAGAGTGGACATCAGGAGATGTATATAAGCAGCATCGGTAATTCAGGTCTTGCGACTGCGGGATCTGGTGATGTGCAGGCGGGCGTTATCGCTTCGCTTATTGCACAGGACAACAGTCTTAACAATGCGCTTCTTTATGGAACTATGATCCACGGCATGGCGGCTGAGAAGTTCGCTAAGGACGAGGATTCGAAGAGAAGAATGATGGCAGGAGATATTATTGATAATATCTTCTAGGCTGTGATGAAATTTTTAATTTTTGGTGCTTGAACTTCTTCTGAGGTGATGGTATAATCTTCACGTTATTTGTTTTGGACGATCTGTTCCATTACTATTACAACACGGATGGAGGTGAGATAGGAATATGGCACAGGTTATCGTTAGAGAGAACGAGAGCTTAGAGAGCGCTCTGAAGAGATTCAAGAGATCATGCGCACGTGACGGTGTAATGGCTGAGCTTAGAAAGAGAGAGCATTACGAGAAGCCAAGCGTAAAGCGTAAGAAGAAGTCAGAAGCTGCTAGAAAGAAGGCTAGAAAGTTCTAATAGCAATTAATTATGCGAATCTCTGCAGAGATTCGCATTTTGCGTTTTTGGCGTTTTTAGGTTCTCTTGGGTATAGTTTATTCGTTGACAAAGTGCTTGTGGGGGGGGTATCATTTTAAATAGAAAGAAATAATTTCTTCTGACATAACGTAAATATGAAGAAGGTTTACCTTGTTATAGTTTCTATGCGTTGAGGGTTCGATTCATTTTTATAAGAATGAAGTATGGAATAAACATGGCAAAACATTCGAAAGGATGTGACGCAAAGCTCTAGAGCCTGTAAAATGGCAGTCAACTGCAAGAAAGACAGCATTGCGTTCGCGTAATGCCTTTTTTATGTTTATGTATTTTTCTTAAAGCCGGACATACCGGCAGGAGTTATTTCAAAAGGAGGAAAATATGAAAAGAATCATATCAATTCTTATGAGTATTACCGTAATACTCTCAATGATGCCGGCGCTGGCATTTGCGACGGATGGTGATTCTACTGGTTCATCTACATCATCAGAAGCTACTGATGTTAAGACACCAGCAGAGTCAAAAGATGTAGCTAATAATGGAGAAAGCGATAAGGCTATAGATGAAAGTGCTGTTGCATCAATAGATGATGGCAACAATGTTAAATTCTATAAAACTTTAACAGAAGCTATTTCTGATGCATCAAAAGTAGTGGCAACGGATAGCAATCAAAATTCAAGAACAATTATCTTACAGAAGAATGTTGAAGAAGATATTACAGTTTCTGAAAACGCAATATTTCTAAACTTAAACGGAAAAACACTTACAAATAAGTCGAGTGATACAATTACAATAAATAAGGGTGCTAAGTTGACAGTTGTAGGAGAAGGAACTGTTGATAATGTGACGCATGGAAAAGCTGCTGTATATAATAGCGGCGAAGCTGATCTTTTAGGCGGTACATACACCAGATCAAAAGAAAATGGACAAAATGCTGCTACTTCTGGTGGTAATTCATACTACAATATCCTAAATCACGGTGGGATGCATATCGGAAAGGGTGTAACTGTATCCCAAAAAGGAAAATTTTCAAGCCTAATTGATAATGGATATTATAACTATGATTCAAATAATCCAAGATCTGGTTATGTACAAGGTGTAAATTTTGAAAAACCTGAACTCACAATTGATGGAGCAACATTCAGCGGTGGATTAAACACAATTAAAAATGATGATGAAGGAATTCTGACTATAAATGATGGTAAGTTTAGTAATTACTCGCAGAATGTAGTTCAGAACCATAATGTTGCCGTAATTAAAAATGGTACATTTGCAAGTGCTGGAACTGAGAACGCTAATGTTTACAATTGCGGTTGTGGCACACATGATGCAGGCCAACTTACAATTAATGGAGGAACTTTTACAGGTGGTAAAGTAGCCATTCAGGATGTAAGTGATAAAACTAAAGCACCAGATGCATTTGTTAAAGTAACTGCCGGAATGTTCTCTAATATAGATGTATTGAAATATATAGATAGCGGTTCCGATATTACTGTTTCACTTACAAATAGTGTTGCTTTAAGTAGCGCCATTACGATTCCGGAAGGAAGTAACGTAGTTCTTGATTTGGGTGGAAATAAAGTATCAAGAAGTGGTGGAATGCTCTTCGACGTCTATGGAAATCTAGACATTAAGAATGGTGAAATAGAGATGTCTGGTTTAACAGAAAGGGCTGGTTCTGCTATTTGGCTAAATGGATCATCAGAACTAACAGTTGAATCAAATGCAACAGTAGCCGCAGTAAATAATAAAATGAAAAGTTTTGCAGTATCATTTGATCCTAGCTGCGAAAAATCAAAACTAACGCTAAATGGAAAAATTAAAGGCGAATCTGGCGTTACTATTAACGGAAAAATTGCAGCTGAAGGAAATATAGTAAATATTAATAAAGACGCTGATATTGATGTATCTGACACAGGTCTATACCTTGCAGGTGTTGGAAATACTACTCTCTCAGGTGCACATATTAAGGGAAGTACAGCTGTAGAAATCAGAGCTGGTAAGATGACAATCAATGATGGTAATTATACTGCGACAGCTGAAAGGTTTAGTTGTGATCCAAATGGTAATGGTACAACTACTGATGGTGCAGCAGTAGCAATTGCACAGCACACAACAAAGAAGGATATTTCTGTAACAATCAACGGTGGAACATTTAAGGGAATTAAGGCATTAAATGAATCAAATCCACAGAATAACGATCCTGCTCCACAGGTTGCACTTTCAATTAATGGTGGATCCTTCACTGGTGAAGTAACAACTGTAGATTGCAGCAAGTTCATCAATGCTGGTTCTTTCTCATTAAAGCCAGATAAGAATTACATCGCAGATGGTAAGAATGTATATCTAAAGAATGATAAGAATTACTATGTTGCAGCAGAAGCAGAAGCTCCTGCTCACTCAACGGGTATGAACGCTTGGGCTAAGGGCGAGGATGGAATCTACACTGAGACATATGTAGCTCCAGCTCCAACACCAGAACCAGAGAAGAATCCTATTACAAATTCAGGTTCTGCATCAGCCGGCGATGCTGCTACTAAGGTAGATGCATCAGACAACACTAATACAACTGACGGCAAGACTGAAACAAAGATCGATTCAGAGCTTGGCGGTAAAATTGTCGATAACGCTGTAGAAAACAAGTCAACTGAAGTTAAGGTTGATGCTGTTACAGATAAGGGAGACTCAACTGAGTCAAACGTGGTTCTTCCTGCGGCAACTGTTAAGGATCTTGCAGACAAGACTCAGGCTTCAGTAACTGTAAATACTGATAACGCAACCGTATCACTAGATAAGAAGGCAGTAGATGCTGTTGCTGAGAAGGCGGGAACAACTGGAGATGTTAAGCTTGTAGTTCAGACTAAGGAAGTAAAGGACAACAAGGTTGTTATTGAGCTTAAGATTGAGACTGCTAACGGCGAAGTACATAACTTTAATGGTGGTATTGCAACAGTAACAGTTCCTGTTCATAAGGATATGAAAGACAAGGAACTTGTAGCTGTTTACATCGATGAGAACGGCAAGTACACAATCCTCGATGGTAAGAAGAACGCTGATGGAACATTCACATTCACAACAGGACACTTCTCAACTTACGCTGTAATGACTAAGGAAGATGCTGATGCGGCAGTTGAGGCACAGAAAATTGAGAATGCTGAAGTTTCAGCTATTGTGGCAAAGGCTTATACTGGTAAGGAAATTACTCAGGATGTAGTGGTAACTCTTGGAGATAAGACTCTTACAGCAGGCACTGATTATGATATTACATATGAGAACAACGTAAAGGTTGGTCTGGCAAGCGTAAAGATTGCAGGTAAGGGCAAGTACGAGGGAGAAATCACAAAGACATTCAAGATTAATCCTAAGTCAGTAGCACTTACATCAGTAAAGGCTCAGAAGAAGGCACTTAAGGCAACTTGGAAGAAGTCAGCTAACAAGGTAACTGGTTACCAGGTAAGATACAGCACTTCAAAGACTTACAAGACTTGCAAGACAGCAAACATTAAGTACACAAAGAAGGTTAACAGCAAGGTTGTTAAGAATCTTAAGTCAAACAAGAGATACTATGTAAAGGTTAGAACTTACACTAAGACAGCTAACGGAACATGCTACTCAGCATGGAGCAAGGTTAAGTCAGTAAAGGTTAAGTAATCTGATCTGAACAACTGAAAAGATTAGCGGAGGTCGGCACTTTAGGGTGTCGGCCTCTTTGTGCATTGTTATAAAGAAAATAGTGGACTATAATAAACAGAAAAGATATTACATAAACAGGGAGCTTGATTGTATGTGTAAGGTTTTATTGACTGGAGGGACTGGTTTTATAGGTTCACACACCGCTGTTGAAATGATCAACGCGGGATTTGATGTAGTGATTGCAGACAACCTTTCAAACAGTGATGCCTCAGTCATTGACAGAATAGAGATGATTACAGGCGTAAGACCTGTTTTTTATAATGTAGACATTGCAGATAGGGCTATGCTAGATGCCTTGTTTGACGAGCAAGGAATAGAATCAGTGATTCATTTTGCAGGTTATAAGGTTGTTGGAGAATCAATTGATAAACCGATTGAATATTACCGAAATAACCTTGATACAGCACTGACTCTTATAGAAATAATGAGAGACCACAATGTTCCCAATCTGATTTTTTCGTCATCAGCCGCTGTTTATAGTCAGGTAAAAGAAGTGCCTTGCACAGAAGAATCCGGTCCGCTCGGATGCACTAATCCGTACGGATGGACTAAGTACATGATCGAGCAGATCCTAAGAGACGTGTGCGTAGCGGACGAATCTGCGTCGGTGGTTCTTCTTCGTTATTTCAATCCGATTGGTGCGCATGAGTCGGGACTTATCGGCGAGAAACCGAACGGAATCCCGAACAACCTGATGCCATACATCACGCAGGTTGCGGAATGTATCAGACCGAAGCTCAATGTTTTTGGCAATGACTATCCGACACCGGATGGCACTGGCGTGCGCGACTACATTCACGTCGTGGACCTCGCGAAGGGGCATGTTGCGGCGCTTAAGTACAGCATGGAGCACAAGGGCTGCGAGGTGTTCAATCTTGGAACGGGACATGGCTACAGCGTGCTCGACCTCGTCGAAACTTTTGAACGCGTGAATGAGGTTCCGGTTCCATACGAGATTGCACCGAGAAGACCGGGAGACATCGCGATATGCTATGCTGATACGTCTAAGGCCAAAAGCGTCCTCGGCTGGGAGGCCGAGAAGGGCATCGAGGAGATGTGCCGCGATTCCTGGAGATGGCAGCAGTCACAAGAATAACCAGGTGCATGAAGTAAACCCCCAAATTGGGAATAAAAACGTCAAGTAAAAACGGATTTTACTTGACGTTTTTGTTGTATAAGACTATCATTTGAGTACAACATACAGGGAGGAGCAGGAGCAGTGAATAACAGAGAACTAATAGAATTACATTTTCAGAAGATTGCTGAGAATACTGTAATTGAGGCAAGTAGTACATACAATATATTTGCTGATGATATGACAGAAGCTGCTTTTTATAAGAATCTTGAACGCTTCTGCAAGAATGGCTCATTAGCTCATCTTACTAAAGGTCTATATTATAAACCTAAGAAATCAAAATATGGTTATGTCCCGATTAGAGAAAATGATATTATTGCATATTATACTGATGATCAGAATGGGCTGGTAATCGGTTATACGCTTTATAATAAGAAGGGCATCACAACTCAGATCGGTAAGTATACGGAGGTTTATTCTAATCGAGTATCAGGACAAAAGAAAACTGTACAAAATGTCCTAGTAAGAAATATATCTTGTGATTTAAATCCTGAGAGAGTAGCTGTAATAGAGGCTCTTGAGATATTGCAGAATTATTCAAAAATAGAAGATGTTAACAAGAGGGCATTAATTGCGTATATGGATAATTTTGCAAAGTCATACTCTGATAATGCAGCTATTTACGTTTTAGAACGCATGAAATATAAGAAGGCAACAATTGCATTTCTGGAATCGTTTCTTAACTATTTACATGTTAGCAATACGTTGAATCGCTATTTATCATCAATGTCAGTCTATGCTATCCCGACAATGGAGGAGATATATGAAGCTTCATACAAGAGAAGATGATTTTCAAGACCTTTGTATATTGACATCAAGATATATTGGATCCCTGAAGATGCAGTCAAGCGAGATTATTATATTGTGTGTATGTTACAGAAACTTCAAGAAAGTGATTTCGCTGATTGTTGTGTGTTTAAGGGAGGAACTTCTTTAAGTAAATGTTATCCAGGTTCAATAGAACGTTTTTCAGAAGACATTGATCTAACATTTATTCCATCTGATTGCTTAACAGATAAACAGTATGCTAAAGAACTTAAGAACATAGAAAGAGTGATGACGGAAGACTATCATATAGAGATTATTCCGGATGAACGGAATAATCGTAATAAAAGTGCTTTTGTTTATTTTGATAGCAATGAAGATATTAAAGTAAAACTAGAAATCGGATCTAGTGTTAGACCTGATCCTTATAACGAGCGTGGATTGAAAACATATATTCAAGAATACCTTGAATATAATGGTTTGGATGATGCAATTAACGAATTTGAATTAGAAGAAGTTGTTGTAAACACCCTTGCAATTGAAAGGACTTTTCTTGATAAAGTAATGTCAGTTAAACGGCACGCAATTTGTGGGACACTAGAGCAAAAGGTTAGACATATTTATGATGTTACTCGGCTTGTCAAACGTGATGATATTCAAGCTTTTCTAAAAGATAAGAGAGAATTAAAAGAACTTATAAGGAAAACAAAAGAAACAGATAGTATATATCTTGAAAAGAGAAATATTCCAGTAGAATATAATCCTAGAGATGATTATGATTTTGATTCATGGAAGATGTATTTCAATGAATCGATAAAAAACCGATATGAAACATTGCATATGGATCTGCTGTATACGAATCAAAAACAAAACTTTGAAGATGCCTTAGATGCATTTGAAGATATTAATAAAGTTTTTGCTAGTATAGGTGAGTAAAAGTGTAAATGACTGATATTGTTTTATATGTGGTATAATAATTTGTATTGAAGTTAATTGTTAGGAGGTATGCGTTATGGGACTTAAGGAACAGCTGCTTAATGATTATAAAGAGGCTATGAAGGCCGGAGATCATGCTAAGAAGGAAACTGTTAATCTGGTTAGAGCTGCTATCAAGCAGAGAGAGGTTGACAAGAGAGAGGTAATTGAGGATGATGCTGAGATTGTTTCAATTATCAAGAAGCAGGTTAAGATGCGTACTGATGCGCTTGCTGATTTTGCCAAGGCGGGCAGAGATGACCTTACTGAGGCATACAATAAGGAGATAGAGGTTCTGAAGGCTTATCTGCCAGAGGAGATGAGCTACGAAGAGGTTATGGCTTCTGTTAAGAAGATTGCAGAGGATTCAGGCCTCGAGCGCAATATGAAGAGCATGGGTGCTATGATGAAGACTTGCATGGCAGAGCTTAAGGATAAGGCTGACGGATCAATGGTATCTAAGGCTGTTAAGGAGTATCTAAGCGGCAAGGACGAGTAGTCAGGCCCAAGCAAGCTTGCGGGCGCGTTGATGAATTTGGACGCGACCGCAGTGCGTTGCTACAATATTAATTATGAAAGGATATTTTCTGAATGCAGAACGAAAGACAGGCTCTAGTGTTCGAGCTTCCGGATGATATAGAAGCGACAGAGCTTTTCGGCAGTCTGGACGTTAATGTCAAGCTTATAGAGAGTCTCACGGGTACATCAATCGTGACACGTGATGATTCTCTTGTCATACATGGAAAAGACGCAGAGATGGCCGGAAGGATGATCAACAGGCTGATTGAAGCCCTTAGAATTGATTCGAGACTTGACAGACAGAGGGTTAACTACCTCATCGATCTCGAGCTCGAGGGAAAGCAGTACGACGAGAAGAAGACAAGCGGTGACATAATCTGCTACACACATCTCGGAAAGCCGCTCCGCTCTAAGACCTACAATCAGAAGGCATATATAGACGCAATTCGTAATAACGACCTTGTGTTCGGAATTGGACCTGCGGGAACTGGTAAGACTTACCTCGCTTGCGCTATGGCTGTTGCGGCATACAAGAACAAGCTGGTAGAGCGAATCGTCCTCACAAGACCGGCGGTTGAAGCGGGAGAGAAGCTTGGATTCCTACCAGGCGACATGCAGGATAAGGTCGATCCGTATCTGAGACCACTGTATGACGCGCTTTTTGACATTATGGGAAGCGAAGCCGCAGAGAAGCTTAAGGAGAAAGGGGCTGTCGAAGTCGTGCCACTCGCATATATGAGAGGAAGAACTCTCGACAACTCGTTTATTATTCTCGATGAGGCACAGAATACCACAAGAGAACAGATGAAGATGTTCCTAACTAGAATGGGTTTTGGCTCGAAGATGGTCGTTACTGGAGATGTGACGCAGATTGATCTGCCAAAAGGCGTAGCATCTGGCCTTAAGGAGGCATGCCGCATACTTGATGGTGTTGAAGGCATCGAGATGAGTTATTTCTCCGAGGTCGATGTTGTGAGACATGAGCTTGTTAAGAGAATTATCAAGGCGTATAACGATAACGATAAGAAGAGACGCAGGGAGGATGATGAAAGATGATTATCAACTACTGTGATGAGATGAATCTGCTTTCAGATGATAATAAGAGTCTTATGGACCGCGCGTGCGAGATCGCGTTTGAGCATGAGACTGGC
This sequence comes from uncultured Clostridia bacterium, assembly GCA_934255135.1. GTDB lineage: Bacteria > Bacillota > Clostridia > Peptostreptococcales > Anaerovoracaceae > Crickella. The sequence continues at coordinate 7,325 of CAKQMV010000016.1, read as the reverse complement.
ATCAGCGAGGCGCCGGTTGAGATTAGCGTGACTGTTGTTGATGCAGAAGAAATCAGAGAGATTAATGCTGAGTACAGGGGAATCGACAAGTCTACGGATGTTCTCTCATTTCCGCAGTACGCAGATTCAGAGGATATAGCCGCAGAGATTGAGGAGACTGACAGCGGCATCTTTGAGGAAGGCTTCTGCATTCCGATCGGAGATGTAGTTATCTGCTATGACCAGGCCCTCAAGCAGGCGGAAGAGTACGGTACAGGAAAAGACCGAGAGCTTATATATCTTTTTGTCCACAGTATTTTCCATTTGCTTGGATATGATCATATGGAAGAGGACGAGAAGGCGGAGATGAGATCTCAGGAAGAATTTGTAATGGATGGCATTAATCTGCCAAGAAGAGAGGATTAATATATGAAATCAGGATTTGTTGGAATTGTGGGCAGACCTAATGTGGGCAAGTCAACTCTGCTTAACAGCATTCTTGGTGAGAAGATTGCAATCACATCAAGCAAGCCACAGACAACCAGAAACAGAATTACAGGAATTTATACAGACCTTGAGGCTAATGGAGGCGAGGGTGAGCAGATCATCTTCCTTGATACTCCGGGTATTCACAAGCCTAAGAACAAGCTCGGAAGTGCAATCAACGAGACAGCAATTAACACACTCGGCGGTGTTGATGTTATTCTCCTTCTGATTGATGCAACTAAGGAGCCAGGCAAGGGTGATGAGCACGTTCTTGAGGTTATCAAGGCTGCAGAGGCACCTAAGATTCTTGTTATCAACAAGACAGATCTCATCATGCCGGAGGACTACCTCAAGCTGTTTAATCACTATGATGAGATGGAAATTTTTGACGATATATATGGTGTTTCAGCACTTAAGGGAACTAATGTGCCGGAGCTTCTCGCGTGCCTTTCAGGCTACATGCAGGAGGGACCGATGTTCTATCCTGAGTACATGGCGACTAATCACCCTGAGAGATTTGTTGTCAGCGAGATCATCAGGGAAAAGCTTCTTGAGTACCTCAATGAGGAGGTTCCGCACGGTGTGTTTGTTGATATCGAGTCGTTTGAGGAGCACGGCAATCTGACTAAGATCAGTGCTGTTATCATCTGTGAGAAGAAGTCTCATAAGAGCATCATCATCGGTAAGGGCGGAAGAAAGCTCAAGGGAATCGGAATGGCTGCAAGAAAGGATATTGAGGATCTGCTTGGAACTAAGGTATTCCTCGAAACTTTTGTCAAAGTCAAGGAAGGCTGGAGAGATTCAGACAGAACTATCAAGAATTACGGATACAAGGACGAGTAGGGCTATAAGGAATGCTTATAAATACTGAGGGAATAGTACTTAAACAGAGAAAGATTGCGAATAACAGGCGTCTTATAGTGCTTTTTTCCAAGGAGTACGGCAAGATTACGGCGGGTACGAGCATTAACGAGAAGGGGCGCGGGAAGGCTGCGCTGGCGCTTAGACCTTTTACCCACTCGGAATACGATATCTTTAAGGCAAGAGACAGCTACAATATCAATTCGGCATCGGTGAAGCAGAGCTTTTACTCGATCGGTGAGGACATTGACAGGTTTATGGCAGCATCGGCGGTGATTGAATATATCGACTCGGTGCTGGAGGATGGAGAGCCTGCGCCTAAGCTTTTTGACATGACTATAGAAGCCCTCGAATGTATAAGTAATACTAATAAAGGGTACACTAACATCCTTTTTGCGTTTATAATCAAGACGTTACGGATCCTCGGCGTTATGCCGGAGACGGGATGCTGTGTGAATTGCGCAAAAGCAATTTCGAAGGACTTCCTGTTCTCTGTTTATGCCGGCGGTGTGATGTGTCCCGAGTGTGCCGCAAGGGAGAAATCCACAGGCCGCGCATTGATTTATAACCCTTCATTTGATATAGTAGAAGTGTTAAATTATTTTGCCAGAATGCCCCTTCAGCACTTTATGAAGGTGTCTTTGAAGCCTGAAATAGAGGCGGAGTTGAAGGCAATTATAAGCGGATATATCAGGCATTATCTGGGTTCGGATGTGCTTGAGAAGAATACAGAACTAAATATCTGATAAGGAGGATTCATAATATGGAAATTACTCTCGAGAAGATTGAACTTGTTAAGGATAGAACAGGTGCTTCATATAAGGAAGCTAAGGAAGCTCTTGAGGCATGTGACGGTAGCGTTGTCGATGCAATCATCAGCATTGAGGAGACAATCAACAGTGACTTTGAGGGAATCACTTCAGAGAACTTTAAGGACAGCACTGCTTACAAGAAGATGAAGGAGCTCGTTGACAAGGGTAACATGTCAAGAATTGTTATCAAGAAGGATGATGAGCTTATCATGAACTTCCCGCTTACGGCTGGCGTTGTTGGTGCGATTCTTGTTCCTTGGGGAGTTATCTTCGGAATGATCGCAACAATCGGCTTCAAGTGCAAGGTTGAGTTTGTAACTTCTGACGGTGAGACTGTTGACATCAATGGCAGAGTTGTTGGTTCATACAACAAGGCTAAGGATGCCGGCAAGAAGTATGCTGACATGGGACAGGATGTAATCGATAAAATCAAGGATACTGAGGCTTATGAGACTATCAAGACTAAGGGTAAGGAAGCATATGATGATGTTTCTGAGAAGGTTAAGACAGAGCTCGATAAGATCGACGATGGTAAGATCAGAGATAACATCGATGAGTTCAAGAAGCAGGCTGAGGAGCTTTTCAAGAAGAAGTCAGCTGAGCCAGAAGATGAGGCTGTATCAGATGTAGATGCAGACTGTGATATTGACGCAGTGATTGATGAGCTTGAGAAGGAGCTTTCATCAGACAACTAATCTGCAAGGATTGAGGCGGCATTGTTATGTCGCCTTATTGTATTTAAATCTAGATCATAGGAGAGGTAAATAATGAGTTCGGAAAACAAGAATACGGTTACAATGGAGAAGATTACGGCGCTGTGCAAGAACAGAGGATATATTTTCCCTGGTTCAGAGATCTATGGCGGTCTCGCTAACACTTGGGATTACGGTCCTCTCGGAGTACAGCTTAAGGACAACATCAAGAATGCATGGAAGAGAAAGTTCGTTCAGGAGTCAAAGCTTAATGTTGGTCTAGACGCAGCAATCCTCATGAATCCTGAAACATGGGTTGCTTCAGGTCACGTTGGCGGATTCTCAGATCCACTCATTGACTGCAAGAGCTGTAAGTCAAGATACAGAGCTGACCAGCTTATCGAGAACTTCATGAAGGCTAAGGGCGAAGAGATTCAGTGCGATGGCTGGGACAACGAGAAGCTTGAGGCGTTCATTGCTGAGAACGAGATTCCATGTCCGGAGTGCGGCAAGAAGGATTTCACAGGAATCAGAAAGTTCAACCTGATGTTCAAGACATTCCAGGGTGTAACTGAGGATTCATCAGCTGAGATTTTCCTAAGACCGGAGACTGCTCAGGGTATCTTCGTTAACTTCAAGAACATCCAGAGAGCAGCAAGAAAGAAGGTTCCTTTTGGAATCGCTCAGGTTGGTAAGTCATTCAGAAACGAGATTACACCTGGTAACTTCATCTTCAGAACAAGAGAGTTCGAGCAGATGGAGCTTGAGTTCTTCTGTAAGCCTGGTACTGAGCTTGAGTGGTTCGACTACTGGAAGAACTACTGCCATAGCTTCCTTAAGAACCTTGGCATGAGCGATGAGAATCTGAGAACAAGAGATCACGATCCTGAGGAGCTTGCACATTACAGCAACGCGACAACTGACTTCGAGTTTAAGTTCCCATTCGGATGGGGCGAACTCTGGGGCATAGCATCAAGAACTGATTTTGACCTTAACGCTCACCAGACTCACTCAAAGCAGGATATGTCTTACAGAGATCCTGAGACTAACGACGTCTATGTACCGTATGTAATCGAGCCATCTGTTGGTGTTGAGAGACTGCTTCTCGCATTCCTTGTTAATGCGTATGAGGAGGAGACTCTTACAGATTCAAACGGTAAGGAAGATACAAGAACTGTACTAAGACTCCACCCGGCACTTGCTCCATTCAAGGTTGCAATTCTCCCTCTCAGCAAGAAGCTTGAGGATGTTGCGCTTCCTATCTACGAGGAGCTGTCACAGTACTTTATGGTGGACTACGACGCAGCAGGTTCAATCGGCAAGAGATACAGAAGAGAGGACGAGATCGGAACTCCATTCAGCATCTGCGTTGATTTCGAGACTGAGGCTGAACAATCGGTTACTATTCGTGATAGAGATACTATGGAACAGGTGAGAGTACCTCTATCCGAAGTTAGAGCATATATTGAGGAAAGACTTAAGTTCTAATAACTCAAATTCTAATTTAAAAGGAGAATGATAAATGAAGTACGTATATTCTTTTAATGAAGGCTCGAAAGAGATGAGAAACCTTCTCGGAGGAAAGGGTGCTAACCTTGCGGAGATGACTAAGATTGGACTCCCTGTTCCATTTGGATTTACTATTTCAACTGATGCTTGCAAGAAGTACATCGAGGACGGAGACGTTCTTTGTGACGAGATCGTTAACGAGGCATTCGAGCACCTTGCTGAGCTTGAAGAGGTTATGGGCAAGAAGTTCGGAAGCATTGACAATCCACTTCTTGTATCAGTAAGATCCGGTGCACCTGTTTCAATGCCGGGTATGATGGATACAATTCTTAACCTTGGACTCAACGATGTTTCTGTAGAGGGTCTTGCTAAGAAGACTGGTAACGACAGATTCGCTTACGACAGCTACAGAAGATTCATCCAGATGTTCGGTGATGTAGTAATGGAGATCAAGAAGACTAAGTTCGACGAGGTTTTCAATGCTCAGAAGAAGAAGGTTGGCGCTGAGTTTGACGTAGATCTTTCAACTGACGATCTTAAGGAGATCATCAAGGGATATAAGGAGCTTGTTAAGGCTGAGCTCGGAAGAGAGTTCCCACAGGATCCTAAGGAGCAGCTCCTTGAGGCTATCGCTGCTGTATTCCGTTCATGGAACAACGAGAGAGCTATTCTCTACAGAAAGATTAACAACATCTCAGCTTCACTCGGAACAGCTGTAAACGTACAGTCAATGGTATTCGGAAATACAGGAGACAACTCAGGTACAGGAGTTGCCTTCACAAGAAACCCTGCTAACGGAGAGAACGCTATTTTTGGTGAGTTCCTCGTTAACGCTCAGGGTGAGGACGTTGTAGCTGGAATCAGAACTCCACAGCCTATCTCAGAGATGAAGGAAGCTTTCCCTGAGGTATATGGACAGTTCGAGGAGGTTGCAGGAATCCTTGAGAATCACTATAAGGACATGCAGGACATGGAGTTCACTGTTGAGGACAACAAGCTCTTCATGCTCCAGACTCGTAACGGTAAGAGAACTGCAGCTGCTGCAGTTAAGATCGCTGTTGATCTTGTAAATGAGGGTCTCATCGATAAGGAGACTGCTATCATGAAGATCGAGCCAGATCAGATTAACCAGCTTCTCCACCCTACATTTGACGCTGATGAGCTTGCTAAGGCTACAGCTGTTGCTAAGGGTCTTCCAGCATCACCTGGTGCTGCTACTGGTGAGATCTGCTTCTCAGCTGACGATGCTGCTTCTCTCGTTGAGGCTGGCAAGAAGGTTATCCTCGTAAGAGAGGAGACTTCACCTGAGGACCTCGCAGGTATGATTGCTGCTGAGGGTATCCTTACTGCTAGAGGCGGAATGACTTCACATGCTGCCGTAGTTGCAAGAGGAATGGGTAAGTGTTGCGTTGCAGGATGTAAGGACATCACTGTTGACGAGGCTAACAAGACTCTTGAGGTTGCTGGCAAGAAGTACACTGAGGGTCAGCAGATTTCACTCAACGGTACTGACGGAAGCGTTTACCTTGAGGCTATCAAGACTATGGCTCCAGAGCTTTCAGGTGACTTCGGAACTATCATGAGCTGGGCTGATGAGATCAGAACTCTCAAGATCAGAACTAATGCTGATAATCCAAGAGATGCTAAGCAGGCTGTAGAGTTTGGTGCTGAGGGTATCGGTCTTTGCAGAACTGAGCATATGTTCTTTGAGGACGAGAGAATTCCTAAGATCAGAAGAATGATTCTTGCTGAGACTGAGGAAGAGAGAAGAGAGGCTCTTGCTGGTCTTCTTCCATACCAGAAGGAGGACTTCAAGGGAATCTACAAGGCTATGGGCGAGAGACCAGTTACTATCAGACTTCTGGATCCACCTCTCCACGAGTTCCTTCCTAAGACTGAGGAGGATATGAAGCAGCTTTCAGAGCAGTTCAACATCCCAATGGAGAAGATTGCTGCTAAGACTGTTGAGCTTCACGAGTTCAACCCAATGCTTGGACACAGAGGATGCAGACTTGCTGTTACTTATCCTGAGATTGCTGAGATGCAGACTGAGGCTATCATTTCTGCTGCTCTTGAGGTTTCAGCTGAGGAAGGCTTCGATATCGTTCCTGAGATCATGGTTCCACTTGTAGGAATCGACAACGAGCTCAAGTTCGTTAAGAAGACTATCGATGAGACTGCTGCTAAGTGCTTCGAGGAGGCTGGAAGAGAGCTTAAGTACATGGTTGGTACTATGATCGAGATTCCAAGAGCTGCTCTTACTGCTGATGCTATCGCTAAGGATGCTGAGTTCTTCTCATTCGGTACTAATGACCTTACTCAGATGGGCTTCGGTTTCTCAAGAGACGATACTGGCGCTATCATCAAGGAGTACGTTGGAAACGGAATCCTTGCTGCTGATCCATTCCAGTCACTTGACCAGACTGGTATTGGCAAGCTCGTAAGAATGGCTGTTGAAGATGGTAAGAAGACTAGACCTAACATCAAGCTTGGTATCTGTGGAGAGCACGGTGGAGATCCTGCTTCAATCCACTTCTGCCATGAGGTTGGTCTGAACTACGTTTCATGCTCACCATTCAGAGTACCAATTGCTAGACTCGCTGCTGCACAGGCTGCAATCGAGAGCAAGTAATTCGAGCGAAGGTTTGATTTATCTGGAATGATTAATATGAGCCCCGTACATCGGATGATGTGCGGGGCTCTTTACGTGCTAGTGGATTGTTGGGAAATATAATTTCATATGAGCTCTTGCGTCTGTTTGTGTAAAAGGTCTTTCTCTTGTACCTGTGGTAACTATCAGATTCTGACCGAGAACCCAACCGGCTTCATGGAGAACTGCGAGGGCCAAAAGATTCTTTTGAGCGTATTCTGGCTTATCCATTAAGCCAAAATGTTGCCACATCCACTTCTTTGAGGTGACCCCCTAAAAGTAGAGTGTCAAAACTCACTTTTCCTGATTGTAGAATTCCTCAGGGGTCATGTAGTT
>CAKQMV010000015.1 GCA_934255135.1 uncultured Clostridia bacterium | reverse complement strand
CCTATCCATTTCGCACCTCCATGTTATTTGTAGTATATCATCTTTTTTATGACTCTACTTTTTGGGGTGCACCTCATCTTTCTCAAAATGGTACACCAACCAATACAATTGCAGAGCGGAACCTCGAGTACGAAATACAATTCGAAAGGTTTATCTATGCACAGATATTTTACCGTTTCCGTTGCAGACGGTTTCACTGGGTTTAGTATTCGTCTGCCGAAGAGCAGATATTCGTGCCATCTGAAGCAAAACATCTGCCGAACTGCATACAATACGGCCAAAAGGACAATTTCGTCTGCCTCACTTACTTTCCGCTTCGCTCATAATTTGCAGATGGTTTGAAGAGTATAATTATAACGTATGCAAATTCTACCGTAATTTGCATATGTTTACTGATATTCAGTTGAATCGCATGCCGTTGGCAACTCCTATCTCATAATCAAGTGACAGACAATTTTAATGAAACCAGCCAAACATCTGCATTTCTGCAGACGATTCAGAAACTTAACGCGTTCGTCCGCATTTTTGCAGACAAATAAATTCGCAAGTAAAAACGTCTGCCGTAGATTCTGACCGCCAGATTCTGACCGCCAGGGTTATAGAATGCAGGTACAAACCAGTTTTGAATGTTCTATGGAGGCTTTGATGGAGAAATATCCCGACAGGGTTAAAGGATAGAGTGTTCTATAGGCCATTTGTGAATTTTATGACTGGAAATAAGTGAAAAGTACATAGAAATATGTTATATTAAGATGTATGAATATTAAATTTTGTTCCCTGAAAGGAGAATTTCACCAATGAAAATTCTAGTAATCAATCCAGGTGCTACTTCAACTAAGATCGCTGTTTATGAGAACAACGAGGAAGTTTTCAAGAAGGGCATCGACCATGATGCTGCAGTAATCGCTCAGTATCCACACGTAGTAGACCAGATGCCTTTCCGTAAGGAAATTATCAAGAAGACAATCGAAGAGGCTGGATATCAGGAATCTGATTTCGATGCTTTTGTAGGCCGTGGAGGACTTTTCCAGCACATTCCTTCAGGTACATATAAGGTAGATGATGCTGTAATCGCTGACATCAAGAACCCACCTTACGGTGAGCACGCTTCAAATCTTGGTGCTTACATTGCTAAGGAGATGGGAGATGCAGTAGGTAAGCCTGCATTCTTCGTAGACCCTGTATGTGTTGATGAGCTTGAGCCACTTGCAAGATACTCAGGACTCAACTACCCAGGATTCGAGAGACAGAGCTTCTTCCACCCACTTAACCAGAAGGCTGTAGCTAGAAAGACTGCTGCTAAGATTGGTAAGCCATATGAAGAGCTTAACATGATTATCGTTCACCTTGGTGGTGGTGTATCAGTAGGAGCTCACAAGCACGGAAGAGTTGTTGACGTTAACAACGTTAAGGACGACGGTGCTATGGGTATGGACAGAGGTGGAGCACTTCCAGCAAACGCACTTGTTAACCTCTGCTTCCAGGAAGGCATGACTAAGAAGGACGTTAAGAGAATCATCGGTCAGGAGGCTGGTGTTTACTCATACACTGGAACTAAGGACTTCCTCACTGTAGAGAACGAGGCTATGGCTGGTGACGAGAAGATGATGGGTGCATTCAAGGCAATCGCTTATCAGCTTGCTAAGGACATCGGTGCAATGGCAGCAGTTCTTCACTATGATGTAGATGCTATCTCATTCACAGGCGGAATGGCTTACAGCGTTAAGTTCTGCGAGGAGATCGGAAAGTACATCAGCAAGATCGCTCCTATCTACAGATTCCCAGGTGAGTGCGAGATGGAAGCACTTGCTCTTGGCGCAGCTAAGGCTGTTGAGACAGGAAAGTGGGAGAACTACGCTGAGAACATCATTAAGTAATTAAACACTTAAGTTCACAGGTGGTTTAGACCAGCGAATAGGAATTAATGAACGGCTCATCGGGGTTTGACGACCCAGGTGAGCTGTTTTTTGCATGCCAAAAGATCAGGCTGCGGATTCTCATGAACCGCAGAACGAGTTTGGATTGCAGTCTAAAAGTATCGCTTTTCTCTATATCAGGTATTTATTTTACTGATTAGAATTAGTGATTTCTTACTGTTAAAATAAGAATGTCAATTGGGTATAAACATTTTAAGGAGGAACTAACTATGTCAATTAGTCTTGAATATGCACTTGAACATAAGAATGATCCAGCTGTACTTTGCTGCAGAGCAGAGGAAGGAACTGTACTTAACGAGCACAACCTCGAAGATCCAGCACTTTTCCCTGATCTTTGCGATACTGGTCTTCTTGATGTAACTGGTGCTTACACAATCGCACAGTGCCTTGGCGCAACACTTACTAAGACTTGCGATTCACTTACAGCTCTTACTGCTGACAATACAACTAACATCCAGGAGGTAGCTGATGAGGCTGCTGAGGAAGAGGCTCCAGCTGAGGTTGCTGAGGCAGTAGCAGTTCCAGCAGTACCTGCAGGAACTCAGGTTAAGATCGGTGGCGGAGTTGTTAAGCTCTACATTGCTGAGGGTAAAGACATTGCTGTTGAGTTTCCAGTATAAAGCTAGTAGCTCAGCGATTAGTAATTGATCAATGAAAACTTCCTAATATATAAAGAATTCCTTATGATAGTCGGGTATCGTAAGGGATTCTTTTTTAGATTTTTGAGATAATCCCCTGAAAATTAATAAAAATAGATATAGCAAAGTTCTATAAATAGCACGGGTAAAGGTGCTGTATAATGTTTGAAGTTATTTTGTTTTAAAGGAGAATTACATTTATGGAAATCATTAAGGAACTGCCAGAGGTATTCGAAGAATTTGCTGAACAGAGAAGAAACTCTTTTATCGCTGTTAAGCAGGTTAAGGATTCAGGCAAGCCTGTTGTAGGCTCATACTGCACATATTTTCCTGTAGAGCTAGCTACAGCTGCTGGAGCTGCTGCTGTCAGCCTATGTTCAACTACAGGTGAGACTATTCCTGATGCGGAGAAGGATCTCCCTGCAAACCTTTGCCCACTTATCAAGTCAAGCTATGGTTTTGCAATTACTGACAAGTGCCCATTCTTCTACTTCAGTGATCTTGTAGTTGGTGAGACAACTTGCGACGGAAAGAAGAAGATGTACGAGCTTATGTCTGATTTCAAGGATGTTTTTGTAATGGAGCTTCCACAGAGCCAGAGAGAAATCGCACTTCCGCTATGGACAAGCGAGGTTAAGAGACTTTGCGAGTACATTACCAAGAAGTTCGATGTAGAGGTTACTCCTGATGATATCAGAGAAGCATGTAAGATTGAGAACGATATCAGAGATGCCAAGAAGAAGCTTGCTGCAGTAATGAAGCATGACCCAGCTCCTGTTTCAGGTATGGATCTCTTCAAGGTGTTCTATGGAAGTTCATTCAAGTTCGATAGAACAACTCTTCCTGAAGAGATTTCAGCAGTTGCAGACAAGATTGAGGCTGAGTATGCTGCTGGCAAAATGATCGAGAAGAAGCCAAGAATCATTCTGACTGGTTGCCCAATTGGTGGTGTAACCGAGAAGGTTATCAAGGCTATCGAGGACAATGGCGGAGTAATCGTAGCTTATGAGAGCTGCTCAGGTGCAAAGTCATTCGATGAGGATGTAGATCTAGATGCTGATGACATCTACGAGGCACTTTCAAGAAGATACCTGAACATCGGATGCTCAGTTATGACTCCTGACACTAACAGATTCAAGCTTATGGGTGAGCTTATCGACGAGTTTAAGGCAGACGGAGTAGTAGAGATGACTCTCCAGGCTTGTCATACATACAATGTTGAATCAAAGTCAATTGAGAGATTCGTAAAGAGCAAGGGCCTTCCATACATGAGCGTTGAGACTGATTACTCACTTGCTGATGTAGGACAGCTTAATACGAGAATTGCGGCTTTCATAGAGATGCTTTAAGGCGCTTTTCGAGACGCGAGTTCTCGGCGTGCACAATCCCATCAAAGTAATTCAAGGAGCTTTCAAGAGTTACGCAAAGTTAATGCATAACTCTAAAGAAAGCTCCTTTTCATGTACTTTGGGGATTGTAAGCACACCTGCGAAAAGCGTCTCTCTTAGCGTCTTAAAGCATTGCAAGTTGTGAGGAGGGCGGAGAGTTGCTTAGTTCTCGTGACCTACATTCATGACGAAATGCTCATGACGAAATACAATAGCCTGCCGGGATAAATATGTGAATTACTGCGTTTCTTCCCGGTATACGAGACAATTTGGTTTTGTGTAAGATCCCTTATCGGGAAAATCAGTTAAAAATGCATGGTGATGGCTAATTTGCATCTGAAATGACCATGAAACATTGTGAAACGAAGCGAAATAGGGTAATAAATTATGTATCTGCGATTATATAAGCCATATAAATAAGCAATGCTTATTATACGTTGCACACCAAATAGATTTACTTATGGATAAGCACTATATATCAATTATTTTGGCCCATCATGTTGGAAATCATGGAGAAGAATTATTAAGAAATTGCTGATCTTCCCGTATGGCGGGAAGAATCTTGTAAAACTGAGAATTTGTATCGCTCAAGTGATTATGTATCTCCCACTTGGTTGTGTATCATTAATCAAATTATGTATCTCCAACTGATTATACATGCATCGCTCAACTGCAGCGGACTTCGATTTGTTAGGTAATTCGCTGTCATATCTGTTATAATTTAATAATTAGTTCGAAATGCTATTTGTTTAGAGAAGGAGATTTTTGTGGCTGGATTTGATAAGTCTGTTGAGCTTCTTGTGCCGGCTGGTGGCGAGAGGCAGTTCATCGCTGCCGTTGAGAATGGGGCGGACGCTATTTATGTGGGTGGCCGTGCTTTTAATGCTCGAATCAATGCGGGAAATTTCGATGATGAGACGATGCAGGCGGCAATTGACTATGCACATCTTAGGGGCGTAAAGGTTTTTGTCACAATGAACACTCTTATAAGTGATGATGAGCTCGAGGAGGCACTTGGCTACGCGGCGTTCCTGTACAAGGCTGGAGCGGATGCACTGATTATTCAGGATATTGGTTTTGGCCGGCTGGTTAAGGAGAAGCTGCCAGATTTCGAGATTCATCTGTCGACGCAGGCGACTTGCTGTGATGTGGATTCGCTTGAGGCTGCATGCGAGCTTGGGTACAAGAGAGTCGTGCCGGCAAGAGAGCTTAGCCTTAATGAGATAAAGGCGCTTTGCAGTACCAGATTGTGTGATATTGAGATTTTTGTGCATGGAGCGATGTGCATCTGCTATTCGGGCCAGTGTCAGCTGAGCCGTTATTATGGCGGCAGAAGCGGCAATCGTGGGCAGTGTGCACAGCCCTGCAGGCTTCCTTATAACTTCGATGGTGTTCATCCGCTGAGCCCGAAGGATATGTGTCAGATTGATAACATCGGAAGACTGATTGATGCCGGTGTATATTCTTTCAAGATTGAAGGACGAATGAAATCACCGGAATACGTCGCTTGGGTTACGAGAATCTACAGGAAATACATAGACCTCTATCTTGAGAACGGAGATTATGAGGTGAGCGCGGAAGACAGGGAAGCGCTGCTACAGATTTTTAACCGCGGCAAATTCACGGAGGCGTATATGGACGGCGATCCGGGACGCGACTTTATGTCGATGACCGTTCCTAAGAATCAGGGTATCAGGATTGGTAAGCTTGTGGCTACGGCGGCCAAAAGCTCTACTCTTGTCGACGTCGAGCTTTCCGCTGATCTGGCGATGGGCGACGGTGTTGAGATTCGAGGCGGAGGCCGTGCGGCCGGAAACGTTATTTCGTATATCAAGCCTCTCGGCAAGGGAAGGTTCAGAATAGGTGATATCAGGGGTGAGGTGAAGCCTGGCGATATCGTTTACAGGACTTCGAGAAAGAGCCAGCTTGCGGAAGCGAGACAAAGCTTCGAAGGCAGAAGTGTTTTTGGAGATGACAAGAAGCCTATCAGAAAGAGAACTGTTGATATGGTTCTCACAGGTGCAGATGGAATGCTGAGCCTTGAGATAGGACCAGAAGCAAGGCCTGATGATGCGAACTGGCCAAGCATGCAGACCGGCGCCGTGACTGTAACAGCAGGGCCTTTTGAGTATGACAGCGAGAGAGGCGCATCGAGGAATAGAATTGAGAACGCGCTTGGCAAGCTCGGTAGCACACCTTTTGAGCTTGGAAGACTTAAGATAAACGGCACCGACGGCATGCTTGTAAGGGCGAGTGAACTTAATGATCTTCGAAGAAGAGCTTGTGAGGCACTTACTGAGGCTATGAAATTCAGACGCGAGGATATAAGATACTACTATAATCCACCGTATGATATGGGCCTTGAGGAGCCGGATGAGGATTATTATTTCAGGCTCACGGATTACAAAGTGGAGCGCGATAATGGCAACGCACAGGCAAGAATCGCGGCACTTCCGCTCGCAGAAATCTGCCTTGAGGCGGAGGAGAGCGGCGCACCTTACGATACGATCTGTGTTCCGGGTGAAGCGATACCTTACATCTCGAACGTGCCGAAGGGACGTGAGAGTATTATTATCGAGAAGCACTTTGACGAGTGCGTAAAGCTTGCGGCCGAAGCGGGGATTTACGTGGGAAGTCTTGGATGGCTCAGACGTTTTGCCCGCGAAGGAGTGCCGGTATACGCGGATTTTGGCCTGAATGCGTACAATAACAAGACAGTTGAGGTTCTGATGGAACTCGGTGCGGCGGGCGTGGTGCCTTCGCTTGAGCAAAGAATCGGCGGCGAGGGGTGCTATCCGCTTATGACAAGCGAGCATAGCTTTGACAGAGATGAGTATCATTCGCGAATGGGGCACAAGCTTCTCGTCGTGAAGAGGGGATACAGCGATCAGGATATTTTTGTCCCTGCAGTCTGCGACAAATGGCAGGCGCATGGAAGGAGGTTTATTTAAATGGCAAGAGGAAAGAGAGAAAAGAAGCCGGAGAGAAAGACCGGAAAGCGAATACTTAAGATTATTCTTACACTGATTATTATTGCAGCGCTGGCTGTCGGAGGATACGTTGCGTACATGTATTTAACGTACGACAGAATTGAGGACAACATCGAAACAGAAATCGACAATCCGCTCACTGTAAACACCAATATTCCGCTGGATAAGAAGCTTCAGATAACTTCGTGGAATATCGGATTTGCGGCTTATCTTCAGGATTATTCGTTCTTTATGGACGGCGGCAAGGAGTCGAGAGCACGTTCTGAGAAATCTGTTGTAGAGACTATGGACAATATCACTGGTGCGCTTCAGGATCAGAATTCGGATCTTTACCTTGTTCAGGAGGTCGATTACGACTCAACACGTACATACAAGGTGGACGAAAGAAAGATTCTGAGAGATGGATTCTCGGATCATTCATACACTTTTGCACAGAATTACAATTCTTCATATATTCTGTATCCGTTCAACTCACCTCATGGTGCGAACAAGTCTGGTCTTGTAACACTTTCTGATTACGAGATTTCTACAAGTATCAGAAGAAGTCTGCCAATTCAGACTAATATTGCGAAGTTTATGGATCTTGACAGATGCTACGATCTTATGAGAATTCCTGCTGAGGGCGGCAAGGATCTTGTTCTTATCAACCTTCATCTGTCTGCTTACACAACTGATCCTACAATTGCGGACAAGCAGCTTGAGATGATTTATGAGCAGATTGCTCAGGAGAGAATGAACGGTAACTACGTAATCTGCGGTGGAGATTTCAATAAAGATCTGATTGGTGATTGTGGCGCATGCTTCGGAGTTAAGGGCAAGGAGCAGAGCTGGTGCAAGCCGTTCAAGAAGGAAAATCTGCCAGATGGATTCTCACTTGTAGTTCCTTACGACAAGAAAGAGAATATCCCATCAAATCGTGTTGCAGATGCTCCATATGATTCTAAAACAACATTCTGCACAACACTTGACGGATTTATTGTATCTGACAATGTTGAGGTAGTTAAGGCTCGTACAGTTCAGTATGACTTCATGTATTCAGATCACAACCCTGTTAACATGTCGTTTAAGCTGAAGTCTGCAGCAGAATAAGAACACAGGAATAAAAGAATACGAAAGTAAGAAAGAGGGGCACAGTGGCTGAGACAGTATCAGTTCTGTGCTTCCTTTTTTTGGGTCTTCACGTAAGATTTGATACAAGCCATTACTTTAATTGTGCTGGATATATATTTGTAGTCTTCATCTTCGGTAACGGAAATTCCCCCTCTCGGAGTAATAGTACGGGGTAGCAACATTCCTTGCGGTTCCCCCTCGTATTGCCTACCATCAAAGGTGGTCGGGGCTATCAATGGCTGCCCCAACACAATCTTCTTCCTGTAAAATTACTTTTTCTCCTTCGCCACATGGTTCTTGAAAATCGTTATAATGATGCTCTAGTATCTCATTTGTTATTATGAATGGAGAATTAGCATTCAAAGACTGATTCCTTTTATACAATCTTTTTTGTAAGGTTCCTTTACTAGCCTTCATATAAACAAGTTCTGGTGTACCGCCAGCTTTTTCTATAAGCCTTTTATAATACGCTCTGTTTGCTTTATTCCAAAAGCTGAAATCAAGGACTACATGTTTTCCTTGTTGAATGAGAGACAGGAGTTCCTTCTGGAGTGCCATTTCCACTATTTCTGAAAGTTCCTCATACTGTTCGTTTGGATAATCAATCCCCTTTCTCCCGTAAGTTTTCCACATTTCCTCATCAATGGACAAGCGAACATAGCCTTCTTTTTCTTTCTGCTTTGCATAAGTTGTTTTCCCGGAACCGCATATTCCACACATCATAATAACTTTAATCATAAAAATCTCCTTGTTTTACTAATCAATACAGCCTTCTATTGATACTATCAAAGTGTTATTTCTTGAACAGCTTTGTCTAAAAATATTTCTCCGTCTAAATGTTCTAATTCATGGCAGAAGCACTTTGCCATTTCGCCTTCACCGACAACGATAATTTCCTTTCCCTATTAAGCAATAGCATTCATTATCTCAAGTTTTAATTCCTCATCTTTTTTATAAGTTCCATCCATAATCGCTGTCATAATTTTATGAAGAAGTTCTTGCTAATATTTCCTGCAGCAACATGATAACTTATATTTTCAGTGATTTCCAGATAATAGCCCGCACGTCACGGGCTTCATCACCTCAATCCCTATGATTCCTACATTCCATGCACAATAATAGACCGCCATCTCAGTAGATAGCGGTCTGTTCGAAATCTAGCTTCGAGTCAGAGCATCGTGTCTGTACACATAGTCCATACATTTCAAATAAATCTTATTTAAATCTTACCTAAGCTCCGGAAATCCCATCTGTCTCAGCGCTTCAAACAGCACGATATTCGCTGCGTTTGAGAGATTAAGTGAGCGAAGCTCTGTATTATGGCTCATCGGAATTCTGATTGCACCATCTGAATGCGCGTCGATAAAATCCCTAGGAAGACCTGCAGTCTCGCGTCCGAACAGGATCATATCTTCGTCAGAAAACTCGGCATCTGTGTAGTAGCGGCCGCCCTTGGTGGTAGCAAGCCACATGCGTCTGTCTCCATATTTATCCATAAACTCATTGAGATTCTCGTGAACCTCGAGGCTTACGTGTTCCCAGTAGTCGAGTCCTGCACGTCTTACAGCCTTGTCGCTGATGTCAAAACCAAGCGGCTTTACAAGATGAAGGACCGTGTTGGTAGCAGCGCATGTACGCGCGATATTGCCTGTGTTAGGCGGAATCTCGGGATTAACAAGTACAATGTGAAGTGCCATTAGTATGTAAGCTCCTTCCTGATCGGAATCTCGAGCATCTCCTTGATGGTGTCAGGGGTGAAGCCCTTGCTGTAAAGGTAATAGAGCTTGGCGATAGCACACTCGGTCGTCATATCGTAACCTGAAACCGCACCGGCCTCCTTGAAGATGTTTCCGGCCTCGTAGCCTCCAAGCGATACCTTACCCGCATTGCACTGAGAGCATACGACAAAAATCGTATCGTTCTTCGATGCCTCACGTATAACTGAAAGCAGACTCTCATCGTTAGGGATATTTCCAGCGCCAAAAGTCTCGAGGATTACACCTTTGAAATGATCGTTAGCCGCGAACTGATAGATGCCTGGATGAATTCCCGGAAACATCTTGATAACCGAAATCGAAGTCTCCTTGAACTCGACAAGATTAAGTGGCTTGCCTGTCATCGCTTTGTCGATAACATCGTCATTGTAGTTGATATTGATACCAACCTCCGCAAGAAGCGGGCAGTTGTAAGATGAGAACGCGTTGAGCGCATCTGCAGACTTCTTCGTTGCTCTGTTGCCTCGGAGCAGCTTGCTGCCAAAACAGATACAGACTTCTCGAGCCTTCCCGTCGGCTGCGATTAGAAGTGACGCGAGAAGATTATCTCTTCCGTCGCTTCGAATGAGGCATAGCGGAATCTGCGAGCCTGTGAGAATTACAGGTTTTGCCAGGTTCTCGAGCATGAATGAAAGAGCAGAAGCCGTATACGCCATAGTATCTGTTCCGTGAAGCACTACAAAACCATCATAACTTGAATACTTCTCAAAGATGGTGCGTCCGATCATGTTCCACTCATTTATTCCCATGTTAGATGAGTCCAGAAGCTCATCGAACTCGACGATATCCCATTCAGGAAGGGAATCGTCCTTAAAATCAGGAATGCTGTCCATTACCTTCTGAAGGTTACCCTTACATGGGGCAAAACCGTGCTCAGTCGAAACCATTCCGATTGTTCCGCCAGTATATATTATGCAGATTTTCTTCTTGTTCATGTATCTGTTCTCCGTTAATTGATCCGTTAACGTAATCGTATAATTATATCATTAAATAAAGTATGTAACCAGCGGTAGCGTGATGATGCATAGGATTGTCGAAAGGGCGTAGCCACTGCTTAGCATCTCACTTTCGATGTCATACTCCTCACATACGATAATCGGCATGCTGGCATTAGGCATGCCATACATCAGAATCATAATGCCTGTGATTACCGGGTCTAGTGTTCCACCGACAAGCTTGATAATGACTGCAATAGCGATAGGAAGAGCAATCATCTTGATAGCAACGTAGAAGTACATCTTAACGTCCGAGAATACCATCTTAAGATCCGCCTGAGCGAGCGCAAAACCTGTTACAAGCATGCTTAGAGGCACGCAAAGGTCTGCAACATATGCGAGTGAATCAACCGCGATTACAGGAAGATTTACAGGCAGGAGGAAGAGCAGGAACGCGATAAGGCACGCGATTACACCTGAATTGAACATTTTGGCAGGCTTAAAAGAGCTGCTCTTTCCAGTCATCTTATCGAAGGTAAAAATTCCATACGAATAGAAAAGGAAGTTAAAGCCCAGAATATACCATGTTACGAAAAAAATCTGCTCCTCACCGAAAAGACTGCTTACAAGAGGAATTCCCATGAAGCCAAGGTTACAGAAGGTGAACATGATTCTGAAAAGCATTCTGTTCTTCTGTTCAACTCTAAGAATTCCGGCAGCAATCGGTGCGAGGAATATTGATGATCCGAAAAATATTGCGACGAGGATTATATTTGTGATGATAAGGTCGCTTTCAGGCTTGTAGTCAGAGGCCGCTGTGGTTGCAATGATGAGTGCCGGGTTAAAAATCTTGACGATCATTGATGAAATCTGCGCTGATCCCTTGTGTGTTACCCAGCCTTTTTTGAATGAATAGTATCCCGCCAGCATTAGCGCGAATAAGAGAATTAACTGTCTGATGATAATGATACTGTTTTCCATGTTTTCCCTTTCTAAAGCCGTTCACATAATAAATAGCGGCTTCTGTCACTTATATGTGTTTTCACAAAAACTCTATATTGGATTATTGTATACGTATTTACTTTTCTTGGCAATTACTGTATTATTTGTTCGAATCATTTCGTATAAATATGGAGGTTTTAGTAAATGAACAAGACAGAACTCATTTCAGCTGTTGCTGAGAACGCTGGACTTTCCAAGAAGGATGCAACTGCAGCTGTAGCAGCAGTTTTCGACGTAATCACTGGCGAGCTTGCTAAGGGCGAGAAGGTACAGCTCATCGGATTTGGTAACTTTGAGGTAAGAGAGAGAGCAGCTAGAACAGGAAGAAATCCTCTCACAGGTGAGGAGCTCAACATTGCAGCTAGCAAGGTTCCTGCATTCAAGGCTGGTAAGGCACTTAAGGACGCTGTAAAGTAGTTTAACTGCTTTAAGCATATACTTAAATATTTTTTGAATCGCAAGTTTATAAAAGAGGAAAACTTATAAAATAGTTCTCCTCTTTTTGCTTTTTTTTGGTTTCTGACAGAATGATTGCTGCAATCTGTTCGGGCCTCTTTATGGGTGTGGGACTCGGACTCTGTGTAAGAATGGGAAGCAGCACTGGTGGTACAGATATTCTCGGTGTGGTAAGCCCTAACTATAGGAAAAAACATAAATAATACCGTGTTAAAAGATTAATTATTCTTTATTTCTTCTCACAAAAATGATTAAATATGTTTTGTGTGCAGAAACAAGTTTCTGCGATTATACTTTTGGAGGATTGAAATGAGAATTTTGGAAAACTGCCAGCCAGCAGACGTATTTGGCTACTTTGAGGACATTTGCGGAATCCCACACGGATCAGGCAACACAGACAAGATTGCATCATATCTTGTACACTTCGCAGACGAGCATAAGCTCGAGAGCTTTATGGACGATGCTAATAACGTTGTTATCAGAAAGCCTGCTTCAGCAGGATACGAGAATGCAGCACCTGTAATTCTTCAGGGACATTCAGATATGGTATGCCAGGCTAGAGACGATGTAAGAATCGACTTTGATAAGGATCCAATCACTCCTGTAGTCGATGGCAACTTTATCAGAGCTGAGGGTACAACTCTTGGAGCTGATAACGGAATCGCTGTTGCAATGACACTTGCTATCCTCGCAGATGACAGCATTGCACACCCTGCAATCGAGGCAGTTTTCACAACTGATGAGGAAGAGGGAATGGACGGAGCTCACGCTCTTGACATGAGACAGCTTAAGGGTAAGAGACTTCTTAACATCGACTCAGAGTCAGAGGGTGTTATCATGTGCGGATGTGCTGGTGGTAACAAGCTATACGGAACTATCGACGTTAAGAGAGAGAAGGTTAAGGCTGTTCCTGTAACTATCGAGGTTAAGGGCTTCCAGGGTGGTCACTCAGGTATGGAGATCGACAAGGGCAGAGCAAGTGCTAACGATCTCATGGGAAGAATCATCTATAGAGTTGTTAACGAGGTAGAGGCTAGAGTTCTCGAGCTCGAGGGCGGAAGCAAGGAGACTGCAATCACACGTGCTTGCTCACTTACAGTTGCAGTAGCTGACTACCAGGTTAACCAGGTTATCGACATGGTTAACGAGCTTGCTGAGGGACTTTACTTCGAGTACAAGTCAATCGAGCCTGATATGGCTGTAGTAGTTACTTCAGGTGACGAGACTTACCTCAACGCTGTAAATATCATCGACTCAAAGAGAATCGCTGACGTACTTCACGCAACACCATTTGGTGTTCTCGCAATGAGCCGTGACCTTGAGGGACTCGTTCAGACTTCAACAAATATCGGTATCGTTAAGCTTTATGATGACAAATGCCAGTTCATCAGCTGCGTTCGTAGCTCAGTTGAGTCACAGCTTAAGGCTGAGTTCGACAAGATCGCTGCAATCGTAAAGCTTGCTGACGGTAGAGTTGAGGAGAACGGCGGATACCCAGGCTGGACTTACAACCCAGAGTCACCACTTAAGGATCTCGTTCAGTCAGTATGGACTGAGATGTACGGAACTCCAGCAGAGGTTAACGCTATCCACGCCGGACTTGAGTGCGGAATCTTTAAGTCAAAGGTTCCTGAAATGGACTGCGTTTCAATCGGACCTAACATGTACGAGGTACACACACCTAACGAGCATCTCGACATTGAGTCAACAGCAAGATCATATGAACTTCTCAAGAACATTCTTGCTGCAATGACAGAGTAATCACGGCCAAAAGCATTTAGTCTCGGGCTTGCCGAAGTCCCGTGTGATGCATTATAATAAATTGATGATAAGGAGCACCTTTATGGGTGCTCCTTTAAAGTGGAACAAAGGGGTACTATTATGGAGAATAAGATCGCATTTAAGATGATGGAGAAGGCAGTAACAGCAATGCCTTTCTATAAGCTTACCGGCCTTGAGTTCGGAGACTGCACTGAGACTGAGTTCACAGGAATCCTTGAGGTTAAGAAGGATCACAAGAACGTAGCGGGCTCTGTTCACGGCGGAATGCTATATACAATGATCGATACTTTTGCCGGTGCACACGCGGCTTACCTTATGAAGAGGGTAGTTGTCACGGTAAACAGCCACGTTGAGTTCGTAAGACCTGCGATGACTGACAGAATTATCTGCAAGACAAAGGTAATTAAGATCGGTAAGAATTTTGCACGTGTGATCGGCGAGATTTACGATGAAGATGACAATCTGCTTTGCACAAGCATGAACCTATATTATCCGGTAAAGCCTTTTAAGAAGTAGAAGGAGAAATTAATGGACAAGCTGCATATTTTTGATATTGACGGAACAGTTCTGGATTCTATGCCGATGTGGGAGAATCTTCCGACTCTGTTTCTTGAGAGACGCGGAATCGAGGCACCGGCTGATCTCGCGGAGACAGTAGATCACATGTCTGTGCCGGAGACTAACGAATATATCGCTGAGACTTTTGGCATTGAGGGCGGCGCTGACGCTGTAATGAGCGGAATGAACGAGGTTCTTAAGGTGCAGTACGACAGCGTGCTCGAGCCATTCGATGGCATTGTTTCGGAGCTTAGTGAGCTTTCAGCAACTGGCGCACGCATGATTGTTTTCTCAAATACTCCGCACGTGTACCTTGACAGAGCTCTTGAGAGACATGACCTTATGAAGTTTTTTGAGCGTGTTTATGCGGTTGAGGACATTGGAGTTCGCAAGGACAACAGGAAGTCTTATGAAATTGTGTGCCAGGATATGGGATTTGATACTGCTGATGCAATTCTGTATGACGATTCTGATTATGCTCTTAATGCTGCAAAGGAAGCTGGCTTAGAGGTTAAGAAGTATGACAGATACAGAGGTATTGGAAAGCAGGGACTTAAAAAATAATGATAAGCGGACTAATTGCCAGAGTTGAAGAGGTCAGCTGTGGCAGGAACAGAGAGGCAAGAGCGCAGCTTGCGAGACTTCGCAAGCTGCGCTTTCATGATGAATACGGCAAGCCGCACAACGTGGAGGAGTTTCTGCACGGGTACTGTGATCTGTATCTGGCGTATGTGCTTGATAAGTTTTACGACGAGCCAATGGATCTGCAAGGCGAGGTACTTATCAGAAAAAGCAACGGAAAGATTGTGCACGCATACGCGGTCGAGGTCAATAGTGGAGCTCTGGCCGACGCGCGCGGAATAACGCTTGACAGGCGCGCGTTCTACTCACAATATCACTTTAAAGAGCGAGAGGTTGTGAGGCGTAGGATTTCTCAGGACGAAATCCAGCGGAATCTCAGAAGGATAGAAGAGAAAGGACTTTTGCCTGCGATAGAGGCATTACACGAAACGGTAAAGGATACGATATACTAGACAATAAAAAATCCGGAGCTGCTAAGCGCAGCTTCGGATTTCTCTTCTTTATAGTACTTATTACTTAGCCTCGAGCAGCTCGATTCTGAAGTTCAGTGTCTTGCCTGAAAGCTCATGGTTAGCATCGAATGTGATTGTCTTGTCGTCTACAGCGTGAACCTTTACAGGAATTGGTCTGCCCATTGCATCCTGGAGGTAAACCTGCATTCCAACCTCAACGTCCTCAGCACCTGGCATCTGGTCGATTGGGAAGCTTACCATTGCGTTAGGATCGTACTCACCATATGCAAGGTCAGGTGTGAGTGATACGTCAACAACCTGTCCAACTTCCATGTCACATACTGCCATGTCGAAGCCCTTGATCATCATTCCTGCTCCGCAGATGAACTCGAGTGGCTCGCCTCTGTCATATGAACAGTCGAACTGAGTTCCGTCTTCAAGAGTTCCCTTGTAGTGAACCTTTACAGTCTTACCTGCGTTCTTACCCTCGAGGTAAATCATTGGTGCGCCGCCACCGCAGCCACCGCAACCGCCACCGCAGCCGCAATCTCCGCCCTCGCTTCCGCAGTCTCCGCCGCCACCGCAGCCGCATCCATCTTCGCCGTGGTCATGACTGTGGTGATCACAGTTAACTCCCTCAGTTGGAAGCTCACCTCGCAGAAGAAGTCTTACTGCCTCATCAGCTGAACCCTCAGCGCCTGAGTAAACATCGATACCGTAAGCATCGAGAGCACTCTTAGCACCGTCACCGATACCACCGCAGATAAGAGTAGTTACTCCGTTTGATACGAGGAAGTCTGCCATTGCGCTGTGTCCGCTGCACTCAGGAACTACAGTCTGAGCTGACTTGATCATCCCGTGGTCGATCTCATAAATCTTGAACATCTCACAGTGCCCGAAATGCTCAAAAATATTGCCGTCGTTGTATGTTGCTGCTACCTTCATTTGATACTCCTTTTGCTTTAAATTGGTTTAAAGCTTAAACATAAAAATAATAAAATTGCCCAATATGGTACACATTATATCACAGGGGCCAAGCTACTCCAAATGTTGTTCTTGTGATATAATCATTCCTAGTTTTATTGCAAAGGAAAGATATATTATGCAGAACGAAAGACTATCTAATGATGGAAATTATCTCAGAATCTTGGAGAATATAGAAGGAATCAAGGCGTTTTTTGCCACACAGAAGGGCTCAACTACGGAATATCCGTTTTATAACCCCGAAATCTGGGCAGATCTCGGCCTTGAAGATACTGTTTTGGTCGGTCACAGACAGACACACAGTACGAACGTTGAAGTAATTACCAAGGATATGGTTCGCGAGGCGAGGGAGAATGAGGCTTCCGGCTCCAATCCTGTTATAGGCGGCCAGAGAATCGTCTTTGACGGGGTTGACGGGGCGATTACGGACATTCCGGGCGTTCTTTTGACATCGAGACATGCGGACTGCATCCCACTCTTTTTCTATGATCCGAAGAAGCGAGTTGTTGGAATGGTTCACTCGGGATGGAGAGGAACTGCGGATGAAATTGGAAGAGTCACAATCGAGAAGATGGTAAGTGTGTATGGCTGCGATCCTGTGGACATTCTAGTGCACATCGGACCTGGAATCAGCAAGTGCTGCTTTGAGGTGGACGAGCCTTGCTTTAAGGAGTTCAGAGATCCGGAGTACACTACTAAGGAAACTCCAGACGGACTTAAGTATTACATTGACCTTAAGGCATATAACAAGAGAATGCTGATGTATGCGGGCGTGAAGGAAGAGCATATCACGACAAGCGAGCATTGCACTTGCTGTGAGAATGTTCTTTTCTCATCGCACAGGTTTAACAGGAATCCGCTGAGAATGGGCGGCGGCATCGTATTGCTGTAATTTATTAAATTTAAGGAGGAACATATATATGGATAAGATTGAACTAGCAAGAGTGAAGCATGAGGCTGGATACAACTGCGCACAGGCAGTAGCTTGCAGCTTTGCAGAGGAAGTAGGTGTCGATGAGGCGGTGCTTTATAAAGCATGTGAAGGTTTTGGTGGCGGACTTGGATGTGCAAAGGGTATGTGCGGTGCGCTTTCTGGAGCTGTTGTGCTCGCAGGCTTCATCCACAGTGATGGCAATATCGAGCATCCAGGCAAGACAAAGCCTGTGACTACAAGACATTCTGCAATGATGCTTAAGTACTTTACTGAGAAGACAGGTGCTCTTATCTGTTTCGATCTTAAGGGTGCAGGTGGAACAAGACCTGTAACACCTTGTGCGGACTGTATCACTATCGGCGTTGAGGCCGTACAGAAGGTGCTCGGACTGTAGGTTCTTTATTTGCGAGATTTTTGAGGTATTGTGAGAATTATGTATTATGGAAAAGAACATTAATAGGAATGAGCACAGGAAGGGCATCATCGGCATACTTGCTGCGATGGTCATGTGGGGCTTTCTGCCGATTTACTGGCAGGCACTTCGACCTATAAATTCCTGGGTGATAATACTGTACAGAATTGTGCTGGTTTTCGTTTATAGTGTGATTGCGGCGAGATTCTCGTACAGTTTTAAGGAGATTTTCGAGCCGCTTAAGGACAGGGAGACCCGCAAGACGTATTTCTCTGCGGGTCTCTTCTGCACCATTAATTGGAGTACATATATCTATGGTGTAAATGCAGGAGAGGTAGTTCAGTGTTCGCTCGGCTACTACATCGAGCCACTGATGATATGCCTTATAGGAATCATATTTTTCAGAGAGAAAGTAACTAAATACAATCTGATCGCAATGATTCTTGCGGCTGTAAGTATTGGCATGCTGCTGCTTCATTTTGGAGAGATTCCGGCACTTGCGATTATGCTCGCTGCAACATTCTCAATCTATGCGGCAATCAAGAAGAATGGTTCACAGCCTCCACTTATCTCACTGGTATATGAGACTATGGTGTTTGTACCACCGGCACTTATAGCAATCATTTATCTTGAGGCGACCGGTAAGGGCGCCATCGCTTCAGCAACAAGCATGGGCCAGTATGCACTTCTGTACCTTTGCGGAATATTTACATTGGTTCCACTTGGACTTTTTGCATATGCAGCGCAGCGATGCAGCATGTTTGACCTGGGACTTTTAGAGTACGTCAGTCCGACACTTTCTCTGATAGTCGGAATTACACTTCTTGGTGAAAGTGTGGATATGGTGCAGGTTATCGGTTTTGCGATTATCTGGCTGGGACTTGGTTTCTTCAGCTATGGGCAGTTCAAGGAGATTCGAAATGAGAAGAAGAGATAGAGAGATTACAGATTTTGGCAGAATGCTTGAGGTTGTAAGTGCAAACGATGTTCTTAGAATTGCGTTTGACGATGGGGATGGAATCTATATCTGTCCTGTAAATTATGGATTTAAGTCGGATGGCGAGAAGCTGTCGTTTTATTTTCACGGGGCGAAGAGCGGACGCAAGGCGGAGGCTCTTTGCAGTAAGGTGAAGTCCGTGAGCTTCGAACTTGACGGAAGTCACCGAAGTCATCTTGGCGAAAGTGGCTGTGATTCTACAATGTATTATGCATCTGTTATGGGAACTGCTGATGTAACGATCTGCGAAGGAGCAGATATCGAAGCAGGACTTGACGCGGTGATGAATAATGTTTTTGGCAGTGAAGGACCATTTGAATACAAAGAAGAAGTCCTTAAGAACACATTAGTTATAAGGCTTGATGTTCGCGAGTGGACATGCAAGATTCATTAGAATTATGATTCGGTAAAGGAGGTATCATAATGAGTATTGTGAGAAAGGTTGAAGACCAGAATGTTGTTGTAACTAAGGAAGCACAGGGCGGTCCTGGCGAGATTATTGCAAGAAAGCTTGCGGAGTGCGACGAGGATCTGTGGAATAAGGGACGCCTTCTTAATGTAATCACACTTGAGCCTGGTTCAGGCGTTGGATACCATGTTCACCAGGGCGACGGCGAGGTTTACTACATCATGGAAGGAACCGCTGAGTACGATGACAATGGAACAGTTGTTACTCTGAATGCGGGAGATGTAACATTTACATTCCCTGGCGAAGGACACTCAATCACAAACGTGAGCGACAGACATATGAAGTTCCTTGCACTGGTTATGTATGAATAAAATAAAGTAACAAAAAAGCGACTGGTAGCAATAATGCTGTCAGTCGCTTTAGTCTTATTTAAGTATCGCTGCTGCGGTGTTCTCTACTGCATTAGCGATTGCGAGCACAAGCTCTGTTGTCGGACCATAGAATATCGCGCCGTGGTTGGCGAGAATTACTGCATGGCTCAGGCGGAGCTTCTCAATTGCGTTATCGTTAAAGTGGCTCTCGTGTTCGAGAGAGTAATCCGTTACAAGCACATCACCGATAAGCTCCTTCATTGCAGGATCTGCGATAGTAAAGCCTGCGTGCGCTGCAGCAAAGCAGCTTAGGTTAGCTGAGTGAGTATGTACAATAGTCTTGCAGCCTGGAAGCTCTCTGTACATTCTCGCATGGAGCTTATAGTTTCGGCTTGGAATTCTCTGATTAGGGTTGTAAGTCAGATCCTTGAAGTTGACCTTGACGATGTCTTCAGGCTTGATTCTGAAATAGTCCATACCAGAAGGAGTAATCAGCATCTCATCGTCGTTAATCATTACAGAAATGTTGCCCCATGTTCCAAATACGAGGACGTCTCTGCAGATCTGCTTACCGAACTCAATCATGCTGTTACGAATCTCGAACTCGCTCTCGTCAAAGTCGATTACCTCAACGAATGCCTCGTCATTCATTCTGTAGTACTTGTTTATATAGAAATCTCTGCAGAGCTCAACGTCCTTAGCTGGAATGTACTTAAGCTCGCCGAGCTTCTTAGTTGAAAGCTCAGCCTTGCAGCACTTCTCAATGATCTGAACGCATGATACAGCATCCTCGATAGTTGCTCCGA
This sequence comes from uncultured Clostridia bacterium, assembly GCA_934255135.1. Lineage (GTDB taxonomy): Bacteria > Bacillota > Clostridia > Peptostreptococcales > Anaerovoracaceae > Crickella. The sequence goes on along the minus strand of CAKQMV010000015.1, from coordinate 28,350 downwards.
CTCCAACGATGCCAGCTCCTTTGATGATGCAGCCAGACGAATCCTTCAGAACCTTCATGCACTTATCAATTGAAAACTCATTGATAATCTGCGCCTTAGAACCTACTATCTCTGAGAAATCATCAAGAGACGATCTGATCTCGTTTCTGTCACGGCTTGCAAGTACCGATGCTTCAGTGCACGCAAAAACAAACGCATTGATATCAGGTCTGCTGTGGAAGAGTACGCCGAGGTCTCCAGAATTCATGTCACACACGTCGATATCACGCTTCTTGTTTATCTTCGAAAGAATAATATTCTCCTTAGTCATAAGGTAGAAGTCATTATCCACGCGGAGTGCAATCTGACCGTAAACCTTGCTCTGTCCGGGTCTGAAGCCTCTAGATCCGTTCTCTAAAACCTGCTTTGCTGTTGATATATCCATAAAGTGAACCTCACTTGAATTAGTATAGTCAGTAACCACTAACGGCTACCGTGAGATTATACCACGGAAATTTTTGTGCAGTATGATTATTCTGTAAAAAGATTTGCTAAAAAATATCAATAGCAAGCTAAAACAGCCCGCACCGAAATCCCAATTCGATTTCAATGTAGGCCGTCTCGTATCTATAAATGTTCTTGTCAGTTGCTTGTATTAATTATTGTGCAAAAATTCTCTCTGCGCATGCAGCCCAGCTTACCGCTTCGGTGTCAGGCTCTGGGATGCACCCGTCCTTGATGCATACCTGTGTCTGGTACGCAATCTTGATGGCTTCTGCGAGGTTACGGGCAAAAATCGGTTTCGCTTCTTCCGCGGGCTCGTCAACGCTTACCATCTCAGGTCTTTCAACGAAAACTGCCGTGCTGCCGTTGATTGATTTCTCAACCCAGTCCTTCACGCCAGGAAGATCGGTGCAGACCGGAACGACACCGCACGCCATTGCTTCCATCAGCACGAGAGGAAGTCCTTCGTAATAAGAAGGGAGAACGAAAACATCACACTTCTGAAGCATTACCGAAAGCTCAATCTGATTAAGCATTCCTACGTACTCGGCAAAAGGCTGTTCCTTCACCGCGTTAAGAACCTCATTGTCCTGGCATCCGCCTGCAAGCGAAATTACAAACTCCGGAAACTCCGGGTCGCCCGCAAGAATACGACCGGCCTCCATGAATTCGAGAATACCCTTGGCGCGAGAAAGCTTTCCCGCAAAAGCAATTCTTACCGGAATCTCATCGACATCCATCTCGCCGCGAAGATCACGGTTAAATATTGCTGAATTGTAACCTGATCCCGCAATGTATATTCTGTCATCCTCTATGCCAAAAAGCTCCTTAATCACGTTCTTCTGTTCCGCGTGGAGTGCATAAACTCTATCAAGTCCTGCAATTCCTGGTTTTACGATATCCCTAAGATTATCTGACTGTCTGAACTGACGAAGGTCACTTCCATGGCTAAGTCCATAGATCACAGCATCAGGAAACATCTCTCTTACAATTGAAGTAAGTAGAAAAAGGTGATGACAGAAAATGATATCGGGCTGAAGCTCCGCTGCAGCCTTCTTTATAACAGGCTCGAACATCATTCTGAAATGCTCAACATCAGCCTCGCTCATGCGACTGTAAAGCTGCGACGGATATGGCATAACATCCGACATTCCCACAATAGGAAACTCCTCACTGAAAAAAACCGGATAGAATCCAACTGAATCCGGAAAATGCGCCTTATCATCTTCATAAATGCCGGCAACAACTGCCTGCTCGTGTCCTAAGCCGGCGAGTGCCTTAACCACCTCTGTAAGGTAAGTGCCGCTTCCTGTGGAGTGCGGCTTCTGTGCTGTAATACTTAAAATCTTCATATTAGAATATTTTCCTATATCCCGCGGCCAAAAGTCAATATTTTAACGAACGTATATATTTTCTCTATAGCAAAATGTTTTCTTTCAATAACGGAATCCTGGCGTCTCGAGGATTGTGATTTTTTGGACATAAATCTAACAAAAGGAGGGTGCAAACCTTGATTTAAACGCTATGATATGAAATAATAATCGGGAATGAAATAGCTTCTTTGAATAAGAGCTACGTATTTTTGGTTTTATTTCGTCACATTATTGAAAATAGGCTTTCATTACGAAGGCTTGTTTTTTACGAGATAATTTAAAGATTATAGAATTAACATAATAGAGGTAACATATGGGTTTATTTTATGGCGAAGACAAGACAATAATGGATCTTCTTAAGGAAAAGAAGAACTTTCTTCTCATAGGAGAGGCAGGCAGCGGAAAGAGTGAGATTACACTCAATCTTGCAGTCAAGCTCGCGGAGATGAGCGGTAAGACCGTAGATCTTTTTGACCTTGACCAGACAAAGCCGCTGTTCCGTTCAAGAGACATGAAGGAATCATTTGCTGACAAGGGCGTTGATATTTATTATCAGGATCAGTTCCTCGATGCGCCTTCACAGGTTGGTGGAGTTATTCCTTCTCTTCTGAGCGACAATTACACTCTTCTTGATATCGGAGGAGGACACCAGGCTGCAAAGTATGCTGGTGCGTACAACCACATTCTGAGCAACGAGGATTCTGTTGCGATTTATGTAATCAATCCGTACAGACCTTGGACTAAGAGTGCCGAGGCTATCGACGGAACTATGTCACATATTCTGAAGTCAGTAAGACTTAACCAGATTTATGTGCTCGGTAATCCTAATCTGGGTTACTCAACTAATGTCAATGAATTCATGGATGGTTTAGATAAGCTTGATGAGCTGCTTAGCGAGTTCACTACTGTGACAAGTGCATGTGTAAACAAGGACCTGTACGAGGATGCACAGGAAGAGACTGACAAGTATCTGCTCCCTATCGAGCTTTATCTGACATATTCATGGGTTGATTAAATTTTTTAAAATACTTTTTTATAACCGTAAGGAGGGAACGTAATGGCAAAAGGCAGAGTAGAAATCAGCGCTGAGTCATGCAAGTCATGCCAGTACTGTGTAGTGAACTGTCCTAAGAAAGTCCTTGAAGTTGGTAAGGACGTAAACTCTAAGGGATACCCTTATGTAGTTGTTGCTCGTCCAGATGATTGTATCGGATGTGCAATGTGTGCTCAGATTTGCCCTGATTCGGCAATTGAAGTATGGAGATAATCGAGAGAGGAGAATTATAATGGCAGAACGTGTATTTATGAAGGGCTGCGAGGCAATCGCTGAGGCAGCTACAAGAGCAGGTTGTCGTTTCTTCGCGGGTTATCCTATTACTCCGCAGAACGAGATTCCTGAGTATTTCGCAAGAAGAATGCCTGAGGTAGGCGGAACATTCGTACAGGGTGAGAGTGAGGTTGCATCAGTAAACATGCTTTACGGTGCTGCTCTTACAGGTATCAGAGCTATGTCATCATCATCTTCATGTGGTATTTCACTTTACTCAGAGGGTGTTTCATACATGGCAGCTGCAAGAGTTCCTGCAGTTTATGTAAACGTACAGAGAGGTGGCCCTGGTATCGGAGCTATCCAGCCTGCACAGCAGGACTACAACCAGGCTACTAAGGCTTCTGGTAACGGTGGATTCAAGATGATTGTTCTTGCACCTGCTACAGTTCAGGAGTGCGTAGACATGGTTTACGAGGCATTTGACCTCGCAGCTAGAGATGAGAACCCAGTACTTGTACTTACAGACGGTGTAATGGGAACTATGATGGAGCCAGTTGTTCTTCCTCCAATGAAGAGCGACGAGGAGCTTGCTGAGCTTAAGGCTGCATTTGCTCACAGAGCAGTTACTGGTCATGCTCCACTTGATCAGCACACTGGTGAGCCTGGTGGTATCGGTGATGGCTGGGAGAAGCACAACATCGAGACAGCAGCTATGTACAAGACTTGGGACAAGGATATCAGAGTTGAGGAGTTCATGATGGACGATGCAGAGATCGTACTCGCTGCATATGGTATCTCAGCTAGAATTTCTAAGGTAATCGTTAAGCAGCTCCGTAAGGAAGGTATCAAGGCTGGTATGATCAGACCTATTACTGTATCACCATTCCCTTATGACACATTTGCTAACCTTGATCCAAACAAGGTTAAGGGAATCCTCGATGTTGAGATGTCAATCCCAGCTCAGATGAGATTCGATATCGACCACGCTGTATGTGGAAACATCCCTGTTATGGAGTGCCTCAGATCAGGTGGTCAGCTTCTGACTAACGATCAGGTTCTTGCAGGTGCTCGTGAGCTTATTAAGGAGGTACTGTAATGGCTGAGATGAAGAAAGTATATGAGAGAACTAAGGGTGTTAAGCCAGGTGCTGTATCAGGATTCTGCCCTGGTTGCATGCACTCAACAGTTCATAAGCTTATTGGTGAGGCTGCTGAGAACATCGGCGCACTCGACAAGCTCGTAAGAGTTGAGGGTGTAGGTTGCTGCGGACTTGGTCAGCTTTACGTTTCAGGTGACTGGCTCATCGCTGCTCACGGAAGAGCAGGAGCAGTTGCTACTGGTGTTAAGAGAACATCTCCTGATTCACTTGTTTACACTTATCAGGGTGACGGAGACCTCGCTGCTATCGGTCTTGCTGAGACTCTTTCAGCAGCTAACAGAGGTGAGAACATCACTGTTATCTTCGTAAACAACGGTATTTACGGAATGACTGGTGGACAGATGGCTCCAACTACTCTTCTTGGCATGAAGGCTACTACAGCTCCAGGCGGAAGAAAGGCTGAGGAGCACGGATACCCAATGCACGTTTGTGAGATTATCAACCAGCTTACAGCTCCTAAGATGATTGTAAGAACAACTGTTGATACACCACAGAACGTAATTAAGACACGTAAGTATATTGAGAAGGCATTCAAGATGCAGCTCGAGGGTAAGGGATATGCAATCATCGAGATCGTAGCTACTTGCCCAACTAACTGGGGACTTGGACCTCTTGAGGCAATTGACTTCATGAGAGAGAACATGCTTAAGGAGTTCCCTGTAGGCGAGTTCAGAATGCCAGAGTAGGAGGAATGATATAATGGAAAGAAATCTTATGATCGCCGGATTCGGTGGACAGGGTGTTATGACTATGGGCAAGCTTCTCTCAGAGGCAACATGTGATGCTACAGATCTTAACGTATCATTCTTCCCATCATATGGTGCTGCTATGAGAGGTGGTACAGCTAACTGCTTCGTAGTAATTTCAGACGAGGAGATCGGCGCTCCTGTAAGCTACAACCTTGACGACCTTGTAGTTATGAACGGACCTTCACTTCACAAGTTCCTTCCTAACCTTAAGGCTAACGGAAACCTCTTCATCAACAGCACAATCGTTGATAAGTCAGAGGTTGCTAGAGACGACGTTAGGGTAATCGAGGCTCCTGTAACTCAGATGGCTCTCGATATCAACAACCCAAGAGCTCTTAACGTAATCATGCTTGGAGTATACGTTGGTGCTACTGACGCAGTAGACGCTGAGGTTATCGAGAAGGGCATCGAGCACAAGTTTGCTCACAAGCCACACCTCATCGAGCCAAATGTAGAGGCATTCAAAGCTGGTCTTGAGATCGGAAAGTCACAGAAGTAATTCAGACTTAATCGGTTATAATATGTAATATGAGAGCGCGGCCTTAGGGCCGCGCTTTTGTAATGTCCTGTTATGTGAAAGCTGTGCAAAAGTTCATAGCCAGCTGGTCGCAATCTAAATCAAAGTGATATAATATACACTAAAGAAGAATGCAAAGGGAGGTTAAGGTATGAAGAAGGTATTAGTTGGTACTCTTTGCGTATTACTTGCAATCAGCATGCTGCTACCGATGGCTAACATTTTAATGTAATCGGGAGCCTGAAAATGTGGTAAAACCACAGTATTACTGGCTTAATTAGGGCTTAAAGACCGAATACGACCCTCGAGCGGGGTTTATTTCTATACAAAAAAAGAGTATAATTTATCTATTATTTATGAGTGCGCTATATCGAAGGAGAAAGGAGCACGTTGTAATGAGAAAGAGATACTATACAGAGAAAGAGTTCGCTGAGGAAGCTAAGAGACTTGCTAACAGAAGAATTATTGCTGTTGCGGTTGGCGGATCAGTGATTGCGCTGAGTGCGATTGCAGCTGTTACATATAGAGCTGTGAAGACAATGTCAGAGGCTAAGGCCTGGAATGATGTTGACTGGAACCTTGAGGATGATTGCACGCTACTCTAAGAATTAAGAAACTATTTTGAGAAGGGACATATACATAAGATGGCAGAGAACAAAGGTACATATTATATCACTACACCAATTTACTATCCTAGTGCGAAGCTTCATATCGGACACACATACTGCACTGTAATGGCTGATGCGATGGCAAGATTCAAGAGACTGTCAGGATACGATGTAAGATTTATGACAGGAACTGATGAGCACGGACAGAAGATTGAGAAGTGTGCAGAAGAGGCTGGATGTACTCCTAAGGAGTACGTTGACTCAATTGTAGAGACAATTCTCAGACTCTGGGAGAAGATGGAGATCAGCTATGATGACTTTATCAGAACTACAGAGCCAAGACACATGAAGGGCGTTCAGGATATTTTCATGAGAATGTACAAGAACGGCGATATCTACAAGGGAGCATATGAGGGCTGGTATTGCACACCATGTGAGTCATTCTGGACTGAGACCCAGGTTGAGAATGGTAACTGCCCTGACTGCGGAAGACCAGTTAAGAAGATGCAGGAGGAGGCTTACTTCTTTAAGCTGAGCAAGTATGGTGATAAGCTTCTTAACTACTATGAGGAGCATCCTGAGTTCCTTCAGCCTGAATCAAGAAGAAACGAGATGAAGGCATTCATCGAGCAGGGGCTTGAGGATTTATGTATTTCAAGATCAGAGTTTGACTGGGGTATTCCAGTTCCAATCGATGAGGAGCACGTAATCTACGTATGGCTTGATGCGCTTTCTAACTATATTACGGCGCTCGGTTTTGGAACTGATCACGATGAGAATTATAAGAAGTACTGGCCAGCTAACGTTCACCTTGTAGGTAAGGAGATTGTTAGATTCCACTCGATTATCTGGCCTGCAATGCTTATGTCAATTGATGAGCCACTTCCTAAGCAGGTTCTTGGACATGGATGGCTTCTTATCGATGGTGGTAAGATGTCTAAGTCAAAGGGTAACGTTGTTGACCCTGAGATTCTTATTGACAGATACGGAATCGATTCACTGAAGTACTTCCTCCTCAGAGAATATACTTTTGGACAGGACGGAGTTTACACTAACGAGGTAATGCTCAAGAGACTTAACTACGATCTTGCTAACGACCTCGGTAACCTTCTTTCAAGAACAGTATCAATGGTTGAGAAGTACTGCGGCGGTGTGGTTCCTGAGGCTAAGCTCAGAGACGAGATCGATTCAGAGCTTATCGAGCTTGCAGTTGCTGCAGCTGATAAGGTTGACGAGAAGATGGATGGTTTCTGCTTCAACCTTGCACTTGATGAGATCTGGAACGTTGTTAGAAGAGCTAACAAGTACATCGATGAGAAGATGCCATGGGCTCTTGCTAAGGATGAGACTAAGAAGGATGAGCTTGATACAGTAATGAGAAACCTCGTTGAGGCACTCAGAATCGTATCAATTCTTATCGTTCCATTTATGCACACAACTTCAGAAAGAATGAGAGAGCAGCTCGGAATCGCTAACGTTGAGGTTGTATGGGATGATGCATTCGAGTTCTACAAGATGGACGGATGCGCAGTTAAGAAGGGTGAGCAGCTCTTCCCAAGACTTGATATCGAGAAGGAGCTAGAGGCTCTCGAGAATATCAACAAGGCAAACTAATAAGGTACGAATTTAATACTAATAATTCAAATTCACTTAAATGCAAAGGCTCCGCAGTTCAAATGAATTGCGGAGCTTTCTGAATATCATGAACTGAACATCATGAATTGAATATATATGAGGAGAGAAAATATGCTTTTTGACGCACATACACATCTTAATTTCGAGGAATTTTCAGAAGAGGAGAGAGCCGAGAAGGCAGCTACAATCGAGGCTTCGGAGCTTGTGAACATTATCGATGTTGGTGATAACATTGAGTCATCGAAGCAGGCGATTGCCGATGCTGAGAAGTATGACTGGTGCTATGCGGCTGTCGGAATTCACCCCCAGCACTGCAAGATGGTCGATGATGAAGCACTTAAGTGCATCGAAGAGCTTGCGGCACATCCTAAGGTGAAGGCAATCGGCGAGATTGGACTTGACTTCTATTACGGCAAGGATGATCAGGAGGAGCAGATTGAGGCGTTCAGAAAGCAGATCAGACTGGCGAACAAGCTTAAGATGCCAATCATGATTCACACAAGAGACGCCAACCAGCTGACTATGGATATTTTGATAGAAGAAGGGGCATTCAGCGACGAGAGAAAGAGCTGGTTCCCACCAAGAATCGTGGACGGCGAGGAGCAGGCGGATGCGAGAGTGCAGCTTCACTGCTACTCAGGTTCGGTGGAGCTTGCTCTGGAATACGTGAAGAAGGGTGCGACAATATCTCTCGGAGGTCCGATCACGTTCAAAAATGGCCGTAAAGCGGCTGAGGTTGCCCGCGCGGTTCCGAAGGAGGCTCTTATGAGCGAGACCGATGCACCATATATGGCGCCAGAGCCACTTCGTGGAAGACAGAACAGAAGTGAATACGTGGCACATGTTGTAAGAAGGATGTCGATTCTTAAGGGGCTTGACTATGAAGAGATGGGCAGGATTCTTACGGAGAACGGAAGGAGGTTTTTTGACATTGGGTAATTACAGCAAGAAGATAATTTCATCGATAGTCGATTCAGATCTGATTCCGAGGAAGGGCGCTGTAATCGTCGGATTCTCTGGTGGACCGGATTCGCTCTGCCTTTTGCACGCACTTTGCGAGCTTAGAGACTCGATGGAGATAGACATCATTCCGGTTCATGTCAATCATAAACTCCGTCCTAATGCAGATCCTGAGCAGGATCACGCTGTGGCGATTTGTGACAGACTTGATCTTGAAGGACTCGTATATGAGGCGGATTGCAGAGGAATGGCGGAGGACCTTAAGATCTCGGAAGAAGAGGCAGGCAGGAAGATAAGATACGAGATTTTTGATGAGGTGGCCGGAGAGCTTGAGGCAGCAGGAATCGATTCGGAGAGAATTGTGATTGCAGTTGCGCACAACTCAGATGATCAGAGCGAGACAGTTCTTTTTAGAGTAATCAGAGGAACTGGAGTTCATGGCCTTGCGGGAATAAGCAAGAGAAGAGTTTCGGTGAAGGGTTACGAGATTATAAGGCCGCTTCTGGATGTTTCAAGAGAGGATATCGAGGGGTATATCGAGGAGAACAAGCTGCATCCGAACATTGATGAGACGAATTCAATCACGGATTACACAAGAAACAGAATCAGACTTGAGCTTATTCCATACATTGAGAAGCATTTCAATCCGAACGTGAAGGAAGCGCTTAAGAGACTGGCGGAGAACGCATCTGTTGAGGACGAATTCATGGAGGGCATCGCGGCTTTTGAGTGTGAGAGCTGTCTTACTGTGGATGATTCGGAGAATAAGCTGATTCTTGATATTGATTATGCGCTGAATCTGCCACTTGCTTTGGTTAGAAGAATTATAGGTACAGCGTTTGAGATTCTTGGAATTGTTGAATCGGGAAGCCACAGACTTACACTCAATGTTATTGATCTGATGATGTCTGACAATCCATCGGCAGTCATGAACCTGCCGGGAGGTGTGGTTGCGAGAAGAAGATATAAGCAGCTGATTTTTGGCTTTGAGGATGACGATATGAAGGAAGACTCCAACGAAGATACTGATAATCAGAGCATCAATCCGAAGATTATGCTTATGAAGGAGTATAACAGAGCAGACTATGGGCTTCATGCGGCGTTCGATTTCGACGAGTTCAGCAAAGTGTATCCGGGATGCATCGGCGAGATTAAGGTTAGAACGAGACGTGACGGAGATTATATCGCGATCAAGGGTGGCAGGAAGAAGATTCAGGACTTTTTCGTGGATTCAAAGATTCCGAAGGAGTACAGAGACAGCATCAGAATGGTAGCAATTGGCAACGAGATTCTGTGGATACTGCCGGACGAAAATCTGCCAACGAAACAGCTTCAGAATCGTGGTAAATTTTCACAAAATTATCAGATAACTGAGGCATCATCAAGGGTGCTCTTTCTTGAATATACTAATATACTATGTTAAAATGATAATTAATTTGTGTAAAAAAACAATTTCTATAATATGAAGAAAGGAAATCGATTAATTTGAAGAAATACGGTAAGAATTTATCAGTGTATATTCTGATCTTTGCTTTCGTGCTCGGAGCAGCGTATTTCATGCGTGGATTTGAGGCAGAAAGCCAGACCAAGACTGTAAAGTTCTCCCAGTTCGCAACTCATCTTGAGAAGGGAGAGTTCAAGTCGGTCAACATTTCTGACAGACAATTGACAGGAACAAAGAATGGCGGAGATAAGGAGATTACTTACGCTCCATCAGTAATTGAAATCAGCTGGCTCGAAGAGAATTACATCTTCCCGATGTATAAGGAGAAGAAGCTCGCTATAGACAGTAATCCACCTGAGAGTGATTTTAATTTCTTCTCAGTGCTTCCGACGGTTCTGATGGTTGGTGCGATGATTATGCTGTTCTACTTCATGATGAGTCAGGGCGGCAATAAGCAGGCATTCCAGTTCGGTAAGAACAAGGCGAAGCTATATAAGGGTGATGGCAAGAAGCTTTCATTCAAGGATGTTGCAGGACTTGAAGAGGAGAAGGAAGAGCTTGCAGAAATCGTTGACTTCCTTAAGAACCCGGGCAAGTATACTAAGCTCGGAGCAAGAATCCCTAAGGGTGTTCTTCTCGTAGGAAGTCCTGGTACAGGTAAGACATATATTTCTAAGGCGACTGCAGGTGAGGCGGGAGTTCCGTTTTTCTCAATTTCAGGTTCAGATTTCGTTGAGATGTTCGTCGGAGTTGGTGCTTCAAGAGTAAGAGACCTTTTTGCAGAGGCTAAGAAGAATGCACCTTGCATTGTATTTATCGATGAGATTGATGCTGTAGGTAGAAGAAGAGGTGCAGGTCTCGGCGGCGGTAATGATGAGAGAGAACAGACTCTTAACCAGCTGCTCGTTGAGATGGACGGTTTCGATGCGAACCTCGGAATCATTATCCTTGCAGCTACTAACAGACCAGACGTACTTGACCCGGCACTTCAGAGACCGGGAAGATTCGACAGACAGATCGTTATCGGCATGCCGGATGTTAAGGCGAGAGAGGAGATTTTCAAGCTTTACACTAAGAACAAGCCTCTCGACGATGATGTTTCACCTGAGGTTCTTGCTAAGAGAACTGCAGGCTTCTCACCGGCTGATATCGAGAACCTGATCAATGAGGCTGCACTTCTTACTGCAAGAAGAAATGGCCTTAAGATCAGAATGGACGAGATCGAGGAAGCAACTACTAAGGTAATGGCGGGTCCTCAGAAGAAATCAAGAGTTATCTCTGATGAGGAGAAGAAGCTCACTGCATATCACGAGGCAGGTCACGCAATCGTTATGCGAGCTACACCTGATTCAGATCCGGTTCACCAGATTACAATCATCCCAAGAGGAATGGCTGGTGGATTCACAATGTGGCTTCCTGAGAAGGACAGATTCTTCGTTACTAAGGGTCACATGCTCGACAATATCAAGCACCTCCTCGGAGGAAGAGTTGCTGAGCAGCTTAAGCTTGATGACATAAGTACAGGAGCATCAAATGATCTTCAGAGAGCTACGGCAATTGCGAAGAGTATGGTAACTGAGTACGGATTCTCCGAGGTTATCGGTCCTGTAAGTCTCTCAAGTGATGATGAGGTATTCCTTGGAAGAGACTTCTCAAAGACTCAGAACTATTCTGACGAGATGGCTTCTAAGGTAGACGCAGAGATTAAGAGAATCATTGAGGAGTGCTACCAGGAGACTACAAGAATCCTGAAGGAGCATGATGATGCATTTGAGAGAGTTGCACAGGCACTTCTTCTTGTTGAGACTCTTGATGGTGAGCAGTTCGAGAGACTCTTTACAGGTGAAGTTTCAGCTGAGGAGCTTGCTGAGCAGGTTAAGCAGAAGGAAGCTGAGATTAAGGCTGCTAATGAGAAGGAAGCAACTGAGAGCGCAAGGCAGGATGAAGAGGCAAGACGTGAGGCTGCTGAGAGAATCAGACAGCTTCAGGAGGAGCTTGCGGGAGCAACTGGAGACTCCAAGAAGCCTGTTATTGTAGAATTCCAGGAGTACAGAAGACCTACTCAGAAGGATACTCATATTGCTCCGCTTAAGACTCCGGATGAAGACAAGAATAATCAGAATGATCAGCCCGATAGGACTATCAAGATTGAGCCTGCTGATAATGACAGCAGCAATGACAGAAATGATTCACCGAAGAATAACGACGAGGAATAATAATTAGTGGACTGAGGTCTTAGTTGACCTCAGTCTTTGTAAAACGTTAAATAATACTGAAAGAACAAATAGTAAATAGTACAGAGGTAAGGGTTATGAGAATTACTGTAGAAGACTGTCTGAAGCTTGATGCTTTTGACGGAAGCCAGATTCTAGCCTGCAAGAGAAAGGCAGACAGAAGAGTGCGCAGCGTGTCTGTTCTTGATGAGGAAAATCTTGAGCAGGGTGTTGACAGAAACGGTGTTAAGGAACAGATGGTAATCACACATTTCTGGTCACATAAGGATGATATTGAGGGTCAGTGCAATGCTGTTAAGGGACTCGGTAAGAGAGGCGTTGCTGCTCTTGTTGTGTATCTGAATGATGACGGTGTTAAGGAAATTGATCCAAGAGTAGCTGTTGCTGCTGAGGAAGGCGGACTTCTGCTGATTACAATCAGAGACGATGGAAGAGTTACTTATTCAATGCTTATTTCACAGGTAATGGATAAGATTCTTTATGGTCACAATTTCAGCGATAATATTCTTAACAATACTATTTATCATCTTCTTAACTTTGAGAAACATTCAAGCTTCCCTGCGGCTCTTAGAGAGGCAGCAACATACAACGATTACCAGATTGTTCTGATGACTGCAGACTACAATCAGATTCTGACAATTGAGACAAGACATATTGTTTCAATCGATGACATCATCCAGGTTGCAAGACAACAGGATGCAATTCATCCGAATACATACACTAAGGTGTGCAACGAGAATGTAATCACATACTGGGGTCTTATCAACATTGATGAGCAGAAGTATATCATGATGATCGTTGACAATGAGGATAACTACTCAGAGGTTGAGATGAAGAAGCTTTCTGAGATTATTGAGCTTGCTATCGGCATGTGGAAGTACACTCCTGAGAGAGATTCAAAGGCGGAGTTTATCAAGTCAGCTGTAAGAGGCGACATGTCATTCTGCTACACACTACTCGAGGAGGCAGGTCTCAAGGGCAAGAACTTCGTCAGCGTTTTCTACGCTAAGGATGCTGATGATGCAGAGTTTCTGGGAATCATTAACAGATATAAGAACAAATATAACCTTGGAAGCCTGACACTGCTTGATGATCACGATATGTACGGAATCATGTACACAGATGATGATACTAACACTGGCGATGAGCTCGATGCTAAGCACGTATGCCTCAAGATGTACGAGGAGCTTAAGAGCGGACGTAAGCAGGTTAGAATCTTCCATATGACAGGAATGGTTACACTCGACAGTGCTGTTGAGGGCTTCAGACTGATCAACAGAACATGGTCAGGCGTTGAGGCTGTATTCCCATTTAAGAGAGTATTTACAAAGTATGAGATGTCGATGGTTTGTGATTGTATCAATCTCAATACAAGCGGCAACTCAATCAAGAAGATGTACTCTGATCTTCTTGAGCCATTCGAGAGAGAGATTTCCTCAAACAAGGGAAAGCTTCTTCTCGATACACTTTCAACTTTTGTACTTGATGCCGGTATGAACAGCGGTAAGACTGCGGAGTTCATGAACATTCACAATAATACGGTTCAGTACAGACTTAAGAGAATCAATGAAATTCTAGGAGCTGATATGACAGGAAACAGAATCATTCCTGGTCTTACAATGGCTCTTGCAATTAAGAGATTGGAGGCTTAATCGATGCTTCTTACTATTGATGTAGGAAACACTAACGTGGTACTTGGACTTTTCGACGGAAGGAAGATGATTGCCAACTGGAGACTTGCGACAGAGACCAAGCGAAGTGCAGATGAATACGGTACACTTGTGGACAGCATGTTCAGACATGACGGATTAGATCCGGCCGATGTGGATGATGTAATTATTTCATCGGTAGTACCACCTCTGGTATTCACACTAGAGCACATGTGCTATAAGTACTTTGACATCACACCACTTGTAGTAGAGACAGGTGTTAAGACAGGTCTTAAGATCAAGTGCGACGACCCAAGACAGATTGGCTCCGACAGAATTGTTAATTCAGTTGGAGCTCACGAGAAGTACGAGGGTCCGCTGATCGTCGTTGACTACGGCACTGCTACAACGTTCTGCGTGGTAACAGGAAGCGGCGAATTCCTAGGTGGCGCAATTGCTCCGGGTATCAAGACATCAGCATCAGCACTTTCTTCACAGACTGCGAAGCTGCCTAACGTAGACCTTGAGAAGCCTAACAGAATGATCTGCAAGAACACTTCAGAGTGTATGAGAGCGGGTCTCATCTACGGTCACATGGGTCTTTCGGAGTATCTTATCGCAGGAATGAAGAAGGAGCTTTCAGAATACCTTGGAATCGACGAGAGCGAAATCAGGGTAATTGCAACAGGTGGACTTGCAACGCTTGTGGACAGCGGTGTAAGCTGCATCGACGTAATAGATAAGCGCCTCACACTTGACGGTCTTGTGAGAATCTACGAGAAGAACAAGGCTGCAAGAAAGAAGCAGTAACAATATAACAGTAAAGGGTATTAATGAAGGAAATCAGGATAGGTAACGTCAAGCTGGACAATCCATTTATCATGGCTCCGCTTGCGGGCGTGACTGATGCGGTGACAAGAAGATTCTGTTACGAGATGGGAGCAGCACTTACGACCACGGAGATGGTCAGTGCAAAAGGTCTTTTCTACGGTGATCGAAATTCCGAGAAGCTACTATATCTCGAGGAGGAAGGCGAACCGACATCTGTACAGATTTTTGGCTCAGAACCGGACATTATGGCATTTGCCGCAAGAAAGCTTGACAGTCTTGACAACTGCATACTGGATATAAACATGGGCTGTCCCGTTCCGAAGGTTGTAAAGAACGGTGACGGGTCAGCTCTTCTTAAGAATCCGGATCTCGTTTATGATGTGGTAAGAGCAGTTGTCAATAACTCTTCAAAGCCTGTAACAGCGAAGATAAGAAAGGGCTTTGACGACGAGCATATAAATGCTCTCGAGGTTGCTCACGCCATAGAAGCTGGCGGAGCATCAGCGATATGTATTCATGGAAGAACAAGAGCTCAGTATTACAGCGGAACAGCTGACTGGGATATAATAAGAGAAGTAAAGGAGAACGTTTCGATACCGGTAATAGGTAATGGAGACGTTTTTACCTGTGACGACGGTTTTAGAATGATGGAAGAAACCGGCTGTGACATGGTAATGGTTGCAAGAGGAGCACTCGGCAATCCTTGGATTTTTAGAGAGCTCAAGGCAAGGTATGAAGGCAGAGAGATTCCGATGCCGCCAACTGATGATGAGAAGGTAGAGATGATCCTTAAACATCTAGATGAGCTTATCAAGCTTAAGGGTGAGTCATCAGCAGTCAAGGAGCTTCGCAAGCACGTTGGCTGGTATACTAAGGGCATGTTCGGATCTGCGAAGCTTAGAGGAATAGTTAATCAGCTTGATACAGCAGCTGAAGTGAGAGAGGTTCTTACAAGTGTCAGGAAATAAGAGAAAGAAAACAATAATACTTTCCGTTATGCTCATTTTGAGCATGCTGTCCCTGTGCTCATGTCAGACCTTTGATTCGTTTTATCACACATTTTTCGAGAAGGGAACTAAGACTAAGACGGATACTATCTATATAGGTGTATTCGAGTCTCAGACCGGAAAGAACTCTGAAAAGGGTAACAATCAGATCAAGGGAATCGAGCTTGCGCACAAGATTTACAGCAATGTTAACGGACAGGATATACAGCTTATTAAAGTAGATGACCAGTCAAAGTCCTCTACTGCAAGAGGTGTAATCAAGGAGCTTATCAAGATGAAGCCGGTTGCAATAATAGGTAGTGCGGGTAATGCAACATCACTTATTGCATCTTCATACATCGGTAAGGCTTCAATTCCTACGATAACTCCATCAGCTACTAACCCTCTGATTGCTCAGAATAGTGGATATTATTTCATGGCTGGATCAACAAGCTCACAGCAGGGTGCAGGTCTTGCAGAGTATGCGTATAGCGAGCTTAAGTCAGAGAGAATCGGAATTGTAAACATCAAGAACGAGAGCCTTACAGAATCGTACGTTAAGAGCTTCAGAAACAAGATGAAGGATCTAGAGGGCAAGAAGCGTTCGGAGAAGATTGTTGCTGAAGCAGAGATCAGCATAACCGATACAAAGATGGGTAAGGTTGTGAAGAGCATCCAGGCAAGTAACGTAGATACAGTGTTCCTGCCACTTCAGACTGCACAGGCAGATGCATTCTTTAAAGCAGTAGAGAAGCTTGGAATGACTGACGTGACATTCCTCGGAACAGAGGACTGGGGTAAGAAGGATTTTGTCAAGATGATGAAGAAGCATCCTGACATCAGGACTGCATTCCCTTATAACAGCTTAGATATCGACAATGCTTCATCTGAAGCATCAGTAACAAGAGAGGCAAGAAGATTCCAGATTGAGTACGAGAGAATGTACGGAGACGACGATATCCCTACACAGGATACGGCTCTTGGATATGACTCATATCTGCTCGTTATCAATGCGATAAGCAGATCAAAGTCACTATTAGGAGCAGATATCAGAAACTCACTAATTTCACTTTCAGGAATCCACTGCTCAACAGGAGTTTTTGAGTTTGACTCAAACGGAACAACAGTTAAATCTGTAAATATTGCGACAATTGACAGGAAGAAGATCGTTCCTGTTTATACAACTAAGAGCGCCGAGAAGGCAGAAACAATCAAGGAGATACAGTAATGGACTACAAGGAACTACTTAAGAGCTACGAGCCGGAAATGCTCCAGAAGGTAAAGGAATTAAACCAGATTACAAGTGTTAACGCAGCACCTGTAACAACAGCTGATGGAGAGGTTCTTCCATTCGGCGTTGAGGTTCAGAAGTCACTCGAGTACATGCTCGAGCTTGGAGCATCAATGGGCTTTGAGACAGTTAACATCGACAACTACGGCGGACACATCGAGTTCAGAGATGAGGATTCTGAGGGGGTATTCGGAATCACAGTTCACCTAGACGTAATGCCAGAGGGCAATGGCTGGGATTACCCATGCTTCGATCTGACAGAGGATAACGGCACACTGTACGGAAGAGGAATTGTTGACGACAAGGGTCCTGCAATTGCAGTACTTTATGCAATGAAGGCTATGAAGGAATCTGGAATGAAGCCTAAGATGGCTGTAAGACTTATCATGGGACTCGATGAGGAGGTTGGAACTCTTGGAATCAAGAATTACCTTGAGAAGGCGGGACATCCTGATATGGGATTCACTCCTGACGCAGAGTTCCCACTGATGAATGGCGAGATGGGCGTAATGATTTTTGACCTTTGCCGCAAGTTTACACCTGCATCAAAGGATGGCCTGAGACTCACTAAGATCGACGGCGGAATTGCTGCTAACGTAGTTCCTGCTGAGTGTAAGGCTGTTATCACATCTAAGGATAAGGAAGTTTACGACAGCATCAAGGAGATGGCTGAGAGCTTTACTGCAAGAACTGGACATAAGGTGACTGCTAAGAAGCAGGGGTCATCAATTGCTCTTGTTTCAGAGGGTAAGTCAGTTCACGGAGCATATCCGGCATCAGGACTTAATGCGATCAGCATCATGATGGACTTCCTAGGCGGACTTACTTTTGCATGCGAAGAGACTAATGAGGTTATCTCATTCTATAACGAGCACATCGGATACAACACAGATGGTAAGGGAATCGGCTGCGATTACTGCGATGAGCCATCAGGCGATGTAAGAGTTAACGTTGGTGTTGCTAAGTTCGATGAGGAGATGGCTTCACTTACACTTAACGTAAGAGTTCCTGTAACATACAAGAACGACGATATTTACACTGGTCTCGAGACAGTTCTTCCTGGAACAGGAATAGGAATTGTTAAGAAGACTTCAGAGCCTTCACTTTACATGGAGAAGACTCATCCGCTCGTAGAGAAGCTTGTAGCGGCTTACAGAGAGGTTACTGGCGATGCTGAGGCTGAGCCTTTCGTATGCCCAGGCGGTACTTATGCTAAGGCAGTTAACTGCACTCTTGCATTCGGACCATCATATCCTAATGTAATCGATGCGATTCACGAGCCTAACGAGAGAGTTACTAAGGAGCTTTACTTCCTGAGTGCTCAGATTTATGCTCAGGCTATCGATAACATGTGCTTCTAAGCTTTTGAGGCGAGACAGGGTGCTTGCACCCGCCAATTAAAGGAGAAACATATTAATGAATTCAAATAACAGATTTTCAACGCAGGTGCTTGTGAAGCTCGCGCTTATGACTGCGATGTCACTTGTACTGATGTTTATCGTAAGAATACCGTTCCCACCGGCACCATTCCTGGTGTATGATCCTGCAGATATTCCAATCTACATCTGCACATTCGCGTACGGACCGGTTGCAGGACTGGTTGTTACGTTTATCGTAAGCTTCCTGCAGGCTTTTGCACTTGGCGGAGATGGAATCTATGGTTTTGTAATGCACTTTATCGCTACAGGAATTGTTGCTGTAATGATCGGTTGGATGTACAAGCGCAACAAGACAAAGAAGACTGCACTTAGAGCGCTGATTCTCGGAATATTCGTGACAACAGCAATCATGTGCGTAATGAACATTTTCGTAACATCGGCATTTATGGGAGTAGAGAAGAGCGTTGTTATCGCAATGCTTCCTACAGCAATCATCCCGTTCAACCTGATTAAGTTCAGTATCAACGCCGTTGTTACCTTCCTAGTATATAAGAGAATTTCAGGATTCCTGCACAATGAAGCAATACTCAAGAAGAAGAATTAGCATCAAATGCGAAGATGAAATGAAGGCGCTGGGGCTCGAGCTTGCACATGAGCTTGAGCCTGGCGACGTAGTTGCGCTTGTTGGCAACCTCGGAACCGGTAAGACAACGCTTTCTAAGTACATAGCACAGGGCCTAGGGGTTACAGAAACTCTGAGCAGCCCTACTTTTAATATTGTCAAAGAATACAGATCTGGCAGATTGCCGCTATATCACTTCGATGTTTACAGACTTTCTTGCGGAGATGAGCTTGTGGACATTGGCGCGGAGGATTACCTCTACGGTGATGGCGTGTGCCTGATCGAATGGGCGGATATCGTGGCAGACATCCTTCCTGAAGAATCGATTGTAGTAAGAATCGAATATGGAGAGAATGAAGGAACAAGAGAGGTCGAGATATGCTGATAGCAGCCTTTGAAACAACAGGAAAGAACGCATCGGCGGCACTCATCGACGAGAATGAGAAGCTTACCGTTGCAAGATCAGACGAACAGATGAATCATCTTAAGGACATACTCGTTCTCGGGCAAAAGTGCTGTGAGATGGCCGGAGTCACCCCGCAGGACATCACTCATGCGGCGGCTTCCGTGGGCCCGGGTTCTTTTACCGGTATCAGAATCGGTGTCACTACTGCAAGAACGGTTGCGCAGGCGCTTTGTACTCCTGCAATTGGCGTAAGCTCACTTGAGGGCATGGCTCTTGAGGTAGCTAAGTATGCAGCAGAGAAAGAAATCAGATACGTATGTCCTCTTATTAACGCAAGAAGAAACCAGACATACAGCGCAATCTATAGGATCGAGGATGGAATGCCTGTGCTTCATACCAAGGACAAGCAGTACATGATCGATGAGATTCTTGGCAAGGTAAAGGAGCTAGGGGAGAAGATTCTTCTTACAGGAGATGGTAGTGATTCATACCTTAATGTAATTGAGGAGACTCTTGAAGCTGATACATATGAGATTGCACCGGAAGAAGTTAGGTATCCGTGTGCGGGCAGCATTGCAAGACTTGCGCTTTCAAAGATTGATCAGGCAGATGACTATGAGAATCTTAAACCGGATTATATGAGACTTTCGGAAGCAGAGCAGAGACTTAAGGAAGGAACCTTAAGCAAGAGAATCAGAGGTGAGTAAGAATGGGACTTGTAATAAGACCTGCTGCACCATCTGACGCACCGGGAATTGCCGAGCTTGAGATCGAGACATCGGGACATCCGTGGAGCGAGGACTCGATTCTCCACGACATCACAGAGAGCAATATTGCAGTTGTGATAAGTGCAGAACTTGATGACAAGCTTGTAGGATACGCAGATGTCTGGAACATTGCAGGCGAGGGACAGCTTAACAACATAGCTGTTACAGGCGCAGCAAGAGGAAACCACATCGGACAGAAGATGATGGAGTACCTCTTTGATGCGCTTAGAGAAAGCGGAGCAACAGAGATGAGCCTTGAGGTAAGAGTGTCTAACACACCGGCAAGGAGAATGTACGAGAAGCTCGGCTTTGTGAATCTTGGAATCAGACCCGGGTATTACGAAGACAACGGGGAAGACGCTGTGATATACAGAAAGGATTTATAATATGCTGAACGGAAAGCATATAACACTTGGAATAGAGTCAAGCTGCGACGAGACTGCTGTTGGAATTGTAGCTGACGGAAGAGAGCTTCTTGCCAACGTGATAAGCTCTCAGATTGATATACATACAGAATTCGGTGGAGTTGTGCCGGAAATTGCATCGCGTAAGCACCTTGAGAACGTTAACAAGGTAATCGATGCGGCACTTAAGGAGGCTGGAATTACACTCGATGAGGTGGATCTGATCGGAGTAACGAGAGGTCCTGGCCTTGTGGGTGCGCTTTTGGTCGGAGTGGCAGCTGCAAAGGCAATCTCATGGGCGAAGGGAATTCCGCTCGTAGGCGTTAATCACATGCACGGACATATCGCTTCGAACTACATAGAGCACAAGGAGCTTAAGCCACCGTTTATGGGACTCGTAGTTTCGGGCGGACACACCAATATCATAATGGTCAAGGATTACAATACCTGCGAGAAGCTCGGAAGCACAAGAGACGACGCAGCTGGAGAAGCCTTTGACAAGGTTGCCAGAGTAATCGGACTCGGATACCCTGGTGGCCCTAAGGTAGACAGAGCTGCGAAGGAAGGCGACAGAGATGCGGTTCCTTTCAAGAGGGTTTATCTTGAGAAGGGAAGCTATGACTTCAGCTTCAGCGGACTTAAGACGCAGGCACTGAATTATATAAACACGGAGAGACAGGCAGGAAGAGAGCTTAAGGTGAATGATATTGCAGCAAGCTTTCAGGAGGCTGTTGTTGAAGTGCTCGTAGATAAGGCTGTGGCAGCTGCACTCGAGTACGGACAGAAGAGAATCGTAATGGCAGGTGGAGTTGCATCAAACTCAAGACTCCGTGAGCTTATTACAGAAAGAGCGGGAGAGCATGGAATCGACATTCTAAGACCGTCTCCGATTCTCTGCACAGACAACGGCGTTATGATTGCCTGCTCCGCATATTATGCTTATAAGAACGGCGAGCAGTCGGATCTGACACTAGATGCCGACCCGGCGCTTGAATTCTAGATAACCAGACAAATGGAGGAAACATGCTGATTTTATCAGGCAGTGACATTAGCAAGAGCTACGGAATCGATCAGATAATCGAAGATGTCAGCTTCAGTGTCAATAAGGGTGACAGAATCGGAATCGTTGGCCCTAACGGCGCGGGAAAGTCCACACTGATGGGCATTATCGCGGGCGAGATTGAGCCGACAACCGGTAACGTGTATAAGAGATCAGAGTACACACTCGGCTACCTGACACAGAACACAGAATTCGACATGGATGGCACGGTGCTTGCAGAAGCGGAGAAGAGCTTCGAGCATTTTGCCCGCATGGAGAAGGAGCTTGAGAGACTTCAGAGTATTATCGCGGATCATAATCATCCCGATTTCGAGCGAAATCTTGATAGATATACGCACATGATCGAAGAATATGAGAACATGGGCGGATACACATACAAGTCAGAGCTTCGCGCAGTACTTAACGCGATGGGCTTTGGCGAGGAATATTACGATAAGACAATAAGAACACTTTCCGGCGGAGAGAGAACGAGACTTGCACTTTCGTGTATGCTTCTTAAGAAGCCGGATATTCTGATGCTCGACGAGCCGACTAACCACCTTGACCTCGGAATGCTTGCGTGGCTTGAGAATTACCTGCTCGGTTTTGGCGGAACAATTCTGGTTGTATCCCACGACAGATTCTTCCTTGACAGAATTGTCACAAGAATCTTTGACATGCACGACATGACTCTGACGGCGTATAGCGGTAATTATTCGGAGTATCTCGTGAAGAGAGAGGAGCGTCTCGAGGCGCAGCTTAAGGAATACGAGAAGCAGCAGAAGGAGATTGCCAAGCAGGAAGAGATCATAAGACGCTTTAAGCAGCACAACACCGAGCATCTTGTTAAAAGAGCGCAGTCAAGAGAGAAGCGTCTTGCTCATATGAAGGTTCTCGATAAGCCGAAGGGGCCCGAGGACAAGATGAAGCTTTCATTCGGACAGGATTACAAGAGCGGAAATGACGTCATTATAGCGGAGGGACTTCGCAAGGGATTTGGCGACAGAGAGCTTTTCCACGGAGTTGATCTTGACATCAAGAAGGGCGAGAGAGTCTGCATCGTCGGTGAGAACGGCACGGGCAAAACAACTCTTCTCAAAATGATCATTGGCCGTGAACCGCTCGATGATGGCTACCTCAAGATTGGATATAATGTAGATTTCGGTTATTACGACCAGGGACAGCAGCTTCTTGATGACAACGAGACTGTTCTTGGCGAGATGAAGAATGCTTATCACCTCTACACTGACACTGAGATGCGTTCAATCCTTGGACGATTCCTGTTCAAGGGTGATGACGTATTTAAGACTGTTGGGAATCTTTCTGGTGGTGAGAAAGCAAAGCTTTCACTTCTGAAGCTGATGCTTTCCGGCTCTAATACGCTTGTATTCGACGAGCCTACTAACCACCTAGATATCGATTCTAAGGAGGTTATCGAGTCAGCAATCGCTGATTTTGAGGGCACAGTAATTATCGTATCCCATGACAGATACCTGCTGTCTAAGCTTCCTGACAGAATTCTCGAGCTGACACCAGATGGAATGGTCGAGTACAAGGGCAAGTTCGATTATTATACTGAGAAGAAGCAGGCTCTTTCTGAAGAGCTCGGAGAGACCGCAACATACGGTGGTGTGTTTGATTCATCTAAGGCTTCTTCTGATGTCGATGTTGATTCAGCCACAGTGCAGCTTTCGAGCGAAGAAGAGAGAAAGCTTCGTAAGCAGCAGGAGGCCGAGGAGAGAAGAACTAAGAGAAGAGTTGACGAGCTCGAAGAGAAAATCAATATCCTCGAAGGACAGATTGCAGAATCAGAGCAGGCTCTATGCGATCCTGAGAATATGGACAACCTTCTGTTCCTCCACGAGGAGAGCGAAAGACTTCATCAGTACCAGCAGGAGCTTGAGGTTGTGTACGATGAGTGGATGGAGCTTCAGTAAAAACATAATATTATAGACTTGAATATTAATAAGTATTAAAATATAATAAATTGTCTAACAATTGACAATCGAAAGGAGATAGAAAACATGATATTTGAAAAGGTTAAGGCTCTTATCGTTGAGCAGCTTGATGTAGATCCGGATATCATCGATATGGATACAGATCTTATGAAGGACCTTGAGGCAGACTCTCTTGACGCAGTAGAGGTAATCCTCGGAGTAGAAGAGGAATTCGAGATTGAGATTCCAGATGAGGACGCTGAGGACTTCGCTACAGTAAGAGATATCGTTGAGTACGTTGAGAGCAGACTTTCATAGTTCCCTGTTTTTTATTGTTTAAGAATAGTGGAAATCCGGAGACTTCCGGACGAGAAGAGAGACTTTTTGCAATATTAAGGTACGGGAGATAGAACGAATTATGTACGGTCACAAGATTTCAAAGGCAATTATTAAGAGACTTCCGAAGTACAGAAGATACCTCGGACAGCTTAAGAGACAGGGAATTGAGAAGATTTCATCTAATGAATTAAGTGAGATCATCGGTTGTACTGCATCTCAGATCAGACAGGACTTCAACACATTCGGTGAGTTCGGTCAGCAGGGATACGGATACAGCGTAGATTATCTATATGAGGAAATTAACAAGATTCTCGGCCTTGACAAGGAGTACAAGACTGTAATCATCGGAGTAGGTAACCTAGGACAGGCAATTACCAATTACACTTACTATTATAAGATCGGATTCAACATCATCGGACTTTTCGACGTTAATCCTAAGATCATCGGCAACAAGATTAATGATGTTGTAGTGTCTGATTACAGCGAGATCGAAGACTTCCTTGAGAGAGAGCATATCGATATCGGCATTATCACTGTTAACAGGGAGAATGCACAGTCTGTAGCTGATACTCTTGTAAGAGGTGGTGTTAAGGGAATATGGAATTTTGCTCCGATTGATCTTAACGTGCCTAAGCATGTGGCGCTTAACTCAGTTCATCTGAGTGATTCGCTACATGAGCTTACTTATATGATTGCTACTAACGAACACAAGGACAACGATAAGTAAATAACGAATTATACTGAAGCTTCCGGTGTACAATCGGGGGCTTTAGTTATATATAGGTCAGGTAGCTGGATGTGTGATAGATGCGGCAGGCCTGGTACGGAGAATTATATGAAAGAGAAGAATTTAGACATGCTGGAGTTTTCGGAGAACCTCGAAGCAGAAGAGCATCTCGAAGTCGAGGCAAAGCAGGAGCCTGCAGAGGCGGGCGAGGAGAAGCTTGTTCCGAAGATGGGAACCATTAGACTGGCTATGGAGGCGACAGGCTGGTCTGCTTATGATGCATACTGTCATCTTCATGAGATGCACGATGTGTGGGGCGCATCATACGATGAGATTAGAATCAACTCACTCTGGAAGGAATACAAGATCAGAGAATCCGAAGCACTGTTTGAGGAAGCTAAGGCTCCATACGAAGCGGATATAAGCATTGAAGAGTTTAATGAGCTGTTCTATAACGAGAGACAGCGAAAGGCTATCGAGGAACTGAAGCAGGGCAAGCTGACTCTCAGAATAATCTGCAACTACATGAAGATTAAGGCTCCTAAGGGCCTCGATGCGATAAAGCTTGACGAGGACATCACAGAGCGAATCGCATTCAGACCTAATCAGCTTGGAGAGAATTTCATTTATTTCTGCCCAAGCTATGCCAACGCAAATCCGGAAGCCTTCATCGAGCACAAGCCTGCACTTATAATCGGAAAGCCTGAATATGAGGGTGCCTTCGAGGGGATGGGCATTCCGTATATCAAGAGAATGAGGCTTCAGAGCTATATTTCAGACCTCATAAGCTTCTGGCGTATGTCAAGAAAAGCCAAGGTAGTCACTCTTACAGGAAGCTACGGTAAGACATCTGCTACAGAGATGCTTGCAACAGTGTTTGAGGACTCACTTCGCACGTATAAGTCATGGAATAACTACAATGTCCTGCCGTGGATTGAGCGCTACATGCTCGATGTTGCAGAGGATAGAGAGGTGTTTGTACAGGAGTGCTCAGGCGCCGGCATCGGCAAGCTTGAGAAGATTTCAAGAACAGTACTTCCGGATATCTTCGCAATCACTAACGTCGGAACATCGCATATCGAGGACTTCGACGGAAACAGGAAGCTGCTGCTTCACGAGAAGGTTGCTTTTGACCGTTACGCGAACGACGGAGCAATCGGAATTGTGAACTGGGATGACGAGCTTCTTAGACAGACCAACTTCAAACACAAGGTCATCTGGTATTCGATGAGTGATCCTGCTGCCGATTATCATGCAGAGAATATCACAGAGCATGAGAATCGAATCACCTGCGACATCGTCGACAAAGCGGGAAAACGCGCACATGTGACCATTAATCTTTTTGGTGTGCACAACATCTACAATGCGATGATTTCGTTCATCGCGGGCAAGCTTCTTGGAATCAACGAGGCGGCAATCGTAAGATCAATCGCGAGTTATCGCGCCAAGGGAATCAGACAGCATCTTGTGGAGATGAACGGACAGAAGGTTTATCTAGATTTCTTTAACGCGACTGACGGCTCAATCAAGGCTGCGCTCGAGGCTGTAGCTGCAATGAGTGTACCTGCCGGCGGCCAAAAGTACGCCGTTATCGGAGATATTCTCGGCGTTGGTGAGCTTGAGGAGGAGATGCACCGCAATGTCGGAAATATCGTCGCGGACATAGATTCCGTGGATAAGGTGTTCTTCTTCGGAAATAGCGTGAGATTTGCGTATGATGAAGCGATAAAGCGCGGCGTTAACGCTATGTATTCTGAGAATTTCGACGAGGTGCTTCAAGCAATCAGAGAGACTCTTAAGGATGGCGACCTCGTGCTCTTTAAGGCGAGTCATGCGATGAATATGCACAGATTCGTGGATGCACTGTACGGTACAGGCTTCCTTATTGAGGATGAGCTTATCGTGAGCACACGTGGTGACAGATATATTAACGGAATCAAGTACAGAGCGGTTAAGGATCTTGGCTGCTGCCTGCTTTCTGGTGACAAGAATGCTGGCGTGGTAACAATTCTAGGAGCTCTTCCGGTTAATGAAGAGGGATCCATCTTCGATGCTGATAAGTCAGAGAGCGGAGAGCCTTCCGGCAGTGCGGAGCTTAGAGTTATCGGTGCGAAGTCATTTGAGAGAGCACTGGTTAAGAAAATCGAGATTCCAGACACTGTAACATGTATCGGAAGCGATGCATTCCACGGCTGCGGCAAGCTTAAGAAGGTGAAGCTCCCGGCAGGACTTAAGGTTATAAGTGAGAATGCGTTCGCTAACTGTGTGAAGCTAAGACGAATCGAGATTTCTGATGGAACAACATCAATCTGCGGCAATGCATTCAGCGGATGCAGGAAGCTAAGGAAAATCCAAATTCCTGCATCAGTTAAGTCAATCGTGACGCCGTTTGACGAAGACGCAAGAGTTGTAATCATATGTCCTAAAGGATCATATGCAGACGAGTGGGCACATGAGAATGGATACAGAGTGCGTCACTCACATTAATTGGATAACTGTAAATGAAGAGCCGTGGCATAATTGTGCCACGGCTCGAACTATATTCTATTGTACTGTATAAACAAGCAAAATCAGTTATCCGGCATAGATAGCTGAGAAAATTTTCTCAGCGTCGTCTTCGTCAATCTCGTAGTAGCCGTCATCATCCTTGGTAATCTTAACCTTGATATCCTTACCTTCTCCATACTCAAGAGCATCCTTATCATTAAGGAAGTTAACGAAAGCCTCTATATACGCCTCATAGTAGTCCTGCATGAACTTCTTCTGATCAGTGTATGTAGCAGCCTTGCTAGACCACTCATTATTAAGATCATCCATGTTGCTGTTGAACTTGTCGATCTTAAATGGATAAACAGTAACAGTTACGATATAGTCATCGTCCTTCTGCTCTACGTCCTGAGATACATCGTACTTGATAGCTCCGAAGAAGCTCTTAGCATATTCCTTAGCAAGCTTACGCGTCTTATCAGTAACGTACTCAGTGCCAAAAGTATCATTGAGTACTGCCTCCTCAATCTCCTCGTATGCATCATCAATCGCTTCCTGAAGCTCTTCCTTGGATTCTGAACTGTTGGCTGCAAGATCTTCACTTATCTCTCCGGTTCTGTACGCATCGAGGCAACCCTTGAGATAGCCTGCTGCATCAAATTCATTTCCGCCACAACCGGACAGCAGTGCAGTCATGCATAGAATAATTACTATTGAGTAAAACTTCTTAAACATAGTGCACCTCCTGTTCATAACGCGTCGTATTAACTTGGTGTATTACCGATATATTAATATATATGGAAGGGTAAATGTGCACTTTTAACAAACATAGGACACTTAGCGGTACTAACATCGATTAGGTTAAAATTGATTAAATTATCTGAAAAAATGTGTTGACACAACCGCTCAATTAGAGTATTATAGTTAAGCTGTCGTTTGGAAGCAACGCTTCACAAACACCGAGCGAAACAGTTCATAAAATATTTGAAAATTGCTTGACAAACAGTCAGTAAGATGATAATATAAATGAGCTGTCGCAAGACAGCAGAACCTT
>CAKQMV010000014.1 GCA_934255135.1 uncultured Clostridia bacterium | reverse complement strand
CCTATCCATTTCGCACCTCCATGTTATTTGTAGTATATCATCTTTTTTATGACTCTACTTTTTGGGGTGCACCTCACTTGCCCGTCTTCGGATCAATAAAAATAAAATCTGGGGCGAGTTGTACTTCATCACCATTGGAATCTTTTACAATAATGATTGGTTCATATATAAAGGGTATCTTGTATTCATATAGAGTATTTACGATACTTGCCTCAGATTTCGATCTGACTTTGATACCTGCATCTGTTGGAACTATTTTTTTGTTGATTTTATAGGTGCTTGTTTCGTAGGTATCATTGAGTTCCTTCTGAAAATCAGGGAAGAATACTGCGTTACGTGTTTGTGCAAGTCTGAAGTATTCGTCGGAATACTTGAAGGGGAGTTCACCGCGTCTGTCAGGATGATAGTTCTCTATGAATGATTTAAGATATGCAAGGTGTTCCTCATCAAAATCAATCAGAGCATCCAGGATTGTAGCTTCTGATAGAGCTGCTGCGAACTTTTCATCTTCTCTTATAATATTCTTTTCTAGTGCTTTTCCATCAATTCTTTTTTTTCTTTTCTTTTTATTACTTTTAGATTTGACTGGATTTGTTGAGTCAAACTTAGAAGTAGTTATTTTATTTGATTTATGGGATTTGCTTGATGTATTTGATCTGATATCATTTGGATCAGGGAATATATGCCTCCATCTGAGGTAACCTTTGTCATTGTAGACAAGTAGGTATCCCTCTGGTAATAATGCTCGTTTCTCTTTGTTTTCTTTAATGCATTTCTCGGTCCATGCTATTTCATCCATAATTGCATAAGCTAAATCCATTATTAATTCCTTTCTGTATTTCTATGAGTTATCTTATTTATTTTGCTAAAAACTATGTTTGTATATTACACAAGCAGATGGATTTTGTATATGCCATGGAAAATGTCGGATTTCGTGGCGGTATTATATTATGTTACAGATGCATCACTATATTTGACATTCACAATATGAACTTAGTAAAGCACGGGTATTAAGCGTGAATATAATGTCTGAAATAAAATTTATGATGCCGAGTTCAAGTAGCCATAACAAGTGTTAAGGCTCGAAAAATCGATATGAAATTGGAAATATTGTTGCTAAGGCTCGCATGCAAGAAAGGTAGTGTGGTGAGCCGGTAGATGGAGCCGAGATTAATGTGCTGAATTGAATGCTAAGTCTCGCAAATGCGATATGAAGCAGGCGATATCACTGTTAAGGCTCGCATGCAATAAGCTTAGTGTTATGATTTGGTGCGTATAGCCGAGTTCAAGTAGATGTATCAAGTGTTAAGACTCGAAATTTCGATATGAAGTTAGCGATATCATCGCTAAGGCTCGCCTGAGGCGAGAAGCTACGATTAAGGCCCAATTAAACTAGGTTTAAGATAGAATTCTAATAATCAAAGTATAACATGAAGTGATTAAACGCATAAAAATTCCCGGCTCGCGGGATAGTTCCGGAGCCGGGAGGGTAATTTGGTTTATATTTTGGTTGGGTTTTAGTAATGTCGGCCATTCTGGCGCATCGCCATGTAGGCTATCTGGCCAGGCTAATGGCCGCTACCAGCAATTGACAATTAGCCTTAAGCAATTAGCCAATAATCTGCCACTTCTTGTCTACGTGGTTAAGAAGCTCGCAGCCGTCCTCTGTTACGAGTACGAGGTCCTCTACACGAACACCGTAGCCGCCTGGGATATAAACGCCAGGCTCGATTGAGAAGATCATGCCAGGCTCGCAAACGCCCTTGTTGAGTGGGCTTACATCGCCGTACTCGTGGTCTTCCTGACCAATGAAGTGTCCAAGTCTGTTAGTCCAGTACTTAGTGTAGCCGTGCTCAGCCATAAGGTCTCTTGCAGCTGCGTCAATGTCAGCGATTGGAGTACCAGGCTTGATGATAGCCTCAGCTCTCTCTACTGCCTCAACTGTAATATCATGAGCCTTGATCTGCTCTTCGTCAGCTGACTTGCAGAAGAATGTTCTTGTCATATCTGAGCAGTATCCCTTCCAGATACATCCCATGTCAATCAGAATACACTCGCCAGCCTTAAGAGTTCTAGTCTCTGATGGCATGTGGTGCTGATCTGCAGCATTCTCACCGAAGCAAACGATAGTAGGGAAGCTGTTTCCTTCACAGCCAGCCTTGAAGTACTCGTTGTCAACGAAGTCTGCTACTTCCTTCTCAGTCATGCCTTCCTTAATGAAGTCAGGGAGCATAAGCATTACCTTGTCGTTGATCTCTGAAGCTTCCTTCATAATCTTGATTTCCTCAGCATCCTTGCAAGCACGAACGCCGTCTACGCAGTCTGAACCCCATACAGTCTTGAGCTGTGGAAGCTTCTCCTGAAGTGGAATAAGGAATCTTGCAGGCCATGTCTTATCTACGCCGAGAGTCTCCTCTGGGTTGATGTTGTTAGCGATGATCTCGATCTGATCCTCAAGATCTCCGAACCAAACTTCTTCAAATCCAGTGTCGCCTTCGATATAGAACAGGTAGTTAAGAAGCATTGTGTGCTTGCCGTTTGTTCTAAGGATGAGTGCGTAAAGTCTCTCACCTGGGCTTACATAGATACCTGTAAGGAATCTGATGCTAAGTGGATCTGATACGAGGAGCTGGTTGATGCCCTTCTGTCTCATTTTCTCGAGTACACGTTCAATTCTGTTTTCCATGATATGTAATCTCCTTTGAAAAAAATTGTACAATAAACACAAAAGTTTTTGTCCAAGATACACATATTTTAACATTGTACTGCAGTCTAATAAAGCCCTAAATCAAAACATAACTATATTTTATAGACAAACATTCAATAAAAGGGGATAGTGATAATTCATAGATTAATAACAAATAGAATCGGCAGTTTGAATATGTTAAAATCAGAACTAGCAAATAGCATTAGATTAAATCTAATAGTAAGGAGACAATTATGGATATCGAGAAGATCAGAGATGCGTTTATGAGAAATATGGGCTGCGGACAGCTTGTTGCAGGCGAGTTTGCGGAAGAGACTGGACTTAGCCAGGAGCAGCTGTTTAAGATGGGAGCTGCTTTTGACGGTGGAATGATGAGAGGAGAGACTTGTGGTGCGGTTATTGCTGCTTACAACGTTCTCGGTCTGATTGCAGGTCACGGTGGTCCTGATCAGGATGAGCAGAAGGGCAAGATGCTTGGAATGGTTCTGAGATTTAATGAGCTTCTCGGTGAGAAGAGATCAAGCTTTGTATGTAAGGAGATGCTTGGTGCAGACATCTCAACACCTGAAGGAATGGAGAAGATTGTTCAGGGCGGACTTATGATGAACGAGTGTCCTGTTATCATTAACGACGTTCTCGATGCACTTAAGCAGGTTATCAGAGAGAACTAATATACAGAGAATAGCTATATATTACAAAAGCGAGGCTGATTGGCCTCGCTTTTAAGCTTAGTATTATAATCTATTTCTCGATGAACTCAAGAAGTGCTTCTGCTGCGATGTTTATGTCATCGCCTTCAGGGTTCAGTCCGAGGTGAGTATAGACCTCGCCGATCAGTGTTCCTGTAGCCCTTAGAGCCTCGAAGCACTCATCGATGATTGGTGTGCATACATCCTGCATCTGCATTGGTCCGAATGGGTTAGCGAAGAATGTCTCAGAAAGTCCAACCTCCTGAGTTGTGCCCTTGGCCATTCTTCTGCCGCCTACGAACACTTCCTTAGCTGTCTCAATGTCCTCAAACTCGTGAAGTCCAAGCTTGTCTTCATAGTTGTTAGCGTAAGCGAAGAGATCAATTCTGTGGCTCTTAACGATGCTGCTGTAAGGAGCTGCAGGTGTGATTACTCTTGAGTTAGCCTGGTCAGGATTGAAGAAGATTGAACGGTTCATGTCTCTGTAAGGTGCGCCTGGATCGAGGTCGTCGAGTCTTACAAAAGCACCGATTTCTGTTCCCTGTGCATATGGGATTCCGTCTTCAACGTGGAATGTTCCCATGTCGTCGAAGATTACCTCAAGCTTCTTGATCTTATCATTACCGAGTGCCTTCATTGCTTCGATAGTCTCTGACTTACCTGCACCAGAGTCACCCATGAGGCAGATGCCCTTAGTAGTTCCATCATGAAGTGTAACATTGATGAATGCACCGTGGATAGGGAGCCATCCTCTTCTCATCATGATAACGTTGTGGATTGTGAGTACCATCTTCTTCATGTAGCCGAAGTACTCGACCTTCTCGTTAGCTGAAACGCTTCCAACCCAGAGATCCTCGTCTCTGTCGTGGTAGAATGTGCATTCGTCCTTGCCGTCCTTGTTTCCAAATAAAACGATTCCGTCAGGCTTCTGCACTGCTTCTTCAGGGCTTGCGAGCTCAAAGAGGTTAGCACATGAAACTCCATTAGCCATGTAGTCTCTGTGGAAACAGATATGAATCAGCAGACTTCCAACCTTAGCTGGGTAGCAGAAGTACTCATCTGTGTCCCCTTCGAATGTATATGCTGGGTTCTTGTCAATTTCAGTGAACATTCCTGTTCTCTTATTTGATCTTGGGTGAAGAATCAGCGGAGTTCTAAGCATGATTGACTCGATAAAGAGCATATCGTTAAGGAAGCTGTATCTCTCACTGAGCGGTGTAGGCTCAGGAACGTAGCATGCGATTCCTGCATTAGTACCTGAATGCTGCTGTCTGAACACCTTGTTACGGCTGCCCTGCAGAGTCTGCTCGATAGTTCTGTATGTATTCATTACAAGATGGTTGAAGCTTGAGTCCTGATTTACAAAAGCAGTTGACTCCATGTCGGCGATTCTGTTAGTTGTGATTGAGTATCTCTGATGAAGCTTCCAATTGTCGTACATCTTCTCTACGAATTCGAGGAATCTGCCTTCCTCCTTGAGATACTTGCTGCCTGAAAGCTCATCGAGTGAAAGAACGAGAGCTCTTCTTGCAAGCTCACCAAGCTCCTCAACAGCCTTCTCTTCGCTTCCGCCTCTTACAGCCCAGTTGTACAGATCCTTATCGTTCTTCTTAAGGAACTTAAGGTAGTGAAGGGCAAAAGTCTTCAGCTCGTCGCTCTTGAGAAGTCCCGACTTACTTGTCGGGCAAGTAAGGTCGAAGTTCAGAATCGCAACGTTGTTATCTGAAAAATACAGTGATTCTTTCATTAAAATTATCCTCCGTTATATATTGAAAAGTAATTTATATCAATTTATATAAGCTTAGTTGTCCAGTCCTCGATGTTCCATACATCTGTAACGACGTCGCTGTAGAAATCAGGTTCATGGCATACGAGAATTACCGTACCTTTAAAGTCTCTGATTGCTTCCTTAAGAACATCTTTAGCGACAGGGTCGAGGTGGTTAGTAGGCTCATCGAATACAAGAAGGTTCATAGGCTTCTGCATCAGCTTCGCAATTCTGAACTTCGCATTCTCACCACCTGACAGGACTCTTACCTGGCTCTCAATATGCTCGTTGGTAAGTCCGCACTTGGCAAGTGCACGTCTTGCCTCATTGTTAGTAAGTGACGGGAACTCGTCCCAGAACTCCTTGAGTGCAGTGTTTGATGAACCATCGTGCTCCTGCTCAAAATATGCAGGCTCAGCATAGTAGTCAAGCTTGATCTCTCCGTCGAATGGTGGAATGATTCCGAGCATAGTCTTAAGAAGTGTTGACTTACCGAGTCCGTTTACTCCCTTGATTGCGAGCTTCTGTCCTCTCTCGATATGGAAGGTGAGGGGACTTGTAAGAGGCGAATCATATCCGATAACTAGATTCTCTGCCTCGATTACATACTTGCCCGGAGCTCTTGAGTACTCAAAGCTGAACTCTGGCTTAGGCTTCTCCTTCGAAAGCTCGATGATATCCATCTTATCCAGCTTACGCTGTCTTGACTTGGCCATATTGGTTGTCGCAACACGCGCCTTGTTTCTTGCGATGAAATCCTCAAGGTCTGCAATCTCCTTCTGCTGCTTCTTATATGCAGCCTCGAGCTGACTCTTCTTGATCTCATACATTCTCATAAAGTCATCATAGTTTCCTGTGTATCTTGTGAGAACAGAATCCTCAACATGATAGATAACATTGCAGACATTATTAAGGAAAGAAATGTCATGGGAAACCAGAATAAACGCATTCTCGTAATTCTGAAGGAATCTTGTGAGCCATGCGATATGATTCTCATCGAGGTGGTTAGTAGGCTCGTCAAGAATCAGAATCATAGGATTCTCGAGAAGAAGCTTAGTCAGAAGAACCTTCGAACGCTGACCTCCCGAAAGCTCAGTAACCTCTCTGTCGAGACCGATGTCACCGAGTCCGAGACCATTCGCAAACTCCTCAATCTTCGCATCGATTGTATAGAAACCACTGTGCTCAAGAATGTCCTGAATCTCAGCCGCATCCTCCATCAGCTTCGCCATCTCATCTTCGTCTGCAGTTGCCATCTTGTCGTATGCCTCGAGCATCTCCTTCTCAAGGTCGAAATAGTGGCCAAAAGCATCTCTAAGCACTTCTCTAATTGTCTTGCCTGCTTCGAGGGTTGTTCTCTGATCGAGATATCCCGTTGTTATGTGGTTGCACCAGTTGATCTCACCGGCGTCAGGCATAAGGTTACCTGTGATGATATTAAGAAAGGTAGTCTTACCCTCACCATTTGCTCCGACAAGTCCTACATGCTCTCCCTTATTAAGTCTGAAAGAAGCATCCTCAAGAATCTGTCTTCCTCCAAAGCCGTGTGAAACGTTAGATGCTACTAAAACGCTCATTCGCAATCCTCCTTGGAATTATTATGTGTACATCATATAATTATATCAGAAAAACATTCAATTGTTTGTGTGAAAACAACTAAAAAACAAAGTAAATATCTATAATTTTTTCGTTTGGGTAAACAAAAAAACCGGGTATATTGACCCGGCTCGTTTCCTGCGTAGTTTCCCCAAACAACGCATTTCGTTCGATAATTGTGAGTGAGAGGTGTAATTAACGAACAAAACAAAGATGTATACTCTTTATTACGACGTAATTATACAAAATAGTTGAATCTTATTAAAGCTAAAATATATAATATCGGTATAAGAAACGCTAATATTTCTTATGAGTGAGAGGTGTAAACAAAGAGGTGTATAAATGGATGATAGAAAGATAGAGGTGCTACTTACTACCATAAGAGCAGGCAGCTTCAGTAAAGCTGCGAATGAGCTTAATTGCACTCAGTCTGCAGTTACTCAGACTATGAACGGCCTTGAATCAGAGCTTGGTTTTAAGGTACTCAAGCGAGGACATAACGGAGTAGTTCTCACTCCTGCCGGAGAAGAAATCTATGTCTCACTTGTTGAAGTGTACGAGAGCATGATGAGAATGAAGAAGAACGCTGAGAGAATCGCGAGCGGCAGGAATATTCCTATAAGGATAGGAGTTTTTAGCAGTATCTCAAACAGCTTTCTTGGAAGAATGATCTACGAATACCAGCAGACTAACCCCAAGACTGGTATTCAGCTGAACATCGGAACCAAGGAGATTAAGACATGGCTTCGCAACGGAGAGATTGATATTGCGATTGCGGACATGGACATATGTAAGACCTTCAACTGGCATAAGCTTTTTGACGATATATATCATGCGGTTGTGCCAACGAATTTCGAGATTGCGAGCAAGGCGGTCGTGACTTCGGAGGATCTTATGAAGTATCCGATTATTAAGGCGTCGTTTAACGATTACAACACGATGCTTAAGAATGCGGATCATATGATTGATATTGCCTGCGATGATGACAGAACAGTGCTCAGCTTCGTATCAAGCGAGCTTGGAGTTACTGCGCTTCCAAGCCTCAGTCTGTGGGATGTTCCGGATAATGTTAAGATTCTGGACCTTGAGCCTAAGGTTTCGCGTCAGATCGGCTACGCGCTTGCGCCTGTTCCTAGACGTGACGTGCTTGCTTTTGCGAAATTCATGGAGAAGAGAATAAAGGATTATAAGCTAGTGGATTAGAATGTGGCGGTTGTGTTTGAATGCACAGCCGCCATTTTTATACTTATTTGTTAGCGAAGCTCCTGTCTGATGCTTCCGCGGCCACCAGAGCACTCAAGCTCTGTGTATGCGCCGTTAACAAGTGTCTTGCAAGGCTTCACGTGACCGATGTCAGCGTTGAAGATGCAAGGAATTCCAAGCTTGCCAAAATAATTAAAGAGCATCGCCTCGTATTCTCCCTCGGTAGCGTCTCCGAGGAACATGATTCGGCCAACAATCACGGCCTTAGCATCATCAAAACCATTCTCTTCCTTAATATGGTTGAGAGTCTTGATGATATGCTCAGGTGTCATCTCAAAGATATCGAGGTACCAGATGAGTCCATCATCTGCGTATCTGCGGGCAAAAGCTTTGGTTCCATCATACTGTGTTCCGAGTATCTGGTCGATGACGTCAAGGCAACCGCCAATCAGTCGGCCTGATGCTGATACGGAAGGGCGGTTCGAATTCCAGCAGACTTCTGTGTCGAGTATGACTTCATCTCTGCTGAAGTCGCGGCAACTGTCGTACTTGTCGAATGAGTTCTGAGTGATCTCGTTTCCGGCGAGTACAGACAGAGCATTCTCCTGAAATACATGAAGTGGACGCCAGTCGAAGCTGCCTGCGTTGA
Organism: uncultured Clostridia bacterium; assembly: GCA_934255135.1. Taxonomy (GTDB): domain Bacteria; phylum Bacillota; class Clostridia; order Peptostreptococcales; family Anaerovoracaceae; genus Crickella. The sequence goes on along the minus strand of CAKQMV010000014.1, from coordinate 45,456 downwards.
CACCGTAGATTGATGCAATGTCGAGGCAGGTAGTTATGTAGTAGAGAATTGCTGTAGGATCGCTGGCTCCGCAGACCCATTTAGGTGACTCCTTGAATGCAGTCTCATTAATATATTCGAGCATCTGGTAACAGTATTCGCCACCGGAAGCGGATAGAATGAGAAAAACTGATTTATTTTTAACAAGTTCATTGAACTCGCTTCCTCGCACGGCTGCGTCTGCGGAAGGGAGTGCGTCTCTTCTTACAGATGCTGTCTCGATGATGTCAAAGCCGTTATTTCTTAAAGTTTCGAGCGATAAATCGAAAGAATTCAGCTTATGACCGACACCTGCACTCGGAGCGCAGACACCTATAAGACGATTTGTCTGGTCAGAATATATCTCAGGAAAAATCATAAAATACCCCCTTTTGTTAAATCTTTGTTTATTATACAGTAAAAATGTGTTAATAAAATAATTTAACTTGTATCGGAATGCTAATTTTTCTAAAATTAAACCATAAACTGCTAATATAAAAAAGGAGGCACTCCAGATGAAAGTATCAAATGTCCCATTTCAGGGAACTGCGGAGCAGGAAGCGAAGCTGATTGAACTGATCGAGAAGTATAAGGGCCAGAAGGGCTCTCTTATGCCTATTCTTCAGGGAGCTCAGAATATTTACGGATATCTTCCATATGAGGTTCAGAAAATCATTTCAGATAACACAGGAATCCCAATGGAGAAGATCTATGGTGTTGTAACTTTCTATGCTCAGTTTACAACTTCACCTAAGGGTAAGTGTGAAATTTCAGTGTGTCTTGGTACAGCTTGCTACGTTAAGGGTTCAGCAGCAATCCTTGAGAAGGTGGAACAGGAGCTTGGTATCAAGGAGGGAGAATGCACAGATGACGGAGCATTCTCAATTGAATCTTGCAGATGCGTAGGTGCATGCGGACTTGCACCTGTAATGATTGTTGGTGGAGAAGTATACGGTAAGATTACACCGGACGATGTACCGGGAATCCTTGCTAAGTACAGATAGTCAGCACAGTGACGGAGGATAGATATGAAAACAATTCAGGATCTAATTGAGATTAAGAATCAGAAAGGGGCTCAGGTAGAAATCCGTTTTGGCGGAGATGCTGAGGCCGAGAAGACATATATCCTGTGCTGTGCCGGCACAGGATGCACATCAAGCCACAGCGGCGATCTGATGGATAACTTCAGAAAGCTTGCTGAGGAGTCAGGAATGACTGATAAGATTGAGATTATCCCTACAGGATGTCAGGGACTTTGCGCTAAGGGACCAGTTGTAGTTGTTTACCCTGGCGACGTTCACTATCAGCTCGTAACTCCTGACATGGCTCAGAGAATCTGGGACGAGCACATTGTAGGCGGAACACCTGTTGCTGACTTCCTTATGAAGGAAGAGACTACAGAGGGTGAAGACATTCCTTTCGAGGAGTCAAGCTTCTACAATGACCAGCTCAGACTTGCTCTCAGAAACTGCGGTAAGATTGACCCAGAGAACATTGATGAGTATATCGCTAGAGAAGGATACCAGGCTATCGGTAAGGCTATCAACGAGATGACTCCTGACGAGGTTATTCAGGTAATGATCGACTCAGAGCTTAGAGGCCGTGGTGGTGCGGGATTCCCTACAGGAAAGAAATGGCTTTTTGCATCAGGCAACAGAGGAGAGGTACAGAAGTACGTTTGCTGTAACGCCGACGAGGGAGACCCAGGTGCATTCATGGACCGTTCAATCCTTGAGGGTGACCCACACTCAGTAATCGAGGCTATGAGTATTGCAGGTTATGCTATCGGTGCTAACCAGGGATACATCTACGTAAGAGCTGAGTATCCTATCGCAATCGAGAGACTTGAGATTGCGCTTAAGCAGGCTAGAGAGTACGGCGTTCTTGGTAAGAACATCCTAGGATCAGACTTCGATTTCGATATCGATCTTAGACTCGGTGCAGGAGCGTTCGTATGTGGTGAGGAGACTGCCCTCATGACTTCAATCGAGGGTAACAGAGGTGAGCCTCATCCACGTCCTCCATTCCCTGCAGTAAAGGGACTGTTCCAGTCTCCTACAATTCTTAATAACGTAGAGACATATGCTAATATCCCTCAGATCATCATCAAGGGTGCTGACTGGTTCAAGTCATCCGGAAGTGAGACTTCAAAGGGAACTAAGGTATTCGCTCTCGGTGGTAAGATCAACAACACAGGACTTGTAGAAGTACCTATGGGTGCAACTCTAAGACACGTTGTTGAAGATATCGGTGGAGGAGTGCCTAATGGCAAGAAGTTTAAGGCTGCTCAGACAGGTGGACCTTCAGGCGGATGTATTCCAGCTGACTACTATGATATCCCTATGGATTACGAGTCACTTTCAAGCATCGGCTGCATGATGGGTTCAGGCGGACTTATCGTTCTTGACGAGGATGATTGCATGGTAGATATCGCTAAGTTCTTCCTCGGATTCACAGTAAGTGAGTCTTGCGGAAAGTGCACACCTTGCAGAATCGGAACTAAGAGAATGCTTGAGATTCTTGAGAAGATCTCAGAGGGTAAGGGAACTATGGAGGACCTCGATAAGCTTGAGGATCTTGCTAAGTACATCAAGGCAAATTCACTTTGCGGACTTGGACAGACTGCTCCTAACCCTGTACTTGCTACTATCAACTTCTTCAGAGATGAGTATATTGCTCACATCAAGGAGAAGAGATGTCCTGCAGGTGTTTGTAAGGAACTTCTTTCATTCACTATCGATGCAGACAAGTGTAAGGGATGTACTCTCTGTGCAAGAAACTGCCCAGCTGGAGCTATTTCAGGTGAGGTCAGATCTGCTCACGTAATTGATAACGAGAAGTGTATCAAGTGCGGCGTATGTATGGAGAACTGTAAGTTCGGCGCAATTTACAAGAAGTAGGAGGACAGCAGAATGGCAGATATTAAATTAACAGTAGATAATATTGAGGTAACTGTTCCGGAAGGGTCAACCCTTCTTGAGGCAGCTAGAGCTGCTGGAATAGAAATTCCAACTCTGTGCTTCCTTAAGGATATTAACGAAATCGGTGCGTGCAGAATGTGCGTATGCGAGGTAGAGGGTGCTAGAAGCCTTGTTACTTCATGTGTATTCCCTGTAAAGGAGGGAATGGTTGCTCATACAAATACTGAGAGAATCAAGGAGTACAGAAGAAAGACTCTTCAGCTTATTCTTTCAGACCACAACCAGGATTGTCTTGGTTGCGTAAGATCAGAGAACTGCGAGCTTCAGGCAATGTGCAAGAAGTACGGAGTTGAGAACACTCATTTCTATGAGGGTGCTAAGAACGAGTTTACAATTGATGACAGCTCAGCATCAATCGTAAGAGATAACAGCAAGTGTATCCTTTGCAGAAGATGTGTCGGTGCTTGCGTTAACGCACAGGGCATCGGAGTTATCGGAGCTAACGAGAGAGGTTTTGACACTTACATCGGAACTGCTTTCGATCTTCCACTCGGAGAGACAAGCTGCGTAAACTGCGGACAGTGTATCTCAGCATGTCCTGTTGGAGCTCTTTATGAGAAGGATTCAACTGCTGCAGTTAAGGCTGCACTCGAGGATCCAGATAAGGTTGTAGTTGTTCAGCCTGCTCCATCAGTAAGAGTTGGACTTGGTGACTGCTTCGGAATGCCTCTTGGCGAGAACGTTGAGGGTAAGATGGTTGAGGCTCTCAGAAGACTTGGGTTCGATAAGGTATTCGATACAAACTTCGCAGCTGACCTTACTATTATGGAGGAGTCAAACGAGCTTATCGAGAGAGTTACTAACGGCGGAGCTCTTCCACTGATTACATCATGCTCACCAGGATGGATTAAGTTCTGCGAGCACTACTACCCAGATATGATTCCTAACCTCTCAACTTGTAAGTCACCACAGCAGATGTTTGGTGCTGTTCTTAAGACTTACTATGCTGAGAAGATGGGTATCCCTGCAGATAAGATCGTTTCAGTATCAGTAATGCCATGTACAGCTAAGAAGTTCGAGGTCGGCAGAGAGGATCAGTCAGCAGCAGGAGTTCCTGATCTTGACTACTCACTCACAACTAGAGAGCTCGGCAGAATGATCAGCGAGGCCGGTATCGACTTCGTAGGTCTTCCTGACGGCGAGTACGACAACCCACTTGGCGAGTACACAGGTGCTGCAGTAATCTTCGGAGCTACTGGTGGAGTAATGGAAGCTGCACTCAGAACTGCTGTAGAGAAGATTTCAGGCAAGGAGCTTGAGTCACTTGAGTTCACTGATGTTAGAGGTGTTGAGGGAATCAAGGAGGCTTCATACAATGTTGAGCCACTTGGACAGGTTAATGTAGCAGTAGCAAGTGGACTTGCTAACGCTCGTAAGCTTCTCGACATGATTAAGTCTGGTGAGAAGAACTATCACTTTGTAGAGATTATGGCATGTCCTGGCGGATGTGTAAACGGAGGCGGACAGCCACACGTTCCATCAAAGATCAGAAATGCCGTTGACGTAAGAGCTGTAAGAGGTGCTAGCCTCTACAACATCGATGCAAGCAAGGGTATCAGAAAGTCACACGAGAACCCTATGATCATCAAGCTCTACGATGAGTGGTACGGACAGCCTGGCAGCGAGAAGGCACATCATGCACTTCACACAAGCTACGTTGCTAGAGAGATTAATAAGACAATCTAATTTAGACATTCTAAATACACGGGTATGTTCATAAGACAGAAGAGTCTTCGAAAGGAGACTCTTTTGTCATGTATAGGAAATTATAATAATAGACAGCGGGATGTAATGTTACAATTAGTTTGGATTCTTATGAGGAAAGGACTTTTGGGGTATGGAGAGAATTGAAGGACTGCAGGAATTTGTAAGGTCAAAAGAATATAGAGAGGCTCTCGGACTTCCCGCAGAGCAGGTAGAGACTTATGAGATGTTCGCACATGGCGAATACAATATGAATTATGTTTTTACACATCCTGTTACAGGTAAGAAGCTGCTTCTCCGAGTTGAGTGCGGAAGCCAGATGCATCTTGACAATCAGATTGAATATGAAGCTTTGGGCCTGCGCCTGATTGAGAACTCAGGTCATACACCTCATATGTATTATTATGATAATTCCAAGAAATATCTTGATCATGGAGTTCTTATCGAGGAATTCCTGCCGGGTGGAGGTCTTGATATTGAGAACGATGAGCATCTTGCTGCCACAGCAAGAGCCCTTGCAGAGGTTCATGCTGTAAATGTCGGATCTGATACACATCTTATAGACCCAGGTAATTCACTTGCTGCCATAATTGAAGAAAGTGAGCAGATGGTCAAGATTTATATGGATTCAGATCTTGGCGATGATGTAATCAAACGAAGAATAAGAAGGCTTCTTGATAGAGGTTGGGAGATGATCGAAGGTATTTCTGACGGTGACATATACAGATGCTGTATAAATACCGATGTTAACAGCACAAATTTTCTTGCAGACGAAAAGGATGAGAACGGATGCAAGGTTTATGTAATAGATTGGGAGAAGCCGCTTTATGGAGATCCGGCGCAGGATCTCGGGCATTTTCTTACACCGACAACATCCTTTTGGAAGACTGATGTTATATGGGATAGGGCGAAGATGGACTGGTTTATAGACGAGTATATCAAGGCTGTCGATGGACGATTCGATACTGAGGGATTAAGAGAGAGAACTCACAGGTTTATTACAATCACATGCCTTCGTGGAATCACATGGTGTGCAATGGCATGGGTTCAGTATCAGATGGAGAGCAAGGCTCTGTTTATTCAGAGCACCTGGGATAAGCTGTCATGCTATCTAAGCGATCCACTGCTTGCTTCAGTTGAGAAACTATTTTGGGGAGAGTAATCATGAATCAGAATAAGAAGCCTGCTACTGACTGCGTGTTCTGTCACAAGTGTCAGGATAACTGCGTGTTTTTGTCTAAATATGGAATTGATATCGGTGATGTAGACAGGTTAAGAGAGCTTGCTTATCACTGCTTCCTCTGTGGCAGGTGCAGCGAGGTATGTCCTGTAGGGATTGACGGCAGAGCTGTGATTCTTGAGATGAGGCAGGATGCCGCACAGTCTGCTAAGGCAGGAGCGCTAGAGAAGTCATACAAGGGCCTTCTTTCGGAGAAGAGAAATTACAAGTTCAGAAACTATAAGCATGCTAAACCGGGGACTGTTTTCTTCCCTGGATGCAATCTTCCTTCACTGTATCCTAAGACCGTGAAGAAGCTTGTTTCGATGTTTAGGGAGGTCGGCATAGAGACAGTGTACGACTGCTGCGGCAAGCCAATCGCAGAGCTCGGTTTTAAGGCTGATGATGACAGAATCATCAGTGATCTTAACGACAGATTTAAAGCGAATGGGATCACAGAGATTGTTGTTGCGTGTCCGAACTGCAGAGACTTTTTCGGTGACAGACTTGATGTGAAGATTACTGGTGTCTATGAGAAGCTTCATGAACTTGGAATGGGCAATGCTATAGACAGAGATATTATCGTGTTCGTGCCATGTCCTGACCGTGAGCGGAGAATATGGATTGAAGAGATGAAGCTTTTTGCCCGCGGAGAGATTAAGGTTGTTCAGGGTGTTCAATGCTGCGGCCTTGGCGGCTCGGCGATTAAGTATGAGCCAAAGCTTGCTGCAGCTTTCACGCAAAAGCTGTCTGATGAGCTCGCGGGTGAGACTCTGACATGCTATTGTGCTTCCTGCGCTGGAAGAATCCGCAGAAACGGTTATTCGAATGTAAGTCACATACTTACAGAGGTGCTTGGAATAAATGAGAATCCGGACACAGGAAAGTCATATATTAACAGAATGCTAACCAGGATTAAATAAATGAACAGAAGAGCGTATATTATTTTTACAAGGGAGCCGGTTCCGGGGAAAACTAAGACAAGGCTGATGCCGTATTACAGTCCGGAGCAGTGCAGAGATATCCACTGTGCATTTCTTGAGGATTTCAGGGATATGTCCAGGGATGTGGATGCTGATATTTTTGTATATTATTATTCGGAGAATGGTGAGTATCCGATTGTTAGAGATATATTTGGTGATGATGTTACTTACCACGAGCAGGAGGGAACCGATATCGGGTACAAGATGTACAATGCGATAAAGGATGTTCTTTCGCTCGGGTATTATTCGTGTGTTCTTACGGGAACTGACATTCCTAAGCTGCGTGCGGAGTCTGTAAACTATGCGCTCGATTCACTTGAGGATTATGATTGCGTTGTTGGAAGAACTGCTGATGGCGGATATCACCTGATTGGAATGAAGGAGGCAATTTCAGAGCCTTTCCATCTTGAGGAGTATGCGAGTGAATCAGTATATGAGAACACTATGGATGCTATAACATCTATGGGATACTCTGTTCTAGCTGTAGATGAGTATTCTGATATCGATACGCCAACAGATATCAGGGAATTTATGAGAGCTATGAGATATGACTCAAGGCTTCGCAAATCGCATACAGGCAGATTTATTGATGCGAATGCGAAGGTTTCTGTTATTGTGCCTATATATAATGAAGAGAAGACTGTCATTGATCTTCAGGTGCAGCTTAAGAAGAATGCGACAGATGCTGAAGTGATTTTTGTCGATGGTGGAAGTACTGATAAGACTGCAGAGCTTATTTCTCCTTCATTTAAGCTTATAATGTCTGATAAGGGGAGAGCTTGTCAGATGAATGAAGGAGCTAAAGCATCCAGTGGAGATATTCTGTTCTTTCTTCACTGCGACAGCCGAGTTCCCGATGACTTCATAAATCAGATACGAAAGGTTATGGAGAAGCACGATTATGGCTGCTTTGGAGTCAGATTTGATTCAAAGCATTTCTTTATGTGGACGAATCGCATTATTTCAAATTTCAGAGCATGGAGAAGAGGGATTCCGTTTGGAGACCAGGGGATTTTCATAGACAGAAGCCTGTTTGAGGAAATAGGAGGTTTCGAGGAGATTCCTATTATGGAGGATGTGGAGTTCTCAACTACACTAAGGAAGAAAGGCTATATGCCTGGCAAGACCAAGTCGAGAATTACAACATCTACAAGAAGATATGACGGCAAATGGTATCAGGTGATGATTACTGAGTATAAGATGTGGTCATTTCGCAGAAAGTACAGACGCGGTAAGGACGTTAATGAAATAGCTAAGGAATATGGAGATGTCAGATAACTTGATGGACAGAATCAATCCTATTAATGAGAATAAAGAATGCGTAGTGCTAGTAGTTGACGGTAATTACGTTAATCAGGCTGCAGTAACAATAATGTCATTATCGGAAAATTCAGCGGGCAAAAGTCTGGACGTTCTTGTGTTGCATGATTCCGTGAGTGAGGAAGAGCTTACACCGATTGCAGAGATGAAGCTTCGTGAAGGAGTCAGTGTCAGATTCGCTGATGCAGGGAATTTTATGCCTGAGAGTCAGAGCGGATTTTACACAGAGAATTCTGAGAGAATCACCAATGCAGCATATTACAGACTTATGCTTCCATGGATTCTATCTGATGAGTATGAGAAGGCACTGTATCTGGACAGTGATATGATTGCCGTTTCCGATATCAGTGAACTTCTAGATGAGAATCCTGGCAGCTTCCTTGTATCTGCAGTACGCGATTACTGGGGAATCTGTGATTGCTACAGGAAAGAAAGCGAGCTTAGAGACTGGAGGGAGAGCATCGGACTTACGGAGCTCGACGACTACATTATAAGTGCCACTCTTGTATTTAATCTGCCGCTTTGGAGAGATAGATTCAGCCTTGATGAGGTGCTTAAGCTTGCATCATCTAAGGAATGGAGGCAGCACGATCAGGATGTAGTAAATATCCTCTGCAAAGGCGAGATTCGCTTTATCAAACCAAAATGGGGCTTTATTACAGCGTGCAGAAACGCCGCGCTTCTTCCGGAGAAGCTATACAATGAGTTCAAAGAGGCGGAGAAGAATCCTTCAATAATACATTTTGGCGGCAAGCCCAAGCCATGGAATACACCTTATCTTGAATACGATGAGATTTTCTGGCAGACAGCAGAAAGAGCCGGGGTATACGAGAACCTGCTCGAAACTGTCAGAAATTACGAATACAGAAACTACATTGCGAGATGTCTTGTGAATACAGGTATTACTTTTAAGCCGACTGATAGAGGAATTGCAAGATATTCCGGCAGGGTTTACATGGGAATGCCACAGAATGACTTTTTCAGAATAAGAAACATATCTGTATGCGGTGGTGAGCTTATAATCGAGGGCTCTTCGGGATGTTATGGAATTGGCGAGGATGAGATTTTTGCCGTAAATATGAATATGAACGGAGAGGGATATGAGGCTGCGCTTCTTGATAGAAATCACGAGAGACGTGCAGGAATCAGTATGAGAGTTGTTGCCTTTACATTCAGGGCGCCACTTGGCCGCATTAGGGATGAAATTAGTATTAGCTTTTCGGTAAACGCGGGAGGTAAGTTCTTTAACATTGAGCAACTGATTTTCGACAGATTTGCGCCGCTTGCAGGGAAGGTTTCTGGTGAGTATTTCTGCGCGGGTGATGTGGTGATTTCATCTTGCGAGGACAGACTCGTTATTCGAAGACTCCCATCGTTTAGAAGAAACGCTCATGTTAAGAAGCTTGAGCAGTCGTATGCAGAGGAAATCCGCAAGGCCGGTATTCCTGCTGGCGATAAGATAATAAAGCTTCGTGCTGAGGCATTAGACTGGCTACGAAGAAAGAAGAAGCCCGTTATCGTTATAAGCGACAGACTTGAGGCTGCTGATGATAATGGCGAGGCGCTATTTAGATACTTTAGAGCTAATATGGCAGATAAGGTTGATTCATATTTCATTCTTAAGAGCAATTCTATAGATTACGACAGAATGTCAGAGTTCGGGCCTATTGTTGAGCCGGGATCAGATGAGCATAAGAGACTGGTTCTCATGGCCGATGCAGTGGTATCGTCCCATTCTGACGACATCTACAGAAATCCTTTTGGCAATGATGGAATCTACTATAGAGATCTTCTTCATAAACCGATGATGATTGCAGAGCATGGTGTATCACACGGTAAGGATTTTCATACGTGGTTTAACAGATCTAACCATATGCTGGAGCTGTTTATCGCTGCTTCAGATAAGGAGCTTGATGCCTTTAGTGCAGATGCTTATGGTTATTCAAAGAATCAGATTGCGATAACAGGACTTCCTAGATTTGATTATCTTGAAGATGCATCAAGGAAGCTTATTACAATCATGCCGACATGGAGAAAGCAGCTTTGCGTTGGACAGAACCCTGATACGGGATGGTGGGAGCTTAGAGATGATTTTGAGGACAGCACATTTGCTAGAGCTTACAGGGAGCTTATGAATAGCGACAGGCTGTGGGCTGCGGCAGAAGAATATGGTTACGAAATCAGATTCAAGCTTCATCCGTCGTTCTTCGGAAGCGAGGATAGATTTGGATTCGGTGAGAATGTGAAATTCACGGAGGTTACCGACAGCTACAAGAAGGTTTTTGCCGAAAGCGCACTTATCGTGACCGATTACTCTTCGGTTATGTATGATTTCGCTTATCTCGGCAAGCCTGCAGTGTATTTTCAGTTCGATATGGATGATATCGATAACAGACATATCTTTAACTGGACTGAGGGCTATAGCTATGAGGACGAGGGCTTTGGTGAGGTTGAGACGACTGCTTCTGGTACCGTGGACAGGTTGATCGAATATATGAAGAATGGCTGTGTACTTAAGGATGAATATGACCTTAGAAGAAAGGCTTTCTTCAAGTATAACGACAGAAATAACAGCCAGAGAGCCTGCCAGGCTATATTGAAGCGAATTGATGAACTCAGAGGTTAGAGGTTTAAGATGAGAAACGATGTGAGGCACGGGATACTGATCGCGGTAATCATGCTTAGTATGGTATGCTTTGTAGTGACGTCCTGCGGGAAGGCAGAATCTGATTTGAATGTGTCTTCAGAGAATGCAGATAGAATTCCTGTCATTACGTATCACAGAATCTGTACTGACAGCTATCATGAGACTCTGACAGATCAGGTCAGTCTGTGGCACAAGCTTTCAAGCTTCGAGGAGGAGATGAAATTCCTTCACGATAATGGTTATACAACTCTAAGTATGGACGAGTTCTATGAGTGGTATAAGGGGGAGAGGAATGTGCCTTCGAAGTCTGTCGTGATAACATTTGATGACGGTCATTACAGTGTGATCAAGTACGGACTTCCTGTGCTTAAGAAATATGATATGAAGGCAACTGTCTTTATGATCGGCAAGGATTATAACTTCAAGGGAGATCCTGAGAATCCGATGGCGTGCATAGGGCTTGAGGATATCTATAAGACAAGGCAGGATTACCCAGAGCTTGATTTTCAGTCACACACATATAAGCTTCATAACAACAGCAACGTAGATCCCGTGGTTCCAGATATGAGCTACGAGGAGATAGTGCGCGACTTCGAGCTACAGGACATGCTTTTCAAGGCACTTGACTTTGAGTACCTCGCATATCCTTATGGAATTTACACTGAGGATTTCATAAAGGCTACGAAGGATTCAGGTTATAAGCTTGCATTCCTCTACGGGAATGCGGATTACGCTAAGAGAACAGATGACGCAATGGAGATTCCGAGAATTGGAATTCGCGGAGACCAGCCACTTGAGCAGGCCTTCTACAGGTGGTTTGAATAATAAATACAGATTTAAGGAATTATATGAGTAGTAATAAATCTCAGATTATTATTAAGGGAATAAAGAACAATATCACTCCGGATCATAAGTACTTCAATCTTATGAGATATCCGGGGTATCTTGAGGAGCTGCCGATTGAGAAGAACACGATTCTGCTCGAGTCACAGCAGGGACTTGATATTGACGGAAATATTTATCACATTCTCAAGGAGCTTGCGACCAACGAGAAGTTCAGCGATTACAAGATCTGTCTTGTCGGAAGGGGCAAGAAGGTCATAAGCAAGATTGAGAGAAGACTTGAGAGCATAGGCTGCAGAAGCAGGTGCAAGATTATCAAGATGTGGTCAAGAGAATACTTCCGTACGGTTGCTACGGCGGAATATCTTATAAACGACAATACTTTTGCCAGCTTCTTTATAAAGAAGGATGGACAGACATATCTGAACGTATGGCACGGCACGCCGCTTAAGACACTCGGAAGACGTGACAAGGAGCATGCTTATACTATTGGAAACGTCCAGAAGAATTTCTTTATGGCAGATTATATGCTGTTTCCAAATGAATTTACGCGTGACTCTATCATAAGGGATTACATGATTGAGAATCTGTCTAAGGCGAAGATTCTTCTGTCTGGCTATCCGAGAAATTCGGCGCTTGCAGAGGGTGCAGCTTCAGAAATTAAATCTTCTGCGGGCAAAAAGGTTTATGTATACCTCCCGACATGGAGAGGATACAATGTCAATTCAGAGATGTCAGAGGCTTTAGCGAAGTTTGACAAGCAGCTTACTGATAGTGAGGTTCTGTACGTGAAGCTTCATCCGGTTCAGGCAGACAGAATGAAGCTTAGCAGTATGAAGCACATCAGAAGATTTCCCGATGATATAGAGCTTTATGATTTTCTTGAGGGAACTGATGCGCTGATTACTGATTATTCAAGTGTAATGTTTGATTACGCAATCAGCGGCAAGCCTGTCGTTCTGTTTACGTTCGATGAAGAGGAGTATCTTGAGAGCAGGGGACTTTACATGTCACTTGATGAGCTGCCTTTTGTCAGAACTGACAATGTCTCTATGCTTATAAACACGATAAGATGCGGTGAGTCTGTTGCGGATGAGGCGTTTGTGAACCGATTCTGTCGTTATGATTCTGCTGATTCTACTAGGAAGCTTCTTGAGAGGGTGATTCTTGGTAATGATACTGGAATCAGTGAGACTCCGATGCCAGATAACGGTCTTCCTTCAGTTCTTGTATACTCGGGTGATCTTTCAAGGAATGGTGTTACGGCATCACTTAAGGCTCTTCTGAATGAGGTAGATACTGACAAGAAAAATTATTATCTGACCTTCGACAGCTCGACAGTATATTACAACAGAGATATTCTCGAGACTTTCCCTGAGAACATTAAATATATTGCGATTGTCGGTAAGATGGATGCGGATCTTGGTGAGAAAATCGGAATAATTGGATATGAATTCAGATGGATGGGATTCGAGAGGTTCATTAAGAGGACTGAAGCCGCGTACAGAAGAGAAATAAGAAGACTTTACTATGATAACAGATTTGAATCTGTAGTTCAGTTCAGCGGGTATTCATATAAGAAGATGCTTCTGTTCCTTCAGTTTGATTCGAAGAGCACAATATTCGTCCATAGTGATATGATGCGTGAAATTGAGACAAGAGATAATCAGAGGCTTGAAGCACTTGAATACTCTTATGACAGATATGACAATATCATAGCAGTATCTGAGGCGAGCAGGGAATCGACTGAGACGCTGATTGTGAACTCTGATATTTCTGACGATAATATAAGTAAGATTAAAGTAATAAATAATTGCGTTAATCTTAAGGATATCGATGCGAAGTGTGATCTTCCAGCGGAGTTTATCGAGTCGACAAGATCGAATATAGATGAAGACAGACTCAGGGAGATTCTAGAAAGCAATGCTGATATTTTTGTAAATGTCGGCAGATTCTCAAAAGAGAAGAGACACGACAGGCTGCTCGACGCTTTTGAAATCTATCACAGGGAGAATCCTGAAAGCTTCCTTATAATCATCGGCGGAAATCAGATGAACAATATCTTTGAGGACCTTCTGTACAGTAAGCTTAAGTCGCTTAAGTGCAGAGATAATGTTGTTCTGATACTTAGGATGGATAATCCGTACAGTGTTATGAAGAGGGCTGATGGATTTATTCTTTCTTCTATGTATGAGGGCTTCGGAATCGTTCTGATGGAGGCTGATTATCTCGGTGTTCCGATTGTATGTACAGATATAGAGGGACCAAAGAGATTTATTGAGGAGAATAACGGAACTCTTGTGGAGAGCTCGGTAGATGGCCTTGTTAAGGGACTAAGACTTCTCGGTCAGAGAAGGATTAAGGCTTTTGACATTGACTATGCTAGATACAACAGAAATAATGCTGAAAAGTTTGAAGCTACTATCTAGATGATAGTGGCTTCTTTGTCTGGTGGGGGCAGGTGCACTTGTATTGGAATTGTCTATTTGCATTGAAGGTTAGTTTATGCTATTCTTTCAAAGGCTATAGACTAAGTCTAATATATTTTGATTTAATTATGAAGAAAGGGGATGTTATATGCATTCAGGAATGGGCCCGTTGTTCTGGGGCTTTTTAGTTGTGTATGGAGTAATCATGTTCGCGATTTCTCCGAAGGTTGTTACTATTGGAGGGTTCTTTAAGGGAACCGATAAGAAGGGTAAGGCTGCAAGCTCACTATTGGTTACTTCTTCAGTATTTATCGCTTGGATTTTTGCAAAGTCTGTTTATAACTGTGCAAATATGGGATATAAGTACGGTATCGTTGGTGGTATCGGTTATGCTGTTTACTGGCTCTGCATTCCACTTACTGGATATGCAATTTACAGAATGAGAAGAAGATTTGGTGCAACTTCAATGACACAGTTTCTTACAAGCAACTACGGCGTAGCTGCTGCATTCTGCTTCAGTGCGGCAATTCTTATCAGACTGTTTAACGAAATCTGGTCAAACACATCTGTAATCGGTGGATATTACGGTGAGTCAGGAAGCAAGCCATTTATTCTTGCAGCGCTTCTTTTCACTCTTATCACGCTTGCTTACAGCTGCTGGGGAGGACTCAGATCATCACTTGTAACTGACGTGCTTCAGGCAGCATTTTTCGTAGTTCTTCTGATGTTTACACTATTCTGGATTCTACCAGATCACTCAATGTCAGAGTATCTTACAAGCGGATCATGGAAGATGAACGCTGGTGTTGATTTTATCCTCGGTTCTGGACTTCAGATTCTGTCATACGGATTCCACGATGCTGTACTGACTGACAGAGGATTTATCTGTGAAGAGAAGAAGATGCTTAAGTGCTTCACCGTTGCAGGTCTTCTAGGATTCGCAGCAATCACTTTATTCTCACTCATCGGTGTAGATGCGATGCTTTCTGGTCTTGAAAATGTAACTGATGCAGCTCAGACTGTTGCACAGGGAATGAGCATTTCAGCATTCTTCCTTATGGCAGTTCTTATGATTATGTGTGGTGGATCAACACTTGACTCTACATTCAGCTCACTTGCTAAGCTTACTGCAAGAGATCTTCCGGCGATCCTTGGTAAGGATCCTCATCAGAAGGCGAGATGGATCGGAATCGGATTCATGGTCGTATTTGCTTTTGTAGGTAACCTACCAATGATTGTTGGTACTGATATTCTTGCTGCTACTACAATCAGTGGTACAATGATTATGGGTCTTGGACCAATCTTCCTAATTCACGGAGCAGGTCCAATCAAGCCTACTAAGATCGGCTTCCATCTTTCGTTTTGGATCGGTATGATTCTCGGAATCATCGATACTGTAAATCCAGAATCACTTTCATTCATGAACATTGGAACAGGTGATTACGCAAACTTCCTCGGAGTTAACTTCTGGGGTGCCGTACTCTGCTGGGGTTCATACATTGTTTGCGGAATCATTGGAAATATGATGGACAAGACAGAGGGACGTCCTGCATGGAAGGGTAGAACTGACGAGGAGATTGCAGCACTCGACAGAGAGCATGCAAATGCAGATTGGGAAGACATTGACCCAGAAGGAATTGAAGGTTAGTAAAATCACGAAAGGATTAGATAAATGGCAAGCTGTACTACACCAAGCTACATCCGCCATAATTTTAAGGATGCAGGTCGTGCCTGCCCGATTGATTATATGCTAGATCAGAAGGTGTGGTCATCTGAAGTAACAGATGATCACACTTTTGACACGCTTCTGATAGCGGGCGGTCTTTACGGCAATCCCTTTGCTGCGGATGAGCTTACAAGAATGTACAAGAATGAGTGCGAGAGGCTCGGAGCATCCGGAAGAGTCGGAGTAGTTCTGAACGGCGACATACACTGGTTCGACAGAGATATTGAGAATTTTGGCCTTGTAGAGACGAAAATTGAGAATTATATTCCTCTAATTGGCAATGTTGAGGCTGAGGTGAGAAGAGTCGACGATATCGGCGTTGGATGCGGCTGTGCATATCCTGATTGTACGGATGATGCGAGTGTATCGAGATCTAACAGAATCCACGGCATGATGAAGAATGAAATTCAGAAGTCACAAGAGCTTCTGGCACTTCTTGAGAATAGAGCTGCTCATATGACAGCAAAGGTTGGTGGCCTTAAGATTGGAATAACACACGGCGATGAGAAGCTCCTTGGTGGCTGGGACTGCGCAATCGAGCAACTAGAGGATGTAATACGTCAAGCAGAGCTTAATGATTTTATGGCGGAGAACGGTATTGATATTTTTGCTACAACACATACATGTGCGGCTGTAGCAGCAAGACTCTCCTCCGGAATTGTAATAAATAATGGATCAGCAGGCCTTCCTACATTCCGCGGCCAAAAGTTCGGTGTACTTACACGTATTTCCGTAAATCCGTGTGACGATGCTATTTATCGATGTGAGTATAAGGGTGTTTATGTAGAGGCTGTTCCGGTAAGATATGACCATGATAGCTACGTCGAGTGGTTTGACAATCTATGGCCACATAACAGTCCTGCAGAGGTTTCCTATCGTAAGCGAATCATTAACGGACCGGAAACATATATCGCAAATTCACTACTCGGAGGTTTTGACATTTTGCCGGCCTTTAGAGACGAGGCATATCAGCCTAAGAAGAGTGCAACGGAACAGGACCTTCTCGATGCGATGGCGAGAGTTATGTATTTTGAGGACATGGTTCCTAAGAGTGAGTATCTTAAGACGAGAAAGCAGCTTACGACTATTCAAGTGAATGTCGGAAAGAAATGCAATCTGGTATGTGCTCACTGCCATGTGCAGGCTGGACCACACAGAACTGAGGTTATTAATAGAGAGACTTTTCAGGCTGTGCTCGATACAGCTAGCCGTTATGGATTTAAGACTGTTGACGTTACGGGTGGTGCACCTGAGATGGCTCCGGATTTCGAGTGGTTCATAAATGCTGCGACTGAAATGGGCCTTAAGGTTATTGTGCGTACCAATCTTACAATTCTGCTTGAGGATGGATATACGCATATTCCAGAAGAGTATGCAAGACTTGGTGTCAATGTGATTGCGAGTCTTCCCAACTTCAGTGAGGCGCTTTCTGATGGTCAGAGAGGTGGTGGAACGTTCCATAAGAGTATTGAGGTTCTTAAGAAGCTCAATGGGCTTGGATACGGTAGGGATAAAGGACTCGAGCTTGATCTAGTGTTTAATCCACAGAGAGATATTCTGCCACCAAAGCAGGACGAGCTTGAGAAGCTTTACAAACGCGAGCTTGCGGGATTCGACATTAGCTTTAATAAGCTTTTTGCTGTAACGAACAATCCTGTCGGAAGATATGGTCAGCATCTTCTTGCGTGTGGTTCATACGAGCCTTATATGAACATGCTTATAGACGCGTTTAACCCTGATGCGTGTGAGAACATGATGTGCCGAGGCCAGATAAGTATCGGCTATGATGGACGAGTGTACGACTGTGATTTCAATCAGGTAATGGATATGCCATGCAGAGGTAAGGATGGAGATCTTACAATCTTCGACTTTGCAGAGGGCAGGGTCGAGTCACTTGAGAGGGATATCAGGTTCGACTGTCACTGCTATGGATGCACCGCTGGTGCAGGTTCAAGCTGCGGCGGTACGCTGGTTCAGGAATAGGTTGTCTTTTTAGTACATAATAAAGACATGGAAACAATGAATGTGCTTGTTAAAACTTTGACAATATATAACTGCAGGACTATAATTTATATCGAACGGTAATTGTTATGAATTATGGTGAGAGGCAGTTATGAGTTACAGAATTTTTACACTAAGTCCGGGCTCCACTTCAACAAAGTGTGCGGTTTTTGAGGATGGAGAGATTGTATTCAAGGAGAATATTGTTCATCCTAAGGAGGAGCTCGACAAGTTCGAAACAGTTAATGATCAGAGACCATTCAGAGTTGCAGAGATCAGAAGAGTAATCAACGCAAACGGTTTCAGACTGAGGGATATGGATGCATATGCGGCATATTCGGGAGGTCTTGAGTCGACACCGGGCGGCATTTTTCCAGTAAATGAGAAGATGCTAGAGGACAGTCTTTCAGGCAGAATCGCTGAGCATCCTGCAATGCTTGGAGCGCAGATTGTTCACGAGTTTGCTGAGGTTCTCGGTAAGCCTGCTTACGTTATCAATCCACCTGACTGTGATGAGTTTGAGGACATCGCAAGATTATCTGGCATCAAGGGAATTTACAGACAGTCCCATGTGCACGTGCTTAACCAGAAGGAGGTTGCAATTAGAGCAGCTGCTGAGCTTGGTAAGGCATATGAAGACTGCAATTTCATTGTATGTCATATCGGCGGAGGGCTTTCAATCGCATCCCACAAGAAGGGTAGAATGGTTGATGGCAACGACGTTATAAACGGCGAGGGACCTATGGCTCCTAACAGATCCGGTTATGTACCGCTTCTGCCTCTTGTTAAGAGATGCTGCGACGGAACATGGGATTACAAGACAGCTAAGAAGGCAATTGCGAAGGCTGGCGGTCTTAAGTCTCTTACCGGAACAGATGACATTCTTGAAATTAAGAAGAGAAGAGCTGAAGGAGATAAGTGGTGTGCGCTTGTTTATGACACATTTGCCTATAACCTTGCGAAGTACATAGGCTCTTATGCATGTGTACTTGAGGGTAAGGTTGATGCGATAGTGCTTACTGGTGGCGTTTCTAGAGATGAAGAGTTTGTAGAGCTGATCAGAAAGTACGCAGGCTGGATTGCTCCTGTTAAGTCGTTTGGTGGAGATTTCGAGATGGAGGCTCTTGCTCTCGGTGCTATCAGGGCACTTAAGGGAGAGGAAGAGGTTAAGGAGTATACCGGAATCCCTGTATGGAACGGCTTTGATTTCGAACCTGATGAGGTGTAAAGCATCTAGATTTAGGTTAGGAAGGTAAGAAATGCCTGAGAAGATTAAGAAGAATATTAAGCTTATAGCTTTCGTATTAATTATAGTAGCAATTCTGATTCTGAATAAGATTTACGGTTGGTCAGCATACCTTAGTAATTCTGAGAATCTGAAGTTCCTGTCTGATATGATTCAGGATAATTTTATTCTTGCTGCACTAATCTACGTTGCTATTACGATAGTCGCCTGCGTAGTGCTTGCACTGCCAGGCGTTACTTTTGCCATTCTTGCGGGAGTGCTTTTTGGACCGTGGTGGGGTACACTTCTGTGCCTTATTGCGACAACACTTGGTGCGATTATGGCATTTATTGTGGGAAGATTTTTCCTTAAGGATTCGGTTAAGCCAATGGTTGAGAAGAATAGGCTTATGAAGAAGATTCTGTTCGATGATTCTTCAAGAAGTGATATAGTTCTTCTTGCAATCACAAGACTTGTGCCGCTATTCCCATACAACATACAGAACTTTGCTTATGGAATAACAGACATTTCCCTAAGTCACTATTCGCTCTACACATTCCTGTTTATGATTCCGGGCGTTGGTCTTTATACTATCGGAACAGCAGGTTTCACGTCGGGTGAGAACAGATGGCTTTATTTCGGAATAGCAGCTGGACTGCTTGTGATGGTTCTTTTGCTCGGAGCTTTTGTCAAAAAGAGATATCTGAGCAAAGAGGAGATTGAGCTAGCGGAGGAAGATGCTGAGACTCAGTATTAGACTGCTATTCAAATAGATTATTTCAATTTGAAACAATAGGTATCAATAGGTAATATTAGTATGTATTGGTATATTTTATATTAGAATACAGATTTGGTTATTTATGGAGGAAAGAATATGAAGAAGATACTGGTAGGTATTCTTGCCGGCGTTATGGCATTGTCACTCTGCGCATGCGGAGGCGGTGGAGACACATCAGACAGCGATGTGGATTACAAGGAGATTATCACTGACAAGGATGCAGGCACTGTATCTGTATATGGTACTGTAAACGGAATGTTCTTCGATCAGTCAACTATGCACTTTATGGTGTATGAAGGCGGAAGTGTGGCTGAGAAGTGTATGGTTAAGGCTTTTGCTGACTCACAGGATTTCTACGATGCAATGATGGAAATCGGTGCTAAGCCAGGCAACGAGACTAAAGACAAGATTGCTGACGGTGAGTTCGTTAAGGGACAGCCTATAGATGTTACTATCACTTGGGATGGTCAGGATGATCCTGTAAGCTGGGAAGACTTCACTAAGCTTGAGGACGGAAGCAAGGCTAAGATGGACTTCGTATTCGGCGGAAACAAGCAGAATAATGAGACTGCCGGTTCAGGATGCATCGCTTGTAACAACAGCTGCTGGGCTGGAATCACTTCAAACAAGGCTTATGCATTCGGAGATGTTGATGCTATGAAGCCAGGTGTTTATCTTAACGACAAGGTTGCTCCTGCAGACGGTACAGTTGTAAAGGTTACATTTACACTTAAGTAAAGGAGTAATTGAGGTAAGAGATGGAGAATACAAACGAAACAGTTAAGAATGTAGCCCCGAAGGACGAGGCTAAGAAGAGAAGAAATAAATGGATAGGTAGAGGAATAATTATCGGATTATTCGTACTGGCTATTGTTATCTATTTTGCTGTTCCTTCAGTTCATAGTTCTATCGGTGCTATTATCGAAATGTTTAAGTCAGGTGACTTCGATAGAATGCACGACTTTATCGCGAAGTACGGCAAGTGGGCAATGCTGGTGTCAACGCTTCTGATGATCTTCCAGTCTATTGCTGCACCACTTCCTGCCTTCTTTATCACTCTGACTAATGCCAACCTCTTCGGATGGTGGCAGGGATGTATCCTGTCGTGGGTTTCATCAATGATCGGTGCTGTTATGTGTTTCTACATTGCAAGAATCCTTGGTAGAGATATCGTAGAGAAGATTTGTACTAAGGGAGCTCTGCTTCAGATTGAGGAGTTCTTTGCGAAGTATGGTAAGAAGTGTATTCTTATCGCAAGACTTCTTCCATTTATCTCATTCGACGTTGTATCATATGCAGCAGGCCTTACTGCAATGGACTTCTGGGGCTTCTTTATCGCAACAGGAGTTGGTCAGATGCCTGCCTGCATCGTATATTCATACGTTGGAGGAATGCTCACAGGTGGAGCAAGACTTATGTTTATGGGACTTGTATGCCTATTCGCTCTTGCAATTCTCGTAATTGTAATAAAGCAGGCATTCACTGCTTCTGAGAAGAGAAAGATGGAGGCTGCTAAGGCTGCTGGTACTGAGTACAAGACTGAGGGCATTAACATCGCAAGAGGTGTAAGTAAGGTTTATAACACTGCTCTATGGGCTATGGTAGTTGGACTAATCGCAATGAGAGTTCCAAGCCTAACAGCTGCATGGAACGTAGGCTGGGTATTCTATGGCATATGGATCCTTGCACTTATGATCACACTGCTTATCAGAAAGCTCGACTTCGGTGTTAAGTTTACTCTTATCAACACTGTTGTATCAGGCATCCTTACATTTGTACTTGCCGGCTCTGCAATCATGCGTAAGCCAGCGGGTCTTGTAAGAATGGGTCTATGCATGTCAAGCGTATCACTTGATGTATTCAATATGATTCTTGCTGCATTTGTTGTAGTAGGACTTTTTCTAAGCATTGGCCTGTGGACACATAAGAATAAGAAGAAGGATGAAGAGTAAGCGGAACCCTTCGGAATGAGAATTAATCCCCTCGAAAGAGGGGATTTTTGCGTGCGATGAAGTATGTGCAAAAAGAAAACAGGTTATCCGGACGTCCCGTGTTCACAGAATTTGTGTAATATGATAAAATTAAGGGTAAAAATTTTGTATGGAGGTAATTATGATTCACGATAATGCATGGAATATATATAATGATGCGGATCTTGCAAGACTTGAGTCGCTAAGCAATGATTATATCAACTTTCTGAGTGATGGAAAGACTGAGAGAGAATGCACTGATCTGCTTGTTGCCATGGCTGAAGCTAATGGCTACAGAAATCTTGATGACGTGATCAGAGCAGGCGAAACGCTTAAGACTGGCGACAAGATTTATGCTGTAAACATGGGCAAGGCTCTTATGTATCTGAATATCGGTGAGGATATCGTCGGTAAGGGCATGAATATTCTTGGTGGACATCTCGATTCACCTAGACTTGACCTTAAGCAGAGACCGCTTACCGAGAAGGACGAGATTGCATATTTCAATACTCATTACTACGGCGGAATCAAGAAGTATCAGTGGGTAACGCTTCCTATGGCTATTCACGGTGTTGTGTGCAAGACTGACGGAACAACTGTGAATATTTCTGTAGGTGAGAGAGATGACGAGCCTGTGTTCTTCGTAAGCGATCTTCTGATTCACCTTGCTAAGGATCAGATGCAGAAGAAGGCCAACGATGTTATTGATGGCGAGGCTCTCGATATTATCATCGGTTCAAGACCACTTAAGGGTGAGGAGAAGAATCCGGTTAAGGCTGAGATTCTTAGAATCCTTAAGGAGCAGTACGATATCGAAGAGGATGACTTCATCTCAGCAGAGCTTGAGGTTGTTCCTGCTGGAAGAGCAAGAGAGGCTGGTTTTGACAGAAGTATGATTCTCTCATACGGTCACGACGACAGATGCTGCTCATATCCTTCAGCTGTTGCAATGCTTGAGACACCTGATGTCACAACAACTGCATGTGGACTTTTCGTTGACAAGGAAGAGATCGGAAGCGTTGGAGCTACTGGTATGGAGTCAAGATTCTTCGAGAACACAATGAGAGAGGTTCTCGACAGAATGGGTATCTACAGCGAGCTCAACCTTATGAGATGTCTGCGTAACTGCAGAATGCTTTCATCAGACGTTAACGCTGCTTTTGACCCATTCTATGCGGACAGATTCGACAGAGATAATGCTTCATTTATGGGACACGGTCTTGTATTCTGCAAGTACACTGGTGGCAGTGGCAAGGGTGGTTCAAATGACGCAAATGCTGAGTATCTTGCCAAGCTTCGTAAGGTTATGGATGAGAATGATGTTGTATATCAGACTGCAGAGCTTGGCGCTGTAGAGAAGGGTGGCGGTGGAACAATCGCTTATATTCTTTCACTTTACGGCATGGAAGTTATTGATAGTGGAATTGCTGTTATGTCGATGCATGCTCCATGGGAGGCAATCAGCAAGGCTGACCTCTACGAGGCATACAAGGGCTACAAGGCATTCCTTACACTATAATGGGTAAGAAATAATGAAAGAATTACTTACTACGTTTCTGATGGCAATGGTTCCCGTGATAGAGCTTCGCGGAGCCATTCCTTACGGAGTTGTCCAGGGGCTTGGCGTATGGGAAGCATTTGGTGCTTCAGTTCTTGGTAATCTTGCGCCGATTCCTTTACTGATTGTAGGTACGAGAACTGTCTTTGACTGGCTTAAGACCAAGAGCGAGAGGCTTCACAGAATGGTACTGAAGCTTGAGGCTAAGGCGGAGGCCAAGAAGGAGACGGTTGAGAGATGGGAGTTTGTAGGCCTGGTTATTCTGGTTGCAATCCCACTTCCTGGAACTGGTGCCTGGACTGGTGCGCTTGTTGCAGCAATGATGGATATGAGACTTAAGAGAGCATTTCCTGCAATTATGATAGGAGTGCTTATTGCGGGCCTTATCGTGTCCGGACTGACATTTGGCGTAGATGCGCTGATTTAAATAAGAGAACGAATTATAACTTTAAATTGCGAATTATACAAATATAACTGAGAGAATAAGAACAAATATATTAGGGAGAGGAAATTGAATAGAGTAGAGAAGCTGGAACCAAAGCTGTTTCAGGTAATGAGAGAAGGTTATTCGTTAAAACAGTTCGGTATGGATGCTGTTGCTGGAGTTATTGTAGCGATTATTGCACTTCCACTTTCAATCGCACTTGCACTAGCATCTGGTGTTAATCCTGAGAACGGAATCTATACTGCAATCGTAGCGGGATTTCTGATTTCGTTCTTCGGAGGAAGTAGAGTTCAGATCGCGGGACCAACTGCTGCTTTTGCCACAATCGTAGCGGGAATCGTTGCAAAGGACGGAATAGAAGGCCTGATGATGGCGAGTATCATAGCCGGAGTAATTCTGATTATAATGGGTATTCTGAGGGTCGGAAGTCTGATCAAGTTTATTCCATTCACTATTACAACAGGATTTACTGCAGGTATCGCAGTTACGATTGTTATCGGTCAGCTCAAGGATTTCTTCGGCATCACATATGCTGAGGGAGTAAAGCCAATTGAAACAGTTGATAAGGTCAAGGCTTTTGGAGAGTTCTTCGGAACTTTTAACACCCAGGCACTTGTTGTTGGAATTGTATGTCTGGTTGTTCTGTTTGTCTGGCCACTGTTTAATCAGAGAATTCCTTCATCACTTATTGCTGTAGTTGTTGGAATAGCCATTGTTAAGCTTGGACATCTTAATGTAAATACTATAGGAGATCTGTACACAATCAGCAACAGTCTTCCGACGTTCAGAATGCCAGAGTTCTCACTGGAGCTTATCGGCCATGAGTTTACAGATGGTTTTACAATTGCTATTCTTGCAGCTATTGAATCACTGCTTTCATGCGTAGTTGCAGATTCGATGATTAACTCAAACCACAACTCAAACCAGGAGCTTATTGCGCAGGGAATCGGTAATATCGGTTCAGTTCTCTTCGGTGGTATACCTGCGACAGGAGCTATCGCAAGAACTGCTGCTAACATAAAGAACGGGGGCAAAACCCCAGTCGCAGGTATGGTGCATTCCGTTGTACTCGTGCTTGTTCTGGTGCTTCTGATGCCTTATGCAGCGCTTATCCCAATGCCAACTATTGCAGCTATCCTGTTTCAGGTAGCTTACAATATGAGCGGATGGAGAACTTTTGTAGAGATTATTCAAAGAGCACCTAAGAGTGATATCATCATTCTTATTGCAACCTTTGTACTTACAATCGTATTTGACCTTGTTGTTGCAATCGAATTCGGAATGATTGCTGCATGCTTCCTCTTTATGAAGAGAATGTCAGAGGAGGCAGCTATCAGAGGTTGGGTTGATTTCGAAGATCTCGATGTGAATGACAGTGACAGAACTGAGCTTAAGAAGGTTCCTAAGCACATTTCTGTATATGAGATCAGCGGTCCGATGTTCTTCGGTGCTGTTGATATGCTTAATGAGATTACAGCTAAGTCATTTACTGAGGTAATCATCATAAGAATGCGTTCTGTTCCTGCAATCGATGTTACAGCAATCAGATCGCTTGAAATGCTTATAAAGAGGGCTAAGAAGAAGGAGATTGCTATTATCTTCTCGCATGTTAATGAGCAGCCAATGCATGCACTTGAGAAGAGTGGTATCGTTGATATGGTAGGACGAGAGAACTTCCTGCCTCATATCGATGAAGCAATCGACAGAGCGATTGAGCTTAAGAAGCAGATTGAAATGTAAGAGAATAGGGTAGTTACCTGAAGCAAGTAGGAAGCCAAAGTTCGGAGGTGGATTACATGTTAAATTCAGAGAGATACACAAAGCATTACGAGAAGCTATGTAGATATGGAACATTTTTCATTACCTGTTCAATCTTAGGATGGGTATATGAAACGGTCCTAGAAGTGTTTATATATAAAACTGGATTCTCAAACAGGGGATATCTTCACGGACCATATTGTATTGTATATGGATTTGGTGGAATTATACTTCTGGTGTGTCTTAATAAACTTGTTTATTCGAATAGGTCACAGCTTAGTAAGATTGCAATAAGCTTCCCATCAATAATGATAATTACAACAACTGTCGAGCTTATAGCATCGTATATTATGGAATATACGACAGGTTCATGGATGTGGAACTATAAGAGATTTATACCTAATTTCCAGGGACGAATAGCTCTTAATCCAAGCTTAAGATTTGGAGTAGGTGGAATAGTACTTCTGTATATGATACTTCCTATGATAGATAAGCTTGACTACAAGAAACAGAAGTATATAACCATTATACTTCTTCCTGTAATCATTATCGATATGATACTGACTAGCACGGGAATCTGAAAAATGATGATAATAAAACACACCCTCACTTGCAAGGGTGTGTTTTATTATCAAATCAGTTATTAGATTAGTTCATGTAACGGAACACGCCTCTAACCTTACCGACTATGCGACAGTCGTTTACGATGATAGGATCGAGCTCATCATTCTCAGGCTGAAGTCTGATGTGACCATTCTCTCTGTAGAAGGTCTTAACTGTCATCTCTGATTCGAATTCGCCTTCAACCTGTGCAACAACAATCTCACCATTACGCGCCTCACTGCTCTCAGATACAATCAGGTAGTCTCCGTCGTTAATGCCGACATTGATCATACTGTTGCCATGAACTGTAAGAACAAAGTTGTTACCAGTTCCTATGAAACGAGAAGGGAAGGCCATTGTGTCCTCAATATTCTGCTCAGCAAGAATAGGTGTACCTGCAGCTACACGTCCGATTACAGGAAGCTCAACCACATCCATTGATACAGATGACTCCTGCTTATGTTGTGTGCTCGAAGTAGCTTCCTTAGATGCAGTATTCTTGTTCTGAGTCATAGGAAGAACCGCACGTGACTTAGCTGAGCCCTTCTTAACAAGACCCTTCTCCTGAAGAACCTTGATGTCACCATGTACAGTTGATGTTGACTTGATATTAAGATGTTCGCATATCTCTCTTACTGTTGGGGGATATCCGTTCGCATCAATCTGTTCTCTCATGAACTCCAGAATGCTGTTCTGTCTGTCCTCTGCCTTCTTGCTAGCCATTTCAATCTCCTTACTTATAATCTACAAGTGCAAGATCGTTAATGTTAAGCTCCTCACCGTATTCATTCCAGTCATCGTAAATACGACCAGTCTGTCTGATGATGATATCACCGACAACTCCATCTACCTTGGCAAATGGCAGCGTCTTGTGATATGTGATCTTGCTTCCGTTTCTCTCGAACAGGAATCCTGTTCTGAATCTTTCCTTCTCAAGGTCGCCCTTATACTCGCAAATTGATGCGATGAACTTGAACAGATTATCGTTATCCTTATCAAATACGTTATCAAGACGAAGGAATGAGTAGTTAGCTCTCAGCTGAATCTCATGTCCCTCGAATCTGTCGAGAACCTGGATAAGCTTCTGCTGAGTATCCTCAAGCTTGGCATCCTCGAATACTACACAATTGATTCTGTGAGGGAACTCGAGAAGGTCAAAAATTCTGTCGTCACATTCCTTAACATAATGCTCAAGGTGTCTTGAAACATTCATGCAGGAAATTCTGTCCTTATACTTGTTAAGCTTAGCTGCAATCTCTTCAATAGTCTGATCCTCTCCGACCGGTAGGGTAGTGTTGATATACAGATGATGAGTTGGTTCGATGTGTTCGATAATCTCTCCGAGTGCATCGATATCTGCAAGAGGCTCACCGCCTGTAAGAACGATATCGTTGTACGGGAAAATTCTGTTCATCAGATCCAGTGATCTGAAGCATCTGTCTAAATCAAAGCTTGATGTGTCTCTGTACTCCTGCTTGTTAACGCAGAAAGGGCATGCATTGTTACAGTCATATGGTACGAACATTGTAACTGTAGGCCCTATCTTAGGATAATTGTTCATAGATATACCGTTTCCCTTTACTTAAATTACATATTGTATTTACCGTGTTTTTCTTTGATAATAATAACATAAGAACAAATGTTTGTAAATGCAAATGAACCCACAAATTGAGTTACTTAATTAACAATATGTAGTTGTTTTACTTCTATAATCATAATATATTTAGTATAATGAACTAAAGTTATGCACGTATTTAAGCATATTTTGAGGTGAACATGAAAGCAAAGAGAATAGAAACTAATGGAAGCAGGGTGCTTTACTTCTTTGAAACCCTCATTCCTCTACTTTTATTGTGGTTTATTATGTCCGCAATATTCGAGTCAAAGTTTATATTATTCGGTGTAACATCGTGCGCAATCATTGCGGCGATATCTGTTAAGGTTCTTATTGTTGGAGGGCTTAAGACAGACAATGAATACTATATACTCCACATCAATCCTTTCAGAATGATTGTATATTTCTTCTGGCTTGTTAAAGAAATAATCAAGTCATCTGTTGATGTTTCTAAAGTTGTTCTATTCCATAGAGATTCTATTAATCCACACATTATTTGGTTTAAGGCTGATTATGACCATCCCGCGGCCAGAGCCTTGCTTGCTAATTCTATAACACTCACACCAGGTACTATTACTGTTGATATTTTTGATGATGGCGTTTACTCTGTCCATGCGCTTACAGATGCAGCGGCAGAAGGACTGCTTGAAGGTTCTATGCAGCAGAGAATTGCCAAGCTGTATGATGAAGAAATTGACTTCAAACCTATCAAGGTAAAGCTTGATCCAGCCCTAGCTAAAAGAGAGCCTGCAAGAGTTGTAAGTAAAGTTATGTCTAAGCGTAAGGCTTTCAGAAGGCTTGAGAGGAGGTAGTCATGCAGTCGGTATTTACTTTTCTATTTGCAGGGCTGCTTGTAATTGCGGCTTTGATGGTATTCTTTATTCTCTACAAGAAGAATAATTTTGACAGACTTAATGCTCTGTTCTCACTCAATACACAGATTATTCTACTGATTATAACTGTCGGCTTTATAGATGGACGTATGGACATGTACATCGATATTGCGATCAGTTATGCAATTCTCGGATTCGTTACCACTATTATTCTAGCCAAGTACATGGGAGGTCGAAGATAATGACAATCAGCAATATTATCGCGACTGTTCTTATGATGACAGGGCTTATCTTTATGGCAATCGCAGCACTTGGAATCTTCAAATTTCCAGATTTCTACACACGACTTCATGCAGCTGGAGTAGGAGATACGCTTGCACTATTACTAATTCTTTTCGGAATGGTTGTTGTTTGCGGTTTTAAGCTTCTTTCACTGAAGCTGCTTCTGATATTCGGACTTCTTATTCTAACCAACCCGGTCGGAACAAACCTGATCACAATGGTTGGAGTACACTTTCACAATTATCAGAATTACAATTCAAAGGCACGTATTACAGATGAAGATGAGGAGGAGGGACGTTAATGCAGATATTACTTGTTGAAGCAGTTCTTCTGCTTATTCTTATAGGAATTACGCTTTCTATCATATTCGGAAAGGATCTGATGACTGCAGTAATCACCTACTGCGGATTCAGTTTTATCACAATGTTTCTGTACATCGTGATGGGAGCTCCTGATGTTGCCTTTACAGAGGCTGTAATCGGAGTAATCTCAACAATCTACTTTATCATGATGCTAAGAAGCATAGACAGGCGGTGCAAATAATGAAGAAGAAACTAACAGTACTGGCAATCGCCCTTATACTGACGCTGCCTTTTGCATTCCTTGACATACTTCCGTCAATAGGAGACGTGAATTCTGCACCTAACAAGCATGTGTCGGCATATTACATTGAGAATGCCATTTCAGAATGTAATTCGCCTAACATGGTTACAGCAGTAATCGTTGACTACAGAGCATTTGATACTCTGCTTGAGACAACTGTAATGTTCCTCGCAGGTGCCGTTGTGCTTCTCGTTCTTGCAAGAAAGCCTTCTATTAAGAACAGAATCGTTATTCCTAAGAGTAAGCGTATGCACAAGGATAAGAGCGGCAATCCAATTTACAAGACAGTTAACAAGGACGTAATGATAACAGTGATTCAGCCACTGATTCTCGTTTATGCAGTATATGTTCTTTTTCACGGAGAAGTCAGCCTTGGAGGAGGCTTCCAGGCAGGTGCTCTTATAGCGATGGCATATATCCTCGACGTGCTTGTTATTCCGGACAAAAAGAGCGTTTTCGTTCTCCCTAAGAAGAATTCCGTTGCACTCGCAGGTCTTGGACCTTTCATATATACTCTCACCGGAATCATCTGCCTTATCGGTGGCGGAATGTTCCTTGAGTATGCGAAGCTTCCGTTTCCTGTTCATACAGCAGAGCTTCACTCAATAGGAATTCTTGCTGTAGAGGTCGGCGTAACTATCGGAGTTGCGGCTACAATTATCACTATTCTTAATGCAATTATGGAAAGGGTTACCTTCGATGATGACAACTATTAATGCGTTTCTGGCATACAAAGGTATATATTTTCTTACCTTTTTGCTGCTTGCACTAGGCCTTTCAGGAATCATAGTGTGCAAGAACTACATGAAGAAGCTGATATGCATGAATGTCATGCAGGTTGCTGTAATATTTTTCTTCCTCTGCCTCGGTCAGAAGGATGGAGGAACCATTCCTGTTGCTGTAGAAGGACTTTCTGCTGCAGCTGACTATATTAATCCGCTTCCACACGGACTTATGCTTACTGCAATCGTAGTAAGCCTTGGTACTACCGGTGTTGGACTCGCACTTCTTCTCAGAATCAAAGAGAAATACGGTTCAATCGAAGAAGATAAAATTATCAAGAGGGAGAAGAAGTTCTAATGAGGCATTTACCTGTTTTAATAGTCCTGTTGCCGCTGATGGCGGCACAGCTTTGCCTTCTGATCAGCAAGATTCATTATAAGGCGGGCCGCTATACTGTACTTGCTGCAGTTACCGGTTCACTGGTAATGTCTGTGATGCTGCTCAGACAGGTAATAGCAGAGGGACCTGTTCACTATTATTTCGGAAATTATAAAGTCCCAATAGGTATTGAGTTTTATGTGGATACGGTAAATGCTCTTATCCTCGTACTCATCTGTCTTATCGGTGCACTTACATTTATGTACACCACTCCTTTTGCCAGAACGACTGACAAGACTCTCGTAGGAGCAGCGAACACTATGATTTCGCTTCTCATTACTGGAATGCTCGGTATGACTGCGACAGGAGACGTATTCAATCTGTACGTATTTCTTGAGATTACATCGCTTTCTGCTTACTGCCTGATTTCACTCGGAGGAAGCAGGGGTATTGTTGCAGCATTTAGGTATCTCCTTGTAGGTACCGTTGCGGCGACACTTTATCTCATTGGTGTTGGAATTCTGTATGGAATTACAGGAACTCTAAACATGAGCGATATGGCGGCAATTCTCTCAAAAGGGGGGAATGAAGGAGCAATGCTCATTGCGATGTGCTTTCTTATCGCTGCTTTTGGCACCAAGATGGCGCTCTTCCCATTCCATGGATGGCAGCCTTCAGCATACACTCATGCAGAGGCTGGCTCAAGACCGCTGATTTCAGGTGTTATGGGTAAGATCCCGGCATATGGTCTGTTCAGATACATGTACTGTATCTATGGTACTGATTATAAGTATTTCAGGGTATTTCTGATTGTGCTTGGCATTCTTTCTGTATGCTCAATGCTTTACGGATCTATAAGAGCGATGGCACAGACCGATTTAAGAAAGATGCTCGCATATTCATCAGTAGCTCAGATGGGATACATTATCCTTGGATTTGCAATTGGAACTCCGCTTGCACTTTGCGGAGCCTTCCTTCACATGTTCGGACATGCGTTTATGAAGGGCGGACTTTTCTTCGCAACAGGTGCTATAAGACATAAGTTCGGAACTACGAAGCTTGAGGATTTCGGAAGAATCTATAAGGCGATGCCATTTACATGCGGACTTCTCGTTGTTGCTTCGCTTTCGATGATCGGAATTCCACCTACAGTCGGATTCTTCAGTAAGTGGTATCTTGCGGTAGGAGCTGCAGGAACAGGTGAGTTTATCTACATTGCTGTGCTTGTTCTATCCAGTCTTCTTAATGCAATCTACTTCTTTAAGCTTATTGAGAAAGTATTTATTCAGCAGAAGTCTGCTAAGACAGAGGCTCTTCCTGCTGCAGAAGGACCAGAGGTACCTCTTGATATGATGATTCCTATCGTTGTATGCTTCCTTGCAATTCTGCTGCTTGGAATATTCAATGCGAAGATAGTAGATATTCTTATGTTGGCGATTAAGGGGGTGGCTCTGTAATGATATCAATAACAGCATTATCGTTAAGACCAGCCCTGGTGGTGCTGACAACGCTTATAGCATCTGGACTCATCTACGTAACAGGAGAGAGAGTCAAGGCTAATACAAGAGAAGCAATCACTTTTGTAGCAGCATTTATAAACGCTGCACTCGTATACTCAATGATCCCGGCAGTCCTCGCAGGCAAGACAATCAAGCTTACTGTGATTGAGATTGTTAAGGGTATCGGATTTGCATTTAATGTTGATGCGGCGGGAATGGTTTTTGCCTGCGTATCAGCGACATTATGGATTCTTACTTCCCTATATTCAGTTGGATATATGAGAGGACATGGAGAGAAGAATCAGACAGGATACTTTGCGGCTTTTGCAATGTGTATCTGCGCTGCGACAGGAATCTGCTTTGCAGGAAACCTGATTACATTCTTCATCTTCTTTGAGGCTCTTACTATTGCAACTTATCCTCTCGTAGTTCACTACAGAGATGAAGAGGGTACACGTTCAGGTAGAAAGTATCTCGCATACACACTGATAAGTGGACAGATTATGTTTGCTGCAATCGTAATTGTATATGTATGCTGTGGAACACTCGATTTCGTACCAGGCGGGTTTATTAAGCCAGAAGATATTCCGATGCCACTGATGCTAATTCTGTTCTTTATGATGGTGGGTGCAGGAATGGTTAAGGCGGGCGTTATGCCACTTCACAGCTGGCTACCTGCGGCGATGGTTGCACCTACACCGGTATCGGCACTTCTTCACGCAGTAGCCGTTGTAAAGGCTGGTGCTTTCGCGACACTGAGAGTTGTGCTTTATGTATTCGGACCTGAAAGCGCGAAATATTGCCATGGTGCTGATATCCTCGCGTGGATGGCCGTAATCACAATTCTGGTTTCGTCGCTTATTGCTATCCGTAAAGATAATCTGAAGGCAAGACTTGCTTTCTCAACTATCGGACAGCTTTCATACATAGTGCTTGGAATCTGCATTTTGTCACCTAGTGCGGCGGCAGGTGCACTTTACCACATAGTAGCGCATGCGTTTATGAAGATTACGCTCTTCATGGCAGCCGGTGCGATATTTGTTACAACACATAAGAAGAATATCAGCGAGATGGTCGGCATTGGCAAAAGAATGCCTGTCACAATGACAGCATTCGCCGTTGCATCTGTCGGTATTGCGGGATTTCCGTTCATCGTCGGATTCGTCAGCAAGGCGAACATTATCGTCGGAGCGCTCGAACAGGGCAAGCCACTTTTTGCATGTACACTCATCGCGAGTGCACTGCTAGCACTTGCTTATCTGATGCCTGTTGTCTACATGGCGTTTAAGAAGGATGTTAATAATCCTGATTTCCCATGTAAGGCTGAGGCAAGCAAGCCTATGCTCATTCCGCTTGTAATCACAGCTGTAATCGCTGTAGTTCTCGGCGTGTGTCCTAATTTCGGACTGCACCTTTATGATCTTGCGTGCATGGCTGGAAATGCGATATTCGGAATAGGAGGTTCACTGCTATGATGCATGAAATAATACATTATCTGGGAATCTCACTGGGTGCGGCTTTCTTGCTTGTGATTGTGAGTAAGTATATTCTGCAGAATATAATCAGAAGAGACTGCTCATATTATGAGAAGAAGGAAATCGCAGAGGAGAATGAAATGCTCGCTAAAGCAGGAATAACTCAAAGAGAAGGGGAGAAGTAATGACTCTGGGATCAATTATTAATGCAAACAGTCTCCATCCGGGACTCATAATGATCGGCATGGGTCTTCTGGTCATGGCTCTTCCTGACAGGTTTAAGAGACCCGTGTACATGGCTGCACCGGTTATGGCTTTTGCGGCAATGCTTACAATAAACACTGACAGCATGATGCTTTATACGATTTCATCAAAGTTGTCTATAAGCCTTATAAGCTTTGACAAGCTGGCGCTTATATTTATGATGGCTTTCTGTATCGTGTCTGTTGTGGCTGCTGTCTATTCAGTAAATGGAGACAACAAGTACGAGATGGGCTTCTCTCTTATGTATGCCGGATGCAACATGGGAGTTGTGCTTGCAGGAGATGTTATTTCACTTATTATCTTCTGGGAGCTCAGTGCTCTTGCTTCTTGCTACGTTGTATATTCAAAGAGAACGAGAAAGTCGACACGTGCGGCATTCCGTTATATCCTGGTTCATGGATTCGGCGGAAATATGCTGCTTGTAGGAATCATTTCATACATATCACAGTATGGAATGCATATTACAAACATCACCGGAACTAATGATTTTACTTTCTGGATGATATTTGTAGGTGTGGCAGTAAATGCAGCTGTTCCACCTCTCAATTCATGGATGCCTGATGCGTATCCTGAATCAACGCTTGGCGGCACAATCTACCTGGCATCGTTTACAACAAAGTCTGCAATCTATGTGATGATCAGATTCTTTGCGGGAACAGAGTGGCTCGTATGGGTAGGTGCTTTTATGGCTGTCTACGGAATACTGATGGCTCTACTCGAGAACGATTTGAGAAGGCTGTTCTGCTACCACATCATTTCACAGCTTGGATACATTGTGGCATCACTTTCAATGGGACCAGGCTATGGAATTGACGGTGCAGCGGCACATACTTTTAACAATATCATGTACAAGGGAACTCTTCTTATGTGCGCAGGTGCAGTTCTTTATGCAACTGACAAGAGAAAGATCAGTGACCTTGGAGGCCTCGGACGCAGGATGCCGCTTACTGCAATCTGCTTTATGATCGCATCATTTGCGATTGCCGGCATGCCTTTCCTTAACGGATTTGCATCAAAGGCTCTTGTAATGCATGCTGTTAATGAGGGTGGATATGCTCTCGCATCATTTATGCTGACTGCGGCGTCTGTAGGTACATGGATGTCCATTGCACTTAAGATTAACTACTTCGTATTCTGGGGCAAGCCTGTTCATGAGGATGCTCTTAAGGATAAGGAGCTTAAGTCGGTTCCTGTTAACATGAAGATCGGTATGGTTCTTGGTGCGGCAGCCTGCACAATTACAGGAATCTTCCCACAGCTTGTTTACAGAATGACACCTTCGATGACAGACGGACATCCGTTCACAGCGGAACATATTGCAGAATATCTCGTGCTTTTTGTCGGAGGATCAATTATATTCTTCCTCTTCATCAAGAAGATGCGTGTTCACGATGAGATGTCGCTCGATTTCGACTGGTTCTACAGGGTGGCGCTTGATAAGTTTATTGAGTGGCTGTCGAAGGGAATCCATGGAATATTTATTTACTTCGACAAGCTTGTGCTTAAGATCTGCCAGTATATGGGACAGCATCTTGGCAATCCATATCTGTGGACTAGTAAGTCGTCGAATAAATTCATCAGGAATCTGTCTTTTGAGAATGAGGACAGACTGATTGGAAGTGTAGTAGCTGCAATTATGATTACTTTTATCTGTATGATTGTAATTGCGGGTGTAGTAATGTAGATTTTTAGTTTATAATAGGGTAAACAAAGGGGAGGCTCTGTGTGGTCTCCCCAAGGTTTTTATTTATACGTATTGGAGAACATATATGAGAATAATTCTTGCTTCAAAGTCACCTAGAAGACTTGAGATTCTTAAGAGACACGGTTTTGATCCTGAGGTTAAGCCGGCTTATGCGGATGAGAGTCTTCCGGATGGAATTGATATGATAGATGCAGTAAGACTGCTTGCGCTTAAGAAGGCGAAGGCGGTATATGAGACGCTTGGAGAAGAGGATCGTAAGAATGAGGGTTACGTTATCGGTTCTGATACTATCGTATTTAAGGACGAGATAATGGGCAAGCCATCTGACCGTGATGATGCGAGGAAGATGCTTGAGACAATAAAAGGCACATATCACTTCGTGTCTACGGGAGTTGCACTGATTGACCTTGTAACCGGAGAGGAGACAGTCTTAAACGACGTGACTAAGGTTTTTTGCACGAACTATACAGACGATGATATCGAGGCATATCTTGATACAGACGAGCCTTATGACAAGGCTGGAGCATATGCTATTCAGGGAATTTTCGGCAAGCATATTGACCACTACGAGGGCGATTATGAGAATGTTGTCGGACTTCCATTTCACATTATTGAGGAATATCTTAAGTAATAAGAGGTGGGGAACATGCAGGAAACAAAGAATCTTATAATCAGAAGAGCTTCTTTTGCAGATTGTGACAGTTTTGCTGACTGGGAGTCAAAGGATGATGTAGTAAAGAATTTCTGTATCGATGGT
Organism: uncultured Clostridia bacterium; assembly: GCA_934255135.1. Lineage (GTDB taxonomy): Bacteria > Bacillota > Clostridia > Peptostreptococcales > Anaerovoracaceae > Crickella. The sequence continues at coordinate 9,114 of CAKQMV010000014.1, read as the reverse complement.
AAGAGAAACCTCGATACGGTTATTGCTGATTTTCACAGGGTAACTAAGGATCCGTCGAGATTGTGGCTGACTATCGTTCTTAAGGAGACTATGGAGCCTATCGGAAGAATCGGTCTTACTTCAATAGATCCGATTAATGATTCCGTAGACATCACTATCATTTATATCGGAGATAAGAACCTGAGGGGCAGGGGGCTCGGTCAAGAAGCACTACTTGGACTTCTCGACTATGCATTCAGAGAGATGAATATGAACAGAGTTACGATTGATCATTTCTTTGATGATGAGGTCAGCATGCATCTCTACGAGAAGGTTGGATTCCGTAAGGAAGGTACTGCTGTACTTGCAGGCAAGAGAGGCAGTGAGTTTGCCGATCTGTGTCTCAGGGCTATCCTTAAAGCAGAGTGGGAAGAGCGTTATGAGATGCTTGAGTGGGAGAAAGAAGGTAAAGAGGCATAATCTATCATCTTCTTAAACTATACTGCTCTAAACTGATTTAAATAAATATTAGAATATAATTGGAATAAAGAAAGCCGGGAATTTGACTACTATTTGAGGATAGTCATTCCCGGCTGTTAAAATGCTTATTCTATTGTCTGATAGCTGACACCAACATGTTTACAGTACAATTCTTCCTGTGATGAGCATAAAGAGTGAGATTACTCCGAGAATACCGATAACAACGGCAAGTCCAAGCTCATACTTGTGGTCGAATGTTGGAAGTCCTTTCTCCTTCTTAGAGAAGTGGTAGATAAGGATTCCTGGTGTATAAAGTACTGTTGTTACGAGGAAGTAGCTCAGTCCTCCTCCGTAGATCATCCAAAGTCCGTAAACTGTACCGAGGAAACCGAATACCTTAGCTGTACCGTAACCGCCGTTCTCTCCAAGACCCTTGTTCTTAAGACCACACTTAAAGTAGAATGCAGCACTCAGAAGATAAGGTAGCATAATCATTGATACGCACAGGTTGTAGAAGAGCAGGTAAGCTGACTCACTGAAGTACGAAACAATGATGAAGAACTGAATAATCAGTGTAGTTACGATTGTTGAGAAAATAGGAGCTCCGTGCTTGTTAACCTTTGAGAAGGCCTTCATGAATACTCCCTGCTCTGAAGCCTGATATGGAGCCTCACATGCGAGAATTGTCCATCCGAGGATAGCTCCGCAGATTGAGAGGATGATACCGATTCTTACAAGGATAGCTCCCCATGCACCTACTGCAGTCTCGAGAATTCCTGACATCTGAGGGTTCTCTAGTGTAGCAAGTGTATCGTGTGGAACAACTCCGAGCGAAAGCATTGCAGTCATTACGTAGATTGCGAAGATTCCGAAGAATCCGATAAATGCAGCCTTACCTACATCTGATGACTTCTTAGCTCTTCCTGAAAGTACTACAGCAGCCTCAATTCCGATGAATGACCAGATTGTTGACATTGTAGTTCCTCTGATCTGATTAACAAGTGAAACGTCAGTTCCCTTGCCCCAGAAGTTGTCCATAAAGATTGCAGGATCGAATGCTCTAACAACGATTACTGCAATGATGAATACAAAGATTGGAATCAGCTTAGCAAGAGTAGTAAAGATGTTAACAAGTGTAGCTTCCTTAACTCCTCTTAGCATAAGCAGTGCAGCAATCCATACAATTGCTGATCCACAAACTGTTGCGAGAAGATTTGATCCGTTTCCGAATACTGGGATGAAATAGTTCAGAGTTGTGAACAGAAGTGCCATGTATGATACGTTAGTGAAAAGGGCACTGATCCAGTAACCGTAAGCTGAGATAAATCCTACATACTCACCGAAGCCTTCTCTTGCATATGAGAAGATTCCGTTAGTAAGATCAGGTCTGTCATTGTTAAGACCGTAAAAACATTTGAGAAGGCAGAAGATTCCAACTCCGCAGATTGCCCATCCTACGATGATAGCACCTGTATAGGCACCGCCTGCAGCCATGTCTCCTGTAATTGTAAAGATACCCGATCCGATTGTTGATCCGATGATCATCGCGATAAGCGCGAGGAGACCGAGCTGACCCTGAGAACCTTTCTGATTCTGATCCATAATAATATCCTCCGTTAATTATACATAATTTCCGAAACGCCCATCATTTGGGGCTTAGACGCTTCGAAACACTCACAATGACAAAACATTAACAATCTTTGAAAGATAAGTCAAGGTCATTTGGTGAGACTGTTTGTATTTTTCGAACAACATTGATTTTTAGTACAAAAAATGCAGACAACTAATGTCTGCATTCACAAATTGTGTATTTTGTTATACATCGGTCTAAAAATATTTAGATCCTTTCAGGTCTCTCAATTCTTCTACCAAGGCGGCTAAAAAGCTCGTGTGTAATAGAATCTGACTTCTCTGCAACTTCCTCTGCTCTAATCTCAATGTCACCATCCTTACCGATAATTGTTACTGTATCTCCGATTCTTACACCATCGATATCTGTCACATCAATCATCATCTGATCCATGCAGATTCTACCTGTTCCGTAAGCATTCTGACCTCTTACAAGAACTCTCATCTTGCCGTTGCTTAAGTTCCTTGGAATTCCATCAGCATATCCGACAGGGAGGGTGGCGATTCTTGTAGGTCTGTCTGCTGTGAACCAGCGGCCGTAGCTTACTGTGTCACCAGGATTAATCCATCTCAGTGAAACGATCTTAGTTCTAAGTGATAATACCGGCCAAAAGTCTGTTTCCTCTGCGATGTAATCCGCCTCTTCGGTCTTGTTTCCATACATCAGAACGCCAATTCTCGCATAGTCACATGCTGAATCCTTGTAATTTACTGCCGCGAAGCTGCTAAGAAGATGGACTGCACCAGGATCGATACCCTGATTCTTAAGTGCATTAACTACAGAATTAAAGTAATTAATCTGCATCTTAGTGTATTCAACGCTCTCTTCCTTCTCTTCATTGGCAACGCACATATGAGTGAAAATGCCGCAAACCTTTAGAGGTGAGTCATTATAAAGTTCCGCGATATATTTAACCTGCTCGATAGTGTATCCGATTCTGTGCATTCCAGAATCGATTGCAATATGTGCTCTGATTCGCTTCTGTCTTCTATGGCAAAAGTCTCTTATTATAAGCCCGTACTCAGGTCCCGGAATCGCCTGGATGATATCGTATGCCGAAAGATCATCGAAATTCTCAGGATCTGTATATCCGAGAATAAGAATATCATCCTGTACGCCGGCCTTACGAAGCTCGATTGCTTCATCTATAGACGCTACTCCGAAGAAATGAACTCCCATCTCAGAAAGAGCCCTTGTTATTGGAATCGCTCCGTGTCCATATGCATCGGCCTTCACAACTGCAAGAAGATCAGTTTCCTTAGGAAGAATTCTTCGATATTCATTAATATTATGCAAGAGAGCATCTCTGCTCAGCTCTATCCATGCTCTATTCATTTCTGTAGTCCCCTTAATAAATGATTTCTAAAAATACGCCTTTTATTTTAACACATTGACATAGTAGGAATTAAGGTTAAAATGTAAAGGGTTTATAACGATAAAAAATTAACAAATGGAGCTTAAGATATGAGATCAAAGATTTTTAATTTTCTAGTGTCATTAATCGGAATTGCGATTGCGGCGTTCGGAATTGTAACCTTTGTAGTAAACACCGGAATTACAATCGGAAGTGCAACAGGTGTTGCAAGAATCGTGCAGCATTTCTTCGGGCTTTCAATCTCGACAACAGTCGGAATTGTAAACGTTACGCTGCTTATGCTGGGACTTTTCGTCCTGGGCAAAAGCTTTTTTGCCCAGACTGTATTCTGTTCTCTGGTATATCCGGTATTTATCGGATTCTTCGAGAATCTCGAATGTATTAAGACTATTGACTGTGACCCTGTTGTAATGATGATGTGCGGTGCTCTTACTATCGGAGGAGGAATGGGGCTTGTTATCTGGTCTGGTGCTTCAACAGGAGGTACAGATATCATCGCTATCATTCTTAATAAGAAATTTGGAGTTCCTCTAAGTCCACCAATGTATCTTATCGATGGTGTTGTAATTCTTCTGCAGGCTCTTATTGCTGAGAATATTGAAACAGTATTTCTTGGTGTTATCATGACTATTTCTTATTCAGTTATTGCAGGAATTGTTGCTGTAGGAGGTAATCCTGCGGTAAATGTAATTATCGTAAGTGAGAAGTACGAGGAAATCAGAGAGAAGCTTAAGGAGCTTGTTGTCGGATTCACAATGCTTAACGGTGAGACGGGATACAAAGAGGAAGTGAGAAAAATCGTTTTTTGTGTTGTGTCAAAGCGTGATCTTGTAATGATCAGAGATGCGGTTCAGAAGATTGACCCTGCGGCGTTTATTTCAATTTCAAATGCAAATGAGGTAAAGGGAAGAGGATTCTCATTTGATCAGGGATTGAGAAAAGAAATACGTCGTCAGCAGCAATCTGTGGTAAAATAACAAATGGAAAAAATAAATTTTGTGTATTCAAAGGAGGATATACGGAAATGACTGTTTACAAGGAAAGAGTAGAAGCGCTTAGAAAGCTCATGGCAGAGAAGAATGTCGACGCTTATGTTATTCCTACTGCAGACTTCCACGCAAGTGAGTATGTAGGTGAGCATTTTAAGGCAAGAGCTTATGTTACAGGTTTTTCTGGTTCATACGGAACTGCAGTTATTGGTAAGGATGACGCAGGACTGTGGACTGATGGAAGATACTTCTTCCAGGCAACTAACGAGCTTGAGGGTTCAGGCGTTAAGCTTATGAAGATGTTTGTTGACGATACACCATCAACAACTGAGTGGCTTGCACAGAACATCAAGGAAGGCGGAAAGGTTGCTTTTGACGGAAGAGTTCTTTCAATGGGCGAAGGTCAGGAGTACGAGGAAGCACTTGCAGCTAAGAACATTGAGATCGATTATGAAGAAGACTTTGTAGATGCAATCTGGACTGACAGACCTGCACTATCAGAGAAGCCTGCATTCTTCCTTGAAGAGAAATATACAGGAGAGAGCGTTGAGTCAAAGCTTGCTAGAGTAAGAGCTAAGATGGATGAGGCTGGAGCTACAGTTCACATCATCACTTCACTTGACGATGTTTGCTGGCTATACAACTTCAGAGGGGACGATATTGACTTCTTCCCACTTGTTCTTTCATACACAATCGTAGGTAAGGATTATGCAACTCTCTACGTTAACGAGGCTAAGCTTGATGATGCTATCAGGGCTGAGCTTGCTAAGAATAACGTTGAGATTCGTGCTTACAACGATGTATATGCAGACGCTAAGAAGATTGGCGCTGATGAGGTAGCTCTTATCGACCCTATGAAGATGAATTATGCACTTTACAAGTGTCTTGAGTGCAAGAAGGTTGAGGCTGCTAACCCAACTATCCTTATGAAGGCTATGAAGAACCCTGTTGAGCAGAAGAACATCAGAGAGGCTCATATTAAGGATGGCGTTGCTGTTACTAAGTTTATGTACTGGCTTAAGAACAACTATGACAAAATGGACATCACTGAGCTTTCATGCGTAGATAAGCTTACTGAGTTCAGAGCTGAGCAAGAAGGCTACATCAGAGACAGCTTCGAGCCACTTCACGCATTTGCTGATCACGCTGCAATGATGCACTACTCACCAACTGAGGAGTCAGATGTTAAGCTTGTTGGCGGCAAGATGCTTCTTGTTGATACAGGTGGCGGATACTACGAGGGTTCAACTGATATCACAAGAACTTTCGTACTTGGTTCAATTGATGATGAGATGAAGGGTTACTATACTGCAGTAGCCAGAGCTATGATGAACCTTTCAAGAGCTAAGTTCCTCTATGGATGCCACGGATATACTCTTGATGTTCTTGCTAGACAGCCAATCTGGGAGATAGATAAGGACTTCCAGTGCGGAACAGGTCACGGCGTAGGATACCTCGGATGCGTTCACGAGCCACCTACAGGATTCAGATGGTACATTGTTCCATCAAAGAATGAGCATCACCAGATTGAAGAGGGTATGGTAATTACTGACGAGCCTGGTATCTATGAGGATGGCGAGTTCGGAATCAGAATTGAGAACGAGTTCATCGTACAGAAGGGCGTTAAGAACAGATATGGCCAGTTCATGCACTTCGAGACTATCACATTTGCGCCAATCGATCTTGACGGTATCGATCCAGAGCAGATGTCAAAGGTTGAGAGAGAATGGCTCAACAACTATCATAAGGATGTTTATGAGAAGATCGGACCATATCTTAACGATGAGGAAAGAGAGTGGCTCAAGGAGTACACTAGAGCGATCTAATCAGACAGTACTGATATTGATTAACTTAAAACCCGCATCGGATTTCCGGTGCGGGTTTTGTAATGGTTGTTATTGAATTATGCAGGCTTACTTAACTCTGTCTATTTCGCCAAGAATCTTATCGATGTGCTTGCTGTACTGTTTAAGTGTCTGCTCCCAGTTGTTAAGTGCAATTCTGCCAAGCGATGTGATGTTGAACACCTGTCTGCCCTTAGGATTTGAATCAACCTTGGTCGAAATAATAAAATCAGACTTCTCAAGCTTCTTAAGCATTCTGTAGAAGCCTGCTGGATCTAGGTTTGAATCAACCAGTCCTGAATCCTTGAGTCTCTGAAGAAGAAGGAAACCATGTGCAGGCTCCTTAGAAAGCTCTATAAGAATCGACGGCTGAATCAGCTTATCGAGATAAACTCCATTGCATGAGAAATTAACCTCTGCCGTATGAATGCTGCATGAAGTCCAGGCCTTATAGAAATCATCCTGAAGCTCAGTCTTATTCTTAGCATACGGAATGTTAATCCAGGCATTGGCCTCTTCATCTGAAACGGGGTTCAGAAAACCTGTCTTCATAAGTTCTTCTTCAATCCTGCAAGGAGTTAAGTGATCCTCAAAAAGGTCCGGATGCATCAGATAAGCGGCCGCCACGGCATCCCAGCAGTATGAACTATCAGCACCGTAAACAGCAACCTTATCGCGGAAACGATAGCCACAGCTTTTGGCAATATACATACCGGTAGGATTAGAAGCAACCGAGAGCTTGTCGAGAAATTCATCCTTAGGAAGCTCTGAGACTGGAAGGCAGTTATTGCCGGTAATAACCGAAACGTTCTTACCATTCTTCAGAATGCAGGATGAAGCGACATAGTTAATCGACATATTAAGCTCAGCAAGCGGCTGATCGCCGTGGATAAAGAGTGGCTCTGTGAGACCTCCCATCAGAACAATTTCCTTTAGATTGCCAAAAACGTTATTGTCTATAAGGTATGCTCCGTAGAGGTTACTGAGTGATCCTATGCCGAGGAAGCTGATCTCGCCAGGGTTTGCAGCTGCAACCTGTGCAATCCATCTTGCCGCCTCTGTTCTTGGATCCTCGTCCATCTCGCAGCCACGGAGTACGAGCATGTCTGAGCATCCGATCTCATCTAGCTGCTTACGGCAGCAGTTATAAACCTCGTTAACTGTTCCGTTACCGTAATTACAGGTAATGCCAAGAACCTCGGCTTCGTGCGGAAGGCCGAGAAGGTAAACGAGTGCGAGGGCATCATCCATCGGACGACCCTCGATACCTATTGTGTTGTCTGTATCAAATATAATCTTTTTCATATCTTTAAATATATCTAAGAAGGGATCAAAAGTCTACAGAATAAGGGGTATTGATTTTATCTATGTTGTGGTGGAAGAATTTGGATTGGGCATATCTTGTATGACTTATGTATTTTTTTGGAGCATCAGCGAAGTGATTGACGGCTTCAATTGAATAGTTGGTGAATTTGTTTTATATTTAACATAATGTATAACAATTCTTTTGACTGAAAGGAGATTAGCTATGGTTAATCAGAAGTATTATGGATATGGTACAGCACCATCCGTTATCAGAGAGCTTTTTGCATATGGTCTTGCTCAGGCTAAGGTAGTAGGTAAGGACAAGGTTTACGATTATTCACTCGGTAACCCAAGCATTCCTGCTCCACAGAAGGTAGAGGAGACTATCAAGAAGCTTCTTGCAGAAGAGGATTCAATCGTTCTTCACGGATACTCAATGGCACCTGGATTTGAGTCAACTAGAGAGGCAATCGCTGCTAACCTCAGAGAGAGATTCAGCACTAACGCACAGGCTAGCGAGATTTTCATGACTTGCGGATGCGCTCCTGCGCTTGTTTCTGTTGCTAAGGCACTCACTACATCACCTGATTCAGAGTTCCTCTGCGTAGCTCCATACTTCCCAGAGTACAATGTATTCTTCACTTGCGAGGGTGGTAAGGTAAGCATAGTTCCTGCTGATACTGAGAACTTCCAGATTAATCTTGCTGAGCTCGAGGCTAGAACTAATGAGAATACTGTAGCAGTTGTTCTTAACAACCCTAACAACCCATCAGGTGTTGTTTACACTGAGGAGACTCTTGTTAAGATTGCTGAGATTCTTAAGAAGAAGGAAGCTGAGTACGGACACCCAATCTACATCATCGCTGACGAGCCTTACAGAGAGCTTGTATACGGTGGAGTTAAGGTTAAGTTCATCCCTGAGGTATATGACAACACAATCGTATGCTACTCATGGTCAAAGTCACTTTCACTTCCAGGTGAGAGAATCGGATACGTTTATGTTCCTGCAACTTGCGAGGATTCTAAGGAAGTTTACGCTGCTATCGCAGGCGCTGCTAGAGAGATCGGTTCAGTTTGCCCTCCTACACTTATCCAGAGAGTTGTTGAAGAGTGCGTAGGATGCGAGCCAGACCTTGCTGCTTACGACGAGAACAGAACACTTCTTTATGAAGAGCTCACTTCATACGGATATGAGTGTGCTAAGCCAGACGGCGCTTTCTACCTCTGGGTTAAGGCTCCTAACGGAGATGCTCCTGCATTCTCAGAGAAGGCTAAGCTTGAGCACAACCTTCTCGTAGTACCTGGAGAGGGATTTGCTTGTCCTGGATTCTTCAGACTTTCATACTGCGTATCAAACGAGATGATCAAGAACTCACTTCCTGCATTCAAGGCTATGATCGAGTCATACAAGTAGGATTTGAACTGAATAATATGATTTATGGGTCTTTTCCACTTTTGGTGATTTCTGAAATTACCCTTTTCAGTAGTGGTGGATATTTCAAGATGCACCTT
>CAKQMV010000013.1 GCA_934255135.1 uncultured Clostridia bacterium | reverse complement strand
AAGTTAAGCTCTTTAGCGCTGAAGATACTTGGAGGGCAGCCTCCTGGGAAATTAGGACGTCGCCGGTTTTTCTTTTTCTAGAAGATTCCATTAAGGAATCTTCTTTTTTATGTTTTTGTATGTTACGAATAACCTGTATTAGAGGGAAGAAAAATCCTCTGACTGATATTAAAACAGGAGATGAGAACAGGCTTATGATGTGGTATTTATTGATGCTAACGTCAATAACATTGTTCTTCATATTCTGGGTAAGACGAAAGGAATCATAGTATATATAAGGATGTAGAGGAATGAGTGTTCATTCCTCTATTGTTGTATTGTGAGGTTTTATGGTGGAACTCTGCTGCATGGGTTAGTTTAGTTTTAGGATCACGCGCAGGGCGAAGGTGCCGTTTTCTGCGGTGAAGGTGCAGATGCCCTTGTGGCGTTCGGTGATGCTGTGGATGCTTTTGACGCCGAAGCCGTGACCAGGTCTGCTTGTGATAGGAATGTCATTTTCTATCTTAACTTCGCCGCTGTATGGGTTCTCAACGGAAATGAGCAGGTTGTTCATATGTGTTCTTATGTCGATGCGAATCCACCTGCTGCCATCCGGGCACTCTGAGGCTGCTCCGATGGCGTTCTCTAGGGCGTTAGATAGAAGGGTACAGAGCTCTGTTTCTGAAAGCATCAGCTTCTCTGGTAGGGACACTGCCGCTTCGAATCTGATTCCCGCACGGTCGGCGCGAGCTGCAAAATGAGAAATGATCAGGTTCACGGCTCTATTCTTGCAGTAGCGGGTTGGCGTGAGACGCTCAAGGTCCTTTTGGCCGGCGCGGATGTATTCGAGAGCTTTGTCTGTCTCTCCGAGTTGAATGTATTCGCCGAGAATCAGGAAGTGGTGGCGCATGTCGTGTCTGTAGGTCGCTGTTTCTTCAATTGAATGCTGGAGCATTGAGAGCTCCTCACCTGACTGCTTGAGCTCCATCTGAAGGTGCGCGGATTCGAGCTCGGCTGTGTATCTCTTCTCGAGAATTTTATGATACATCGAAACGAAAATGATATACGACAATACTGTCATAGTAGGAATAAATTCGATTACCGGAATCACGCCTGAGTAGAGCAGGTTAGTGTATACCGTAGCGTAGTAGTCAAAAATATAATACATTGCCGGCAGGCTTCCCATTCCGAGAAGGGATGAGGTTGAGTAGTTGATTACCTCGCTTGCAGGCTTGACGAGATATTTGTGAAGCAGAATGAAGCTTATTACGATTGCTGCGGTGTAGCTAAGGTCTGTAGCGATTCTGGATGCCACATTATAACTAACGAGCGATGAGAACCATTCCGGAATCTGGCAGCAGAGGTATGCTGTCAGGACCGAGACGATGGCTGCTCCGATGGAACGTCTGAACAGGTAATACAGAAACAGAATCAGCGGAATGTGAGTTATAAGAGGGTAAAGCTTGGCGGTGAGCGATTCGCCGAGACACAGATCACAGATTCCTTGCATAGCAATAAGCACCGCGATGATGACCGCGGTGAGTGATTTATCCCTCTTCGAATTCCAGCCGCCCGACATATCTATCGAGAGCAGCACTCCGTAGATGAGAATCAGGCAATAATTAAACAGATTCAATAGTGCATCAAGATTCATAGCTTCCCTTATTTATCCTTCGAGAACATGTAGCCCATGTACTGATCCTTAATATCCTTCACAAGAAGCCTGGAAACCGGGAATTCTTTACCGCTGTAAACTTCGATGTTTCCCGCTCCTATGCTTGTGATGTAGTCCATATTCAATATATACGAACGGTGGATTTTAATAAACTCTTTTCTTGCCAAAAGCGCATTCTCATAGTCCGAGAGTGATCCGCGAATCTCCCGCTGTGTGCCGTCGCTTAGATGGAAGACGAGATGCTTGTTGTAGACCTCGAGGCACTCGATTCTCGCGAACGGGAGATTAATGATTCCAAGCGGTGTATAAATGACGCATGATGGTTCACTTTCTTCTATCTCCCTGACAATTCTGTTAAGCAGCGGGAACAGAGTATCTGCAATTACGGGCTTCAGCAGGTAGTAGTATGCGTCTACCTCATAGCTGTCAACTGCGTACTCGCGCGAGGATGTGAGGAAGATGATTCGCAGATCTTCGTTAAATCGTCTGATTTCCCTTGCAGCCTGAATCCCTGTGAAGCCTGGCATTATGATGTCCAGGATGAGGATGTCGTAGTTGTTCTTCCTGAGTGCGTCAAGAAGGTCTATGGCGCTAAGATATGTGTCCACGGTGACGGGCGTGTTCATGCGCTCGCTGTAATCGGATAGAATGCTTCCCACACGGTCGAGCATCTGCCTGTTGTCGTCGCATACTGCAATTCTGAGCATCGTCTTTACCTCTTCTGTAAATTGTTCGGTGGCAATTTCTTATCTTCAGAATAGCACATTTTTATGTAAATAATGTTACATTTCGGGTCGCCAGGGCGACATTTCAGGTTATTTTAATTTATAAGGCAGAGCCTGGAAGCATAATTTAATCACATAAACTCCTAGCTGCCGTAGCAGGTAGGAATAGCAAACATGGAAGAAAGGACGATAACCATGAAAAAGAAATTATTTAGCATTATATTGTCGCTTTGTATGATGGTGACAATGTCTATGTCCACCGCTATGGTGCGGGCTGATGATAGTGGTAGTGGAAGTACGGGAACAGTGATAACTGCTTCGGACATAGAGAAGGTAAATTTTGGTTATGCATATGATGTGCAGAGAACACCAGGCTTTGCAACAACTGGGGAAAAAATACATGTATCAGGCATGACCTTAGCAGTAGACACAAATGGTAGCACTACACTTGCCAATGCAGGAAAATGGAAGCTTAAAAATGTCGGTTGCTATTCGAAGATGAACAATCATAGTAATAATCTGACAAGTATCATAAACTATATTAAGAATAAATATTCAGAAATTAAAGTTGATATAGATACGAACTCAGTACTTATATTTGAACTTACAGAATCTGATAAGCATATTGCATATGGCGTGGTTATAGCATGTGAATCAAAAAATGGTGCCATTAACAATTTGTTATACATAGGTGATACTTTATCTGGCTCAGGTGCTGGATATTTCTTGTCAACATCAGAACATACTGGTTCTCTCGATATTATAGCGACTGCTATAGCTACTGACATTGTTGAAGCACCTAAAGAAACTAAGGCAATCTCATTAGATCAGACTGAAGCTTTCGCTTTTGCAGAGGCTGCTGAGGGATATTCTACACCTGAAGTTAAGGCTGTAACTGTTACTAATACAGGTAATGTTGAAACAGGAGCACTTAAGGTAGAGCTGTCTGGTGAGAACAAGGATTCATTTGAGATTGATAAGAGTGCTATAGAGAGCATCACTACAGAGGGAGCTAAGAATGCTTCATTTACAGTAACTCCTAGGACAGGACTTAAGGCAGGCACCTATAAGGCAACTGTAAAAGTATCTGGAACAGGTCTTGACGCTAAGAGTTTCGATGTAAGCTTTACAGTAAAGGCCAAGGAAGAAGTTAAGCCTACTCCTAAGCCTGAACCAGAGGATGTATACGTTCACTATCACACTTACGATCAGAAGGTTGTAAAGGATCAGTACAAGAAGAGCGATGCAACATGCACAGCCCCTGCGGAATACTACATGTCATGTATCTGCGGTGCTGCAGGCACCGAGACTTTTGCCAGCGGTGAAGTAAATCCTGAAAAGCACACAGGTAAGCTTGGCGAGTGGGTTCTTGATAAGGACAATCACTGGAAGGTTTACTCATGCTGCAATGCAAAGGCTGAAAAGAGCGCGCATACATGGGTTAACGGAGTATGCAGCGTTTGCGGTCTGGTTTCTGATGGAGCTCATAAGATAAGCATGGATGCATCATTTAGAGTTATCAGAGCTAAGAAGAGTCTTAAGGTTTACTGGGGCACGGTAGATGGTGCTGACGGTTACGATGTTGTCGTTCGCCTGTGCGGCATGAAAAATGCGAAGAAGTACGTGACTTCAATTACTGATGGTAAGGCTACTCAGACAGAAATCAGCAAGATTGATGGAAAGAAGATTAATTCAAATAAGAGCTACAGAGTATATGTAGTGGCTTACAAGATGGTTGATGGCGAGAAGGTTACTATCGCAAAGACTATCACAGCTCACAGTGCAAACCTTTCTAATAAGACTTACACTAATGTAAAGGGCGTTAAGGTAACGAAGTCAAGCTTTGAGCTGAGCGTCGGATCATCAGCAAATATCAAGGCTCGTTCAGTTAAGGTTAGTGCGAAGAAGAAGATTCTTGGCAAGTCACACGGAAGCGAGTTCAGATATATTTCTACAGACAAGAATATCGCAGCCGTATCGAAGAGCGGAAAGATTACTGCAGTGGGAGCAGGAAGCTGCACTGTATATGTATATGGAATGAACGGATTTGTTGCAGCTGTTGATGTGATAGTGAAGTAGCTGAATGTGAAAATTAATTTACTTGACAGAAGCACCGGTAGAGTATAAATTTGCTTTAGATAAAGGGGAGTAACCTGCGCATATATTATGCGTTTGTGGCGTCGTCAGTACGATGGAAGCATCCGGTGCCTCAAGGAAATGGTGAGACTTTTATTGCAACATTTGTTGTGCAATAAGAGTCTCTTTTTGTATATACTTTTTCAAAAGAGCCGCTTCGTTGCACAGTATTAAAGGAGGCAGAAGTGATGAAGAATTTTTATCAGCAGACCGCAGATGAAGCTCTGAAGCAGACAGGTAGCAGAGCGACAGGTCTTACAGGTGATGAGGCGATAATGTCACGTGAGAAGTGCGGGTGGAACGAGCTTGCAGAGGGCAAGAAGAAGAGCATCCCACAGATTTTCTTAGAGCAGTACAAGGATTTTCTTGTAATTATTCTTATTATGTCGGCAATCATCTCAGGACTTCTCGGCGACGCGGAGAGTGCGGCTGTAATCGTGATTGTTATTACAATCAATGCGATTCTTGGTACAGTTCAGACGGTTAAGGCGGAGCAGTCGCTTCAGAGTCTTAAGAAACTTTCGGGACCGGAGGCCAAGGTGCTTCGTGATGGCGCGGTTATACAGGTTCCTGCAAGAGAACTTGTTGTCGGCGATGTGATCCTGCTCGAGGCCGGCGATATGATTCCTGCAGACGGACGCCTGATCGAGAATGCGAGTCTTAAGGTCGACGAGAGCGCACTTACAGGAGAGAGCATCGCAGTTGACAAAAGCATCGACGCTATACCTTCAGAGGTTCCGCTCGGAGATCGCACCAATATGATCTTCTCCGGAAGCTTTGTGACTTACGGCCGAGGCCGCGCGGTTATAACAAATGTAGGAATGGAGACGGAGGTCGGAAAGATCGCGGGACTTCTCAAATCAACATCCGAGAAGCAGACACCACTACAGGCAAACCTCGATGATTTTGGCCGAAAGCTTTCTATACTGATTCTTGTGTTCTGCGGGATACTTATGGCAATTAACGTGTTCAGGGGCGAGGACTTCGGCAGTGCGTTCATGTTCGCGGTGGCTCTTGCGGTTGCTGCGATTCCGGAGGCGCTTAGCTCTATCGTGACAATTGTGCTGTCTTTCGGTACGCAGAAGATGGCTAGGGAGCACGCAATAATTCGTAAGCTTCAGGCAGTCGAAGGCCTCGGCAGCGTTTCGATTATCTGCTCGGACAAAACGGGCACTCTTACGCAGAACAAAATGACGGTTGAAGATTATTATGTTGGCGGCAAGAGGATTCCGGCGGAGTCGATTGATGTAAATGATCCGATGCAGCGGTCTCTTCTTGACATGAGTATTCTCTGCAATGATTCGACTAATGAGAATGGCGTTGAGATTGGTGATCCGACTGAGACTGCACTAATTAATCTCGGAAGCAGATATGGAATCGAAGCGGCAGACGTTCGTGCGGAATATCCGAGGGAAGACGAACTGCCTTTTGACAGCGACAGAAAAATGATGTCGACTCTGCATCATATTGACGGCGAGAGGCGCATGATTGTGAAGGGCGCTGTTGACAGGCTGCTTGATCTGACTTGCAGGATTCAGACTCCAGATGGCGTGCGCGAGATTACAGATGATGACAAGGAGAGAATCCGTCAGCAGAATCACGAGTTTTCGATGGAGGGACTTCGTGTGCTTGCGTTCACATATCGTGAAATTCCGGAAGGACATGGGCTGGCGCCTGAGGATGAGAACCATCTGACTTTTGTCGGTCTGATTGCGATGATGGATCCGCCAAGAGAGGAGTCTATGGCGGCTGTTTCGGAGTGCATCAAGGCCGGAATCAGGCCGGTTATGATTACAGGTGACCATAAAATTACCGCAGCGGCGATTGCCAAGAGAATCGGAATCCTTAATGATATTTCCGAGGCGTGCGAGGGTGCGGATATCGAGAATATGAGCGATGCCGAGCTTAGGGAGTTTGTTCCGAAGATTTCGGTTTATGCGAGAGTGTCTCCTGAGCACAAGATTCGTATTGTTCGTGCATGGCAGGAGCGCGGCATGATTGTTGCGATGACTGGAGACGGTGTTAATGACGCACCGGCGCTGAAGCAGGCCGATATCGGTGTTGCGATGGGAATTACCGGAACTGAGGTTGCCAAAGATGCGGCGGCGATGGTTCTTACCGATGACAATTTCGCTACGATTGTTAAAGCGGTAGAAAACGGTCGAAATCTGTACAACAATATCAAGAATTCAATCCAGTTCCTGTTGTCGGGTAATTTCGGTGCGATTCTTGCGGTGCTCTATGCATCGATTGCGGGACTTCCGGTTCCTTTTGCACCGGTGCACCTTCTGTTCATCAACCTGCTGACAGACAGTCTGCCTGCGATTGCACTCGGTGTGGAGCCTCACAGTGCAGAGGTTATGGATGAGAAGCCAAGAGCCGCTGATGAATCAATTCTGACGAAGTCCTTCCTTGCCAAAATCGGAATCGACGGACTGGTAATCGGCGTGATGACTATGCTTGCTTTCATGACCGGATATCATCAGAATGGTGCAGTGCTCGGAAGCACATACGCGTTCGGAACACTCTGCCTTGCAAGACTCTTCCACGGTTTCAACTGCAAGTCAGATCACCCGGTTATTTTCACAAAGCGTTTCTTTAACAACAAGTGGCTTGCCGGTGCGTTTCTGCTCGGTGCAGCATTGATCACTGTCGTTCTGACAGTCCCGGGACTTCATGTGATATTTAAGGTGCAGACACTAAGTCATGCACAGCTCGGAATGGTATACGCGTTTGCGTTCGCCAGCCTGCCGGTGATTCAGGCGGTTAAGTGGATAAGGGGGAGAATGTGCTAGTAGTTATGAAAATGTGGTCTATCCAGATGCGGAAGACCACATTTTCTTTTATGCTTAGTAATTTGTGTGTAGTATTGGGCAAATTGAAAATACGTCCAGATTCTTGGCTGCAGTTTAAGGTTTGGATTCGAGCCTTAGCAATGATACAGCGTATATCATCTCGAAAAAACGAGCCTTAATTGTACGTATTGCATTTCTATCTCGAATCCTATCAATGTTATTCCAATTGTCAGCCTTGGATTCGAGCCTTAGCAATGATACAGCGTATATCATCTCGAAAAAACGAGCTTTAATTGTACGTATTGCATTTCTATCTCGAATCCTGGTGGTGTTATGTTAATTGCCAGCCTTGGATTCGAGCCTTAGCAATGATACAGCGTATATCATCTCGAAAAAACGAGCCTTAATCGTACGTATCACATATCTATCTCGAATCCTATCAACACGCTTTATCTAGGATAACGTGAAGCCACGCTGTTATTGTATGTAGAAAAAGATTTCAGTTATATATTCGTTCTCGTCGCCTGATGAAATATAGTCGTTTATGCAGAATTCGTAGGAATCTGAGATGATTTTGAGGTTATTTGCGTCGCAGTACTCAAGAATCCTGCGGTACGAGCGTTCGACGGATTCATATGTGCCGTAGTGATAGATGCTGACGACGCGTCCGGCCGGCAGCGCTAAGATGTTCTTCGCTTTCCTAGTCTTCTCAATTGGCAGAAATGCCCTGCTAGCTTCGGTGAATCTTCCCGCGATGATATTCTCGTATGGAACGATAACTCCGGTCTGGAAGAAAATCGGAAGCTCGTCTGCCATCGCCTGCGAGAAGCACTTCTTCGTTGCGATGCTTATCTCCCTAAATGATCTAGGTTCATCTACGTCCACGGCCAAAAGATACTGTGTATCAACTTCTTTAATCTTCACGTCCCGGCTCTCGTCGAGATATTCTTTGACGTTCTCCATCTGCTCGCATCTGTGTGAGAGTCGGTTTCTTATAAGCTGCAGATGCTTGATCTGCTGATCAATAACCGTAAGCTGTTTACGCAGCGCGACAAGAGATGTGTCGAGTGTGTAGTTCTTCATATGCTCCTGAATTTCTGCAAGCGAAAAGCCTATTTCCTTCATTATAAGAATGGTATCGAGGTAGTCTATCTGCTGTGCTGTGTAGTATCTGTACTTGTTATTAGGATTAACATGAGCAGGCTTAAAAAGTCCAATCTTATCATAGAAAATTAGCGTCTGCTTCGAAATATTCTGGTATGCGGCAAGCTCGCCGATTGAAAACATGTCTTTCATATCTTTCATAAAAACCTCTTGAGCATATAGTTACTATATCCTTTACTATATAGCCATAAGATGAATTAGGCAATAAAAAGCTGCATTTATGCAGCAAGGAGGATATACAAAATGAAATGCTTTGAAACCAAAATGACATATTCAAGTTTCTTAAGATACATTGTCCCGTCAGTTCTTACTATGATTTTCCTTTCGTTTTACACGACAATTGACGGATTCTTCGTGTCACAATATGCGGGCTCTGACGCGCTTGCCGGAATCAATATCGTTATTCCTGTAACATGTGTAATATTCGGTGTTGCAGTCATGCTTGCGACAGGATCGGGCGCGATAATAGGTGAGAAGCTCGGACAGAAAAAGAACAACGAGGCGAATGAGATATTCACGTTTATAAGTATAGCGCTACTGATTTTTGGCATTATCTTCACGATGGCCGGAATATTCTTCCTCGAGAGGATCTGTGTATTTCTCGGAAGCAGTGATAGGCTGCTCGAACACGTTGTCCCGTATGCTTTTGTAATTTTTCTCGGAACAGTTCCTATGTCGTTTAAGCTGTTTTTCGAGTATCTTGTGAGGACAGACGGAAGGTCGAACGTTGGAATGCTGATGTCGTTGACTGGCCTGATTCTGAACGTGATTCTTGACTACATCTTCGTAGCGGTTATGGGTATGGGGACGCTCGGAGCAGCGTGGGGAACGTTCCTTTCGATTACGGTAAGTATGCTGATCGGTCTGGTGTACTTTCTGAAATTCAGTAATATCAGATTTTGCAGGCCGCGCGTGAATTGGGCGGTGCTTCTCAAATCGTGCACTAACGGAAGCAGTGAGATGCTGACCGAGATGTCCACAGGAATCACGACGTTCCTTTTTAACCTTATAATAATGAAGTATTTCGGCGAGGACGGAGTTGCCGCGGTAACAATCATCATGTACATTTACTACTTCTTTATTTCCATCTATATGGGAATTGCGGTTGCGACCGCGCCCGTTGTCAGCTACAATGCCGGCGCAGGAAATAATGAGAAGATTAAGGAGACTATCAGGTACAGCTTTATCACTATCGCTGTCAGCTCCGTGTTGATCCTGGCTGTCGCGCTGCTTTACGGCCCAAACATTATCAATCTGTTCGTGGACAGCGGCCATGTTTTCACCCTGACATGGGAAGGTCTGAAGCTGTTCAGTCCGGTGTTCCTGTTTATCGGTCTTAATGTGTTCCTTTCAGGATACTTTACGGCACTCGGCAACGGATTTATCTCGGCACTGATTTCATCACTTCGTTCGCTAATTCTCGTAGTGCTGTTCATACTGATTCTGCCAAAACTCATCGGTGTCTCCGGTGTATGGATTACGATGCCTCTTGCAGAGGCTGTGACGATCTTTGTCGCGGTTCGTCTGTATAGGAGATACGGAAGGGGATTTGCGGAGAATCCTTGAGGGAAGTTGAGAAATTCTATTCCTTTGCATCTGGATTAGAAGTGGGTTTTGCGATGTTGATTGACTTAGGTTACTGATTGGTTTGACGATACAAAAGTTACTGAATGGCGTAATCTTCCCGCTATCCGGGAAGATTTTGAACAAATATAAAAATCGTCTCGGACACAACCAGTTCCTATGTAGAATTCCATGCCATCAGTTGTACCAATGTAGCTATGTACATATAAGTTTGTTTTAATAAAATTCTACGAGAAAAATGAAGAGCCATAAATAAAACAAATCAGATAAGACATAATTAATCACGTATTTTAAATAAGCGAATGTGTACTGAGTTAAATCGAAATGATAGCTATAATAATTGAATTGAAAATAGTGTCAATAATATGAATAATATTGACACCATATACGGTACCAAATATAATTATAATAGGAGCAATTAATGTCTAAATGGGATAAATTGATAGCGCGGATTTGTAAGTTGTCAAAGGATTTACGTTTTGATGAATTAAGAAAGATATTGGAAAGCTATGGATACGAAATGAATGCACCTCGCAATGGTAGTAGTCATTTTACTTTTAGAAAGAAGGGGTGCTATCCAATCACGATACCAAAACACGAACCTGTAAAGCGAATTTACATTGAAATGGTTAGAAAGATTATTGAAAGTGAGGGTGATGGAAATGAAAACTCTAGATTATTATCTTGAATTATCATACCGCATGGAATTATTAGAAGATAAGGATGAAGGCGGATTCGTAGTTTCTTTTCCTGATTTACCAGGCTGCATAACTTGTGGAGAAACTATTGAGAGTGCAATTGCAAATGCAATGGATGCAAAGGCAGAATGGCTAGAGTCAGCACTTGAATTAGGTGTTGCAATTCACGAACCTGACAGCCTTAGTGATTATTCTGGGCAATTCAAGCTTAGAATTCCAAGAAGCTTGCACAGATTGCTTGCGGAACACGCCGTTACAGAAGGTATAAGCATGAACCAGTATTGTGTTTATCTACTTTCAATGAATGATGTACTACACTCACAGTCACAACATAAGAAATAGGAGGATTAACAGAGTACATTCTCGCTTTGCTAGAGTGAAATAATATTGACTTTATAGTATCCTTTTGTAAAAGATCGAGAGGAGGTACGTTATGGCTGGCAAAAATGATTTTGCAGAGGCTCTGGTCAGACTCCGCAAGGAGCGTGGAATGACGCAGAAGGATCTGGCGATGAAGCTTAATGTTTCTGACAAGGCGGTTTCACGATGGGAGACTGGAAAGAATTATCCTGACATAGAAACACTCCAGCGGGCTGCGGAAGTGCTTGGGGTTGGCGTGAATGATCTTTTGACAGGAGAACTAAGGTTAACGAAGAAGAAATCTCCGTATAAGAGGGTTGCTTTGATTATCATAATCGCGGCGGCCTTGGTATATATGTTTCCGGTATATCATTTGTTTAGAGTAGCGGGCGACAATTTCTTTGGCGCAGAGGAGTCAATGTGCCTGTTATTCAGAGGCTGGCCGAGTCAGCACATGGCGGTTTCTGATATTGTAGACACGGCGGAGGTTGCTTTCTCGGAGCTTGGTTTGTCGAGGGAAGAAGCGAAGGAGAAATATGGAGAGCTTGGGCGCTATGTGATAACATCAGAAGATGAGGATGTGGTAAAAGAAAAGCACAGGCTTAAGGTTTGGTCTGTTTCGCTTGACAGATATACATCTGAGAGCCTCGGATATATGTGGGTCTGCTACGACCAGGAGGGCTATGATAAGAATGGAGAGGTGAGCACAGGCTCATGGGAGGTTCCAGCGCTGTGGTGCCTCGAAAAGGATGAAGATGGCAAGTGGTATGTGAGCAGTATTAAGGAGAGGCCGTAAGGTCTCTTTTTTGCGCTTTAATTCCGTCATTTCGAGATTCAATTCAGTCATTTTTGTCAAAAAGACGGAATTGAAATTGAAAATGACGGAGTTGTTTTATATAATTCAATTGTAAATGTTATGAAAGGAGATCTTATGCGAAGCTATAATTTTGAAAATTGGGAAGTTCTTTTTACTCCTAATATAATAAATATGCTCACTAGCATTCATGAATACAAAGGTGAGCAGAATTTGTTTATAGAAGCAAATCCAGATGCGCTTACAGAGCTTGTAGAAGTCGCGAAGATACAGAGTACCGAAGCTTCGAATAAGATTGAAGGTATTTATACCTCAAATGAAAGACTTAAGCAGCTTGTTCTGGATAAGACTATGCCAAGAACTAGAAACGAGGAGGAGATTGCTGGATATAGAGATGTACTTAACACAGTGCACGATAATTTTGAGCACATACCAATTAAGACCTCAATAATTCTACAATTTCACAGAGATTTATATAGATTCAATGGTGGCGAAGCTGGTGGCGTCTTCAAGACATCCGATAACATTATAGAAGAAACAGATGTCGATGGTAATAAGACTATAAGATTCAGACCTGTGCCTGCATGGGAAACAGCAGATTCAATCAATGAACTCTGCAATGCATATGAAAATGCAATCGACGGGCAAAAGGTTGATCCACTTCTCATAATTCCCGTGTTTATTCTTGATTTCCTGTGTATTCATCCTTTTAATGACGGCAATGGACGTATGAGCAGAATTCTGACGTTACTTCTTTTATACAAAGCTGGATACATAGTAGGAAAGTACATCAGCTTAGAGAGAATAATTGAGAAGACTAAAGACACATATTATGAAGCACTTCAGGAAAGTTCGCAAGGGTGGCATGAAGAAACAAATGACTATAAGCCATTCGTTGAATATACACTTGGAATTATTCTGAATGCATACAGAGAATTCTCAGAAAGAGTAAATGTGCTTGTAACGAAAGATCTTTCTAAACCCGATCGTATTAGATCATTATTAAAGAATAGAGTTGCTAAGATTACGAAGAAAGAAATAATTGAAGCATGTCCGGATATAAGCAAGACAACAATTGAAAGAACACTTGTCAACTTGCAGAACTCAAATGAGATTATCAAACTGGGTGGCGGACGATATACTTCATATATATGGAACAGAGAGGAAGAGTAATGATAACTGGAGAACTTAAGAATAGAATTGACGGATTATGGGATATTTTTGCAGCTGGAGGACTGACTAATCCTCTGGAAGTAATTGAGCAGATTACATATCTTATGTTTATTCATGATCTTGATGATGCTGACAACACAAGAGCTAAAGAAAGTGCAATGCTTGGACTACCTTATAAAAGCATCTTTTCAGATGAAGTTAAGATTGGAGACAGAACTATAGAAGGTAATCAGCTAAAGTGGTCAGTATTCCATGATATGCCTGCTGCAAAGATGTATTCTACTATGCAAGAATGGGTTTTCCCATTTATCAAAGACCTTCATGGGAATAAAGAAAGTGCATACTCAAAGTATATGAGTGATGCAATTTTTAAGCTACCTACGCCACTTGTACTGTCGAAGGTTGTAGACAGTCTTGATGAAATATACAAGTCAATGAAAGATACTCCAGGAATGGATATACGAGGAGATGTATATGAATATCTCCTTTCTAAGATTGCGTCTGCTGGTAGAAATGGACAGTTCAGAACACCACGTCATATTATCAGAATGATGGTCGAGCTTATGGATCCGAAAGCAGACGATGTTATTTGCGATCCTGCATGCGGAACTTCGGGATTTCTCGTATCGGCAGCGGAATATCTCAAAGAGACGAAGAAAGAAGAGATTTTTTACAATAAAGAGAAGAAGGAGCATTACATGAACGGAATGTTCCATGGTTTTGACATGGACAGAACAATGCTACGAATCGGTGCTATGAACATGATGACACACGGCATAGATAATCCGTTCATTGAATACAGAGATAGCTTATCTGACCAGAATACAGATAGGGAGAATTACTCGCTGATTCTGGCGAATCCGCCGTTCAAGGGTAGCCTGGATTATGATTCTGTTACGCCGGATCTTCTGAAAATGTGCAAAACTAAGAAGACAGAGCTTCTGTTTCTCGCTTTGTTCCTTAAGATGCTTAAGACTGGTGGTAGATGTGCATGTATCGTTCCAGACGGAGTTCTTTTTGGATCATCAAAGGCTCACAAGGATATACGAAAGCAGATTGTTGAGGATAACAGACTAGAGGCAGTAATCTCAATGCCATCAGGAGTTTTTAAACCTTATGCTGGAGTATCCACTGCTATTCTTATTTTTACAAAGACTGGTCACGGTGGAACCGATAAAGTGTGGTTTTACGACATGCAGGCGGATGGCCTTAGTCTTGATGATAAGAGATCGCCAGTAGATGAAAATGATATTCCTGATATTATTGAGAGATTTAGGAATCTGGATAAGGAAGCAGAAAGGGCGCGTACTGATAAATCATTCTTTGTAGAGAAGGATGAGATTAAGGAAAACGATTATGATCTCTCTATCAACAAGTATAAAGAGATTGAATACGTGCCTATAGAGTACCCATCCACACTGGAAATAATGACTGATATCCGGGAACTTGAGTTAGAAATCGGTCAGGCGATGGATGAATTAGAGAAAATGTTACAGCTGTAAATTGTTATTTTTAGGGATGAGAGATGGAAAGAACTTTAGATGAATGCTTTTTTCAAATAAGAAATGGTGCAAATATAAAGCAAGGTGAAATAGATGGTGGATATCCTATAACAAGGATTGAAACGACTGCTAATGACAGATTTAATCGTGATCGTATGGGGTATGCTGGAATCACTGATGTTTCTAAGTATGAATCTTATATACTAGAGGATGGTGATTTGCTTATGTCACATATTAATAGCGCACAGTATTTGGGTAGGACGGTATTGTTTGATAAGAAGGAAGATGAAATTGTAATTCACGGAATGAATCTACTGTGTTTAAAAGCAAATCGCGATGTAATAAACCCTGCATATGCACGATATGCTTTCTATGGACGATCATTTAGAAGCCAAATTGCTAATATAACAAAGAAGTCTGTTAACCAGGCTAGCTTTGCTGTAAAAGACTTAAAGAAAATCAAACTTGATATTCCACCTCTGCATAAACAGGAGGCTGTTGTTAATGTAATGAGCAAGATTCAGTCAATAATCGAACTGAGACAATTGGAGCTGAATCAATTAGACGAACTAATCAAGGCCCGATTTGTGGAACTCTTTGGTGATGCAATCAATAATGATAAAGGATGGAAAACTGATACAGTAAGTAATTTGTGTCAGAGGATATATGGTGGAGGAACACCGTTAAAATCACATCCAGAATATTATGAAGACGGTGATATACCTTGGGTATCATCCAAGGATATGAAGACAGATGTATTAAACGACAGTCAGATAAAAATTAATCAGCTTGGGGTTGATAATAGTACTGCCAAAATAGTTCCAGTAAATTCGGTAGTTATGGTTATTAGAAGTGGCATTTTAAAGCATACTTTACCAATTGCAATAAACAAAGTTCCAATAACAGTAAATCAGGATTTAAAGGTGTTTGTTCCAGGAGAACGAATTCTTGCAAGATTCTTAGCAACTCAATTTAAGATGCATGAGAAAGATATTCTGACTAGTGTTAGAGCTGTAACAGCAGATAATATTGAATTTAATTTGATAAAGCAGAGAAAACTTATTGTACCACCAATTGAGTTGCAGCAGGAATATGTTACGTTTTTAGAACAAGTCGACAAATCAAAAGTTGCGGTTCAGCAGGCACTCGACGAGGCGCAATTACTATTTGATAGCTTAATGCAGGAATATTTCGGATAAATTAATACTGACTTTTGGCGGATGATGTTGGTACTGACGAAAGGAGTACCGACATGGAGGAGAGAATTGTAGAAATTATAAACGAAATGGCTGAATACCTAAGTATTGAGCAGCTTAAGAAACTGCAGGAGGTAATGCTCAGATCATTTTCAGAGGGAGAATCTCAAAAGAAGTATCTGCCCAATGAAGAATACCTGCGATTATTCTTGGATGCAAAGAAAATTGAAGGATGTTCGGAACGTACAGTGCATTATTATAAGGTCACTGTTGAGAAATTGCTGAAGAGCATCAAGACCCCAATCCGTAAGATTACAACCGAGGATTTGAGAAAATATTTAGTAGAATATCAAGGAATCAATAATTGTACCCGTGTTACGGTGGATAATATACGAAGAAACATATCCAGTTTTTTCTCCTGGCTTGAAGAAGAAAACTATATATTAAAGAGCCCTGCTAAGAGAATTCATAAGATTAAAGTTAAACAGCCTGTAAAGGAAACTATAAGCGACGAAGGAATTGAGAGATTAAGAGATGCATGTCAATGCACTAGAGATCTGGCTATGGTTGATTTACTGTATTCGACAGGTATTCGAGTAGGAGAACTTGTAAACCTTGACATTGATGATGTTGATTTCGAAGCTCGTGAGTGTGTAGTTTTCGGGAAGGGTGATAAAGAACGCAAAGTTTATTTCGATGCAAAGGCAAAGTTGCATCTTCAAAATTATTTAAGTGAACGTACAGATGATAATCATGCACTATTTGTAACGTTAGATAAACCTCATAACCGGTTGAAAATTAGCGGAGTAGAGATACGCATACGAAATTTAGGCCGTATGTTGAATATGGATAAGATTCATCCTCATAAGTTCCGTAGAACAATGGCAACTAGGGCTATTGACAAAGGCATGCCGATAGAGCAAGTGCAGAAAATATTAGGTCATTCGCAAATTGATACAACAATGCAGTATGCTATTGTTAATCAGACTAATGTGAAAACATCTCACCAGAAGTTCATCTCTTAACAGATTGTTATTTGTAGGGGCGAAGAGATGAAAATACAAGATATTTGCACTGTTTTCACAGACGGTGATTGGATAGAAAGTAAAGACCAGTCTGATGAAGGAATTAGATTGGTTCAGACGGGCAATATCGGCGAAGGCAAGTATCTGGAAAAAGAAAGCCGCGCAAAATATGTTTCTGAAGAAACATTTGAACGACTTAAATGTACAGAGATTTTCCCAGGGGACATATTGGTTTCAAGATTACCTGAACCAGTAGGTCGCGCATGCATAATTCCAAATAAAGATGAGCGTATGATAACGGCTGTAGATTGTACTATATGCAGACCTGATGAGAGACGGATTCTTAAAGAATATCTTTGCTATTTTATGCAATCAAACACTTACTATGCCAGATTACTTGGGAATGTTACAGGCACAACTCGTAAACGAATCTCCAGGAAAAACCTTGGAAATGTCGAATTGAATGTCTCTTCAATTGAAGTACAGAGGGAAATCGTTAATAGACTTGATAGATTAGTGTGTGTGATTGAATCAAGAAAGAAAGAATTACAACTCTTGGATGAACTTATCAAAGCCCGATTTGTCGAGCTGTTTGGCGATGCAGTTGCAAATCCTATGAAGTGGCCTGTAAAGAAGTTGAAGGATTTATCCATTCAGATAAATAGCGGTAATACTCCTAAGGGCGGTTCTGAAAATTATGTAGAAGAAGGTATTGCGTTTTTTAGAAGTCAGAATGTATGGAAAGATCGCTTAGAGATGGATGATATCGCGTACATAGATGCTGAAACGCATGCAATCATGAAGAGAAGTAGTCTTAAGCATGGTGATATTCTTATGACAAAGACGGGCCGTGTAAATACGGAGAACAGTTCGCTTGGAAGAGCTGCCTTATATGACGGTGAAGATGATATGGCGAATGTAAATGGTCATGTTTATTTTATTAGACTAAAGGAAGATGTGAATAATAAGTTTGTGCTTAGAATTCTTGTATCGTCAGAGTATCGTGATCTTATTAGAAGTGTTTGTGTTGGCGGAATTGATAAGCGTCAGCTTAATAAGGAACATATTGAAGAATTTCCAATAATATGCCCGCCAATAGATATGGTTGACGATTATGTCGCTTTCGTAGAACAAGTCGACAAATCAAAATTTTGTGAGGAGCGGTATGAGCAAATTAATAACTTACAATAAAGACTTTGAGAAAGTCATAGACATTATTAATTCTGCAAAACAACAAGCATACAGCAAAGTCAATGAAGAACTGATTGTGATGTATCGTGAGATAGGTGAGTATATAAGCAAGTAATCTGAAACTGCTGAGTATGGAGATTCTTTTGTACAGAATCTTGCTGATTATTTTGCTAAAAATTACCCAGAATTAAAAGGCTTTAATCGTAGAGGCCTTTATAGAATGAAACAGTTCTATGAGCTTTACAAAGATAATGAAAAAGTG
This sequence comes from uncultured Clostridia bacterium, assembly GCA_934255135.1. Classification (GTDB taxonomy): domain Bacteria; phylum Bacillota; class Clostridia; order Peptostreptococcales; family Anaerovoracaceae; genus Crickella. The sequence goes on along the minus strand of CAKQMV010000013.1, from coordinate 36,993 downwards.
TCAACACTGTTGACACAATTGAGTTGGTCAAACCATCTGAGAATAATGTCGGCATGTAAAGATATGGATGAGCGTATTTTCTATATGAATATGTGCGTAAAAGAGCACTATTAAACGCTTTTGGTTAATAGGTGAATATAATGAGTAATTTTGATTTTTTAACAAAAGAAAAACAATTCGAAGCTTTTGCTGATGTTGCTATATCTGCAGAGAAGATTATCAGTATAGATACTGAAGCAAGTGCAATTAATTGCAGACGTGCTATGGAATTTGCGATTAAATGGATGTATTCGGTAGATGCTTCTCTTGATATGCCATATAAAGAAAATCTCGCAAGTCTTATGGGCAGTGAAGATTTTAGAGAAATTGTTGGTATTGACATCTGGAAGAGACTTGAATTTATAAGAATGGTTGGCAATAATGCTGCGCATAAAGCCAGGAAGATAACTTACGATCAGGCTGCTCTATGTCTCAAGAACCTACATATCTTCTTTGATTTTATAGCATACTGTTACGCCGAGAATTACATTGAAACGGAATTTGATGAAACGATACTGGGCACTTTTGGCCAGACGAAACCGGATGTAACGGCGCAGCTTGAACTCGATCTTAAGACTCTGATGGCAGAGAATAAGTCTCTTAAGGAAGAACTTACCAGCAAGAGAGAAAAGCAACAGGAGACTTATACTCCAAAGCCTCTTGATTTGACTGAGTATAAGACCAGAAAACTATATATTGACACTATGCTTCAAGATGCAGGCTGGCAGGAGGGCAATACATGGCTTAATGAGGTTGAACTCCCGGGTATGCCTAATAAGTCTGAAATCGGATTTGCGGATTATGTTCTGTATGATGATGCGCATAAACCACTTGCTGTTGTTGAGGCGAAAAGAACATGCGTTGATGTTGCTAAGGGTAGACAACAGGCTAAGCTATATGCAGATATTATAGAAAAACAGTGTGGTAGAAGGCCTGTTGTATTCTTAACCAATGGATTTGAAACACGTATTATAGACAATCAGTATCCGGAGCGAAAGGTTGCGTCAATCTATTCGAAGAGAGATTTAGAGAAGCTGTTTAATCTTCAGTCGACTAAGAGCACCCTCGCGTTTGTGGATGTGAATAAGGATATCGCTGGAAGATATTATCAGGAAGCGGCAATAAGAGCTGTTTGCGAGACTTTTGGAAATAAGAATCGCAGAAAGGCTTTGCTTGTTATGGCTACAGGTTCGGGTAAGACGAGAACGGTCATTGCTTTAACAGATGTTCTTCTGAAAGCTGGATGGATTAAGAATGTACTGTTCCTTGCGGATAGAAATTCACTAGTTACCCAGGCAAAGCGAAGTTTTGCTAATATGTTGCCTGATCTTTCAGTGACAAATCTGTGTGAGGAGAAAGACAACTATAGTGCGCACTGCGTATTCTCAACTTATCAGACAATGATGAATTGTATTGATTCGGTTCAGGATGATGAGGGTAAGCTATTTACCTGTGGGCATTTTGATCTGATTATATGTGATGAGGCTCATAGATCAATTTACAATAAATACAGAGATATCTTTAATTACTTTGATGCTCCTTTGGTTGGTCTGACGGCAACACCTAAAGATGAAATAGATAAGAATACATATGAGGTATTTGAACTTGAGAACGGTGTTCCTACATATGGTTATGAGCTTGCACAGGCTGTGAAGGATGGATACCTTGTTGACTATCTATCTGTTGAAACTAAGCTAAAATTCATTGAACAAGGTATCGCATATGAGGACCTTCCTGATGAAGAAAAGGAAGAGTACGAGAAAACATTCGAAGGCGAAGATGGTGAACTTCCAGAAAGAATCGAATCATCAGCTCTGAATACATGGATTTTCAATGAGGATACCATTAAGCAGGTACTACATATCCTGATGACTGAAGGAATCAGAATTAATTATGGCGAGCGGGTTGGCAAGACAATAATCTTTGCAAAGAATCATGATCATGCAGAGAAAATCCTTGAAGTATTTAACAAGGAATATCCGCATCTTCCTGGTTTTGCTATGGTCATAGATAATTACATGACATATGCTCAGAGTGCGATAGATGAATTCTCTGATCCTAATAAACTGCCTCAGATTGCTATATCAGTTGATATGCTCGATACTGGAATCGATGTACCGGAAGTAGTTAACCTTGTATTCTTTAAGAAAGTCATGAGTAAGGCTAAGTTCTGGCAGATGATTGGAAGAGGTACAAGACTTTGCGAAGGCTTAATGGATGGAGAGGACAAGGATAAGTTCTATATTTTTGATTTCTGTGGTAACTTCGAATTCTTCAGAATGAATAAAGGTAAAGCAACGGCTAATATGCTTGCACTTCAGGGGGCTATATTTAACTTAAAATTCCAGATGGTGTATAAGCTTCAGGATATTAACTACCAGACAGATTATCTGGTTTCTTATCGAAAAGACCTGGTAAATAATCTTTCTGGAAATGTCGGTGAATTAAATCGTGATAATTTTGCAGTAAAGCAACATCTCAAATATGTAGATCTTTATTCAAATAATAAGAATTATGATTCACTAACATATGAAGACACACTAATGGTTAGAGAAGAACTCGCGCCTTTAATTCTTCCTGAGAAGGATGAAATATCGGCAGTAAGATTCGATGCCTTAGTTTATGGCATCGAGCTAGCTTATCTTATCGGTCAAAAGAACAATCGTGCCAGAAAGGATCTGCTTAATAGAGTAAACGCTGTTGCTGGTGTCGCAAATATTCCGGAGATTCAGGCTAAAGCTGAATTGATTAAGAAGATTATTGAAACAGATTATGTCGATAATGCAGATGTAAACGACTTTGAGCACATACGAACAGAGCTTCGTCATCTGATGAAGTATATTCCACCAAGTAAGAGGAATACGTACAACACTAATTTCGGTGATGATATTCTGTCTATGGATTGGAATGAATCTGAGCTTGAAAATGATGAACTCGAAAATTACAAGGCTAAGGCAGAATTTTATGTAAGACAGCACCAGGATCATCTGGTCATTGCAAAACTTAAGACAAATAGACCGTTAACAGATCTAGATGTAAAAACTCTAGAAAATATACTTTGGGGAGAAGTCGGAACAAAAGAAGATTATGAAAGAGAGTACGGAGAGAAACCTCTTGGCGAATTCGTTAGAGGCATTGTAGGGCTTGATATGAATGCAGCAAAGGAGGCTTTCTCTGAATTCCTTAATGAATCTTACCTTGATAGCAGGCAGATTTATTTTGTAAACCAGATTGTTGAATACATTGTCCACAACGGTATGATGAAAGACTTGTCAGTACTTCAGGAATCACCATTTACAGACAAAGGTAGTGTAGTAGAAATCTTTAAAGACCTAAATGTATGGTTGGGAATACGAAAGGTAATCGATCAGATAAATGCAAATGCTGTAGCATAAGCATATTCACAGCAAGGAGGTACTACGTATGTATATTCTAGAGCTTTATCAGAATGAAGCAGGTTTTATTGAGGTTGGTCTTTTTGACACGATTGAGCAGGGAAGGGAATTCATATCCATGCTCGATGGATACAGATATGTTGAGGAGGATGGTTTTGAATATGAAAGTATTCTGCTCGATACGATTCCTGAGTATATGGAGCTGGAGTTTAATGGTAACGTTGTTCCGTTTACGAGGTTTATGTTTACAGGTGCTGGGGATATAGAAATTTTCTGGAAGGAAATTCCGAATCTGTCAGCGCATGGTGATGGAATGGTTCCGGCATGTACAAGGGTGGATGCTTATCATATTGAGAATGAGGATCTTAAGGATTACATCGCAAAGCGCGCAGAGAACTATAGCACTGCTAAGGCACTTCTTGAGTCGAAGGGCTACGAGGTCAGCAGAGGAATGTTCGGTTCTGAAGATGGGGAAGCGATTCTGTACAGAAAGGGTGAGTCTGGCGACTGGCATTTCCTAACACATATGGATCCATGGTTCTGTGAGGCTGGAGATATCGAGGCTTATCTTGATGATATTGAAATCGAGCTTTAAGCGGAGATGAAAGATTTGCGACAAGTCGGGGGTGTTTGTCTATTGTTGCGAATGCAAATTCTGGTATACAATTCACAGAACTATCAGATACGTGTGATACTGTAATGAAAAATAAGTATACACAAGAAGGGAGGATGCTGATATGTCTAGAATTGAAGACTTTGCAGAGAACTACTCGGAATTTTGCACGCAGGCGGGAACGATAGATCCGGAATTATATAATGTGCACAATGTCAAGAGGGGACTTAGAGATTTAAATGGCCAGGGTGTTGTGACCGGTCTTACTAATATATCGAAGATAACAGCGTTTCGGGATGTCGACGGAGAGAGAGTTCCTTGCGATGGGGAACTGCTGTATAGGGGATACGATGTAAAGCTTTTGGCAGAGAAAGCCGTGAACAGGAAATATATCTACGAGATCGGAGCATACCTCCTTCTTTTTGGAGAGCTTCCGAATAAGGAACAGTTTGAGGAGTTTCGCGGGACTATCGCGGAGAATATGACGCTTCCGGCGAATTTTACCAGAGACGTTATCATGAAGGTGCCAGAACCTGACATTATGACATCAATGACCAAAAGTATTCTGACCTTGGCGGGTTATGATGATAGAAAGAATGATTTGAGCATTCCGAATGTGCTCCGTCAGTGTATTCAGCTGATCAGCGTCTTTCCGATGCTATCTGTGTACTCGTATCAGGCATATAATCACTATCGAAACAATGACAGTTTCATTATTCACAGGCCTCTTGCTGAGTATTCCATCGCGGAGAATTTCCTTAGGATGCTGCGCCCGGACATGGCTTTTACGGAGCTTGAGGCGAGCGTGCTTGATGTTGCGCTTCTTCTTCACATGGAGCATGGTGGCGGCAACAACTCAACCTTCACAACTCGCGTAGTTACGTCATCGGGTACTGATACGTATTCTGCGATTGCGGCGGCGATGTCATCGCTTAAGGGCGGACGTCACGGCGGCGCGAACCTGATGGTTATGGAGATGATGGACGATATCAGAGCACATGTCGGAGATCTTAGAGATGACGATGAAATCCGTGCTTACCTGACGAAGATTGTAAGAAAGGAAGCTTTCGACCAAAAGGGCCTTGTCTACGGTATGGGACATGCCGTGTATTCGCTGTCCGATCCTAGAGAGGTCGTGTTCAAGGAGTTTGTGGAGAAGCTTTCGGCGGAGAAGCATCGTGATGACGATATGTACCTTTACAGTGCGGTTGAAAGAATAGCACCGGAAATAATTGCGAAAGAGCGAAAAATTTATAAGGGCGTGAGTCCTAACGTTGATTTCTACAGTGGGTTTGTTTACGACATGCTGGGAATTCCGCGTGAGCTGTATACTCCACTTTTTGCCGTTGCAAGAATTACGGGCTGGAGTGCGCACCGAATTGAGGAGCTTGTTTCGAACAACAAGATCATAAGACCTGCGTATAAGAGCCTTATTGAGAATAGTAAGAATGACTTCTAGAGATTTTGTGAATAGGACTTTTCTTCCTTAAAGGTATATAATTAGCAATAATGTACGGAGATTAATACAGAAGGGAGGGAAGAATGAACAGAACGAAGATTGCAATTGTCGAGACATTCTGGGAGCTTCTTGAAGAGAAGCCATATAACAAGATCACTGTTCAGGATATTGTGGATCATTGCCATGTGAATCGTAATACGTTCTATTACCATTTTCATGATATTCCTTCTCTTGCTGAGTGGTCTGTTGAGGAGTGGACAGATGAAGTAATCTTAAACCGTCAGGTTTTCGATTCACTGTCACACTGCATCATCTATATGGCGGAGGAATGCATGAAGAGAAAGCACGCACTTTTGCACTTGTTCCGTTCGGCCAATAAGGACTATTTCCTGACCTACCTTAACAAGATGGGATACCACATAATCAGATCTTACGTGGAGAACAGACTTGGTGAGCTCAATCTTGAAGAGAGTAAGCCGGAAATCTTCATCAGATACTACAAGTGCACCTTTATGGGAATCATTCTTGATTGGCTAGAAGAGGGTGCTTCTTATGATCTGGTTGAGTTCGCGAGGGATTTCTGTGATCTATTCTCAGGAACAGGAGAGAGGGCGCTGCTTAAGATAAAAGAGGAATAAATTTCATGAAAATTTGGTGAAATTTTAGACAAAAGTCATTCAAATGTCTGGTTTTTGGATAAATCGAGAGATTTTGTCCATTGCCGGACATTTTTATTTGGAATAAATTACAGTTAACAAGAGGTTAAAGACTAAATGAGAAGAATAATAGGAGGTGAGGGGTTTTGAAACAGCTGAAAACAGCGAAAATCGGATATATTCTGATATCCATTGCTTTCTATATAACTGGCCTATGCTGCATTATAAAGCCAGCTGTGATGATAGGAGATACAGGTAAGACCTTAGGCGGAATTATTCTTGTCGCTTATGGAGTTATAAAGATGGTTGGCTATTTCTCAAAAGATCTCTACTGCCTGGCTTTTCAGTATGACTTTGCCTGCGGATTGTTTCTGATTGTATTAGGTGTAATTGATTTGTGTATCAGAAACTACAGAGGTGTGTATCTGATGGCGGGATTGGGAATTCTGATTCTGCTGGACAGTCTTCTGGCAATTCAGACTTCACTGGATGCGAGGAGATTCGGGATGTCAGCGTGGCGATGGATTCTGTTTTTCGCAGTGCTTGCGGGAATATTCGCTACAGTAATTCTGATCAGCAAGTCAACACTGATGGTAGGACTGGCACTGCTGGCAGAGGGTGCGATGAGACATTACGTTGTTCACTGCACAGTAAAGATTGATTCATAAATGATTCATAGATTACAAAGAATATTAAAGATCGGAGGACAATACTATGAACGCTGCTAATACTTTAAAGAAATTCGGACTTGAACAGACCTTTAATTATATTTACAAGGATCCTGATAAGCATATGCCTAAGATTCTGGATTGGGCAGACAAGTTCGCTGATGGCGAATTCGTAAATCAGAGGGCGATGATTCGTGAGGTAGTTACTAATCCTGAACATCCATATTATGATTTCGTTCGTCGTCTGTTTACAGATGTAGACCCTAACGTAACTAAGACACTTGCAGTTAACTTCTTCATAAATGCAGTTCTTTCAGGATGGAAGAGAGAAGAGGAATTGAGAGAGAAGCTTGGATGCAATATTCCTTGGACAATTCTTCTCGATCCAACATCTGCATGCAACCTTCACTGCACAGGCTGCTGGGCTGCAGAGTATGGTCATAAGCTGAACCTGACTTTTGACGAGATCGATGACATCATCTGCCAGGGAAAAGACATGGGCGTATACATGTACATCTACACCGGCGGAGAGCCACTTGTTCGTAAGGACGATATTATCCGTCTATGCGAAAAGCATTCAGACTGCATCTTCCTTTGCTTCACAAATGCTACTCTGATCGATGAGAAGTTTGCAGATGATATGCTCCGTGTAGGAAACTTCGTTCCTGCAATTTCACTTGAGGGATTTGAACAAGCTACTGATGGAAGAAGAGGAGACGGCGTATACCAGAAGGTTACTAAGGCAATGAAACTTCTTAAGCAGAAGAAGTTGGTTTACGGTATTTCATGCTGCTATACAAGCGCTAATTATGAATCCATCACTTCAGAGGCGTTCTTTGATTCAATGATCGACCTCGGCGCATATTTCGTATGGTACTTCCACTACATGCCAGTCGGAAACGATGCAGTTCCAGAACTGATGCCAACACCTGAGCAACGTACCGGAACATACGAAAAGCTACGTAAATATCGTGCTACTAAGCCACTTTTTGCCATGGACTTCCAGAACGATGCCGAGTATGTAGGCGGCTGCATCGCAGGTGGACGTCGTTACTTCCATATCAATGCTAACGGCGATATCGACCCTTGTGTATTCATCCACTATTCAGATTCAAATATCAGAGAGAAGACTCTGCTCGAGGCACTTCAGTCACCAATGATGATGGCTTATCACGACAATCAGCCATTCAATGACAACATGCTTCGTCCATGCCCAATGCTTGAGAATCCTGAGAAGCTCCGCGCGATGGTAGAGCAGGCAGGTTCACATTCAACAGACCTGCAGTCACCTGAGACAGCTGACCATCTCTGCGCTAAGTGTGATAAGTATGCTGCAAACTGGAAGCCGGTTGCTGACGAGCTCTGGAAGGAAAACAGAGCAAGAAAGCAGGCCTGCAATAAATGCTGTAAGTAGCGACTATGAATAAGAAAGTATTCATAATCTGCTGATGTTGTAAGATGAAAAGCAAGAAGAAAAGTAAGACGAAAATCGTTCCGGTTATAGCAATTGTCTTAATAGTTGGCGCATTCATGGTGCTGGTAATAGGTTTGGGGCAGCCTTTGACTGTAGATACAATACTAAAGTACACTCCTGAAAGCGAATTGCTTGCAGTTGGAATACTGTTTACTTTCTTTGCATTAAAGAGTCTGACTGTTGTGTTTCCACTTACAATCCTGTATATGGCGAGCGGAATCATATTTGAACCTACCAAGGCTGTCCTTGTAAGCACTATAGGTCTGGCTATCACAATCACTATTCCTTACATTATAGGAAGGTATGCGGGAAGTGAGGTCGTACACGAAATCTGCAGTAAATATCCTAAAGCTCGTATGGTTTCGGAATATATGGAGCACAATGTATCATTTGCCTGCTTTATAACAAGGTTTGTAGGTTTCCTGCCGGGCGATATCGTAAGTCTTTACTTCGGAGCATGTGAAGTGGCATATCCGAAATACCTGCTGAATGGTATATTCGGATCGCTTCTTAGCATCACAGCGGACACCCTGCTTGGAGACAAGCTAAGCGATCCGTCTTCAAAGGCGTTCTTAATAATACTGACATGCAGAATTGCAGTAACAGTAGGCGCATTTCTGATTAATCTCTATCTGAACAGATCCGAAATAGCGAGATTACGCAAGGAACAAAATAGCAAATAAGCAAAATAGCCAAAGATGGATGAGATATCAATTCGGTATCTCATCCTTTTTTATGGTTCAACACTTTTCCTCGGAGATTTAATAAAAACTATAAATGATAAAAATATGGTGCCAGGCAGACTATTACCATTTTGAGAATAATTACTCGATTGGATCTTAAATGTTACCGAACACACATAAATACTGAAATTGGTACGCAAGCATTTTAAATCTTCAATGCCTTGAGGAGTTCCATAAGCTTAAGAAGGCACCAATCTTGCAATGCTTTTATGAATGGCTCCCATTAATTGAGAAATAACTGCTGTTAGAATACCTTAACTATCCATAAAAGGCATTCAATTTGATATGAGCATGACTGTCAGATGCTTTGAAACCAGCTACACTGCGTACCATTTCTTTTATAGAATTCAAATTGGCACCTTTCAAGGTCCATTTTTTTAATAATGTGTAAATTGGTAACAGCAGCTGCCAGTAGAAATCGCGACGTACCTGTTGAGCTACCCGCGGCCCCAATGCATCTGTGAGCTGCCACCGGAAATCGAGAGGTGTCGGCACGCAGAATGAGTAAACAGTACCCACCCTGAGGAAAGTGATGAACATTTTCTACGTGACATACTTTTTACAGATCATTTACTACACCTGGACTTTGTTTTTTACATGGGTTTCCTATTATAAGGCTGTAAGAAATATTAAGGAAAACACAGACTCCGCGAATGGATGGGGTCAAATCCAACAAAAGAAAGGAAGTAATTAAAATGAAATTAAAGAAGGTAGCGGCAGTACTTGCTGCATGTGTTATGACATTCTCACTTGCAGCTTGTGGTTCAAACGGAGATTCTGCAGATTCAGGAAAGGTTACACTTGCCGGATCAACTTCAATGGAGAAGCTTTGCGAGGCAATGTCTGAGAGCTTCATGAAAGAGAATCCTGATATCACAGTAACTGCAGAGTACACAGGTTCAGGAGCCGGAATCGAGTCACTATCTAAGGGTAGCGTAGATATCGGAAATGCATCAAGAGCACTTTCAGATGAAGAGAAGAAGGACGGAATCGTTGAGAACGTAGTTGCACTTGACGGTATCGCAGTAATCACTGATAAGGACAATACAGTAGATAATCTTTCATCAGAGCAGCTCGCAGCAATCTATCAGGGCGAGATCAAGAACTGGAAGGAGCTTGGCGGTAAGGATGAGTCAATCGTAGTAATCGGAAGAGAGGCTGGTTCAGGAACAAGAGATGCTTTTGAGGAAATCCTTGATGTAGCAGATTCATGCAAGTATGCACAAGAGCTTGACTCAACAGGTGGAGTTCTCGCTAAGGTAGCTTCGACACCAGGAGCAATCGGATATGTATCACTCGATGTTGTAGATGATACAGTAAACTCACTCAAGCTTGATGGCGTAGATGCTACAGAAGAGCAGATTCTTGCTGGAAAGTACCTCCTCCAGAGACCATTCGTAATGGCAACTAAGGGTGAGGTTTCAGAGCAGAGCGATGCAGTTCAGAAGTGGTTCGAGTACATTAACTCAGACGCAGGTAAGGAAGTAATCAAGAGCGCAGGCCTGATTATTCCAGAGCAGGAGAAATAAATGAAACGCAAAGCAATTATAGAAAAAACGGCCGAGGTCATATTCATAATCTGTGCGGCCATAGCTATACTTGCGGTGTGCTCCATTACATTCTACATGATATTTAAAGGAACCCCGGCTCTTTCTGAGATCGGGGTTTCGGACTTCTTGTTCAAAACCAAGTGGGCACCAACTGCAAGTGATCCGTCATACGGAATCACATACATAATCCTATCGTCACTTATCGGTACAGTAATGGCGATTCTTATCGGAGTTCCGATTGCACTTTTGACCGCAGTATTTCTTTCAGAGCTTGCGGGCAAAAGACTCGGTTCTGTCGTAAGGTCTGCTGTTGAACTCCTCGCAGCCATCCCGTCCGTAATCTACGGTCTTATCGGTATGATGGTACTTAATCCAGCAATATACGTGCTGGAGAAGAAAATTTACGGTGGAGACACAGACCATACTTTTACAGGTGGATCTTGTATGCTTTCAGCAATAATCGTACTGGCAATCATGATTTTGCCAACAGTAATAAGCGTCAGCACTTCATCACTTAAGGCTGTTAACGACAGCTTAAGATCAGCATCACTTGCACTCGGTGCAACGAAGATTCAGACAATCTTTAAAGTTGTAATCCCGGCTGCAAAATCAGGAATCCTGACAGGTGTTGTTCTCGGAATAGGTAGAGCTCTTGGAGAGGCAATGGCTATTAACATGGTAGCCGGCGGTGCAGTAAATCTCCCATTACCATTCAACTCAGTGAGAACTCTTACAACACAGATTGTAAGTGAGATGGGATATGCACAGGGTCTTCACAGACAGGTACTTTTTACAGTCGGACTGATACTCTATATTTTCATCATGATTGTAAACTACATTCTCTTAAGAGCACGTAAGAAGGAGGCTTTGAAGTAATGACTAAGGTTAAGGACAATATCCTGAAATTCCTGATTTACCTCTGCTCGGCACTCTCAGTTCTCGTTCTTATTGGAATTATCGGATTCGTATTTGTAAAGGGCATCGGAAGTGTAAATTGGAACTTCCTCACATCTGTAACAAGTACGCTTACAGGAAATAAGGGAATAGCAGGAAACCTTGTAAACACGCTATTGATCATCATAATAACAATGATTATCGCAGCACCGATCGGAATCGGAGCAGCAATTTATCTTAATGAATATGCAAAGCCTGGCAAGTTCGTAACACTTATCGAGTATGCAGCAGAAACACTTTCAGGAATTCCTTCAATCATATTCGGACTTTTCGGAATGGTATTTTTCGGTGAGGTGCTCGGTTTCGGTTATTCGCTTCTCACAGGATCATTCACACTGATTCTTATGGTACTTCCTCTTATTACGAGAAATACTCAGGAAGCGCTTAAAACAGTTCCGGATTCATACAGAAACGGCGCTGTGGGACTTGGTGCAGGAAAGTGGCATATGATAAGAACAATCCTTATTCCGTCGGCGATGCCTGGAATCATTACAGGATCAATTCTTGCGATAGGAAGAATCGTCGGAGAATCGGCTGCACTGCTCTTTACAGCGGGAAGCGCGAAGCTTTTGCCAGCGGGATTCCCCGGATTGCTCGAAAAGCCGCTTCAATCGGGCGGCACGCTCACAATTCAGATGTATCTGTCGGCGACAAGTGAGGGAGACTTCGACACAGCTTTTGGTATTGCGGTGGTGCTTCTTGTGATTGTACTTGCGATTAATGTGCTTACCAAGGTGCTTACCAGAAAATACACTGCAGGAAAGGAAAGATAATGGATAATACTAAGATAAAAGCTAGTGACCTTAATCTGTATTACGGAAGTAATCACGCGCTTAAGGACATTAACATTGACATAAAGGAGAATGCGATTACGGCATTCATCGGGCCATCAGGCTGCGGCAAATCAACTTTTTTAAGAACGCTTAACAGAATGAACGATCTTGTAGACAACGTTACAATCAATGGCCTTGTTACTCTTGATGGTGAAGATATTTATGCGAAGGATATGGATACAACGCTTCTCAGAAAGCGTGTAGGAATGGTATTTCAACAACCTAATCCTTTCCCGATGAGTATTTATGACAACATCGCATATGGCCCAAGGGTTCACGGAATCAAGAGCAAGGCCGAGCTTGACCAGATTGTTGAGGAGAGCCTTCGTGGTGCAGCAATATGGGACGAGGTTAAGGACAGACTTAAGAAGTCAGCACTAGGACTTTCTGGTGGACAGCAGCAGAGAATCTGCATCGCAAGAGCGCTTGCGGTAGAGCCTGAGGTGCTTCTTATGGATGAGCCAACCTCTGCGCTTGACCCTATCTCAACTCAGAGAATTGAGGATCTGATGGAGGAGCTTAAACAGAAGTATACCGTTGCAGTCGTTACTCACAACATGCAGCAGGCAGTCAGAGTTTCGGATTACACAGCCTTCTTCCTCGTTGGAGAAATGATCGAATGCGGTGATACAAAGGAGCTTTTTACATATCCTAAGGATAAGAGAACAGAAGACTATATAACAGGACGTTTCGGCTAGACCTCGGATAAACACGAACTCAGCGAAAGGAGATTATAAATGAGAAGCAAATTTGACAAGCAGCTTCAGAATCTGAATAACGAAATGATAGACATGAGTAACCTGATTGTTGCCAACATCACAGCTGCAATCAAGGCTATGAAGGAGAAAGATCGTGAGCTTGCACATGCGATCTACGAGAAGGATTCTGAGGTGGATAGCGCTCAGAAGAAAATTGAGAGCCTATGCTTCGATCTGCTCGTTCAGCAGCAGCCGGTTGCAAGAGATCTTAGAACAATCACAGCTGCAATGAAGATGGTTACAGATATGGAAAGAATCGGCGATCACGCAGCTGATATTTCTGAAATCACTGAAAGCATGGGTGACAGCAGTCATATCGAGAAGTTCAATCACATCAGCAAGATGTCAGCAGAGACAATGCTCATGCTCACAAGCGCTATCGAAAGCTACGTTGAACGCGATCCTGACAAGGCGAACTGGGTAATCGGACATGATGACGTTGTAGACGAGCTCTTCGAGGCTGCCAAAAAGGATGTTATCGCTCTTATCGCGAGCACCCCGGCTGCAGGAGAGGAGGCAACAGATCTTCTGATGATTGCTAAATATTTCGAAAGAATAGGAGACCACGCCACAAATATTGCAGAGTGGGTCCTATTCTCTATCAAGCAAAGCTATTAAATTAAGCTATTAAATTAAGCTATTAAACTAAGCTTCAGAAGGAACCTCGGCCAGCTTGCCACCTTCATCATATTTCTTAAAAATAATACTTCCAACAAGTATTCTACTTTCTTTTTTGTATGATAGCATAATATAAAGTATAATACATCTACAACAATAGATATAAGCTATCAAGTATTAAAATGGTTAGACGTTAATTTAATCAAAAACTAAGAGAAAGGAGAATAAGTTATGTTTAAGCGAATAATAGTTATTTCTCTTAGCGCGGTTATGATTCTAAGCAGTATGACGTTTACAGGATGGGCGACATCAGATGCTTCAGATACTTCAGGCAAATCAGTTGAGCATCCAACCGGAATTCTCCTTGAACCGATGGAAGGTCATGTCCTAAAGCGTGAAGAAGGTTCTCCTGCTGCGAGCGATAGGAGAGCGATGGCAAAGGCGAAGAAGCCTGTAGACCCTTCGACCGAAGCGGAGAACATGATGTATCTGAATGAGATTTTGCGTGAGGCTCTTTTGACCGGAAAGTCGGAAGTGTTGGTCGAGGATAAGAAGATCAGATGGAAGAATTCGCCGCAGCTTGTGATGCTCGGCTGGTTCAGCCCATATGTTAACGGGCATCCGCAATTTATAAAGAACAAGCAGGTTTCGATCGATTATTCCTACTATGAGGGTTCACCATACATTCATCAACTTAATATTTATAATAAGATGAACCGCGAGAATTCAAAGAAGTGGGTTGAGAAAATCGACAGGGAGCTTGCTAAGCTCGACAGGATTGTAAAGTCGGCTCCGGCTACAGAGGAGAAGCAGGCGCTGGCGCTTCACGATCACATGGCGGCAACCTTCTATTACGATCTTAATTACGACGAGACGCCTAATATGAACTCGGTTTTCCCATCACTGATGCTTAATTTGAAGAAGGGCGTGTGCCAGTCATATGCTTTTCTGTATCAGTATGTGCTTATGAAGAATGGTTTTGAGTGCTACACAACTGTGAGCCATGATGTCATGAATCACGCGTGGAACCTGATTAAGATTGATGGCAAGTTCTACAATGTTGATATTACGTGGGATGATCCGACTCATGACATTCTCGGAAGGGTTACGCACGATTACTTCCTTCTTTCAGATGATGCAATCGTGAACATGAGTGAGGATGATTCGGAGAGGGTATCCGACCGAAATCTTCCATATGTAAAATGCGACAGCGACAGGTTCGCGGATGCTCCTTGGAGGAAGTCTATAAGTTCCGTAGTTTACGACGGAAATGATGCTTATTATGTATACTATGATAAAGATAAGGATAACTCAGAGACACCTAACTACCTTGTGAAGAACGGAGATACAAAGCATCCGATTGACGAGCTTGGATACTGGCACGTTACAAATGAAGGTGCAGTTGGCTATGAGGCTTATGAATGCGCATTTACGGGACTAAGTATTCTGAATGGAAAGCTATATTACAACACTTCTGATCAGCTTAAGTCATACGATCTTAAGACTAAGCAGAAGAAGGTTATCTGGACCAACGATCATCCTGAGAACGGCGAGATCTACGGAAGCCAGATTGAGAATGGCTGGTTCCATTATTCAATCCAGGTCGACAAGGATGTTCCTTATATAGATCAGGAACGGCCATGGATTGAAGTTGGTAAGCATGTGGATGATTACTGCAACCATCCATCAAGAATTATCAAGACCAAAGCGGGTCTTCTTAAGAATGGCTATTCATACGAGAAGTGCATTATCTGCGACGAGGTTTATAACCGCAAGGTGATTCCTGGATATGCAGCTTATTATGTATTAAAGCCTTCTGTTCGTGCATTAAACGAGGACACAATCAGTGTCAAGTGGAAGAAACAGACTGCTGCAAACCAGAAGAAGTTCGGCGGATATCAGATAAGATACTCCGACAAGGATGATATGTCGGGTGCCGTAACGGTTGGAACTGCGCGGAAGTTTGCCGGAAAGAAACTGACCAGACTTTTGCCAGAGACAAAGTACTACGTTCAGGTGAGAACTTACACCAAGAAGAACGGAAATACTTACTACAGCAAATGGTCTAACAAAATGTCTGCAGA
The DNA here is from genome assembly GCA_934255135.1 of uncultured Clostridia bacterium. Lineage (GTDB taxonomy): Bacteria > Bacillota > Clostridia > Peptostreptococcales > Anaerovoracaceae > Crickella. The sequence continues at coordinate 21,149 of CAKQMV010000013.1, read as the reverse complement.
AACTGCAGCTGCTGATGTATAATTGACACAACTTCATTTCATCAGAGGGAATGAAGTTCTATCAACATTCAGATAATATTCGGAAGGAGATATTATTATGGGATTTCTTACAGGTAAGACAGTAATTATTACCGGAGGCGGAAGGGCTACTCTTCAGGACGGAAGCTGTGGCTCAATCGGATACGGTATCGCAACTGCTTATGCTAAGGAAGGCGCAAACATCGTAATCACTGGACGTAATGTCAAGAAGCTCGAGGACGCTAAGGCAGAGCTTGAGGAGAAGTACGGAATCAAGGTTCTCCCTGTTCAGGCTGATGTTTCTGCAGGTACTGACAACAAGGCAACAGTTGACAATGTTATCAAGAAGACTGTTGAGGAGTTCGGCAGAATCGACGTTCTTATCAACAACGCACAGGCTTCTGCTTCAGGTGTAACTCTTGCAGATCACACTACAGAGCAGTTCGACCTTGCAGTTTACTCAGGCCTTTATGCTGCATTCTATTACATGCAGGCATGCTACCCATACCTCAAGGAGACTAAGGGTTCAGTAATCAACTTTGCATCAGGCGCAGGACTTTTTGGAAACTACGGTCAGTGCGCTTACGCTGCTGCCAAGGAAGGAATCCGTGGACTTACAAGAGTAGCTGCAACTGAGTGGGGCGCAGACGGAATCAACGTTAATGTTGTATGTCCTCTTGCCTGGACAGCTCAGCTTGAGAACTTCCAGAACGCTTACCCAGAGGCATTCGAGGCTAACGTAAAGATGCCACCAATGGGTCACTACGGAAACGTTGAGACTGAGATCGGACGCGTATGCGTACAGCTCGCATCACCAGACTTCAAGTTCATGACAGGTGAGACACTCACACTCGAAGGTGGACTTGGACTGAGACCATAAATAATAGGTTTGCTTGTGACAATATAGGTAAATTAAACCCCCCGCACAGATATGCTTGTGCGGGGGTTTAATGTGAAATTATTCTATATACAGTTGAAATCAGACTAACTGATATTAGCCTACGGGGAAAATAGCTACCCAGTTTAAACCTGTTGTGTCTATTGTTCCGTTTACATATCTAGAACCAGATGATTCAGTGGTTACATCCACATGTTTTAGATCTTTGTTTAAAAATTCATAATCGTCACTGATCAGTGGTGTCTGGCTCTTACTCATATCTGAGATTGGGTAACAGAACTGTTCCTCAGACATAGTGCCGAAGATTCCGCCCTTTAGAACAAGCTGTGTATTACTTCCCATAACGCTTAGGCCATTTTTATCGTGTCCTACAATTGTAGGAAAAGTCTTGGTTTCTGCTCCATACGTGTAAAGCTTACCGCCGAACATTGACACTCCGGTGCTTCTGCCCCAGATATCTCCTGCCTTAGCGTACAGAGTAGAATTATCGTACATCTGTATACCGGTACCCTTTCCAGATGCATGCTCACAGTAGATTTCAACTCTTGCATTGGTATAGAGCTTTCCACCTGTCATTGTTATACCTTCATACTCGTAAGATCTGATTCTGCCAGTTTTCTTAACACTGTTAGTAATCTTTAATGTTCCCTTCCTGATAGTGATAGGCCCATTATAACTCTGTGATGTCTTGCCTGGATTTGCTGTAATCTTGTGACCATTCAAATTGATAGTATAGGTCTTATTCTTGTTGATTGTCAGGTAGTTCTTCCTTGAAAGCTTAATGTCTTTGGTTAGCTTGTATGTACCACCATTGGATTTACCGATATTGCAGAACTGCTTGGCATTGCTGACTTTCGTTACACTTGCTGCATTGACAGAAACAGTAAATGCAAATACTACAGTCAGGCACATTATCAGAATCATTGACATTTTAAGTAATCGTTTCATGTCGCCACCTCCGTTTCGTTGATTATAAATAATCTACATAGAATTGATGTTTTTACTACTTATGAACATTCCAGTCAATATAAGCACTCTTGCCATATGCCGCTTCATGTGTTGTGATTGCCATTGATCTCTTAGTCCCGTTCTTGAAACTTGTGCCTGGACTAAACATAAATGAAACAGTATATCCGTACCTGCTTGTATCAAATGGCTCAGGATAAGGCATAATTGCACTAAAGTATAGAACTCCGCTAGCCTTGGCAGGAATTACAGCACTGCCTGCAATGCCACTTGAATCGCAGTAATATGCAGGATATTCATCTAAAAACTTACCAGTCTTAATATTGAATTTAAGAACTTTGGCAGTAGCAGATGATTCATATATTGAAGGAATGTAGAATTTACTGTTAGTAGGGTTATTAATAACTACAGGAACGATTAGAGCTCCCATTCCAGCTTTTACTTCATCAAGCTTTACATAACCTTTGAGATTATATGCTGCAATTGAATTGCTGAAAGAACCACATCTGTTGCCGCTCACTGCACGCACCTTGTAGTGCTGTGCCTTCTTAACGGTCTCCTTGAAAGTTGTACCGGAAGTTGTCTTAACTAGTTTATACTTTCCACTCTTGCTTGGAGCACGATATACCTGATACTTCTTGGCATTCTTAGCCTTATTCCATCTAAGAGTGACAACATACTGCTTTGTGGAGTCTTCTTTAGCTATTCCGCCAATATCTACGTGAACTCCAGTAACCTTAGCCGGAGATGCTGCAGCATAAACCGGCTCGGCATTTATCATGGTAAACATAGTTAAGACCATGATTGCTGCCATTATCATAGACAATAATTTCTTGAGTGAGGTAATCATATCAGTCCCTCCTTTATATCCGTCCGATAATTTCCTTTATCTCTTCAAGATTTGATGCAAAATGCACGTTACGCTGTTTCTCTTCAGTAGACATTCCCATTTCGAGCATATGGTGAAGCAACTCTTTCAAGGCGTCGTAATATCCGTTCAGATTGTAGATGATGCATGGCGCGGTCAAAAATTTAAGTGCTGAGTCGGACAAAACCTCCGAGATCTCCTCGAGAGTTCCAGTGCCACCAGGGAATGCTATAAAAGCATCGCCTAGCTCCTTCATCTTGCACTTGCGGGCAGGCATTCCGTCTGTGACGATAAGCTCTGTGAGGTGATCGTGTCCCACGCCTTCATCGATAAAAAATTGCGTCTCAACTCCTGTAACAGGTCCGCCTGCATCCATAACTGAATCTGCAAGCACGCCCATCAGGCCTTCGTCAGATCCTCCGTACACGAGGCGGTTCCCACTCTCCGCAATCCATCTTCCAAGTTCCTTGACCGCTGCCTTAAGCGCAGGGTCAGTGCCAAAAGAAGCGCCGAGATACACTGTAATATTCATCGCTTCCTCCTTTCCGAGTCCGTGCGGACTCTGCACCTCAAGGTGCGAATATTTATGCAACAATTTTATCATATATACGGAATACTTCAACTGAGAGCGTTTTACATTTCAGGCCGCCAAAAGCACATTTCGCGTCATAAACGTCCCGGCCGAAGGCTCTTTTGGTATAATCTCGGCAAGCAGAATCTATCCTGCATATAAGGAGGAACGCGAAATGAAGAAGTTTTTATCAATACTACTGGCACTCGCCATTACATTCACATTACCGGCAGGTGCAGGGCTGCAGTACTCATATGCAGCAACAGGAACGGCTATCTCAACACCAGAAGATCTGAAAGCCATGGAGAGCAATCCATCTGGAAACTATTATCTGGCTAACGACATTGAGGTGCCTAGCAAGCTGATTATGTTTAAGAACAGTAAGAAGCCATTTACAGGAACACTTGACGGAAACGGCCATAAGCTGAACGGATATAAGTATGAAACTGTTGTTCATAAAATGAATGTGGCGCTGTTTCAGAACGCAGAGGGTGCGACCTTTAAGAATCTGACAGTGTCTAATGTAGATATCAATCTCAAAAATGGAGGCAGTGCGGCATCCCTCGTAGCAGAAGGAAAGGGATGCACATATACAAATATCAAGACTACAGGAACTATCAAGCTAAAGAATCGCGGAACAGAAAATGACGATGGCTGCGATGCAGCAGGCATTGTAGATTATGAATCTGGAGCAGCAACTTTCAAGAATTGCACTAATGCTATTAACATTGAGATTACTCATAAGGGTGAAAGCGCACCACAAACTGCAGGTGTCGTAAATACTGTAATGGATGGTTCGCTTACAAGCTGTACTAATAACGGCTCAATCACTGTTACCCACACACCGAATAATGATTGGGGAAGTGAAACATTAAATGCTGCCGGTGTCACTATTGATTATTATGGAAACAAAGCTGTTACAGGATGTAAGAACACTGGAAGCATTTCGGTTACTGGAAATAACGCAGCTGAGTCAGGTTCTTTTGCCCCAGTTGTTGCCGGTGTAATAATCAACGCATCAGAGTCGAATGTACTTTCATGCACAAATTCAGGAAAGATTACTGTAAATAACAATGTGAACAGAAGCTATGGTGCAAGTATTGGAGGCGTTGCTTGTGAGGTAGTCAGACTAAAGAAATATGTTTCGAAGTGCAGTAACAACGGTTCCATTAAATATAGCGGTGTAGGTATCATCTCTTCCAAGAAAGTTAGTATTGGTGGAGTTGTAGCAGAAGCAGGCAAAATTGAGCAGTCATACAACAAGGGCACAATCTCAGCGACCGGTAAGTTCAACGCAAGCATTGGAGGTATTGTTGGCTGGACTGCTGATATGAGAAACTGCTACAACACAGGATCAATTATCCATAAGGGTTCAAGTGGATTCGCTGGTGGGCTTGCAGGTGAATCTAATGTCCTCGGAGGCTATATAAAGAGCAACTACACAACAGGCAAGGTCAGCGGTAACACTGGCAAGCAGCTCTTCAAGGGTCAGGTTATCGGAGAGAACTCCGGCGGATGGGATGTCAGAAAGAGAAATACCTACGATAATTACTACAAGACATCAGGTAAGGCATACGGACATGTAGACTTCACATGGAAGCCATGGCTGCCAACAGCAAAGAAGGTTTCATCAATCAGTGCAAAGAGCTGTCCTAAGCTCTCATCCAAAATCTGGACATACTCAAGCAAGTATAAGCGCCTGATTCTGAAGAACAACAAAGAGAAGTAAGCTGAATATTTATTACTTTATTGCACGGGGGACATCTGATACACTGAAAGCATGAACATTAAACTAACTAAACAAATTCTATCAGTGATTCTGGCTTCCGCCGTTGCAATATCGTGCACAGACGGGATGGTTTGGGCTGCGACAGACACTGAGCTTTTGCCCGCGACTAACGAGCAGGTAACCACACCTGAAACCGAGGGGACTGAAACTGAGACTCCAGATCCTGGCACAGAAGAGACGCCTGATCAGCCGGACACACCGGACAAGCCTGAGACGCCTGATCAGCCTGAAACTCCAGACAAACCAGATAAGCCCCAGAAGCCCGAGAAGCCAAAGCCACTTAAACCCCACAAGGTCAAGGCTAACGGAACCGCAGATTCAGCAATCGAATATGCGAAGCAGTATGCCGGACTTAAGGGTCTGAAGGCTGTAAAGAAGAGAATGAAATTCCATAAATACAACATCTGGTATTCAGGATTTTACAGCGAGTGGTGTGCATGGTTTGTAACTAACTGCGCTAAGCAGACAGGCTCTGGCTCAAAGGTCGGCGCATCAATTTACGTAAACGACCTCGCTTATCAGACGGTAAATTGGAAAGGTGGAAAGATTACTTTTGTAAATAAGCATTTTTACAAGGGCAAGAGATTCTTCTTCAGGTCCAAGGGTCGGGCACTCAACACCGAGTACAAGCCACGCAAGGGTGACCTTATAATTTACAGTAAGGACGGCAAGTTCTGGTGGACACACGTCGGTCTCGTCAGAGAGGATCACGACAATCCGCTTAAGGGTGTTCCGACAATCGAAGGAAACACGGCGAACAACAACTTTACCAAAGCACTCGTTGCAGAACGCGTGAGAACAAGTCGCAAGGGCTTTAGAATAGTCGCTTACATTACACCTAAATACAATAAGAAGAGAAAATAATTAAACACAAGGCAAAAGATGCACTGGCGGTCGTGGCTGCTGGTGCATCTTTTGCTTTTTCAATAATTGTATTTTCAATCTTCAAGGTTCTGATGTTGCAGGTAGTCCGCCTGTGTGTCGATGTCCACCAGTTCAAGTTCGTCAACTTGAAGATGGGAAACCATTTCTGGATTCTGGCGCATGATATAACCACCACCTTTTTTGAAGGGAAGGTTTCGGAGTTCATCGAAGGTCCACGCTGGGAATGCGGACGGGGTGCCGATTCTGTTACCGGCTGCTGCGCGCCAGATTCTATCCGGTTCACGTATGCAGCTTTCAGCAAGTCGTCTAAATGTTTCCGCAGTAATAAATGGCTGATCTGATGGGCAGAAAATGCAGTTTGTCAAATCGTTGCCTGTTTCATTTACAGCTTCGCAGAGGGCATCAAGTCCAAGTCTTACGGTGTCATTTCTTCCAGGTTCTTCGTGGAGCAGAGCTTTAACTCCAAGCTTACTGCATAGGATCTGAACATCGGGAGAACGGGTCACAACTATCAGATTCTCAAATACAGGGATTGCAGCATCAAGTACATGTTGAATCATTGGTTTGTCTTGGAAACAGGCGAGCAGTTTATTGCCTCCGAATCTGGTGCTGAGTCCTGATGCCATTATCACGCAGCCTATCTGATTGTATTTCGAATTAGTCAATTTAGTTCAGTTCCTTTCTCAAGAGTTTTCTTCACATAAATTTTACATCATGATACGAAGTTATGTAATCATGGTTATTTTGTATGTGATATTATTATGTTGAATTATTATGTACAAATCATGTATTTGGGGTTTTTATGAGAATTTTTCAATATTTTATCTACAGTTATAAGGTACAAGGAGCGATTTAAATGATTACCATAAACCAGTATGTTCGAGCACAGAGTCTCGAAGAGGCTTACGAGCTTAATCAGAAGCGCAACAACAGAATTGTTGGCGGAATGCTCTGGATGAAGATGCAGAGGGGCAGAGTCGGCACAGCTATTGACATGTGTGATCTTGGACTCGATACAATTGAAGAAACTGACGAGGAGTTTTCAATTGGTGCAATGGCAACTCTAAGACAGCTTGAGCTTCATGAGGGCTTAAACAGCTATTCAGACAATGCTGTTAGAGATGCAGTTAAGGACATCATCGGAGTGCAGTTTCGAAACCTCGCAACCGTTGGAGGAAGCATCTGGGGTCGCTTCGGTTTCTCAGATGTACTTACAGTTTTCCTCGCGATGGACAGCTACGTAGAGCTGTACAAGGGTGGAATTATTCCGATGGAAGAGTTTGCCAGGATGACTTATGACAACGATATTCTTGTAAGAGTCATCGTTAAGAAGGTTCCGGCAAAGGTTATATACAATGCGATGAGAATTCAGCGCACTGATTTCCCTGTGATTACCTGTGCTCTCTCCGTGGTTAACGGAGAGTACCGCTCTGTAATTGGAGCAAGACCAGGAAAGGCAGTCGTAGTAAGAGACGAAGCGGGACGACTCAAAGGGGGAATAAACGAAGAAAGTGCCAGCGCTTTTGCCCGCGACGTGGCTATGAAGGTTCACACAGGAAGCAACATCAGAGGTAGCGCAGAGTACAGAACGCATCTCGTAGAGGGTCTCACTCTGAGAAATCTTATGAACATGGGAGGTAAGTGCTAATGGAAATATCAATTAAGCTGAATGGAAGAAGCATTAAGTGTGATATTGATCCGGATATGCTTCTTATTGACCTTGTGAGAGAGCACGGATGCTACAGCGTAAAGAGAGGATGCGAGACTTCAAACTGCGGTCTTTGCACTGTTCTGATGGACGGAAAGCCGGTTCTTTCATGCTCGATGCTTGCGGCAAGAGCTGATGGACACAAGATTTATACGCTGGAGGGACTGCAGGAAGAGGCTAATGAATTCGCAGGCTTTATCGCGGATCAGGGAACAGAGCAGTGCGGTTTCTGCAATCCTGGATATGTGATGAATATGGTTGCTTTGCTTCGTGAAAAACCGGATCCGACTGATGAAGAGATTCTGCACTATCTTGCAGGAAATCTCTGCAGATGCTCGGGTTATGAAGGACAGCTTAGAGGTTTTAGAGCGTATCTCGACTATAAGAAGAGTAAGGAGAGCTAGGAGGACACAATGGAACATAAGAATTACAATGCCATTAACAAATCAGTCCGCAAGAAGGACTCGATGCAGCTTCTCCTCGGAAAGCCGGTCTATACGGGAGACATGGTTCCTAAGGACGCGCTTTTTGTGAAGCTCCTTCGAAGCCCACATGCGAACGCGATTATCGAAAGCATAGACACGTCAAAGGCAAAGCTCGTTCCGGGCGTTGTAGATGTTTACACATGGGAGGATGTTCCGGAGAACAGATACTCTAACGCTGGACAGACTGCACCGGAGCCATCACCGCACGACAGACTGATTCTTGATCGCCACGTGCGTTTTGTAGGTGATCCGGTTGCAATCATTGCTGCAGAGGATGAAAAGACTGCTCTTAAGGCAATGAAGATGATCAAGGTTAATTACGAGGTTCTCGAGCCTGTACTTGATTTCAGAAAGGCTAAGGACAATCCGATTCTCGTTCATCCTGAAGACAACTGGTCAGTTCCGAGCGATTGGGGCGCATTCCAGGATAGAAACATCATCGCAAGTGAGGATAACACTCACGGTGACCTCGAAGGTGTAATGAACGACTGCGATATCGTTTTCGAGCACACCTTCCACACCAAGCAGTACAGCCAGACACCGATGGAGACATTCAGAACACTGACAGAGCTCGACCGCTACGGCAGACTGCACGTAATTTCATCGACACAGATTGTTTTCCACGTGAGAAGAATTCTTTCTGTCGCACTTGGACTTCCTAAGAGCAAGATTCGTGTCGAGAAGCCTAGAATCGGCGGAGGCTTTGGTGCAAAACAGACTTCGGTTACCGAGGTTTTCCCGGCTTTCGTAACTATGAAGACCGGCCGTCCGGCATACTGCTGCTTCTCTCGTGAAGAGTCACAGATTGCAGGATCACCGCGTCACGAGATGGATGTAACTGTAAGACTCGGAGCGAACAACGACGGAACTGTTCGCGCACTTGATGTCTACACACTTTCTAATACAGGCGCTTACGGAGAGCACGGCCCTACAACTGTAGGACTTTCGGGTCACAAGTCAATTCCTCTTTATACAGGAAACCTTGAGGCACACCGCTTTGCGTTCGACGTTGTATACACAAACACACTCGCAGCCGGAGCGTACAGAGGCTACGGAGCGACACAGGGTGTTTTTGCCGTAGAGACAATGGTTAACGAGCTCGCTGAGAAGCTCGGAATGGATCCGACAGAGATTCGTGACAAAAACATGGTTCGCGAGGGCATGGTCATGGACGCGTATTTTGGCGAGACTGCAAATGCCTGCGCACTCGACAAATGCATGGCGAGATGTAAGGAAATTTTCGACTGGGATAGAAGATATCCGGTTCGCGATATGGGTAACGGCAAGGTTCGTACTGCCGGCGTTGCGATGGCGATGCAGGGCTCATGTATCTCAGGCCTCGATGTTGGATCTGCAACCGTGAAGCTTAACGAGGATGGAACCTACAACCTCATCATTGGTGCTGCCGACATGGGTACAGGTTGTGACACAATTCTCGCACAGATGGTAGCAGAGTGCATGGATTGCACTGTTGACGATGTTACAGTTTTCGGTGCGGACACAGACGCTTCGCCTTATGACTCAGGTTCATATGCGTCATCGACAACATACGTTACAGGCGGTGCGACAGTTAAGGCGTGTGAAGAGCTTAAGTCCAAAATCTGCGCTATCGCCGCAGAGATGTTCGGCTGCGAGAAGGATTCCGTTGAGTTCGGAAGTGGCCAGGTTAAGAATATTGAGACTGGCGACGTTCTTCCTCTAGAAGAGGTTGGAATCAAGTCACAGCTCTTTAACACTATCTCTCCTGAGGCGACAGTAATGCACAGCTCACCGGTTTCACCTCCACCTTACATGGTAGGAATGGTTGAAATCGAGCTCGACAAGCTAACTGGAAAGGTCGATATCATCGACTATATGGCTGTTGTTGACTGCGGAATTCCAATCAACCCTGCACTTGCAAGAGTTCAGACAGAAGGCGGAATCGTTCAGGGAATCGGACACACTCTTATGGAGAACGTAACGTTTACAGAGAACGGAAGACTCATCGAGAATTCTCTGATGCAGTACAGAATTCCGACAAGACTCGACTGCGGAAGACTCCGCGTTGAGTTCGAAACAAGCTACGAACCAACAGGTCCTTTTGGCGCAAAGTCAATCGGCGAGATTGTAATCAACACACCAGGACCTGCAATCACACACGCAATCTATCGTGCAACAGGCGTATGGCACCACGAGCTTCCGATCACACCGGAGCAGATTGCAATGACTAAGTAACACAGAAAGGAAAATATATGAGTAAAACTAAAGGTATAGCTCCTGAAGCATTCGAGCTCGATGGCAAAATGCCACTTGCACAGGCAATTCCTCTTGGACTTCAGCACGTTCTGGCGATGTTCGTCGGAAATCTGACGCCGCTTCTTATTATCACAGGTGCGTGCGGCCTTGCTGGCGAGGAGTTCGCTGAGCTTCAACTAAGCCTTCTTCAGAATGCAATGCTCGTTGCAGGAGTTGTAACTCTTGTGCAGCTATTTTCTATCGGACCAATCGGAGGAAGGGTTCCTATCATCATGGGAACCTCATCCGGTTTTATCGGAGTATTTAACAGCGTTGCCGCAACTATGGGAGGCGGCATTATAGCATACGGCGCGATTATGGGAGCGTCGCTTATCGGAGGACTCTTTGAGACCGTTCTTGGATTCTTCCTTAAGCCTCTCAGAAGATTCTTCCCATCGGTCGTAACAGGTACTGTAGTACTTTCAATCGGACTTAGCCTTATCTCCGTAGGTATCAATACCTTCGGAGGTGGCGCGAATGCACAGGACTTCGGTTCTGCAGAGAACCTGCTTTTGGCATTATTTGTGCTTGTTGTAATTCTTTTCTTCAAGAATGGAACTAAGGGATTCACAAGTTCATCTTCGATTCTGATTGGAATTCTGTTCGGCTACCTTGCAGCATTTATTATGGGACTTGTGCTTCCGACAACTGCTATCGGAGCTGACGGTGTTGAATACACCAAGGCTTGGGTTCTTAACTGGGACAAGGTTGCTGATGCCGCATGGTTTGCAATTCCTAAGTTCATGCCTGTAAAGCCGGTACTCGACATGAGAGCAATCATTCCTGTGCTTATCATGTTTATAGTAACTGCCGTTGAGACAGTCGGCGATATCTCAGGAGTAATGGAAGGTGGACTCGACCGTGAGGCAACTGACAAAGAGCTTTCAGGCGGAGTAATGTGTGACGGACTCGGATCAACATTTGCTGCATGCCTCGGCGTGCTTCCTAACACATCATTCTCGCAGAACGTTGGACTCGTTGCGATGACTAAGATTGTAAATCGTTTTGCCCTTGCGACTGGAGCAATCTTCCTGATTCTCTGTGGTCTATGTCCAAAACTTGGGGCAATCGTTTCAATTATGCCTCAGTCCGTTCTTGGCGGAGCGGCTGTTATGATGTTCTCATCTATCGTAATCAGCGGAATTCAGCTGATTACTAAGACTCCGCTTACAGGAAGAAATCTTTCAATCGTATCCGTAGCACTCGGTGTTGGATATGGAATGGGTGCGAACCCCGATATTCTTGCGCACACACCTGTTGCAGTGCAGCTGATTTTTGGCGGTTCAGGAATTGTTCCTGCAGCTGCTGTTGCGATTATTCTTAATATCCTGCTACCGAAGGACGCGCATGAAGTAAGCACATCGGATGCAGAATAGATCTGAAATTACTGGAGGAATATTGATATGTATGACGTTCTTATTGTGGGTGCAGGCCCTGGCGGAATCTTCACAGCTTACGAGCTTATTGAGAAAAATCCGTCACTAAAGGTTGCTGTTTTCGAGATGGGTCACGAGCTTAGCAAGCGTCACTGCCCGATTGACGGCAAGAAAATCACAAGCTGTATCCACTGCAAGAAGTGTTCTATTATGAGCGGCTTCGGTGGTGCCGGGGCGTTCTCGGATGGTAAATATAATATTACTAATGATTTTGGCGGTACTCTCTACGAATATATCGGAAAGAGAACTGCTCTCGAGCTGATGGAGTATGTCGACGGAATCAATCTTGCATACGGCGGCGAGGGTACGAAGCTTTATACAACTGCGGGCTCTGGCTTTAAGAAGCTATGCATGCAGAACGGACTTCATCTTCTCGATGCATCTGTAAGACATCTTGGAACTGACGTTAACTACATCGTGCTCGGAAATCTGTACAATCATCTTAAGGACAAGGTGGCGTTCCACTTCGATTGCTATGTTGAAAGCGTTGAGAAGCTTGAGAATGGATACAGAGTTGTTACTGACGATGGGGCTTACGAGGGTAGCAAGTGCGTAATCTCGGCTGGCCGTATCGGAAGCAAGTGGATGCAGAAAATCTGCGAGGATCTCAAGATTAATACAAAATCAAACAGAGTAGACCTCGGTGTAAGAGTTGAGCTTCCTGCAGAGATTTTCTCACATCTGACAGACGAGCTTTACGAGAGCAAGATTGTGTATCGTACAGAGAAGTACGAGGATCTTGTAAGAACCTTCTGTATGAATCCTAGAGGTGCCGTTGTAAACGAGAACACAAACGGAATCGTTACAGTAAACGGTCACAGCTATGAGGACCCTGAGAGACAGACAGGAAATACGAACTTCGCGCTTCTTGTGTCGAAGCATTTCTCAGAGCCATTCAAGGATTCAAACGGCTACGGCGAGAGCATCGCAAGGCTGTCTAATATGCTTGGCGGCGGCGTGCTCGTGCAGCGCTTCGGCGACCTGATCCGCGGACAGAGAAGTACGCAGAAGAGAATCGAGCAGTCATTTACAGTTCCGACACTCAATGCTGCTGCAGGAGACCTCAGCCTCGTACTGCCAAAACGTATCCTCGACGGCATCATCGATATGATCTACGCCCTCGACAAGATTGCGCCAGGTACTGCAGATGACGACACTCTGCTCTACGGCGTTGAGGTTAAGTTCTATAATATGGAGGTTTCAGTTGACGAGAATCTGATGACTCAACACGACGGACTGTATGTCATCGGCGACGGAAGCGGAATCACACACTCACTCTCACACGCATCAGCGAGCGGCGTTTACGTGGCGAGACATATTGCGGGGTAGTAATGAGGATCCGAAGGATAGGTAAGCGTTTTAATAATTAATAGCAAAAACGGCGTTTTTTGGAACCTTGTGCATTTCCAGACGCCGTTTTCAATTACCCCGATTGTTTATTATGAAGCTAGTAGCTATAATGAAGATAATAAAAAAGACCCCACTTTGGGGCGTTCACTTAGGGATTATTGAAACCAACGATATTTTTTTGAGTGACGCCTTCAAACGGAAAACTGAAGAAATACGACCATACAAGAGTAGAAATGCTCCTGTATGGTCGTTTTCTTTTTGCCTTCTCGGTGATTACTTGCGATTATTACGGAAGGTACAAGACCATGAAGGACAATCCAACAGATAACAGGGTATAGGCATTTTGTTGCTTTCTGCTTCGGCTTGGATTTGTTAGGATGAGTAACAGGGGGCATAAAGAGTTCTTCCGAAAAATCTGACCAAGAATGGAGCGTGGAAGAAAACATTCAAGAATACAATTGTTTCGCTCATTTTTGAGCAAAAGAGTATATGATAATAGTATTCGTGAGAGTTCACCTCATTTTAAATTAAAGTGGTTGCAAAGGAGTTATGCTCTTTTTGTGATCACTTTTTTATTTTGTAAATATTTATAAAATATAGTCTGTATCTAAAAATTATTAAACGCAAAAAACATAATTAAAAATAAATATAGATAATATTTGAAAAATGTCAATAATATTTTTCAAATATTATTGACAGGATGCGACATTGATGATACCTTATATACATAAGGAGGCGTAGATTATTATGGCAGCAAAAGAAACCAAAAGAGATAAATTCGTTCGACTGGCAGAGGCCAGAACAAACAAGATAATCGATATGCTTCAACTTTTAGGAAACTGCTCAAACACGTCTGCTTATGAATACACGCAACAGGATGTTGACCAGATTTTCGTAGCAATCGAAACAGAAGTTAGGGAAGCAAAGAAAAAGTTTGCAAAAACCGAAACTACAAAAAATTCACGGTTTACATTGAAATAAAGGAGGAAATACTCATGGGCCTTTTTAGCTTACGACATTATTGGAATTTTCCTTCCAATAATTATGGTCAGATATTTGGCATCGCAGATTCAGGCGTGGAAACATTTAGAGGTACGCCTATAAAATCGTTGGCGCGAGAAATATGTCAGAATTCTATTGATGCAAATCTTCTAAATGGCAATCATACCAAGGTTGATTTTGTCACATTTGAGATTTCTTCAAAGGATATCCCTGATTTTCATGGCTTGACTGATGCTTTTGATCGTGCTTTAGATTTTTGGTCAAAACAAAAATCTGATAAGGCAAAATCATTTTTCAAAAAAGCAATTTCCGTTTCCAAACAAGATAAAATCATTTGTTTGAGAATTAGTGACCATAATACAACGGGCCTTACTGGTTCGAGAGAAGAATACAATTCTCCGTGGTGTAATCTCACCAAATCAACGGGCGCCTCAGATAAAAGTGGGACCAATGGCGGTTCGTTTGGTATCGGCAAGTTTGCTCCGTATGCTTGCTCTGCTTTTCGAACTGTATTTTATAGCACAGCCGATGAGGAAGGTATTTTTGCATACCAAGGTGTATCTCGTTTAACTTCTTTCAAAAACAAAAAAGGCGAGACTACACAAGGAACTGGTTTTTATGGAAATGAAAAGAACTCGCCTGTTCATGAACAGATTTCACTTGACCCCAATTATCGTAGAGAAACTGAAGACTTTGGAACAGATATCTTTATCTTAGGATTTACGGGTGAAGGTGATTGGAAAGAGCAAATGGTTGCTTCTATTCTTGATGGTTTCCTTTACGCTGTTTACAACAATGCTTTGGTCGTAAATGTTGATGGTACTCTTATAAGTAGAGATACACTTCCTAATCTTATGGTTACGCATAAAGCTTTCTTTCAGGAACACGCTGATGAGTATTATGCCGCGTTAACGAACGGAAAGCTTTCCCATACATTTGAAAATGAAATAAATGAAGACCCAACCATCAAAGGTAAGGTTACGCTTAGACTGATGATTATGCCAGAATTCCATCGTAGGGTCGCTATGGTCAGACAGACCGGCATGAAAATCAAGGATAAGGGAAATATAAATGGTCTGATTCCTTTTGCAGGCATTCTCTATATTGAAGGGGATGAACTCAATTCTTATCTCAGAAGTTTGGAAAATCCACAGCATCTTGAATGGGAAATTGAACGAGCTGAAAATAAAAGTAAAGCACGTACCTTGCTGAGTAGTCTCACAAAATTCATTAAAAAATGTCTTGATGAACTCAAAGATGATGATAGTGAAGAGGCTTTAGATCCTTCTGTCGGTGAATATCTTTCGGCAGAACAGGATGAAACGCCTAAACAAGAAGACCCAGCAGAAAATATCAATGATACAATCAATAATATCCGGGTGAAAATTAATACGGTTACATCCAAGCCAACAGGAACTCAGTCGGGTGGCGAAGGCACAACCCAGGTGGATGATCCGGAAGGAGATATTGTGGTTACAGATGTTCCTGGTGAGGGAGGCAGAGATGGAGATGGAACCGGCGGAGGAGGAGAAGGTGGCGGAGGCCATGGAACCGGAACTGGTGGTGGAGATACTCCTATAGAGCATCGTAAATCTTTATCTGGAATTGCACCCGCAAAGATAAGGGTTCTTTGTACAAATAAAGACACAGGTCAGTATACTATTTCCTTTACCCCATCTGTGAATGCTGAAAATGGAATTATTGATTTGTTTATGTCTGCAGAGTCACAGAGCTATGATGCAGCAATTCTATCCGCAAGTTGCGATGCTTGTCCAGGAATAAAGATTAACAAAAATCGTATTGAGGGATTTACTTTTACAGAGAAAGTCCCGGTTGTAATAAGAGTCTCTCTTGATTACCACGATTACTGTTCTATGGAGGTAAAAGCATATGGAAATAAAGTATAAACTCTACCCATATCCTGTGCTGTCTTCATATTCAGATGATTACAAGCAGGGTACTTATGAGGTAACTGTTGATGTCGTTAAGGATGGATATAACTTAAGGGTTGATTTTATTGCGAATCTTACTAGCAACGGTCTAAAAGATCTAATTAAAGCAGGAAGAGCAAAATATGTGTATCACTTAGAGTGCGCGCAAACAGGATATCGAAAAGTAGTAATCACAGATAATGTCGCTGAAAGCTACATAATCGAGAATAAGCTTGTTTGCGGAAAGTTGCAGATTTGTTCATTTGTAATTGCTGTTGAGGACATTACTGGCTTTACAACGGATGATTTCCACGCCGATTATAGCGGTGTGGTGTTTGATATTGAGGCGGGTTGCGTAATGGCTGTCGGCTCAATGGTCACGGTCGATATATCTAAGGATATTGATGATCTTGCAAATACACCATCAATTTTTAGCATCATTCGCAATGCAGATGTGTCATGCCGTGAAATGCTCATAGATCCAGGGCTTCGCAAAATTATTATTAAGCTTCCTCTTGAGGATTACTATTGCTATAAGAAACTTGCAATCACTCCACAGTATCAGCCCGTACTTAATTCTCTTACTGTAATTCCTGCACTTACTTATGTTCTCGGAACATTACAACTAATGAAACCCGAGGAACGAATGGAAAACCAGGACATCCTGTGGTACAAAACAATCAGTAAAGCACTGCTCACCAAATTTGATTGTGATATAGAATCCGAGGAATTCAAATCCAAGAATGCTCTCGAATTAGCTCAAAAACTCATTAATGACCCGATATCAGATGCATTCCGCATTTTAACCAGTAGTTTTAGTGTATCTGGAGGTGATGACGAATGAAATTACAGTTTATAAGTTACGACAACCTGGATGCAATAAAGAGCAATCTGCCTCACTGGCTAGATAAGTTTCAATTGGATTCTTCTGCTTGGCTAGAAGAAGAATTTGAAAATGCTTTGTTTTTAAATACAAAATATGGCGAAATTGCTGATTTCACACTTGATATGTCAGAGAATGATCCATTTGCAACGGAAGCCACAAATGTTCAACGAGTATACGGAAATCTGAATTTTCTTTCTGAATCACAGGCATCAGACGAAAGATTGTGGGCTGGGCTGTGTTTTGGTCCCTTTTGGAAATATGTAAAATATAGATGGAGAATTGATAAGAAATGTACCGCCAGCAATATTGAACAGCATTTTATGTTCGGTTTTGGAGCAAGACGTTCTTTGACAAGAAATGCACTGTCTCGACTTTGGTGGATAGGACGCCTTACATATGATGACAGCCGGACAGATCCTTGGGAGTTGACTAAATTCGTCTGCGAGAATTCTGACTATATTATGCATATTTGTGAGCGTAATACTTCAAATAATCCAGCTATAATTCGTGCGTTTTTAGACGCAGTGTTGGAAGCCCGCCAAAAAGGTTTGTTGATTAATACAGACACGGTTGGAGAACTTGCAAAATATCTGAACCTGTTAGGAGGTATCTATATTTTGGACTGCTTGCCTTCGCAAAAAATTCATGACAAAATTATGGCCAAGGCTGAAGAAATTACTAAAGAAGCAACAAAATCAGAAGCCGCAATAACTAATGTGGAAACAGTAGCCGTATAAAAAAGAGGTCGCATCTTTCTTTTGAGAAAGGTGTGACCTCTTCTCTTATTCCTCGGCATCTAAAACCTCAATGATACTCTCGGCAATTGCTTTTGCTAAGAACGGTGGAACCGCATTGCCAACCTGCTGATATTGTGAATCTTTTGTACCCTCAAAAACAAAGCTATCCGGGAACGTTTGTAATCGTGCGGCTTCTCTGATTGAAATTGCTCTGTCTAATACTGGATGAATCCACATTGATTTGCGAACATTTACAACAGTACCAGATGGCTCATTATACTTCAATCTCATATAGATTGTATTTTGAGTCCTCGCTGCATTACTGTATGTTGATTTTAGTTGGGGGTCTAAATCATGGAAATTCTGTCCTGCTTTTAATGCTTTGAATCTTTTCAGCGCCGTGTCTGTTGAAGCCGTTACTATATGATTATATAACAATCTACCACGCAGGTTTTTTCCAAGTGTGGATATTTGTAGTGGTGTTGTTAACTCAACGGGTTTTGCATCTTTATCTGTTGATACAGGCACTTCCTGCAAATCGGAAATCGCATCATATACTGTTCTGAAATTCTCACTGTATTCCACTTTTGGAGGAGAGCATTCTTTCATATCCTTTGAAGTGCCTACAATAATGAAGCGTTCTCTCTTTTGAGGCGCGCCATAATGAATAGCATTCAGCACTTGTGCTGTTAAAGTGTAAGAATACGGCTCGGATTCCAAAATACATTTTATATAGTCGAGTACAGCATAAGATTTTACTACCGCAACAATTGAACCTTTAGCCTCCTTGATATCAAACACATGGACATCATTTTCAGATAACTCTTTCATTTTTGAAATTGCCTTTTGCATAAACAAAGGCGTTTCAATGCTTTTGATTACAGTATCGAAATCTAACGAAGAATCTTTCATATACTCAAGCAATAAATTTGCCATTCTCCTATCTAGCTGCTGGGCTAGGGAAATATCATCATCTCCGGAATAAAATTCGCAGATTTCAGTTAGTTTAGCCGAGAGTTGCTTTTTGTGTTTATCAATAGTTTTATCAAATTTCTCTTGGTTAATACGGTAACGATATAAAAGATTGATTATCTTAAAAAATGATTCAGCCCATGGAAGTGCATTACCCTGACAAATTTGATTTACAAAATCCATTGCCCCATCAAAAACAGCGGATGCCGGAAGAATCTCTACTTCATCACTGCTTAATCCTAGGTTCATAACGCGCTCGTCCAATAGATCATTTTCATCCACCATAAAACGATGCACTTGAGAACGCAACATAGCAACATTTTCCATAACAAAAGCTTTGGGTTGAAGTTCGCAAATGGCACGAACATATTCCTTAACCAGTCTGTTATTCATACTAATTACAGAGGTGTGCTGTCTGTTAGCATTTGAGAAGCCTTGGCAAGGAGGACCGCCAATAACCAAATCAACAGTCCCTACAGAGTCTAATAGTTCTGCATAATCGATTGTACGAACATCGGAATAAAGCCTCGATACTTTAAGGTTTCGTTTATAAGTTTTTCTTGCATTTGGATTATTTTCTGCTGCGGCAATAATTTGAACTCTACCCGTTTGAGTAAATCCCAGGCTCAAACCGCCAGCACCACAAAATAGGTCCACAGCGTTATATGTCTGCATAATTTTTACCTTCTTTTTCATTTATACTGACGTAATTAAGAGTCATGCGATTGGTCTATTATTATTTCACCGTGTTTCTGCTCATATTCGGCAACATAGTTTTTAAGGATGTTTTCAATCTGTGCCCTAAATGTACGATCGTTATCTTTTGCTAGTTTTTTTACCTTTTTCTGTAAGGTTTCATCTAGTCTAAGTGGATATGCATTTTGCTGTTTCATTTAGATGTCCCTCCCTATCTATTTTACATCTAATTGACATATGAAATTATAGCAGCCTTTCATCCATTTAGCAAACTAATAATTACCTTCAAGAAAATCGAGGGTAATTTTTTTGTTTTTATGGGGTTCGATTTACTTCTTGTTTTCGCATATGGACAGAGGGAAAGCCTCTATCACCGAGACAAGGAGGTTATATATGAACCATGAAAAAATACCACGGCACCTGAAAGACACAGCTGAATGGTGCTGTTGGCAGTATGAGCAGAAGCCCGGAAAAGAAAAGCCGGACAAGATTCCCAAGAACCCTCGCACAGGCGGTAATGCCAGTGTGAACATTCCGAACACCTTCTCGGATTTCGATACCGCCGTTAAGGCTGCGGTGAAGTTCGATGGCATCGGCACACTGGCATCAAAGAATTTTGCCCTTATCAACCTTGACCACTGTGTGGAGAACGGTAGCGTTGTTCCCTGGGCGCAGACGGTCATCGACCACTTCCCAGATGCCTATGTGGAAATCAGCCCGAGCAGGACTGGTATCCATGTCATCTGCAAGATGTCAGACGATTTTGTGTTCGATAAGAAAGCCTTCTATATTTTGAGAGCAGTGCAATCCAATAGAGGCCTATACAACAACAGAGTTCCGGGAGGTTGCTTCCCTGAGACTCTGTTTTTGGCAGGCTACTTTATTTTGAAATAACAAGTGCTTTTGCCTTTGCCTTCGTAAGCGCTTAATGATGGGGTGGATTGTAAGTACAGTATGAAACTCTCATAATTGATATTGGAAATGTGATTACTTTACTATGCATATGTATAACAAAGTGACCATTTCACTTTACCTTATGTGAGGTTTCTTTATGATTACTAACAGTCTAACACCTGAAGAACGTTTCGATTTAATAATGGAATGTAGAAACAGCGGTCTTACTGATTATCAATGGTGTAAACAGAAAGGCATTTCTACAAACACCTTGTATAGATGAATTTACATGTTCCGGCAGAAAGGCTATCCAAACATTCCTGAAGCCAAGGGTTAATCTCAGATTGCACCTGTAAAACAGGAGGCTGTAAAGCTAGACATAGTAGCCGATATGCCATGCGAGACATCCAACTACAGTTTATGTGAAAACATGAAACAAGAATCGTAAGCGCACAATGATACCCTGTCATTGTGCGCTTATCAGTATGACGGGCATGCCGTCAGTCTGTGCTGCAAGTCCACGTAGGGCGTAGTTGCCGACGAACCTCATAGCAACTCCCAAGGTTTGTATCGCGAGGTACAGGCGAGAAGAAGGGATAGCAAAATCGTAGCCTGACGAACAGAAACCTGATACCAAGGCTAGTGTGACGGATAAGCGGGCTGTAAGTCGCAAAGTCCAAAAGGCAAACGTAACTCATACTGGTAGATTAGGCAGGTAGACGAGGAAAGACTGATGACTTATCCCGTGAGGTCTCACAGGCAGGATAATCTGTAGTAACAACG
>CAKQMV010000012.1 GCA_934255135.1 uncultured Clostridia bacterium | reverse complement strand
CTATCCATTTCGCACCTCCATGTTATTTGTAGTATATCATCTTTTTTATGACTCTACTTTTTGGGGTGCACCTCAAAAACAGTATGTTCTCTACCCCTTGGTAGAGAGATTTTCAAAATGCGTGTTTGTCTATACCGGTTGGTATAGACAGATTAAGAAAGTGTTGTATTCTATACCGCCCAATTACACCCAACTACGCCTAGCCCAATCCCACACATGTAATATGATAGCTTTTATAGGGAATATGGATCATCAAGAATACCATTAAGGTAATTCTAGAGATTTCCGGGAGGTTTTTCTACGCACGGATAGTTTACCGTTTACGTCAATTGTATCATTAAGGTTAAGGTAGATAGTGTTGTCAGAAGACAAAACCCGGAGCTCGAGCTCCGGGTTTCTCTTATCTGTTATTAATTTATTATCCGCCGACTAATCCTATTCCGCCGACTCTTCCTTATCTTCCTTCTCTACCTTCTTCTCATATGAAGTTGTAGAAATTTTGCCGCCGTTATTGTCTGAGATCCAGCCGATCCATGACTTACCAGGGTTCAGCTTTACAACCTTACCAAGTACTGGTACTGCTTCTTCGTCATTTTCCTTAGCTTCCTTCTCGCGAGCCTTCTGCTCTTCCTTCTGCTTCTCAGTCAGAAGATGTCTAAGAACAAGGTTGCCATCCTCAACAGCCCAAGTTATCTCGCACTTTGTGCCGTTAGAAATTACATAACCCTTGCCGCCGTTTAGCTTGTAGTCGCAGTAAGTAACAGCGCCGCCGGCACCCTGATAGTTCGACTTAGTCTGGTACTCAGTCTCATCGTAAAGAACAATCAGATTATCTCTTGCAACGTCAGTATCAAAATTGCTTGAATGATACTTGTTGTCATCTTCGTTGTACTTCCAGTCGATGCTCTCAGTTCTGTCAGACCACTTTAGGTTCAGACTGCCGCAAGTGTCCTTGCCCATATCGCCAGTCTTAGCAGCAAAAGTAAGTCCCTTGTAATCAGACTTATCGCTAAAATCACATGCTGAGATTGCATCCTTAACCTTACTTCCTACAAGGTATCCAGTGTGCTCAGAAGAAACTCCTCTTGAAGTATCTCTTCCGTAGAGGCCTACCTCATCATTGAAAGACATCTGATTGATGTGATCAACCTTATCCTCTCTGAAAACAGTATTTGCACCGATGTAGCCATCTGAAGTGTGGCTCTGACCCCAGTGAATAAATACTGAGTCAAATAGCTCAGAGAACTTGATGAATGGAGGTCTTGCACTTCTAAGTGGTCCAACCTGCTCAGGAATCTTAGTCATATCTGAATAGAACCAGAGCATTCTTGTGATTCCTCCCTCAACCTCACCCTGAAGGATGATGTCAGGTGAATACTCCTCGTCATTGATTCCCCACTGAGGTCTTGCCGCAGTTGTATTCTCAACAACGATAGCTACAGATCTCTCGCCCTCAGCAGTGTCCTTATCGTCACCATTCAGTCTGTTGTAAACTCTCTCAGGCTTCTCGGCAGTCTTCTTGCTGCAGCCGGTCATAGTAGCCGACGACAGACCCAGAACTAGCGCCAGTGAAAGAAAGAGAGATATGAATTTCTTAGTTTTCTGTCTCATAGAGGCGTCCTCCTTTAATTAAGTACTATACTTAATTATAGATTGAAGTGTGACAAAAATAAATCAAAAGAATCATAATTTTCAAGATAAAGATCGGATTTGCGGCGAATTTCGGCCTCATCAGACTCGCTTTTGGCATCGTAGACGGCAACAACCTTGATTCCGGCCTTGTGACACGTGTCGATTGCATAGAGCGCATCCTCAAATACCACAAATTCATCTGGTCCCGCACCGATAGCCTCTGCAGACTTAAGGTAAATTGTCGGTTCAGTCTTCGCAACGCCAAGCTCTCTTGTCGTCATAATGCTGTCAAAAAAGTCATAGATTCCAAGCCTCTTAAATCCCGCTTCGATGTAGCTTCTGTCACTTGCTGTAGCCGCAGCCATCCTGATGCCGCGCTTTTTGAATTCATTGAGGTAATTCAGAACACCAGGTTTGAGCTCGATTTCGTTATCGTAGAAATCTCTTGTGATAGCGAAAATCTCTTCGAGAATCTCCTCGGGTGTTCGCGGAATCTTGTAGTGATCCTTTATATAATTTGATGACTCGTCAAAATTCATCTGGACAATCTTATCCATAATATTGACCTCAGCCTCAACATTATAATGCGAGAAAAATCTTCTCATAACCTCGCGCCATATCCACATTGAGTCGAGTATTACGCCATCTACATCAAATACAATTCCTTTAATCATTTTTCCTCTGTTCCGTTAGATAGATAGTTAGTTAAGTTCTTTTGAGAGGCTTTCTCTTACCTCGCGAATTGATGATTCACAAGCTTCCGCAAGCTTTGCTACATCATCAAACTCAAGCTTGCGACGGGATGTTCCGTAGCCTGAAACCTCTTTTGCCCTAACCTCACCGCGGGATGTGCTATAAGTAACATTCTTGCGGTCAAGAACATATCTTCTTACCTTCTCTTCACGAATTCCGATCGTTGTTGTATGACGAAAGATTTCAGAAGCCATGCGTTCCCTGTCGGCCTCGCTTGCGAGTACTGTCAGCATAAAGCCAGGTCTCATTTTCTTCATCATGATCGAAGTTGTATAGACGTCAAGTGCGCCTGCCGCAAGCAGCTTCTCTGTTGCAAAAGCGTAGTCCTCTGCTGTCATGTCATCGATGTTACATTCTAGCTTATAAATGTAGTCAATGCCATCCTCAGTCTTGTTTTCGCCGAGCATCATTCTCACGCAGTTTGCCGCCTCGAAGTCCTTCATTCCCATTCCGTAGCCGATTTCGTCCACGATCATCTCAGGCATGCTTCCGAACTCGTCTGCAAAATACTTGATAAGCGCCGCGCCTGTTGGTGTGCAAAGCTCTCCATCGATCGCACCGCCATATGTCGGAACACCCTTCAAGATGTGAGCAGTTGCTGGCGCTGGCACGGGCAAAATACCGTGTGCGCACTTCACGCTTCCCGCTCCGACGTGGATTGGTGATGCTACGATTCTGTCCGGTCCGATCATCTCGATCAGTGTACAGACTGCCGCAACGTCTGCAACTGCGTCCATTGCGCCAACCTCATGGAAATGAACCTTATCAACAGGCTGGTTGTGAGCCTTGCTCTCAGCCTCTGCAATCAGGCGATATACGTCTGCAACCGATTTCTTAACGTTATCGCTCGCATTGATATGTGAAATAATGTGCTCGATTTCGTGCATTCCATTGTGTGAATGGTGGTGCTCGTGGCCGTGATCATGGTGGTGGTCATGGTCATGATGGTGATGTTCGTGATCGTGATGATGATGCTCATGTTCGTGGTCATAATCATGGTGGTGATCATGGTCATGATCGTGATCGTGATCGTGATGATGATGCTCATGCTCATGGTCATGGTGATGATGATGGTGGTCGTGAGACTCCTCCTCCTCACCATTTACAAGAACTCTCATATGAGTGCCTGTAATTCCGCACTTCACAGAATTCTCCGCCTCAAAATGCACGCCAGGAATTCCAAGCGCATTAAGCTTAGCTGTAGCCGCATCTCTGTCACCAGTAAGCTCTACAAGAGCCGCAGTCAGCATGTCGCCAGCCGCACCCATTCCGCAATCTATATAAAGAGTCTTCATTATCTGTCCCCCATGTGATTAATCATACTTGCAAGATAGCCTGCGCCAAAACCATTGTCAATATTAACAACAGAAACTCCGCTGGCACATGAATTGAGCATCGAAAGAAGTGCCGACACACCGCCAAAAGATGCGCCGTATCCAACGCTTGTAGGCACTGCTATTACCGGGCAGTCCGCAATTCCGCCGACAACACTCGCAAGTGCGCCCTCCATTCCTGCAATCGCAACAATAACGCTCGCCTCAGCGATATAGTCAAGGTTATCGAGAACTCTGTGAAGGCCTGCAACACCAACATCATAAAGTCTCAGAACCTCATTACCAAGAAACTCCGCAGTAAGTGCAGCCTCCTCGGCAACCGGGATGTCACTGGTACCGCCAGTAGCAATGACGATTTTGCCAATGCCGCCTGGCGTAGCTTTTGCCCCAACGATTCCTATTCTACCTTCATTGTAATAAGTCATCTCGCATGACTCCATAACCTTCGCGGCCTTCTCGGGATCGAGTCTTGTAATGAGGACATTCTTCTCCCCGTCACCCTCAAAAGCCTTGACGATTCCGATGATCTGCTCCGCCGTTTTGCCAGAACCATAAACCACCTCGGACGCGCCCTGCATAGTCTTCCTGTGAAGGTCGAGCTTCGCGTAGCCGATGTCCTCATATGGCTTCTTCTTAAGTTCCAGAAGTGCCTCTTCAATCGACACGTCACCAAGCTTTACCTGTTCAAGTAGTTTTCTTGTATCATTCATCGTCTCTTGCCTCCAGTCCCATAGCAATAACGCCAAAATTCTTCTTAAGTTCGCCGATAATCTCCGCTCTATGCTCCAGCGCGAGGTGCATGTCCTTGCTCGTAAGCTCGAGTCTCGCATCAACTCCATCAGTTCTCACGCGGTAATCTCTAAATCCGATTCTGTCAAGCACAGTCTCTGCCGCTTCAATCTTTTCAAGGCACTCCTTAGTAATCTCAAGCCCCGCCTTAACTCTAGTAGCGAGGCATGAATACGAGGGCTTGTCCCATGTTCTTACGCCCGCTTCCTTAGAAAGCCTACGAAGCTCGGCCTTGGTAATGTCGCAGATTCTAAGTGGTGACAGCACCTTCTGCTCCTCAAGTGCCTTCATTCCAGGCCTGTCATCATAGCTGTCAGATGCATTCGTACCATCAATTATTATATCGTAACCATCCGCGGTC
Organism: uncultured Clostridia bacterium; assembly: GCA_934255135.1. GTDB lineage: Bacteria > Bacillota > Clostridia > Peptostreptococcales > Anaerovoracaceae > Crickella. Next base: position 53,723 of record CAKQMV010000012.1, on the reverse strand, counting down.
GCAGCAGAAGCAATCTTAGAGAAAATCGCCTTTTTGCAATAATAGCAGCGGTTCGACGGATTGGATCTGATTCTCTCGTCGGCCAAAACGTCCGCTGTAAGAATCGTCAGCGGACAGTCCATCTCACGTGCGAGACTCACCGCTTCGTCGTACTCAACCTGCGGCTGAAAAGCTGTCTTCACATAATACGCATGGACATCGGCACCAGCGGCCTTTGCGGCATACATTAGAAATGCTGAATCAGTGCCGCCCGAAAAAGCCAGTGCCACACGGCTATTCTCCTTAAAAAAATCCTTTAGCTCCATAACTCTCACTCTCTCACTCTCTTTATGTCTCCAAAGACTCACTCCCATCAGGCAACACTTACGTTACGCGACACCGGCGCCGGGGTGCGCCGCTCCACATCGGTATCCTCATCGGTATAGAAATATCAGAATCTATATTTCTCTATACCGCTTCATACCCTCTTTACAATCCATCAACACAGAGGAATCCATGATTTCTGTGGATTCCTCTGCAAGATCGTAGAGGACTCATATGTTTTGGGGAAATCCTCTGCAAAATCGTAGAGAAAACATTATTTCTTGCAAAATCCTCTACGCACAATTTGGCCATTTTAACGTTACAACCGTAGAGGATTCTATGATTCATGCATATTCCTCTACGTTTAACACTACAAATCGTAGAGGAGTTCTCCGTAATCAGCCCACCCTCTACGAAAACCGTGCAGAGGATTTTGATTAAAGTACCTCATCCTCTACGATGCTGTAGAGGATTCTATCAGAATGTCCCCATCCTCTACGATGCTGCAGAGGATTTGGTAAATAAGTCCGATTCCTCTACGCTAAATTCTCGCTCAATTCTCGCTCAACGCAGCGCTCACCTTGCTGCTCTGAGGAATCGCAGTTTTGTTAATTATCTACAGTAAACTTCAGCAAACCTCAATAAAACTCATAGCACTTTCTACAAATCAAAAATACTTATCTGCGCACGTTCTGGCAGATCCTTAAACATTCCATGTCTTATAAGGTCATCAATGTTTGTCTGACTGAGCTTTGTTCTCTTTCTTACATCGTCAAGTGTGAAGAAGTCCTTCTCACTATATGCCTCTGTGATTGACTCCGCGGCTGTTCTACCGATTCCGTTAATTGCCAGGAATGGCAGCTTTACCTTGCCATCCACAACGTGAAAGTTAGTAGGCATTGAAGAATCAAGCGATGGCTCTGCAAACTCAAAACCTCTTGAGAACATCTCGTACATCATCTCGTATACGATAAGCTGGTCTTTCTGCTTTGTGGTTGCAGTTACGCCGAGCTCCTCAATCGCCTGCATCTGCTTCTCTACTGCAGGAATTCCTCCGTTTATAACATCCGCATCGAAGTTGTCGACCTTCGAAGTAAAGTACGCTGCGTAGAATTCAGGCGGATAATAAACCTTGAACCACGCCATACGAATCGACATCATTACGTACGCCGATGCGTGGGCTCTCGGGAAGAGGTACTCGAGAGTCTCGCAGGACCAGATGTACCAGTCAGGAACTCCGTGATCCTTCATTATCTTAAGGTCGTCTTCTGTGAGGACTCTGTTCTTTCTTACAGTTTCCATGATTCTGAACGCGTCACTGTTCTCAACACCCTTCAGAATCAGATAGTTCATGATATCGTCACGGGCCGAAATTACCTCATCTACAGTCGCAGTACCCTGTCTGATAAGATCCTGCGCGTTGCCCGTCCATACGTTGGTTCCGTGTGAGAAACCAGACATCTTAATCAGTGCCGAAACAGTCGTCGGCTTGATGTCGTCCAGCATCTGACGGGTAAAATGTGTTCCGAACTCAGGGATTCCGTACGTTCCGTGAGTGAACTTGTAGTCCGGATTCTTAATCTCGAGTGCATCGAGACTTGTGAAAATACTTATAGTCTTCGGATCATCGAGTGGAATTGTCATCGGCTCCACGTCCGTCATATTCTGAAGATGTCTGATAAGCTGCGGTACATCGTGGCCGAGGATATCGAGTTTTAGCAGGTTCTCGTCAATCTTGTGATAATCGAAATGAGTTGTGATTACGTCGACATCTCTCTTGTTCGCTGGCTTCTGAACCGGGCAAAACTCATAAATCTCGTGATCATCAGGCACAACAATGATACCTCCCGGGTGCTGTCCGGTGGTTCTCTTAACGCCTGTGCAGCCTTTTACCAGAAAGTCGATATCATTACGGCTCGCCGGGATGCCCTTCTCATCGACGAAGTGCTTGACATAGCCAAAAGCTGTTTTGTCCGCGATCGTAGCTACCGTTCCTGCCTTAAACACGTTCTTCTCGCCGAAGATTTCTCCTACGAATCTGTGCGCAATCGGCTGGTACTCGCCGGCGAAGTTAAGGTCGATATCAGGCTCCTTGTCTCCCTTGAATCCGAGGAATGTCGCGAACGGGATATTTAGGCCGTCTTTGTGGAGACGAGTGCCGCATTTAGGGCATTTTCTCTCCGGCATGTCAAAACCGCAGTCGTATTTATCGAGCTCTTTGGTGAATTCATGCCACTTGCATTCAGGACATACATAGTGTGGCGGCAGAGGGTTAACCTCGGTAATTCCCGCCATTGTTGCCGCAAATGAAGATCCTACAGATCCTCGGCTTCCTACGAGGTAGCCATCCTCCATCGATTTACCTACGAGGAGCTGGGCCGCAACGTACATCACGGCGTATCCATTTGAGATAATCGAGTTAAGCTCTGTATCGAGTCTGTCGAGTATGAACTCAGGAATCGGGTCACCGTAAATTGACTTACACTTGTCGTAGCAGCTCTGTCTGAGCTTCTCCTCGGCACCCTCGATCTTAGGAGGGAACTTGCCCTTAGGAACAGGTCTGATGTCGCCATCGATCATGTCCGCAATCTTGTTGGTGTTGGTAATTACAACTTCCTCAGCTCTATCGCCAAGGTATGAAAATTCCTCCATCATCTCGTCGGTCGTTCTCATGTAAAGAGCGTCAGATTCTGTGTCCTTGAAACCGATTCCGGCCATAATGATGTTTCTGTATATCGCAGATTCTCTGTCTGGGTAGTGCGAATCGGTTGTCGCAACTGTCGGCTTGCCGAGTCTGTCTCCGATTTCGAGAATCTTTAGGTTGTTTCTGATCAGCTCGTCTCTACCTGAAACCATTCCCTCATTGATCATGAACTGGTTGTTGGCAAGCGGCTGGATTTCAAGGTAGTCGTAATAAGAAGCTATTTCCAAAAGCTCCTCATCACTTGCTCCCTTATATACTGCCTGATACAGTTCTCCCGCCTCGCAGGCGCTTCCTATAATAAGCCCCTCTCTGTGCTTGTTAAGCACTGAGCGTGGAATTCTTGGTCTCTTATAGTAGTAGTCGATGTGCGAATAGCTTACGAGCTTGTAGATATTCTTAAGACCCTCCTGAGTCTTGGCAAGCAGAATAATGTGGTATGTTCTATTCTTCTTGATATCAATCTCGCCGTCTTCACCAATGCATCCGTCATCAGGATAGAGATATCCTTCAAGGCCATAGATGACCTTGATTTCCTTGCCGCTTTTGGCAAGCTTGCCGGCCGCCTTAGCAGCATCAGGGAAGGCCTGAACTACACCGTGGTCGGTGATTGCTACGGCTGGCTGTCCCCAGGCTGCCGCTGTGTTAACGACACTTGCAATTTCGTTAAAGCCGTCGTTGTCGCTCATCTTGGTGTGGATGTGAAGCTCGACACGCTTGCCGTTATTGTATGTGTCGTGCTTCATTTCTTTGTGGACCTTCTTGACGTTCTTCGCCATTACGACGTTAAGATGGTCAAAAGTGTCGAACTCTGCGCTTCCTCTTACCCTGATCCAGTCTCCGTCCTTAAGGTTCTCCTCAAAGTCCGCAAGCTTCTTTTCATCAAGGAACATCTTGATACAGAAGGTTCTCGACTTCTTTGCGATTAAAATCGTATAAATTACTCGGTTGTTCTTGATAGGCTTTGATTCCGTGCGGAACACCTCGCCCTCGATAGTAACGTAGCCCTTATCTGCAATCCTCTCAATTGCCTCATCGTAGCTTATAGGGATATCGTTAAAATCCTTACCGAGTATAATTGTCTCTCCTCGTGCATTTGTGCTGACAGGCTCGTAGGTGTCCTTCCTGCGATATCCGCCGCCACCGCTGTAGCCACCGCCACCAGACGGTGCATCCTCTGCAGGCTTTGCAATCTTCACGCCCGAGTATATGTAATTAACTCTTATCTGCCCAATTCCCCCGAGTCTCGTCTTAAGTCTCTGCTTCATCAGTATCTCGAGAGTTCTTGGTAATACAAAATTGAGCTTAATGTCTATAGTAAGCGCCAGAGTCTTTCTCTCCAGCGCTACTCCACTAAGCTCCATGTCAAGCTCCGTAGCCTTCTTTCCAGTGGCTTTGGTAAGCTCCTCTATACTAAGTATTTCTTCTGAAATCTTAATCATTCTCTACCAGTCTGATAAGCTCGTCTATAAGCTCATCTTCTTTAACTTTCTTTAGTATTTCTCCTGCGGCAAAAACAAGTCCTTCGCCGCGTCCGCCAGCTATTCCGTAGTCCGCCTCGCGGGACTCTCCCGGTCCGTTAACCGCGCAGCCCATTACCGCAATCTTAAGTGGTCTCTTTCCCTCTGCCTTACGCTTTGCTGCAATCGGCTCAAGTCTGTCCTCTGCTTCGTTAGCCAGCTCAATAAGGTCAATCTCAGTTCTTCCGCAGGTTGGGCATGACACAACCTCGATTGCCTTCTGTCTCATTCCTACAGTCTCAAGAATTCTTCTCGCCCAGATAACCTCATTAACAGGGTCGTCAGTAAGAGACACTCTCATAGTGTCTCCAACACCTGCCAGAAGAAGGCTTCCGATTCCTGCAACTGACTTGATAATTCCGTTTCTTGGAGTTCCTGACTCAGTAATTCCGATATGTACCGGATAATCAGTAAGCTCTTTAAGGATCATATGAGCATCATAGTTCATCTTAACGTTAGATGACTTGATTGACACAACAAGATTGTCATAATCGAGATCCTCGATTACCTTAAGAGTTGACGCACCGCTCTCCGCAAGCGCAGCCGCAGTAACACCGCCGTGCTTAGAAAGCATCTCCTTGCTTAGAGATCCTGAGTTAACACCGACTCTGATAGGAATGTTTCTCTCCTTCGCCTTGTCAACTACAGCCTTCACCTTCTCGATGCTTCCGATGTTGCCCGGATTGATTCTAATCTTATCGGCACCGTTTTCGATCGCAGCGATGGCCAGCTTATGGTCAAAATGAATGTCGGCTACGACCGGAATTCTCACAAGCTTCTTCGCTCTTCCGAGAGATTCCGCTGCCTCCATGTCAGGTACCGCAACTCTTATAATCTCACAGCCCGCTTCTGTAAGCTCATCAATCTGTCTTACAAGTGCATCTGTATCTCTTGTATCAACGTTAGTCATGGACTGAATTGATACCGGAGCACCTCCTCCGATAAGAATTCCTCCGCAGTTAATCTGTTTAGTCATGGCAAATCACCTCTATAACAAACCAATAATATCGTTAGCTGTAATCATCACAAAAAGCATCAGCAGGAAGAACATTCCCATGAAATGAACCATGTTCTCCTTATCGTAGCTTAATCTGTCACCAGACAGCTTCCTTAGAATTACAAACAGCATTCTCGCTCCATCAAGTGATGGGATTGGCAGTGTATTAATTATTGCAAGATTTAAGCTTATCATCGCAATAAGGCTGAGATATGACTTAAGTCCGTACGACTTCGTCTGATCAACAACCTGATATATCTTAACAGGTCCTCCGACAGCATCCTTATCTGCCTGACCTGTAATGATAGTCTTAAATGCCTGAAGAATTTGAGAATTCATGCTCACTGTCGAATTCACACCACCAACAAAAACGTCAATTGGATTACGACTTACGCTGCATGCGATTCCGACAATAAAGCGCTCATTCTTCTCATCATAAACAGGATTCATGTAGAACGTCTTCGAAGCATTATCTCTGTCTACAGTAATCTCAACCACATCGCCATCGCTTATAAGCGAAAGCTCCTTCATAGTATCAGACCACATTCTGCTCTTGTGACCGTTAACAGCTGTAACCTTATCGCCTGCTCTAAGACCAGCCTCATACGCCGGGCTGTCCTTAACAACATCTGAGAGAACGTTCGTCGCAACACCAACGCTTGCAAGAATTCCCGTAATAAGAACCCATGCAATCAGAACGTTCATCACAATTCCCGCACAGAGAATCGCAAGCTTCTGCGCCGCACTCTTGTTGTTAAAAGCCCTTGAGTCATTAGGGTTCGTACCCTCCTCATCTCCCGACAGCATCTTGCAGTAGCCACCGAGTGGCAGAAGTCTCAGAGTATACTGAGTCTCTCCGATTTGACGCGCCAGAAGACGCGGCCCCATACCGACGGAGAACTCCTCGACATAGACACCGCAGATTTTGGCCATAATCAGATGACCCGCCTCGTGAGGAATCACGAGCACGAGGAGCATTATTACAAATAATATTAATGTCTGCATTATTTCACCAGTTCCCTTGCTTTAGCTCTTGCTTCAATATCAACGGCGAGGATTTCGTCAATTGATGAAGGAACAAACAGCTTATGGTCGTCCATCACCTTCTCGATGGTGTTCTGAATATCAAGGAAACCTATCTCTCCTCTCAGGAACATTGCTACGAGCTCTTCGTTAGCTCCGTTAAGTACGACCGGGCTTGTGCCGCCCTCAACAAGTGATCTGTACGCAAGGTCGATGCACTTAAACACATCTCTTCTTGGCTTCTCGAAATGAAGCTCGCTTGCCATCGTAAAGAAATCGAGGCCGTCACCCTTAAGTGGCAACCTGTCTGGGAAGTTGAATGCATAGCTGATTGGAATCTTCATATCAGGAAGTCCAAGTTGCGCAAGTATTGAGTTGTCCTCAAACTCGACCATTGAGTGAACGATGCTCTCAGGATGTACGTGAATATCGATGGCTGATGCGTCCACGTCAAAAAGCCACTTCGCTTCAATAACCTCAAGTCCTTTGTTCATCATTGTCGCTGAGTCGATTGTAATCTTTGATCCCATGCTCCACTTCGGGTGGTTAAGCGCCTGCTCAATAGTTACATTCTGAAGTTCCTCAAGGCTGCTGTTTCTGAAAGGTCCGCCGGACGCAGTCAGAAGAAGTCTCTTGATCTTCTGATTCTTGTTGCCCATAAGGCACTGGAAAATTGCACTGTGCTCGCTGTCTACAGGAAGGAGCTTAACTCCATGCTCGGCTACAAGATCAGTGATAAGCTTACCGCCTGTAACAAGAGTCTCCTTGTTCGCAAGAGCGATATCTCTTCCATTCTTAATTGCTTTGTATGTAGGTGCAAGACCGCTGATTCCCATCAGAGAATTAAGCACGATGTCACAAGGAACATCTGCAAGCTCAACAAGGCCCTTTTCACCGTAGAAAACCTCTACCTCAGGAAACATTTCTCTTACCTTCAGGGCATCCTGCTCGTTACCCACACAAACAGCAAGAGGATTGAATTCTCTGATCTGTTCGATCAGGTTTTCAATCCTGCTTCTGCAAGACAGTCCGCTAACGCAGAACTTGTCTCTGTTATCTCTTATAATATCAAGAGCCTGGCTCCCGATAGAGCCAGTACTCCCCATAATTAGTATTCTCTTCATAATCTATTACCCTTACAGTCCGAGTACACCGAACACACCCCAGATATAATAGTAAATAAATGGTGCTACGAAAATAACGCTGTCAAAACGATCCATTATTCCGCCGTGTCCGGGAATAAGATTGCCGTAGTCCTTGATTCCCATCTTACGCTTGAACGCAGATGCAGTGAGGTCTCCCGCCTGTGATACAGCTCCTCCGATAAATCCGAGGATTACTGTATGAATCAGAAGTTCCTTCGCGAACAATAATCCAAACAGACCGCATACGAGTCCCGCTCCGATCACTCCACCGACAGCTCCCTCGATTGTCTTCTTAGGGCTGAGGTGAGGACACAGCTTGTGCTTACCGAAGCAATAGCCTGTAAAGTAAGCCATAATGTCTGAGCCAAATGCCGAAAGAATTACGATCCATACAAGAATTCCGTAATCTGTAGTATCAATCAGTCTCAGGTGATATGAGAAGAAAACAACATACACGATACCAAGCACTGTCGCCATCGCATCGTAAGGACCTCTCTTCTCAATGCTCCAGCCGTAAATCATTGCAGCTACAATAGATGCAACCAGCCAGAACATCAGAAATTCGCTCTGAGCCACACCGGCAAGTGCAGCAATATAGAGCACAATTGTCGAAATATAAGCAGTTATCTTAGATGGCTTTGTACCCAAAGCCTCCCATCCATTGAAGAATTCCTTAACTCCCACAAGACCTATCATGGCACACGCTGCAAGAAGCACATATCCTCTGAAATAAAGAATAGCTACAACTGCAGGCACCATTAGAATTCCTGAAATAACTCTTGTCTTCATTATTCATCTTCCTCGTTTCTTCCGCCGAACCTTCTGTCTCTTCTCATGTATCTCTCGATCATCAGCTCGTACTCTTCCGGTGTGAAGTCAGGCCACAGTGTATCTGTGAACATAAGCTCACTGTATGCGCTCTGCCATACAAGGAAGTTCGAGGTTCTCTCCTCGCCGCTTGTTCTGATGATAAGATCAGGATCGGGGATATTGAATTTGCCTGAATAGAGGTGCTCACCAATAATGTCTTCAGTGATGTCATCGGCTGAAATAGCTCCAGAAGCAACTTCCCCTGCAATCTCCTTAACAGCCTTAAGAATCTCATCTCTTCCACCATAATTAAGAGCGATATTCAGATTGAGTCCATCGCAGTGAGAAGTCTTCGCTACAAGCTTGTCTACTGATTTGATTGATGCTTCAGGAAGCATGCTGTAGTCACCGAAAATATTGATATGAACATTATTCTCGATAAGCTCCTCAAGTTCTGAATTAACGAACTTGATAATCAGCTTGAAAATACCTGAAACCTCTTCTACACTTCTCTTCCAGTTCTCTGTTGAGAAGGCGTATACAGTCAGACTTCCAACGCCCATCTGTGCAGTCTTTATTACAATTGTTTTAAGAGTCTTAGTACCTGCATTGTGCCCCATAACTCTTGGAACCTTATGAGCCTTAGCCCATCTTCCGTTTCCATCCATTATGATTCCAATGTGCGCTGGTAGTGCTCTCATTTCAGCTGCCATAACTGTTCCTCCTGCGGACTTTAATAAAATCTGCTGCGTAGCATTGCTACGCAGCATTCATTCTAACCTAAGGTCAGTGACCGAAACCGGTACTAAACCTCCATAATCTCCTTGTTCTTGTTCTCAACGATCTCGTCGATTGCCTTGATAGCCTTATCAACGATCTTCTGAGTCTCATCGAGTGCCTTCTTTACATCGTCCTCTGTGAGCTCTCCGTCCTTCTCAGACTTCTTGATTCCCTCGTTGATATCTCTTCTTACGTTACGAACAGCAACCTTAGCCTCTTCGCCGTACTGCTTAACAGTCTTGTTAAGCTCCTTACGTCTCTCCTCTGAAAGCTGTGGAATTACAAGTCTGATAACCTTACCATCGTTTGATGGGTTGATTCCGATATTAGCCTCGTTGATTCCATGTTCAATGTCTGCGATTGCACTTGAATCAAAAGGGCTGATCAGAAGTGTTCTTGGCTCTGGAACTGAAACGTTAGCAAGAGCCTTAAGTGGTGTAGGTGCTCCGTAGTAGTTAACCATAACCTTGTCGAGAAGTGCAGGGTTAGCTCTACCTGCTCTTACAGTGTTAAGGTTCTCCTTAAGAACTTCCTGTGTCTTAGCGATTCTTTCTTCAAGAGTTTTCTTATGATGTGACATGTCGTGCCTCCATTAGTGTATTAGTGTACCAACGTTCTCGCCGTTGATTACTCTCATTAGATTACCTTCCTCTGCAAGTGCGAATACATAAATCTGAGTTCCTGTATCCTTGCAGAGAGTTGATGCTGTAAGATCCATAACCTTGAGATCCTTCTCGATGATATCCATGTAAGTAAGCTCTGAATATCTCTCAGCAGAAGGGTCAACCTTAGGATCTGCTGAATATACCGCATCGATGTTCTTAGCGAGAAGAAGCACCTCTGCGCCGATCTCAGCTGCTCTTAAAGCTGCTGTAGTGTCTGTAGTAAAGAACGGACTTCCTGTGCCGCCTCCGAAGATAACTACCTTGCCAGCCTCGAGGTAATCAAGAGCCTTACGTCTTGAATATCCCTCAGCCATATCTCTGATCTCGATGGCTGTCATTACCTTAGCCTCACATCCGATTGAAAGAAGTGAGTCCTGCAGAGCAAGCGCGTTCATAACTGTAGCAAGCATGCCCATGTAGTCAGCAGTAGGTCTGTCGATGTTGCCGCCAGTTCTTCCACGGAAGAAGTTGCCTCCGCCTACAACGATAGCAACCTCAACACCCTGATCTCTGATCTCCTTAATCTGCTGTGCAGTCTTAAGAGCCATATCAGGATTAATTCCGAACTTGTCGTCTCCTGCGAGTGCCTCACCACTTAGCTTAATAAGCACTCTCTTATACTTAATTGCCATATGTCAGTCTCTCCCGTAATTAAAGTGCCTTAGTAGCAACTTCCTCAGTAAGCTTGTCAATGAACTCCTCAACTGTCATAGTTCCGAGCTCGCCGACCTTGCTTGATCTTACTGTAAGAGTATTGTCCTCTACTTCCTTGTCTCCGATTACGCAGATGTATGAATCTCTTGCGTTTCTTGACTCTCTGATCTTGTATCCGATTTTCTCGTTTCTGATGTCAAGCTTAACTCTAAGACCTGCAGCCTCACACTTCTCAGCAACTTCCTTAGCGTAATCAGCATTCTTCTCAGTTACTGTGAGGAGCTTAACCTGTACAGGTGCGAGCCAGAGTGGGAACTTTCCGGCAAAATGTTCGATGAGAATTCCGATGAATCTCTCTACTGATCCGAATGCAGCTCTGTGGATCATAAGAGGTCTGTGCTTCTCACCGTCAGCTCCGATGTAGTTAATGTCAAAATTCTGTGGCATCTGAAGGTCGAGCTGAATTGTTCCGCACTGCCATGTTCTTCCGAGTGTATCCTCAAGGTGGAAGTCAAGCTTAGGACCGTAGAATGCTCCGTCTCCCTCGTTGATTACGTATGGAACGCCTACTGATTCGATAGCATCCTTAAGTGCTGCCTCAGCTGTGTTCCACTCCTCCTCAGTACCCATTGAATCCTCAGGTCTAGTTGAAAGCTCAATGTGGTATGGAAGGTTAAACATCTTATAAATATCGTCGAAAAGCTGGATTACCTTAGTAACCTCTTCTCTAGTCTGCTCAAGAAGCATAAAGATATGAGCATCGTCCTGTACGAATGTTCTTACTCTCATAAGTCCGTGGAGTGCTCCTGAGAGCTCATGTCTGTGGCACTGACCAAGCTCAGCGTATCTTACAGGAAGCTCCTTGTATGACCATAGCTTTCTCTTGTATGCAAGGATTGATCCAGGACAGTTCATAGGCTTGATAGCGTAGTCCTCGTCATCAATCTCTGTGAAGTACATGTTCTCCTTATAGTGATCCCAGTGACCTGAAGTTCTCCAGAGCTGCTCGTTAAGGATGAGTGGTGTTCTGATCTCATCGTAGCCTCTCTTGTAGTGCTCTTCCTTCCAGAACTTCTCCAGCTCGTTTCTGATAACCATTCCGTTAGGAAGGAAGAATGGGAATCCTGGGCCTTCCTCTGCAAGCATAAAGAGATCCATCTCCTTACCAATCTTACGGTGATCTCTTCTCTTAGCCTCTTCGATTCTGTCGAGGTAAGCCTGAAGCTCTTCCTGGCTTGGGAATGAAGTTCCGTAGATTCTCTGGAGCATCTTTCTGTTAGAATCTCCTCTCCAGTATGCACCTGCGATGCTTGTAAGCTTGATAGCCTTAACAACGCCTGTTGATGCAACGTGAGGTCCTGCGCAGAGGTCTGTGAAGTCACCCTGCTTGTAGAATGAAATTACAGCATCCTCAGGAAGATCGTTGATAAGCTCTACCTTGTAATCCTCGCCTCTCTCCTCGCAGAACTTGATAGCCTCCTCTCTTGGAAGCTCGAACTTCTCAAGAGGATAGTTAGCCTGCTGAATCTTCTTCATCTCCTTCTGGAGCTTAAGAAGATCCTGGTCTGTAATCTTGTAGTCAAGATCGATATCGTAGTAGAATCCATCATCGATTGATGGACCGATAGCGAGCTTAGCCTCAGGCCAGAGTCTCTTAATAGCCTGTGCAAGTATATGTGAAGAAGTATGTCTGTAAGCATCCCTTACTTCTTTGTCGTTGAAATCAATTTTTTCTTTAGCCATTTCAATCACCCTTTCATAAAAGTTTCTATTCACGATATTATATCATAATCTATCTTGGATTTACTATTACAATCTCCTCTGATTCAACCGCTGCCGCTACGAGTGCATCAACGTCAAGCTTTGACTCTGAGGCCTCGATTCTCTCAAGCTTAGGCTTAGTAACAGGGTGCTTAGGAAGGAATACTGTGCAGCAGTCCTCATAAGGCTGGATTGAGATATCATATGTACCAATCTCCTTAGCCATATCCATAATATCAACCTTATCCATAGCGATAAGCGGTCTCATTACAGGCATGCTTACAACGTTGTCTGTAACTACGAGTGCCTCTGCAGTCTGGCTCGCTACCTGACCGAGATCCTCACCTGTGATAAGCATCATGTTTCTGTTCTTGATTGCAACCTGCTCAGCGATTCTCATCATAAATCTTCTTACGAGAAGTGTAGTCTCATCCTCAGGACAGTTCTGTACGATCTGCTCCTGAATTGGAAGAAGATTGATGCAGTGCATCTTGATTGTTCCCATATATCCTGCAAGAACCTCGAGAAGATCCTCAACCTTCTTCTGAGCTCTTGGGCTTGTGTAAGGGTATGAATGGAAGTGAACAGCCTCAATAGTCATTCCTCTCTTAGCCATCATGAACGCAGCAACAGGGCTGTCGATTCCGCCTGACATAAGAATCATTCCTCTTCCATTAGTTCCAAGTGGAAGTCCGCCGAATCCCTTGATCTTATCTCTGTAGATATATGCACCCTCGTGTCTTACATCTACATAAAGCTCGCAGTCAGGATTGTGTACATCTACGCTAAGAACCTTGCACTCCTTAAGAACGATAGCACCTACAACTCTTCCGATCTCAGGTGACTTAACAGGGAAATTCTTGTCAGATCTCTTACCCTTGATCTTGAAAGTCTTGATGCCCTCCTCTTCGATAAGTCTGTTCATAAATTCAGCTGCAGCGTGACCGATTGCGTCGATATCCTTAGGCGCCTCAACAGCCGGGCTCACGGAAGCAATACCGAACACCTTAGAACACTTTTTGACAACCTCCATTGTTGGAACAGAAGCATCAACTCTTACGAGCATCAGACCATTCTTCCAATGCGCTTCAGTACCATCGTATACTGAAATCGCCTTCTTCAGTCTCTCAAGAAGGATTCTCTCGAAATACGGTCTGTTCATTCCCTTAAGCGCAACCTCGCCGCATCTTACCAGGTATAAATTCTTCTTCATCTTGCCTCCTTATCTAAAGCTGCCAAGTCTTCTGAAACGATTGACAGCAGTCTTTACTCTTTCAATAACCTCATCCATCTCTTCGATTGTGTTAAACTCCGAGAAGCTGAATCTGATTGCACCCTCAATCTCCTTGTGATTCATCGACATCGCCTCGAGCACATGACTGTCAGACGTCTTCTTATGAGATGAACAAGCTGATCCAGTCGAAACAAAAATTCCATCCTGCTCAAGTGTGTGAAGAAGGACCTCGCCTCTCGTACCCATAAAGCTTATATTCAGAATCGAAGGACATCTCTTGCCCGCATCAGAAAGCGTGTATCCAAGCTCCACAGGACCATTAAGGATGATGTCTGTAAGCTCTGTCTCAAGACCGTGTCTTAAGTAATCGTTAACCGCTCCGATGCTCTCCATCTTGTCCTCAAGATTCTTGTGCGTAATGCTGCTTGCGGTCGCAAAACCAGCGATTCCCGGCGTGTTCTCAGTTCCCGATCTGTATCCCATCTCGTGACCGCCGCCGGTAATGAAAGGTGGCAGCTTTACGGAATCCTTCATGTAGAGAAGGCCTATTCCTTTAGGACCATGAATCTTGTGGCCGCTCACCGACACAAGGTCAAAAGCACCTTCGTCCATTCGAAGCTTTCCGAATGCCTGCACGGCATCTGTGTGGAAGATAATCTTCGTGCCGTTCTCTCTGTTGAAGTCGTTCACAATCTTCTGGCACTCGCGCACCGGCTGAATCGTGCCGACCTCGTTGTTGACTGTCATAACACTTACGAGAATCGTGTCTCTGTCAAGTGCAGCCTTAAGAACCTGCGGCTCAAGGTATCCATCAACATCTACATCGAGATACTCTACCTTAAATCCCTCAGCCTCGAGTCTCCTGCACGTTTCAAGTACTGCAGGGTGCTCAATCTTAGTAGTGATAATCTTCTGTCCGCGGCGGCGAAGCTTCGTTGCTGTGCTCATGATTGCCATGTTGTCAGCCTCAGTTCCGCCTGATGTAAAGATTACGGTGCCACCTGGCGCAAATCTGTCCTCAAATTCACGTCTCGCATCAAACAGAATATTTCCTGCCTCGAAGCCGAGTCTGTGAAGCGATGACGCGTTGCCAAAATTCTCGGTTGCGGCCTTGACCATTGCCTCCGTTACTTCATCATATTGTCTTGTTGTTGCACTGTTATCAAGATAAATCATTGTAGCTCCTCTTAGTAAAAAAGCTCCCCGTTAATTGGGGAGCCTTGCTTTCTTATTTAGCGAAGTCAGTAGCTCTTGTCTCTCTGATTACGTTAACCTTAATCTGTCCAGGATACTCAAGCTCAGACTCGATCTTCTTCGCAATGTCTCTTGCGAGCATTGGAATCTCATCATCCTTAACCATATTAGGCTTAACCGCAACTCTGATCTCACGACCTGCCTGGATAGCAAATGACTTGTCAACGCCCTTAGTTGTGTTGGCGATGTTCTCAAGAGTCTCAAGTCTCTTGATGTAAGTCTCGAGAGTCTCTCTTCTTGCTCCCGGTCTTGCGGCACTGAGTGCGTCTGCTGCTCCTACAAGAACTGCTTCCATAGTTGTTGCCTCAACGTCGCCGTGATGTGACTCAACTGCGTTGATAACCTTCCATGACTCCTTGTATTTCTTGCAAATGTTCACACCGATCTCTACGTGTGTACCCTCTACCTCATGGTCGATTGACTTACCGATATCATGAAGCAGTCCCGCTCTCTTGGCAAGTCTTGGATCATATCCAAGCTCTGATGCCATCAGACCTGCAAGTGTTGCAACCTCTGCAGAATGCTGAAGCACATTCTGACCATATGAGGTTCTATACTTGAGTCTTCCAAGAAGCTTGATAAGTTCAGGGTGAAGATTATGAACGCCTGTCTCGAAGCAGGCCTTCTCTCCCTCTTCCTTAATGATGTTGTTAACTTCCTTAGTTGCCTTCTGAACCATCTCCTCAATTCTTGCAGGATGGATTCTTCCGTCAACGATAAGCTTCTCAAGTGCGATTCTTGCAATCTCTCTTCTTACAGGGTCAAAACCTGAAAGAATTACTGCTTCAGGTGTGTCATCAATAATAAGATCTACACCTGTCAGAGTTTCAATTGCTCTGATGTTACGTCCCTCTCTACCGATAATACGACCCTTCATATCATCGTTAGGAAGGTTAACTACTGATACTGTTGTCTCAGTAACCTGGTCGGCAGCGTATCTCTGAATGGCCATTGTGATAATCTCCTTGGCCTTCTTATCTGCCTCCTCCTTAGCTTCAGACTCAATCTGAGTGATGAGTGCTGATGCGTCCTTACGAACGTCCTTCTCAACCTCATCTAGAAGAATCTGCTTAGCCTCATCTCTTGTGTAGCCGCTGATTCTCTCAAGCTCCTCAACCTGCTTAGCAATGTAGGAATCAATCTCCTTATGCTTCTCTTCCATTGAGCGCTCTCTCTTGCTGAGTCCCTGTTCTCTCTTCTCGATGTTATCGAGCTTTCTCTCGAGATTCTCCTCCTTCTGAAGGATTCTCTTCTCTGTCTTGTTGATCTCGTTTCTTCTTGATCTGATTTCATCTTCTAGATTAGATCTCAGGTGATGAATATCTTCCTTTGCCTCGAGCACCTTCTCCTTCTTAATGCTCTCTGCCTGATTCTGTGCATCCAGGATCATGTTCTGTGCCTGCTGCTCGGCGCTTCCGATGGCCTTCTCGCCAACATTCTTACGCCAGATATATCCGATCGGTACTCCGATAATAAGGAAGACAACGCCTGTGATCACTGCAATTATTGGTGTCATAACGCCCCCTTATGTAATTAAATTTGTATCTCTATAGAAACAAGTCTGACATTTGCGTATAAATGCCAGACAATATTGCATACAAATACATAAATATTATAATTGCTAGGACTATTCCAGTCAATAGACTTATCCGAGCATCTCAAGGGCAACATCAACATCACTTGGTGTATCGATGTATTCAATACCTCTCTTCTGTCTTGTTTCTCTTCCCTTTGCGATAATCATAACGACTGTATCGTCTGCCTCGCTGATAGCTTTCTTAATAGCATCAACTCTGTTAGGAATAATCTCGTAATCCCCACCAGCAGCAGCTACATAATGAGCAATCTCATTACAGATCTTCATTAGATCTTCTTCGCCGTGATCCTCCTCTGTAATATAGGTCTTGACGCAGTTCTCACCAGCGATAGTACCAAGTTCCTCACGTCTGCTGAACGCCTTTCCGCCAGCACAGCCCATAACGGTAGCATACTTCTTGTCAGGGAACTCAAACTTCACTGTATCGATAAGTTTCTCAAAGCTCAGCTTGTTGTGAGCATAGTCAACGAGCGCGATCTTCTTGCCGTCCTCGCTGGCAAAAAGCTCCATTCTTCCCGGTACGACAGTTCTTCCAAGTCCTGACTTAATGTATTCGAACGGAATTCCGTAAACAACCGAAATTGCAACAGCAGCCAGCGCATTCTCAACATTGAGCTTACCGAATGCCGCAAGCTCGATATGCTCATCTGCATCCTTAACACCAAGAGCCTCAAGTCCTCTTACCTTAACGTCAAAATGAATCTTTCCGTGTACTGACTCAATATTATATCCATATACATTGGCATTCTCATCATGCTGGCTGAAGGTTACGATGCTTCCTGCATCCTTAGCAGCCTTCATGATTCTGTCCTGTCCATCACAGTCGAGATTAACACACGCAACCTTGCACTGATTAAACAGTCTCAGCTTGCTGTTAAAATAGTCATCAAAGTCAGGGTGCTCGATTGTACTGATATGGTCAGGTGAAATGTTCAGAAAACATCCTACATCGAACTGAACACCTTCAACTCTTCCAACCTTAAGCGCCTGGCTTGAAACCTCCATTGTCATATACTCTATTCCACAATTAACAGCATTGTTCATGTGCTTGTAGAACTGCATGATTTCAGGAGTTGTAAGATGTGACTCCTCATCTGTAATTCCATCGTAATTGTTGATAGTCGAAAGAACAGCAGAACGTTTGCCGCCAGTACCTGCCATATAGTCATCAAGAATTCCAACCATAAAATAAGTAGTACTCGACTTTCCCTTGGTTCCTGTAATTCCTGTCATGTGAAGCTTCTCATACACAGGTCCATAGAACTCCTCTGCAGCCGCTCTCATAGCCTCTCTGATATCGTCGACAATAACAGCCTCGATTCCTGCGCCTGCCGCATATTCCTTCTCACTTACATATGCAATCGCACCTCTTCTTACAGCCTCAGCAAGATAATCCTCTTTAAAGTGCACACCCTTGCATATGAAAAGGAATCCCTCTTCAACTTCCTTTGAATTATATGTAATTCCGGTAATCTTACCGCTCTTAAAAAGTTCCTTCACGTTCGTCCCCCTATTTCTCACTCTTTAGTCTTAATGCAATCTTATCGAAATTCTCCGCAATGTATGAATCCCTCTTCATAACGATAGGGACTCCCTCAAAAAGCGAAGCTCTTATGTTGTTATCGTACGGTATCAGTCCGATAAGTGTCGATTTCATTCTTCTGTCAATCTCATCTAGGTGAAGCTCTGCATCCTTCGCGTTAAGCTCAGTACTGATAGAGTTCACAACATAAAACCGCTTGAAAATGCCGCTTCTTAATACCATGTCCTCGATTACGTCCGCATCTCTAAGCGATATATAATCCGGAGTAACCACCAGAAGTGCCTCATCAGTGCACTCAAGTGCCATCTCAACAAGCTCGCCCGCGCCTGCTGGGCAGTCAAGGAATATATAGTCAAATTCTTCCTTAAGCTCATCAATCACTTTCGCAAGCGATTCTGCTGTGATCTCCGGATATCTTCTCTTCTGAGTTGCAGGCATAAGATAGAGATTGTTAATTGCATCCACGCGCAAAAGAACATTCTCCATATCACAGATTCCGTTTATAACGTCGCAGATATCCCAGATAGTTCTTGATTCAAGTCCAAGATAAAAATCGAGCGAACGAAGGCCGTGGCTCATATCAACCAGTACAGTCTTCGAACCTGAGTATGCCAAAGATGCCGCGATATTCACGGTAGCCATCGACTTGCCAGTTCCCCCTTTGCCCGATGCTATCATAATAGTTCTGCTCATAATCTGCGATTACCTTCTGTTCCTAAGTTTAAATACTTCCGCTGATACCATGCCTCCCTGTGACCTTAGCTCAAAAAGCATGGCTTACGTCATGCCCACGCATTAGAGCAGGCCTTCCCTGAGAAAGCTGGTATATGAATTTCGTCCTATGATGATGTGGTCAAGAAGCTCAATTCCTACAATTGAGGCAGCCTGCATAAGCCTCCTCGTCAGCTGTATATCATCCTCGCTTGGCGTCGCATCGCCGCTCGGATGATTGTGCGCGATAATAATCCCCGCCGCGCTTCTCCTTATCGCAGGGCTGAAAACCTCTCTCGGTCCGGCCGCTGCTGAATACAGCTCTCCTATCGAAACTGTGACCTTAGCTTCTACTTCCTTCTTCGTGTTAAGCACCAGCTCAACGACGCGTTCCTTCTTCTCATTCTCAAACTCGCCCTCGAGCAAGCTGACCGCATCTCCTACATCAATAATTCGTGGTCTGACCTCATTCAGACTGTTCGACCTCATTCGCCTGCTAAGCTCTACTGCCGCAACAATTGAGCACGCCTTGCTCGTTCCTATACCAGGAACCTCAGTAAGCTCACTGACGCATGCCTTATCAAGCCCACCAAGCTCTCTTGTCGCATACGACAGCACCTCCGAAGCAAGCTCCAGCGCCGATTGATCCTTCCTCCCCGACCTTATCACAAGAGCCAGAAGCTCACTGCTGCTAAGCACATCCGCGCCATAATATAGCAACTTCTCCTGTGGTCTCTCGCCGGCCGGCATATCCTTTATCTGCATAAGCATCCTTTCCACGGAGCACATTTTATTATAGCATCTTTGGACTGGCTGTGGGGTTATCACTTTGGTTTTAGTAAATACAGATCTGCAGTTCTAAAGCCTTTCAGTGCATTTCTGAAAGCATCTTAATTCCTGGCATTTTTTCAGAAAATTTCTGAAAATTATTGCAAAATCTCTTTTTTCAAAGAATAATTTCTGCCAAAAACCGTTTTATCTTATTTCATCACGTTCCGCTCGCCCGATGCTGCTTCTCTCATTTCGTAAAGAACGTTATATAAGATTGATTTTTCAGAAAATTTCTGAAAAATCAGATTAATTAAAAAGCATTTCAGAAATCAGGCAAAATAAAGATACGCATCGTTTGAGCCGATTAAACCCAGAGCTGCTAAAGCTTCTAAAACATTTTTTGAAAACAGCAGATAATGAAGAATTTTCAGAAAAATTTCGTAAAAGCGCAGTATGTCGTACTTTTTTCAGAAATCCCGTCCATCCGCGTCTACCACGGATTTTTCTACACAAAAAAAAGACTATGCCTTGACACATCTGTCTCCGCATAGTCTTCATCACTCTTTTCAATTATTAGATCATTCTCTGAAGTATTGTCAGGTTCTGCAGACTGAGTACCAGACATGTAATCTCAGTCACAATCAGCATAATTTCAAAAATAGCCTCACCGATAAACTGGAATGCCAGCGCCTGAATGATCAGAATCACAGCTGTCACAATCATGAACACTCGGATTCTTGCAGCGCAGTTAAGCATCTCCTCAATCTTATCTTCCTGCTTCTTAGAGCCTTTGTTCTTACCGCCCTTCTTAGGAACCCTTCTCATCGAAGCGATGTCTGCTGTTATCTTAAGGTTATACATGATAACCATTATAAGCTGCATCAGAATCAGGGCAATAAATCCGAATACCATCTTCCTAAGACCGAATCCTGTAAGATTGTGAATAGGTCTTGTAAAAAGGCTTAAAAATTCACATACAAAAATCAGATACAGATATGTTCTGGTCTTCGCAAGGTCACCTCTACTTTGTTTCATTATTTAGTCCTCTACTTTGTTAATTAATTCCGCAATATATTCGACTACCTCGTCAATAGTCATATCAGATGTGTCGAGGTACACCGCGTCCTCCGCCTGCGTCAGCGGGTTGAGCTCTCTTGTGATGTCCTGCTCATCTCTCTCTTCGATCTGCTCTCTGATCTCATCAAGGTCAGCATCCTTACCTGCCTCGACCAGCTGATCGTAACGTCTCTTAGCTCTTACAATTGAAGATGCAGTGAGGAAAACCTTAACCTCGGCATCCTTGATAACATTAGTACCGATATCACGACCGTCCATTACAAGACTTCTTGTATTGGCCATATCGCTGCTGAGCTTGCTGATAAGCTCTCTAACGCAAGCCTTCTGTGACACCTTAGATGCCCACATTGACACCTCTGGAGTTCTGATCTCCGAGCTTACATCCTCACCGTCAAGCAGAATGCTGCTGCCGTCAAAATCAAGCTTTGTACGAGAAACAATCTCCTCAATTGCCGCATCATCGTCTTCCGACACGCCGCTTCTTGAAACCTTCAGCGCAACCGCTCTATACATCGCACCTGTGTCAACATAATCTAAATGAAACATCTCCGCCACAAGCTTGGCTATCGTACTCTTCCCGGCCCCTCCGGGTCCGTCAATTGCAACTCTAAGCATTTCCATCTCCTCAAGTTAAAAAAAAATTAAATCCAGATTAAACAATCTAAAATCGCCTGTCTTAAACAAGCTTATTAATCTCTTCAATAAACGTATCAACAGACTGAAACTCTCTGTAAACAGACGCAAATCTCACGTACGCAACCTTGTCGATTCGACGAAGCTCGTCCATAATCATTGTACCTATAAAAGTACTCTGGATTTCCTTCTCCATTGTGTTGTTCAGTCCGCGCTCGATATTCTCGGCAATCTTCTGAACATCCTCGTACGTAACCTTAGTCTTCTGACAGGCTCTCATCAGACCGTTAATAATCTTGTTCTTGTCGAACGGCTCCCTCGAACCATCCTTCTTCACAACAACTAGAAGCGAATTCTCAATCTTCTCAAAAGTTGTAAATCTCTTGTGACATTTCTCACACTCACGTCTTCTTCTGGTAGCCAGACCCTCTTCAACCGGTCTTGAATCTACAACCTTGGTGTCTTCATGATTACAATAAGGACACTTCATACTCCCTGCTCCTTCTCTCGTGCTTTCTCGTGCAAAAATCTCTCTGGCGCTCTCACGTCCCGTGCATCCATCTATTTGCTGTATTCGATAACCTTATCCATCACCTTATTATAAAGGCAAAGAGTGTAAAGATTGTTAGCCTCCGCATACTCTTCAATTGAAAGTCCGTTCTCTGACTTGAACGTATCCTCAGTATATCCGGCATCCTTGATAAGCTTCTTGAGGTACTTCTCATACTCACCATTGCTGATCTTAATACCTTCCTTATCAGCAATTGAATGAATAATCAATTCTTCCTTAACAGTGTTCTTCGCAGACTTCTTGGCATTCTTCTTAAATTCCTTCTCAGAAATACCATAGTTGCTTGTCATATAATCGTTAAGGCTCATATCGTTAGACTCAGCAGCACTGGTATATCTATCAATAACAAGCTTGTATCTGCTCTTGTACTCTTTCTCAGGCATACTAGTCATCTCACTGTTATCAGCAATCTGGTTGAAAAGATCAAGCTTCTTGTTCTTGTCAGCCTCCTGCTCCTTCTCAGTCTGTAGATTCTTCCTGATGTCAGCCTCATACTCCTCAGTATTATTAAAGTCAGTGTTATCCTGAACAAACTGGTCATTGTACTCAGGAATAACTTCCTCCTGCATTGACTTAACTGTTACCGTAAATACTGCATCCTTGCCCGCTACATCATCTGACGCATAGTTCTCTGGGAATGTAACGTTAATGTCAAAAGTCTCCCCGACTTTATGTCCCACGATACCTTCTGCAAATCCGTCGATGAAATTGCTGTTGTCAATATCAAGTGTTGTGCTGCCACTTCCGCCTTCAAATTTCTTGCCATCAATACGACCAACGTAGTCAATATCAACAGTAGACTCTGTAGTAACAGTACCCTTCTTAACCTCAGTAGAAGTCTTAGACTGCTCTAGCACCGAATTGATGTACGACTCTACATCACCATCACTGACCTTAGCTGCAGTAACATCTGAAGAAAGGCCCTTGTAATTACCAAGCTTCAGATACTTTGAACAATCAAAATTATAGTCAGTAGGAATGGACACATCAATTCCTCCACATCCTGTCAAAACAAAAATCGCCCCTGCGATCAAAAGTGAAATCTTACTTAAATCTCTGTATCTCTTCATAATTATCCCCTGAATACTAATTATGTACATTTAAAAGAATGGTAACACAGTATCTTGTCATTTTCAATCTTGAACAAGTGTTAACTCTGCGTTAACTGTGTGACGCTTTAGACTAGTCTCAAGCCGTTCTTTAAAATAAAACAGCAAATAAAAAACGGCCCTGGTCCGGCCGTCTTTTATTTGCGAAAATTATTTAACTAAGAAAGAACAATCAAAAGAAAAAGGTAAATCGTCGATTTCTTTCGACACCCATATGATAACCCTTTTTTATGTTGTTTCTGTGAGAAAATGAAAACGGCTGTGTGTCGTTCATGTCGCAAAAATGTAAAGATACTTCTATTTACAATTAAGATCTGTATATCATTGTAGTTGGAATCAGAAAGAGATATGGCGCTGTGATAAATGCAAGCCAGATCGCCGACTTCGCTGCCTGCGCCGTACTGAGTCCATTATTTCTAAGTATCCATCTGTCCAGATAGAATATCACCACACCTGAAATAACGATAGCGATTACAATCAGCATAAACGGAGCAACTCCTCCGAATGGATTTGTAGCCATCTGTGATATGGCTTCTGCAAAAGCTGAACCTTCTGGTAACATATCCTGAAAAGTTAACAATACAAATAACAGGAATGCACCGGCAAAATCTGCGAGAAAACCAGTAAGACAAATCTTCCATGTATTCTTACGGCAGAACACACTGCGTTCAGATTCATTCCCCAGACTGAAATATAAGACAGCTCTATCAATCAGATAATTAGCCGGTATCAGCAGCAGCCAGAGATAAGTTGGAATAAAAATCAGCATCCATATAGGAAACAGCACATTATATAGTTTAATTTCATTTCTGTTCATAATCACTGACCTCCTTTCAGCTTGTCAGATTATCAGGCTATCTGAATAATAGCACGTAACTCAGCAAAGATATACTACTCGCCATTATTTTGCATAAAGAAAAACCCGCCATTCGGCGGGTTCAATCTTCTACTTATTCACATATCCTAGGCTTTATCGCTATCGCCCTCAGTCTCTGAAGCTTCTGCAGCTTTCTTAGCAGCGGCTGCTGCTCGTCTTGCTGCAGCTCTTCTCTCCTTGAGCTTAGCATTGTAATCCAGAAGCAGCCACCATGCTACTGCAACGGCTGCAATCAGGATCGCAGCGCCTGCGATTACCCCGATATGACTTGTGAAGTAATCCATGGTTCGTAACCTAATCCGTTATGTGACTAGTTGAACTTCTTAGCTGTCTCGCAAAGTGCAGCGAAGTCAGCTGGGTTGTGGATTGCCATCTCTGAAAGCATCTTTCTGTTGATCTCGATGCCAGCCTTCTTAAGACCGTTCATGAGCTTTGAGTAGCTGATGCCGTTGTTTCTAGCACCTGCGTTGATTCTTGCGATCCAGAGTCTTCTGTATTCTCTCTTCTTGTTCTTTCTACCAACGTAAGCAGATCTGAGACCTCTCATTACAGCTGGGTTAGCAGCCTTGAAAGTGTTCTTTCTTCTTCCGTAGTATCCCTTAGCGAGCTTAATTACCTTCTTATGTCTCTTGTGAGCGTTAACGCCCTTCTTTACTCTTGCCATTCTTCTTACCTCCTAATTACTTACCCATTGCCCTAAGCATTCTCTTTAGATCTGCGCTAGTGAGAGTAGTTGCCTTTCTGAGGCCTCTCTTTCTCTTAGCAGTCTTCTTAGTAAGAATGTGGCTCTTGAATGCCTTGTTTCTCTTAACCTTACCTGAACCTGTAAGCTTCATTCTCTTCATAGCGCCTCTGTGAGACTTCATCTTCTTAGCCATTGTGTATTTCCTCCTATGACTTAAATTATTGACTTACTTATCCTTCTTAGGGGCGAGGAACATATTCATTCTTCTACCCTCCATCTTAGGCTTCTTCTCGATAACTCCGTACTCGCTAACGATGTCAGCAAAATACTCCATTACCTCGAAGCCCTTTGCAACGTAATCACGCTCTCTTCCTCTGAATCTCAGAGAAACCTTAAGCTTGTCGCCATCCTTAAGGAACTTGATTGCAGTCTTTGCCTTAACCTGAACATCATGCTCTTCGATTGAAGGTGAAAGACGAATCTCCTTAACTTCTGTAACCTTCTGATTCTTTTTACTCTGCTTCTCTTTCTTCTGAAGCTCATAACGGTACTTACCGTAGTCGAGGATCTTGCATACTGGTGGCTCTGCGTTAGGTGAAACATTCACCAGATCCAGATTAGCCTCATCAGCAAGAGCCATAGCATCATCGATGCTCATAACTCCACGCATCTCTCCGTTCTCATCAATTACTCTAACCTCAGCAGCACGGATTTCCTCGTTGATCTGATTCTCCTTACTAATGACTATACCTCCGTAAAAATAAAAAACGCGGATACAGACAGTACCCGCGTGAAATCTTCCTTAAAAGATATGTGGCCCTAACAACTCATAGTCGTAAGGCGAGAAGCGGATAACTTCTGCTTTGACTTTCAAATTATACATTTATCCTGTGACAATGTCAACGATTATTTACAACTTTATTAGATAAATTATTGCAGCATATCTGCCATCATAATCAGCAGCTTATCGATGCCAAAAGGCTTGGCGATATGCCCGTTCATTCCCGCTTCGAACGCGTTTCTTCTATCCTCGTCGAATGCATTCGCGGTCATTGCTACAATAGGAATTCCTGCCTTAGCAGGATTCTCCATAGCCCTTATCGTTCTCGTTGCCTCATAGCCATCCATTCTAGGCATCTGAACGTCCATCAGTATCATATCATAATGTCCTGAAGGCGTGTCGTCAAGCATTTTGACGCAGGCATCACCATCCGTCGCGCGATCAACAGACATTCCAGCATCCTCTAAGATTGTAATCGCAATCTCAGCATTCAGATTATTATCCTCCGCAAGAAGAATCCTTCGACCTGTCAGGAAGGAAGAATCCAAAGAACGTGTATTCTGACAGTCAGAGGACGAGATCTCGTCGGTGAACTTTAGAGCACCTGCAACCGTAAACGTTGTGCCCACGCCAGGCTCACTTTTGACAGAAATCGTGCCGTGCATCAAATCGATAAGCTTCTTTACAATAGGCATTCCGAGGCCTGTTCCTAGAATCTTGCTCTCTGTGCTTGAGTGCTCGCGGCTAAAAGGATCATAAAGGTGCGGCAGAAATTCTGCAGACATTCCGATTCCGTTATCTTTAAGGATAACCTCGAATACTCCGTAGCCATCTCGGTCGCATGGCAGCTCGTGAATAGTAAAATCAATCTGTCCACCTGACTCTGTATATTTGATGGCGTTGCTCACAAGATTAAGAAAAATCTCGCGGAGCTTTGTCTCATCTGAAATAATAAAATTATGCTGAATGTCCACGATTCTGTTGAACGTAAGATTCTTTGAGTCGATCAGCGGCTCAAAGAGGTCGTGCAGCTGATTGATAAGCTTGTTAATGTCAATTGTTTTCTTCTCGACAACCTCGTTACCGCTTTCGATTCTGGCCATCTCGAGAACATTGTTGATGAGTGAGATCATAACATTGTTCGCGTCTTTTATTTTCGAAATATACTTCTTCGTTCTATCTCTGTCATCTATATGTTTCTCTAGAAGATCCGTGAAGCCGATAATTGCATTCATCGGAGTTCTGATATCGTGCGACATACTGAAAAGAAAATCACTCTTGGCCTGGTTCGCCTCTTCAGCTTTTCTCATCTCATGCTTAATAATCTTGCGCTGCTTGGTATGAGTTCTGCGGAGCTTCTCAACCTCTTCTTTAAGCCTCTCTTCATATTCATACTTAGGGTTGACTTCTGTAAAAATAGTCATATAAAGCTTGTCATCCTGTTCGAAGAAACTAAGCTTCGCGGTCAGTATCTTCGGCGTCTTATCCCGAGATTCATACACCGAATGGTAGTTCATGGTTATTACATCACCCGGCTTCTTCTTCTGAAGCTCGCTAAGACAGCAAATCTTCCTCATATATTCAATTTCCTCAGGTTCTGTCATATATGAAATGATCGAGTCTTCCATGTACTCATCCCATAGCTCAGAAATCTCAGCACTCTTAATCTCTGCACCATCCCTAAGGAGTCTCGACTGCGTACCGTCGTTAAGATCAACAATTGCACATGACATGAAATCCTTAGGCATCGCATTTATAAAAATACGATTTGTCTCAAGCGACTCCCTCATATGCTCATTTTCATAAACACTTGTAACATCTAAGCAGACGCACATCATAAGAAGGCGCCCCTCGATGTCCTTAATTATCTTGCATCGGGCGACAATCCACATATAAGAGCCATCTTTCTTCATCATTCTGTAATGATTCTCGAACTTATGCCCCTCGTTGAAATCATAACTATTGCTGTCATGAACCTTAAATTTGTCATCAGGATGAATGATATTAATCAGCATGCCCGAAGTCTCACGATTAAACTCATCATAATCAGTGTATCCGAGCATCTCGAGCATCCTGTCATTCACATAATAAAGTGGAATTCCGCTCTCAAGATAGCCTCCAATCAGTCCAATTTGTACAAAATCGTAGTCATCATAGTCCTTGGCAGACTCATTGTATTCGTCTCCCTTCAGATGTCCAAGAGTGTTCTGCTCATGTTCTCCGATCTTACGGCAGCTCACGGTGTACCTACCCTCGTCGATTTTGGCAAAAACAGACTGCACCCATTCCTCGCATCCCGGGTCGAAGAACACTGGCGACGAATCATTCTCACTGTTTGCAATCGGGCAGTGAAGGCATGGAGAATTACGCTTCATCCGCGCCTCATAGCAAATGTCGCCCACCTTCAAATCAGGATATGATTTCTGGGCGTTGTCGTTAAAATAGACAACTCTAAAGTCGTCAGAAATAACGTAAAATTCGTTGTCGAACTCGCAAGTTTTTGTCATTAATTACCTCAATTAGAACAGCTCTTCGCTGTACCTTCCTTCGTTAAGCATCTTCGCAAAAGACGCTTTTACAGCCGGCACATCCTCGCGGTACGTCATTCCGTACCATGTGTCGTCTGTTCTTAGAACTTTTACTTGTATAGCATCTTTCTCAAGGAGCTCTCCAATATAAATCGGAATCAGGAATTCTGATTTAAGCGGATTCTCAGGAACGGCTTTCTCTAAAAATTCTTTGAAGCCATCCTTAAGTGATGAAACAATATTCTCGCCAAAGCCCCACATGTTCATTGAAACAAGTGACTCAGGGTCGATTGAAACTCCATCTGACTCAGCACCGGACTTCGTCTTGATGATATTCTTAGTCTCGCATACATCTGTAAGATAAGCATCATCGTTCATGCGGCAAATTCCTCTTGTAACTCCACCATTCTCTGAAAGAGTATTTCTTAAAACGAAGCCTGCCATACACGCATCACCGCCTGAAACAAGGTACTCGTGAACAAGGCAAAAGCCCTCCTTACCATAGTAGTCGTCCGCGTTAATTACGGCAAAAGGCTCCCTGATCAGATCTCTTGCAGTCAGAACTGCCTGTCCTGTTCCCCAAGGCTTAGTTCTTCCCTCAGGAACCTCAAAGCCTGATGGGATGTCATTAAGATCCTGGAATGCATAGCATACCTCTATGCCCTTCTCGCCGCAAACAGCCTTGATTCTGTCTCCGATAATCTCTCTGAAGTCTGCCTCAATATCCTTCCTTATGATAAAAATAATCTTATTAAAGCCCGCATCAATCGCGTCCTTGATTGAATAATCCATAATGATGTGGCCGCGATCGTCAACCGGCTCAAGCTGCTTGATGCCGCCTCCAAAACGCGATCCGATTCCTGCCGCCATAATTACTAATGAAGTTTTCATTATTCTCCTCCGTTTATGTCTCTGTTCTTGTGTTCATGTTTATGTTCATACATAAGCTCATCAGCTTTGTTAAACAATTCCGTGAACTCTTCATTGCTTGAACCCGCCGGAATCTCTACGATACCGAAGCTAAACTCCTGAGCGTAAGTTTTGCCCGGATCATCGGAGAACTGCTGCTGCATGCGGCTTAATTTGGCCGTAGCGACTTCTATCGAGCAGTCTCTCAGCACTATACAGAATTCATCTCCTCCCATGCGGACAAAAACATCGTCTGATCTTATTCCGCGTCTCACCGTGTCGACGAAATGCATGATGTAGTAATCACCTTCCTCGTGTCCGTGCTGATCGTTGATATACTTAAGGTTATCAAGATCACAATAGCACAGCACCATCGCTTCCTGACGTACCAGGAGTTCTTGCATTATCCTGTAGAAAAACGCTCTGTTTCCGATTCCGGTAAGCGTATCAATATTTGCTTCATCCACAAGCTTCTGCTCGCGGTCGTCGAGCTGGCTTATCATACGATTGAATGCCTCTGAGAATTCTCCAAGGTACGATACTGTCTGCGTGTAATCACCCTTCGCTACCTGCTTGGCCTGCCATGTGAGGTGATTTAAGTTAGCGTGAATATTCTTAAGATTCTCACACAGAAGGTTGTCGCGCGGCGGAACTTCGACTGAAAGGTTACCAGTGGAAAGCGCCGCGGAGTATTCTTTCATCTCTGCCAAGGCTTTCTCAAGATACTGAAGGCCGAGGCCAAGCTTCTTAAAAGGCTCGTCGAGCTCGTCAACATCGATTGTCTTAACCTTAGAATCGTAGAGAATACTTCTCAGATATTCAAAAAGCAGCTCATTATTTATTTCAACTCTCTTGTCTTCCATTGTGAACTATCCTATATTTATCTGCTTATTATCAGTCAATTCTTACTAGTCGATTTCAGCGCGGAATCTGCATACTCTGTCACCTGTTGCCCAGCAGTCAACCTCAACCGCGTTATAGCTGTTTCCTGAATACTTAGTTAGAACTCCCGAAATGAATCCCTCATCGTAATTGCACACTGTCTCTCCGAGAACCGGAAGGCCTGAGCAATCAGCATCCTCCGCTACGGTGAGAATGATTCTGCCCGTAGAATCATCGACATCCTCTACTCTGAGAACACCAATCTTCATCTCTGCAAGTCTGTCCTGAAGCTCACTTATGAAGCTATCCAGTGGCTGCTCGAGGTTCAGATACTTGCTGGCAAAATACTCGCCTGCTCTTCTTCCTGCATTTCTGAAAATCTCAACCTGTTTCTCCTTGCCAAATTGCTCAATAAGTTCCTCCTTAAGCGAGTACTCAAGGAGTCTGTAAACAGCGACCGGAATTTCATCTCCAAGGTTGCCCCTGCAGCCATCAGTGCAAGTCATATAATCTTCAAATCTTATTGGCTTAACATCTTTTAGAAAAATATTATCACCCATAATTATCATCTCCAGACATTTAATTGAATAAATGGAGCTGGCGACGGGAATCGAACCTGCAACCTGCTGATTACGGATCAGCTGCTCTGCCAATTGAGCTACGCCAGCATACCTTTTTATTGTAACAGAACACATAGAGCCTTGCAAAGTTGTGTTATACTGTTTACATATCATTAATATAAGCTGGATGAGCCAGATAAGAATGTGTGAGGTGTAAACTATGACAAATGAAAAATATTCAATTATATTCAGTACAATGACAGGAAACACCAAGGAGCTCGCAGATGCAATCCACGGAGCACTCCCAGCAGAGAACTGCGAATATTTTGGCCTGAATAAGGACTTTGAGACAGCTGCCGGCGCAGATGCGATTTCCGACATGCTTTATATCGGTTTCTGGACCGACAGAGGCCACGCCGACGCAGCAACACTCGACCTTCTATCTAAGCTTGATGGCAAGAAGATTTTCCTCTTTGGAACAGCGGGTTTTGGCGGCAGCAAAGCATATTTTGACCAGATCTTAAACGCTACCAAAGAGTCAATCGGCGAGAACAACACCGTTGTTGGCGAATTCATGTGCCAGGGCAAAATGCCGCAGTCTGTTAAAGACCGCTACATGAAGATGAAGGAAAGCCCTGACGCCCCTGCCAACCTGGACCAGCTGATCGAGAACTGGGACCGCGCCCTTACGCACCCAGACGCAGACGACCTGACGGCAGCAATAGCAGCGGCAGTTAAAGCTCTGTAGCATGAAAAAGCCCGCTGCGTGCGCAATGTCATTAAGCGCAGGCCTGCGGCCGCTTTTTAGATATTTCAGTTTTCTTCTATATTTATGCCTCTGCTGTCAGCTGGTCAAAGACATCGAGGGCGATTGCGCTGTATGCCATGCCAGGGCCACCGCAGATCAGGATTGCTGCGTTGAGTGCTGCAACAAGCTCTTCTCTTGTTCCGCCAGCCTCGATGAGTGCGCCAACGTGTGAGTAGATGCAAGGCTCGCACTTTCTTGAAATGGTAACTATGCAACCAGAATCATACTATACGTGCTCTGCATCGCCGTTATGTGATTCGGATACTTCATTGTTTCCTCATTTGACAGTATAGATGTAACATAATATAATCAATATATAAGAAAGGCCACCGATAGACGGCGTGCCCTGCACTTATTAGTTAATCATTTAAATAACCGCTAAGTTTGCTAGGCTCAGGCGGTTATTTTTCGTTTTTGCGAAACAGTATATAGCATATCTGAAATGTTCCATATATGGATCCGCCCAGTAACCCAAGCAGAATTGATATTTCTTCGAATGTCATCTGTAGCGTCCTCCTTTCCAGAGGAACGAAAAACTGTCCCTCTTAAATAGTTAAGCAAGGACACACCGCCTACCATCTTGGTAGCCGATATTAATTATAACAAGTCATATATTTTCAAATGTGAATATCAGGTGTGGCATTTTACGTACATATCACTAAATCCTGGATTAAAATCACTTTCCATCTATCTGCATTTACAGTTCAATCCCATTCATCTCATCGAGCTCATCCGGATCTGGCAGCGACTGCATTGCAGTAAGTGTCCTCTCAAGAAGCTCATTAAGCTCCCAGCCAAGCTGCTCGGCGCCGCGTCCGATAACATCTCGACTGCAGCCGGCCGCGAACTTCTTATCCTTGTACTTCTTCTTAAGTGACTTCAGTTCCATGTCCTTGCAGCTCTTAGACGGCCTCATCAGAATCGCCGCACCTATAATTCCCGTAAGCTCGTCGCATGCAAAAAGCACTTTCTCCATCTCGTGCTCCGGCTCTACGTCGACACAAATTCCGTATCCGTGGCTCACCACCGCGTGCACCAGCTCCTCCGGCGCATTGATCTCAGCAAGCAGCTCCGGCGCCTTGTGGCAGTGCTCCTCCGGCCACATTCCGAAATCGATGTCGTGCAGAAGTCCGCACATTCCCCAGAACTCCTCTTCGTCACCGTTGCCGAGCTCGCGGGCAAAATACTTCATCACCCCTTCAACCGTCACGGCGTGATGCAGATGGAATGGTTCCTTGTTATATTTCTTAAGAAGCTCCCAGGCTTCCTCTCTCGTAAAATTAACTGTGTTCATACAATATGCCCTCCTTCTCCTTCAGCGCACTCTTGTGCGCCCTCTTCATCTTATACATCTTCATATCAGCAACCACCTTCGTCACCTCGATGTCATCCCCAACATGGAACTCCGCAGCACCGAAAGAAACATACGGCAGCATAGGAAGCTGTTTTCTTCGGGACTCGAGTTCGAATATAAGAGCCTTTTGGCAGGGAAACATGTCGGCATCAACATTCATAAGCACGCAGAATTCATCTCCGCCAATTCGATAGCATAGGCCGACCTCGGAAAAAGCCGCTTTGATTGCGCCCGCGATTTCCTTAAGGCACTCGTCACCGATCTGATGGCCGTAAGTGTCGTTGACCCCCTTGAAATTATCGAGATCAAACACAATCAGCACTTTATCCTGTTTAAGCAGCCTGGTTTTGTTAAGATAACTGCCCTGATTCAACATTCCGGTCAGGCCGTCGAGCTGCATCCACATGCTGTTGCAATACACGTAAAACAGCATAGCAAGCATGGTCGCGCACAGCCACGTGGTGTGAAGCTGCGGGAAGACCACCTGAATCATCGAGCCCGCGAGCAGAAACACACTAATCAGAAAAATTGTGCCACGGCTCTGGTTCTGATACGTCTTGACAATCTTGACCGTGGTAACGAGCAGATAAAGAAGGCTCATCACATAAGTGACGAAATATATGCCAAAAAGGTCGCCTCTCGTGTAGTGATTGTACTGATCGACGTAAAACACGCCGCCAAACGGGAACGAGATCGCCAGAAATGCGAGGTAAGTAAGCTCCGCCCAGATAACTGTCTTCTTCGTCTTATTCTCCGCAATGGCAAAAGACATGGCGATTGGAACCGCAGGTGTGAGCCCAAAGCCAAGATAATTCGAGATTATGCTGACCCATCGAAGCACCGCCGGTCCCTCGTCCACCGCAACAGTCAGAAGCTCAAGCGCCGAAATTGACATTATAAGAAGGAAGGAAAATATAAACCATTTCCTTCTCTCTACGCCAGGTGTCTCATTATGCTTCACGAAAACGCACATAATGCTGAGCACAAAAGCATTAATTATCGTAATCACTGTAAAGTAATAATCCATCCTGTACCTCGTTATCTAGTAGTGTTACCAGATAACTTTAACATATTATCCTAGTAATCTCTCGTAAATTCTCTCATCCTCATCCTTAAAAACATTAAAAACCACCTGAATCTTCGATCCGGTCTTTGCCTTATAATCCCTCACCGTCTGCACTGCTATCTCAGCCGCACGCTCATTCGGAAACATGAACACACCAGTAGAAATGCAGCAGAACGCAATGCTTCCAATGTTATTCTGGTCGGCGAGCTCGAGACACGAATTGTAGCAGGAACGTAGGAGTTCCTCATCCCGCGATGTAAGTGCCCCCGCAACAATCGGTCCCACCGTATGAATTACATTGTCGCATGGGAGGTTGAAACCGGGAGTTATTTTGGCCGTGCCAGTTGGCTCCTCGTGTCCCTGACGCTGCATCAGGGCATCGCAATAATTTCTAAGCTGCACGCCCGCATAGGTGTGGATGCAGTTGTCGATGCAGTTGTGGCAAGGCTGGTAGCAGCCAGTCATTCCGCTGTTCGCCGCGTTCACAATCGCGCCAACTCCAAGTCTGGTGATGTCGCCCTTCCAGAGGTACAGGTCCAGCTCGCGCTCATTGATGTCGCCTAGAGTTACAATCCCCTTTGCCTCGTTCACTGCCAAAAGATATTCATCCTGAACCTTCAGAAATTCCTCGTTCATGCATCCCGGCATTCTGATGTTCATCAGCGATCTCAACATGCGCCACTGCTCATCCTCACCAGACGGAACATTAACATTTCTGATATCAGGCTGATCCTTAAGCAGTTCATCAATCAGAAACTCCCTCTTTTCATTCATTTTCATAACTGCACCTCCCATCTGCCGTCATAATAACTTGTAGCTATAGATTACCACTGAAAAGCCCGCATCGAAAGTAGGCACTTTTTGTAACTGCAATGCCCTGTGTGGCAGACACGTACACCTCAGCCCAACGCGGCAGACAATTACTGAATTCAGCGCGTTCGTCTGCCGATGCGAACACTTACAAACACGCTATCGCTCCGGCGCGGCAGATGATTCATATATATGTCCATTCGTCTGCCAAGGTGCAGACATTCTGGCATTTCAAAAGCAAACGTCTGCCGAAATGCCGACGATACGGCCAAAACATAAATTTCGTATGCCGCTTGAATCCTCCGCTCCGATTGCAATTCGCAGATGATTCGAGGATTATTATTGAATCGTATGCAAATTCTATCCGAATTTGCAGATGTTACTGATAGTTTGCCTAAATCATCTGCCGTTGGCTGCTCCCAGCTTGCAATCATGCAGCATACGATTTTTAATAAACCATTCAAAAGTCTGCATTTCGGCAGACGAACATTCAAGAAACTCACAATTGTCTGCGTTTCGGCAGACGAGCATCCAGAATCACTAAATCGTCTGCACACAAAGTAATATGCCTTCGCGCAACTTCGGCAGGAATCTTCAGTGCTTCTACACCCCTGCGCTCTGTACACCCCCACTACTGCACTTTATGCACCTTGGATTTAAAATTTAAAATGATGAATAAATTCCAAAAAATAAATAATCGCCCGGAGCTTTCGCTCCGGGCTTCATATAACCGTTATTCTCTGTCCGTTATAATATTTGCATATTCGTAAGTCAGATTTTCGCAAGTCTGCCAACATTCGTATGCCAACCTTCGTCTGCCAGTCTTCGTCTGCCAGCCTTCCGCGCTCGCACTACATACCTATCTCCACCTAACAGCCTTCTCCTGTAGCAGGTCCACAAGTCTATTCAGCACTGTTACCAGCAGTCCGACAACAATAATACACGCAATTACATTAGTATAGTTTCCATACGAATTGTAATTAACGATGTAATAGCCAAGGCCCTTAGTAGCGCCCATCATCTCAGCAAAGATGAGGAGCATAAATGAAGTTGTAAGCGTTACCTTCATTCCCATGATTACGCCTGGCACCACGTATGGCAGCAGAATCTTAGTAATCATAGTGCTATTGCTTACATTAAGCATAAGTGCTGAATCAACAATCTGCTGATCGATCGATTTAACGCGGTTTACCATATTCAGAAACATCGGAAAAAATATTCCAATTACGATTACCATCGCTGATGCACTTCTAAAGGACGGCATTATCGCTATGATATATGGCGCATACACAACAGAAGGTATAGGCGCCAGCACATTTGCAATAGGATAAAAAACGTCGCTCAGCACAGGAATCCATCCAACAGTTACACCGAGCACAACTCCGAGAACCACGCCGATGAAAATGCTCACTGTGAGAAGCTGCATCGATGACAGAATATTAAGCAGAATTGTCTCGTACTGAGTCTGATAAACATAGAACACATTCTCTGGCGCCGGATAGAGCACCGGATGCATGCAGTTCAGCTTCGTTACCAGCGCCTCCCAGATAATAAGAACCGCCCACACAATAATGACAATGCAGGACGGTACGCGAAGCGACTCGCCGCGCTTCAGCCATCTTCGGCATTGCAGAATATACAGGAATTCGATCACAACAAGGCCTGCGAGCATTGCAGTGATTGGCTGCGTCTTCTTCTCGCCGGGCACGAGTACCAGAACAACAAGTGCTACCAGAAACAGGTGCGCAATTACTGAATACTTATCTAGATATTTCTTCATCGCTGCCCCCATCTTCCCTGTAGAACCAGTCCACAAGCTTCCTGCGAAGTGTATAGAATTCGTCGCTCGCCATCAGCTCCTGCTTATGTCTCGGTCTGCCAAAATGAACGTCAATCGACGCTTCGATCCTTCCCGGCTCCATGAAGAGTATTCTGTCCGCAAGCAGTATCGCCTCGTCGATATCATGCGTTACGAAGACGATAGTCTTCTTCCTCTCACCAGACTGCCAGAGCTCTGACAGCAGCTCCTGCAGAGATGTTCTTGTCTTCGTATCGAGTGCGCCAAAAGGCTCATCGAGCAGCAGAATTTCCGTATCCATCGCAAGCGCCCTGGCGATTGCCACCCTCTGACGCATTCCGCCGGAAAGCTGGTATGGATACTTATCTGCAGCTTCACTCATTCCGACTTTGGCAAGATACTCATCTGCAATTCTCTCACGCTCCTCTCTGCTCCAATCAGCTCTTACCTGTTCGAGCCCGAATATAATATTCTTTCTGGCACTCATCCACGGGAAAAGAGAATACTGCTGGAACACCACGGTACGGTCCGTACCGGGACCTGTGACCTTTTGGCCGTCGATGAGGACGGAGCCTTCGTCCGGATACATCAGGCCGGACAGAACTCGCAAAAGCGTCGATTTGCCGCAGCCCGAATGTCCCACAATGCAGACGAATTCGCCATCTTGGATTGTGAAGTCTATATCGTTTAGTGCTTTGAAGGAGGTGTTACCCTGCCTATATGTGACATTAAGATGTGATACTTCGATTCTTCCCATCTTCTTTACTTATTCTTATCCTCAAATGACTTGTAGAGGTTTGACCAGAGCTCGTTATCGGGCTCTCTATCCATAAGAACCTGCAGTGCATTCTCATAGATTGTTGTATCCATGTAGTCCTTAATGTCGTACTGAGTATCCTTATCGATGTCGCCGTTAAGCTTCATTGTCTCGTAGAAATCAGCAACTGACTTAGTGCAAGGATCTGGATCGATGATCATTGCAGCATCATATGAATCTGTTCCGTAGATTACGTTCTCTACGTACTCCTTAGGCTGTCCGCAGTAATCAGCGAGGCACTTGATTGCAGTGTCCTTATCGTTCTGGATTACCTCGTAAGCTCTCAGGTTTGCAATCATGAACTTAACAAGTGCAGATGCCTTCTCGTCAACGTCCTTACGGCTTGTTGTCATACGGCAGCAAGGGAAATTCTTAACATACTCACCAACCTGGAATGCAACATCAACATCGCCAGCCTGCTTAGCAACATATCCGAATCCGCTGTTAACGAAGCACATATCAACCTCGCCCTTTCTAACAGCCTCAACCTCTGAAGCAGCTGAGTCGAGGTATACCCACTCAACGTCCTTATCTACATCCAGACCCTGCTCGCGGAGCCAGCCCTTCATAACCATGTGGCCAGTTTCCATTCTGAAGCATCCGATCTTAGTTCCCTTGAAGTCCTCAGCCTTCTTGAACTTGTTTGCGTTCTTCTTAAGAGTGATGCACTCGCTACCCTCAGAAATAGTTCCTCCGAAGATAACTACATCAGTACCCTGTGAAATAAATGAGCATGAAGGGATGCATCCAAAAGGAAGCACATCGATGTCGCCCTTGCTGACTGCAGTCAGTCCTGTTGCAAGGTCAGCCACCTGCTCAAACTTAAGGTTAACCTTTTCCTCGTCATAATAACCAAGCTCTGACGCAACGATGATGTTCGCAATCTTGATATCAAGACCAGGTCTAGCAACTGAAACAGTCTCAGTCTTGTCTGAAAGCTCGATCTTCTCAGCCTTCTCACCGCTCTCACCACCATTTCCGCACGCAGTCACGAAAGCCATGCAAGCCATCACAAGCACAAGCAGTAAGCTTGTCTTTCTTCTCATGTTCTTGTTAAACATATTCTTCCTCCAGTTAAATAATTTGGAATTACCAATATGTCCATAGTACGCTCACTATTAGACCAAGTCAATTGACTCAGTCCAATCCCTCTATTGCAAAAATCAATACGCCTTGTCCTTGACATTGCATCGCGCATCCCGCGGCCAAAAGCTTCGTCTCTCGAGCCGCAACATCCCGCAGATTCGCGTCAACTGTTATGTTATAAATGAACCCGAAGCTTCTTCTGAAAACTCCGGGTTGTGCATTATTTATTTCTCTCAAATCCCAGGAACCTTGTGCCCTGGAATGTCAGTCTGCCTTCATCGTCATCCTCGAGCATTCCGTACTCATGACCGGAAACCGCGAACTCGATTCTGTCCCCGCTTTCCACCTCAAAAGTCACGTAATACGTCGTATGCACATCGGTGTGCATTCCCATCATGCCAGTCGCATCTCCGCCATTTGCGTGATTGTGGTGCGTAAGATGCATTCTTTTGGTCACAACCCTCGCGTCCACGGTAAGCTTCGGCGAATGATTATTGTCGTTCCAGCGATTGATGCAGCGAACTATTGTGTACACGAACATACAGAGCATTATGACGCCCATGCCCATAAACACGATGTCAAAAGTATCATACATTATCATCGCACACCTCCCGGTTTTCTCACAATTATATTAAGCTGCCTTTGCACTTACAGTTTACAGTAATTTATCACCTTTGTGAATATACAACGAAAGAGGTCTTCACGACCTCTATATCAGCATCCTCTGCAGTGCATCCAGATCGGCTTGGGTGAATGAGTCTGGATCGACGCCGGCGGTGAGGCAGGCGGAGCGGAATTCTGCGGCATCGATGACATCATTTTGGCCGTCATTTAATATCTGGGCAACGCGAGAGATCAGTGCTTCGCTTGTATCCCCTACGCCTTCGGATTCCATGTAGGCGATAAAGCCCGGGTCGGTTACATTAAACATGACTTGGTCCTCCTTATTTCGATATCTTGACCAGCTCAATCAGGACTGCGACTATTTAATTATCATCTACAAAGTAGAACACTTCTTCTACGCTCTTGCCGAAGACCGTAGCGATGTCCATTGCCAGCTTGAGCGAGGGATTGTATTTGCCGTTCTCGAGCTTGCCGATTGTCTCTCTTCTCACGCCGACCATCTCTGCGAGCTCTGCTTGCTGGATGTTCATATCTTTTCGGTATTCATGCATTCTTGTCTTAAGTACTGTCATTTACTCAGCCTCCAGTGCAGCGAATCTGGTTACTATGATATAAATCATAATTCCGAAATATATCATATACAGATTTAAACCTAGAATAACTATCAGCTTTCTTCCATCAACTGGTGCGAACCCTAATATATTTGCAACATGAGTAATTCCCAAAATGATAACGCCCATTATAAATAGAATTGAAAGTCCGCAATCAGTGGCATAAGCCTTTGCCTCACAAATATGTTGCTTAGCCATTTCATCATAACAGTCAGATTGTATTCTGTAGTTAGAAACACAATAGAATAGAATTCCTGAAACTGCAATCAGTTCAGCTACGCTTATCGCAAGTCCCAGCGTACCTTCTGCTTGTATTAATCCAGTTACAATACCGATGCAGCCAGCTAGAATGCATAGGCTTCCAGTCTTAACAAATTTACGTTTTATATCTTCTGCGACACTTACTGTAACCTTCTTCATATTAATGTCCTCCAATTTAGCTATAGTCACGTTCTAGTCGAGATCCGATTAAGTTTTGTTTAATCTAACGGCGGCAGACGAATGCACATAATTTTATTGGCGTCTGCCGAAGTGCAGACATTTGAGGATATCTGAAACGAACGTCTGCCGAAATGCCGACGTCAGTAAAGTCTCTGTCAATTCATCTGCCTAGCATTTCTGTGATGGGTGATGCCAGTGGCAGATGCTTTATTTAAATAACTGGAATCATCAGCAAATTCGAGCAGAATTTGCATACGTTTGAACAAACTTCTTCAAATCATCTGCAAATTGTAACCGAAGCGGGGTGTCATGACGGCAGACGGAATTTATATTTTGGCAGTATCGTCTGTATTTCGGCAGACGTTTATATACGGAATGCTAGAACATCTGCATTTTGGCAAACGAACGCGCTGAAACGCTTAATCATCTGCACGCTTTAAGATGTGAATAGGTGTAAGGCTGCGCGAATATGTGCTGACAAGTGATGCGAAGGCTATGGAGGCAGATGAATATGAAAATTGAGTGGTTTGTCGGCACGGTGGACGCGAGGGCGAGCAGTGCTGAAATTTTATGGAAAAGTCAGTATTTTGATGTTGTTTTCTTATAGAAAAGTCATTTATTGATAGTAGTAATCTGGCTGCCGCAGACGATGAGCGTTTGTGCTGTAAGCGTCTGCCCTTGCCTGATAATCATAATCTAGCCTCGGCAGATAATTGCACATAATTCTATTGGCGTCTGCTGAAGTGCAGACATTCGGCTGTTTCTGAAGTGGACGTCTGCTGAAATGCCGACGTTTGGGTGATTTCTGTCAGATTGTCTGCCGCACATTTTGGTAATTGGCGCTGCCAGTGGCAGATGCTTCATTTAAATAACCGGAATCATCTGCAAATTCGAGCAGAATTTGCATACGTTTGAACAAACTTCTTCAAATCATCTGCAAATTGTAACCGAAGCGGGATGCGATGACGGCAGACGGAATTAATATTTTGGTAGTATCGTCTGTATTTCGGCAGACGTTTACATTTGAAATACCAGAACATCTGCATTTTGGCAGACGAATGTAGGGAGGAAGCAGATTGTCTGCCGGCATCGGTATGCAGGGAAGTGTAGCACTGCGTTAATATGTGCTGACTAGTGATGCAAAGGCTATAACGGCAGACGAATACGCTGAAACGTTGAATCATCTACCGGCATAGGCCTTCGGAAAGCTGCAGGACTGCACTAATATATGCTGACAAGTGATATTAAGATGCATAGTGCAATCTACCAATTCATTGCAAATAAAAACGGCCACCACGCTATGTGATGGTCGCTTCTGTATGTGATGGTCACCCTCAGTGTATAGTCAATGAGAGTGGATTAGGGAGCTCTCCTCTAGTATCTAGTATATCTACACGACAATCTCCGCCTTGCTTCCGCCGGATTTATCCTTAGTAACAACAATCTGCTTATCGATCTTCTGCTTCAGTTCTCCTACGTGGGAGATGATGCCGACGAGGCGGTTGTTGTCAGCAAGCGATGTCAGCGCCTTCATTGCCTGTGACAGAGATTCCTCGTCTAGTGAGCCGAAGCCTTCATCTATGAACATGGTGTCAAGCTTGATTCCGCCAGCCGATGACTGAATCTCATCAGCAAGTCCGAGGGCAAGGGCAAGTGAAGCCTTAAATGACTCACCGCCGGAAAGTGACTTTACGCTACGCTGGCTGCCGTTGTAATGATCAATTACATCAAGGTCCAGACCGCTCTGACTCTGTTTGGTCAGGGCCTCTTTGCGGCGAACCAGATCATACTGGCCGTCCGTCATAATCATAAGTCTTGAATTAGCACGCGAAACGATTCGGTCAAAATAATTCATCTGAATATATGTCTCCAGCATAATCTTCTCTTTGCCGGAGATATTACCGTTTGCAGTGTTGGAAAGTGCCTTGACCCACGCGTATTTGCGTTCACTTTCAATCAGACTTCCCGCTTTTGCCTTGATATTCTCAAGGCAGGTTATGTTTGCAGAAATCCTGCTGTGAACAGTCTTTTCTTCCTTATCGATTGCATCGAGCTTCTCTTCTAGAACAGCTTGTCGTGCAGCTTCCTTCTCGAGGTCGATTTCTGCACCACCATCCAGGCGTTTTAGAATCTCTTCCCTTGCAGATTTGAGGGAGACGATTCCTTCATTGCATTCACCGAGCTTCTTCTGCGCAGACTCTATGGAAGATCTGATCTGATCAGCCGCTCTTGTAAGAGCAGCAATCTCCTCCTCTGCTCTGGCTTTGGATTCGAAGGCAAGCTTCGCCTTGAGTTCAGCTATTCTCTCTTCGAAGGTCTTGCTCTCAGCGGACTTTCTGGTTATCTCGTTACGGATGTCCAAAATCTCATTCTGTTTGTTTTCATACTCTTCCGTCTTCCGTGGCAGCAGGTCGTTAATTTCTGATTTCCTTGCGATTTTCTTATTCTCTTCAGAAATCTTAGAATCGATATCCTTAACGCCAGATTTGATTGCAGCGATTTTATCTTCTATCGAATCTGATGCATCCTCAAGACTTACGTCCCCAAGAAGTTCCTTAATGCCTTCTGTGGCACTCTTTTCCTTTTCGTCAAGAGCACCCTTAAGACTACCCGCGCTTTCTCTTGCGGTATTTGATTCATTGTTAGCCTTAGTCGACTTTTCCTGCAGAATATCAAGTTCCATTTTCGTAGGTGCATTCTCTGGCTTTACCGCAATCGATGGATGCTCAGTTGAGCCGCATACAGGACAAGGCTCGCCGCTTGCCAAAGTGTCTGCAAGAATACCTGCCTGCGCATCAAGATATGCTTTGTTACTTACCTTAAATACTGCATCAGCATCTGCTGCGATGCTCGCCTTCTCATCGTATACTCGAATTGCTTTCTGATATTTCTCTCTCGCTGTTTCAAGAGAACCGATGCTTGTTCTAAGCGCATCGAGCTTACCAGACTCAAGAGTAAGATCCTTCCTCTGTGCTTCAAGTCTTAGTTTATCCTCTCCAGCCTTCTGAAGCTTCTTCTCTTCATCAATCAGTGCCTTTATTTCCTCTTCAAGAGTCGCAATGCGCTCATCCAAGGCCGCTGCCTTCTTCGTTGCAGTTTCTATAAACGATTGATTCTTATTAAGCTCGCTCTGCTTTAAGTCAAGCTCGTCATATTCAGAAAGAGTCGCCTTTATCTTCGCAGCCTCTTCGCTGTAATAATCAATCTTCGTCTCTTCAGCTCTGGCCTTCTCGT
This sequence comes from uncultured Clostridia bacterium, assembly GCA_934255135.1. Taxonomy (GTDB): domain Bacteria; phylum Bacillota; class Clostridia; order Peptostreptococcales; family Anaerovoracaceae; genus Crickella. The sequence goes on along the minus strand of CAKQMV010000012.1, from coordinate 10,993 downwards.
AGGCATCACTAAACAGCACCTTGTTCTCTAACAGCTTAGCAGAAGCTTCTTCATTCCGAGCAAGGTCTGCCTTTGCAGCCTCGATATCCCTGGCCTTGGTGATAAGTGCCTTGATTTCATCGAGCTCTTTCTGATATGTCGCCTTATTCTCACTAAGCGATGCTTCCTTATCTTCATCATCTGAAATCAGACCCTCGATCAGCGCCACGGTATCTTCTGTTGTAAGATCACCCCTTTTGGCCTTCTCGACTTCGAGCGAAGTGACAGAATCTATATCACACACGATGCCACCTATATATTGAGCGATGCTTCTCTTTATGGTCTCGCACTCATCTGCGAGTGAACCGGACTCTCTTCTGAGCCTGTCCTGCAGCGTCGAATAAAGCTCCGTCTTGAAAATATGCCTGAAAATCTGCATTCTCTCCTTAGTAGGAGCCAGAAGAAGCTTAAGAAAATCGCCCTGAGCAATCATTGCAATCTGGCAGAACTGATTTCTATCTATGCCGATTACGGATTTTACTGCATTGTCTACATCCTTGATCTTCGTAATAACCTTGCCATCGGGATAGATGAACTCTGCATTCGCGATTTGCTTTGTCGTGCCGGAACCGCGCTTGCTTGCCCTCTCGTACTCCGGATTTCGCTTCACAGTATACTCTTTGCCATAATATCTGAACTTAAGCTCGACCTCGGTTGGCGTCGACTCGTCGGCGTACTTGGACCTGAGCATTGAAACCTCTCGGTTGTTTCCACTCGGGTCGCCATACAGTGCATAAGTTATTGCGTCAAAAATAGTGGTCTTGCCTGCTCCCGTATCTCCGGTGATAAGGTAAAGACCGCCCGTTCCAAGCTTCTCAAAATCGAATTCGGTGACGCCAGCATAAGGACCAAAAGCTGATATTTTTAAATATACAGGTCTCATTAGCGTCCCTCCCAGATTTCTTCAATAATAGCTTCCATAAAGGATACCTGCTCATCGCTCATGCACTGGCCATTCTGCATTTCATAGAAATCCCCAAAATGCTCGAGTGGTGTTCTTCCCTTGACATCTTCTGCACCGCCAACATCAGTTGCGCTTCGAGTCCTCTTGTTATCGTAGTCAAGCTTCATTATGTTCTTATAGATTACGCGAAGCTTGGTCAGTACATCCGGAATATCTTCCTCGTCTGTCAGCGTGATGTGCATGTAGTCTTCTATATAAGAGGTTCCTTCGTAGAAGCTCTTAAGCGTAAGTTCATTATATGTGCCCTTGATTTCTGCAAGATCGCGTCTTGGTGCAAGCGGGCAAAAAGACAACTCAACATCGCCCTTCGCCTTTACATCCACAAGTGTCACCGTCTTATTGTCATTTGCCTCCGAGAACGAATACTTAAGCGGAGTTCCGCAATATCTTATAAACTCGCTGCCGCACTTCTGCGCCCTGTGAATGTGTCCGAGCGCAACATAGTCGAAATCTTTAAACACACTCGCATCAACATTATCCGTTCCACCGACAGAAATATCCTCAGACTCAGAACGCACCGCCCCGGTCACAAGCTGATGCGTAATCAGAATGTTTCGCTTGCTTCGATCAATACTCATATTGTCAATCGACACCCTCACCGCGTCTGTGTATGATTCAATCTCATCATCAGGATAGAATCTTCGCACATTAGAAGGCTTCACAAAAGGAAGCATATAGAAATTCACTTCCCCAAGCTCATCCTCTAGCGTCACGGGATTGACCTTCCCATCAAAAACAGGCGACATGTAGATGCCGCTTTTGTCCATAAGCCTGCCGCCAAAAGCGATTCTTTCGGCCGAATCGTGATTCCCGCTTATAACGAAAACCTTCAGCCCCCGAGATGAAAGCCTTACCAGAAAGTCGTCGAACAGTTCCACTGCCTCTGCAGATGGAACTGACTTATCATAAACATCCCCAGCTATAATCACAACCTGGGGCTTCTCTTCATCAATAATATTGATTATCTTCGTCAGAATATATTCCTGATTCTCAATCATAGAAAACTCATTCACACGCTTTCCCAGATGAAGATCCGACAAATGCATTATTCTCATATATTATTCTTTCTCCTCTAGCACACGCCTCTCGTATCTTTCCCTATAATCATTGAGACACAAATCATTCGTGCAACCTGCCCACTTATCAGGATCATTAACATTATTTCCCATTACCTTCTCCTCACCCGCAACAGCTCACTCCCAATTTCATTACTGATCATCAGTATACCACCTGGTCTCGCACTCTGTCACGCTTGTCAGCTGCTGGCACCTATTTGCGCCACTCCGCGCCTCCATCAGCATCACCATGCATCCCCCCACCGGCAGACAATCCACTCCCTCCTCACGTTCGTCTGCCTTCACACATTTCACAACGCTAGCCGCCACCCTCCCGTGCCGCTCCGCACCTCCACCCCGGCAGACAATTTGCTCCTATCTCATGCTCGTCTGCCGAAGTGCAGACGTTCCCCCTTTTCAAATTCAATCGTCTGCCAAAATACAGACAATACTGCCAAAAAAGCAATTTCGTATGCCGCCTCCATATCCCGCTTCGCCTGTAAATTGCAGACAATCTGAAGAAACACATTCAAACGTCTGCAAATTCTGCCCGAATTTGCATACACTTCCTGATACTACGTTAAATCATCTGCCGCTGGCAGCTCCTACCTGCCACATCCTCGGCAGACGTTTAATCACAACCACCATAAACGTCGGCATTTTGGCAGACGATTACTCTGAAACTTGCAAATGTCGGCGTTTTGGCAGACGAACATGTCAATTCTCATAACTGTCTGCATCAATACTAATATGCTAATGTCAACACCAATATCAGCTCCCATCGCTGCAAGGTTCATATCACAATGAGAAATTCTCTCCATACGAAAAGACCACCCTTCGCGGGTGGTCCATCTATCAGAGCAATTCCTTCAAAGCAGCTCCTCTCCCTATTCAATTCAAACAAGTAATTCTCACTATCTAAATGTAACAGTCTTATTGATCCACTCAATCTTATTATGTCCGTGGTAAGTCCAGGCAAATGTATTTGCATCACCTACAAAATAGTGCACCCTATTTGTATATCCATTATTATTATCAGCCCAGTAAATCTTATCCTTAGTTGCCTTCAGAATTACAAGTGAATGATAATTTCCATTAAGTCTTACATGTGAACCAGCCTTCAGATTGCAGATGTACTTCTTAACATTAGCAGGTGTAATCTTCTTATTAACCTTCACCATCTTTCTCTTCTTTGCAATCTTAGTGCTCGCCCACTCAGCATAACCATAGCACTCACCTCTGCCCTTGAACTTCGCACCGTCCTTGTAAGTCTTCAGAACCTTAGTCATGCTCTTCGCAGCCTTCGCATTAGAAGTGAAGTACTGGCCATCATAACACATCTTTGTATATTGAGTGCAATACTTCTCACTGTTGGAAACATCCACAAGCATACCCTTATTATTGTGCGCATAAGGAACAACTATAACCCAGTATGTAGTCATTGGCTCAAGTCCTGTAACCTTATAAGAAGTAGCATCCTTACCCTCAACACTTCCAATTAATTTTCTAACAAACTTATCATCTTCACCAAAATCTTCGAAATATACATTATATCCTTCAGCAATCGCACATGGTTCCCAGTTCACAACGAAGCTATCATAAGTCGTATTTGTAGTCTTTGTCCAACTGCTTGGATTCGGATCCACTACCGCATCAGGATCAACAACTTCCTCATCTTCGTCATCATCATAATCGCAGTCATCCCACTCATCGCCATATTCATCCGGGAAGTCCTCATTCTCAGTCAAAACTGTTTTGGCACCATCAGCTCCCGCTCCGCCAGCAGTAATTTCATCCGCCGCGAAAACCCCTAAGCCGCTTGGCATAATCATCGCCACACTAAGCAGCAAACATAGAACAATACTCTGTACCTTTTTCATAATGTTGTCCTCCAGTTTTAGATTAAATATGTTTTCTGACACTTAGCACTTCTAGCGCCCTTCTGGCAGCCTCGCCCGCATCCTCTGTATATATATCTGCTCCGATATCATCACATGTATCACCGGCGCTGCCTACCAACACGATTATATCATTTCTAATACACGCATCAACATATGCATTTACAGTAGTATACATCTCACACCATTATCCAGCACCGACTTGTGCCGCTCCGCATCTCCCCATCTCCCGGCAGACAATCTGATCCTCCCTCATGTTCGTCTGCCATCACACAGTTCACACCGCTAGCCACCACCCTCTCGTGCCGCTCCGCTCCTCCACCCCGGCAGACAATTTGCTCCTATCTCATGCTCGTCTGCCGAAGTGCAGATGTTCCCCCTTTTCAAATTCAATCGTCTGCCAAAATACAGACAATACTGCCAAAATAACAATTTCATCTGCCGCCCTCACATTCCGCTTCGCTTACAATTTGCAGACAATTTGAAGAAATACATTCAAACGTATGCAAATTCTGCCCGAATTTGCAGACACTTTCTGATACTTTGTTAAATCATCTGCCGCTGGCAGCTCCCACCTGCCACAACCTCGGCAGACGTTTAATCACAACCACCATAAACGTCGGCATTTTGGCAGACGACCCTCACAGAAACTTGCTATCGTCTGCATTTCAGCCGACGTTCTCCCAAAAACTCATATTAGTCTGCCTACCTAACTGTAGCTTCAGCTTTCACCATTTTCTACAGTACCCAACGAGCTATTAATTGACACATTCCAGCCCCAGCGGGTCATACTTTTTACTTCCCTCAAATTTTCCTCAAAAAAAACATAAGATTTTTTCCATACATTTTTCTTCAAATTCCATTCAGTAAAAGTCCATTCGTGATCCTAATGCCTAAAAAGGGAAGTACATAACGCTAAATGCTTGCTTTTGCTCATTTGACTCAAATAATCTGCCGAGTATAATCCAATTCAAGGAAGTAAATCTCGAGACCTAAACTTCAAGGATGCATTCAAGAACAAAATAATTAGGTGGTGCCGTAGCTTTGAACCTGCGTTCAAACTCATGCGGCACCACCAGCCAGAGTATGAGCTCTGGCAACCTCAATTCAAATAGAAAGGAACAGCCGAATATGAATGTAATAAAGAAACTTGAAGAAAGACAGGCAATGTATGAAAAGAAGATAAAAGAAATTGATGCCATTTTAGCAACTCTGCCCAAGGGCAATCTTAAAATGTATCGTCACAGCAAAAGCCTGAAAATTACGATGAAATACAGCCACAAGAACCCGATTACAGATAGGACAGAAGAAACACACATCAAGAAAGGTGAAGAAAGCTTTGCCGCCGCACTTTCTATGCGCAAACAATTGAAACAGAGAAAAAAAGCATACCAGACATCAAGCAAGAATATAAGAAAGTACCTCAAAGCATATTCCAAAGAGCCTTCCGAATTTATCAAAAGCAAGTACTTCTCTGAATACAAAAGGCTCACCGACGAATACTATCCGGACTCAAACATAACACTGCAGGAGCAGCTCAACAAGAAATATGAAACACTCGATTCGGATCCAACTACGCACAAAATTGAGACATCTGCCGGAATAATGGTCCGCTCAAAGTCTGAGGCAATTATTCTTGATATGCTCTATGCCCTCGGAATTCCTTTTGTATACGAGCCAAAAATCACCCTCCAGGACGGCAAAGTTGTCTATCCGGATTTTATAATAGTGGATCCTTGCACACACGCCGAATACATGTGGGAACACCTTGGCCTACTCGATAAACAGAGTTATGTTGATAGCACATTCAGAAAGCTCGCCGCGCTAAACGAACTCGGCTGGTACATCGGCATCAATCTCATAATCACATCCGAAACCGATACCCACAAATTCGCCAGCAGAAAGGCCCGCGACACCATCGAGCAGCATTTCATTATTGCAGCCTAAGCCATCTCCGCGGTCAAAAGTTTTTCCCGCAAGCCCACACAATCCCGCAAGGCTCACGCCATCCCGCAGAATTCCGAGCCATTACAAAAGCCACCCTCCGAAGAGGATGGCTTTAACACATTCTATGCATCTACATAAATTGTCAGCGCCACTATCGCAATCGTAATCTCTGTCTTAGGCTTGCCGTTAAGCGCTATGCCCTCCGGATTCGCACCTCCCTGGTGTACGTGGGCTTCAACATTCCACCAGTGCAGATAATCTACCACGATTGATGGATCAACGTCCTCGGGATGCGGCGCATAAATGTCGGCCTTGATGAAGGCCTGCTTCTTGCGGTCCGTAATTTCGAAAATCTCGGATATGCCAGCCATGCAGCAGTGATGAATAGCATCCTCTGTGGCCTTGCGCACTGCATTGTTCTGGTCGCCGCCGTGCATATCAACGCCCTGTCCAAATTCAATAATCAGTCTCTTCATAGCCATAATTTGTCTCCTTCTTCAGATATGCGATATATTGAGAATTATACACCATTCTTACCACAATTATATTTATTTATATCGTGCAGATTTATGGTACGTCTGTCACATGAAAAATTTGTGCATCTTCTCAATTCTAACAAGACAGCAGCCATATAAAAATGGTACAATCTAGTGGCGTATGATTATTGTTATTTTTAATACAAATAATTATACGCTTTTTTAATATTCTTAAGGCTATTTAGAGCAGTGCTTTAGAGAATAGAAATTCCCATAATAAAACACTTACAAGGAGAACTGCGATGAGTAGCAGAGTTGATTTTCTTTACCTTGACGAGCAGGAAATGATACAGGCTGGCGTTAAGGATATGAATAAATGCATTGAATGCATGGAAGACATGTTTGTGCTTCTTCACACAGGCGATTACAGAATGGGCGGAGAGAGTGCGAATGAGCACGGGTGCCGCGTAACCTTCCCTGAAACATCATCAATCGAAGGCATGCCGACCCACAAGCCGGACTTCAAATTCATGGCGATGCCGGCATATCTCGGCGGACGATTCAAGACTTTTGGCATCAAGAGCTACGGATCAAATCCCGATAACGCAGAGCTTGGGCTCCCGAGGTCGATTCTTATGATGCAGCTGATGGACGCAACAACCGGCGCGCCGCTCGCGTACATGTCGGCTAATATTCTGAGTGCGATGAGAACCGGTGCGGCTTCTGGAGTCGGTGCGAAACTTCTCGCCTCGAAGAATCCAACGACTGTTGCAATTATCGGACCGGGCACAATGAGCAAGTACACTCTCGACGCGCTCGTTTCCGCGCAGCCGACCATTGACACGATCAGAGTCAACGGCCGCAGCCAAAAAGGCGTTGACAGCTTCATCAAATACTGCCAGGAGAAGCATCCCGGCATAAAGAATTTTATCGTTTCAGGCGACATTCCGGAAGTTTGTCATGATGCGGACATCGTGTTTTTTGGCAATACAAACGCGGCAGTGTTTGAAAATAACCCGACTATAAAGAAGGAATGGCTTAAGAAAGGTGCTCTTGTGATCGCGGCCTCTGCATTGCGAGTTGACACGGCCATTCTGGCCGATGATGAAATTAAACTCATTACAGATAATTATGCAATGTACGAGGGCTGGGGCTACGGACAGCCGCACCCTACGCAGAAGCACGTTTCGACGCTTCTTGGAATGGGCTTTTATGATGCCGTTACCGAAGGACGAATTGCCAGGGAGGCTATCACTGAGATAGGTGAAATCCTCGTCAGCGAGAAGACCGGAAGAGATAACGAGGATCAGATTATCATTTATGCGGTAGGCGGAATGCCTGTCGAGGACGTTGCCTGGGGACACGACGTGTACCAGAGTGCGCTCGAGAAAGGCATCGGCACCAAGCTCAATATCTGGGACAATCCGGCGCTATAATTGTATCTGCTGGGTATCTGGTGTTTTGGGTGTCTGGTATTTGGAGTGTCTACATAGAGGCGCTTCGTTTCTTATACATTAAACCACTTCTCTATCGCACTGTGCTCGCCAATCACCAATATAGTGTCGTCCTGCCTAAGAAGTGTATCTGTTGAAAGGGATAAATTCACTCCGTCCTTATCCTTTACCGCAATAATGTTGATATTATATTTCCTTCTGACATCAAGCTCGCCAATCGTCTTTCCGTGCCACTCATCTGGCACCTCCGCTTCGAAGATTCCGTGAGATGCATCTATTTCCATATAGTCAAGAATATGATCTGCGGTATAACGTATGGATGCCCATTTAGCTATCTGACGTTCTGGATATACGACCTGATCCGCTCCATTTCTCAGAAGGAACTTTTTCTGAATATCACGCTCGGCACGGGAAATAACGACCCTTGCGCCCAGTTCTTTTAGCAGCGACGTAGCTTCAAGTGAGCCTTCGAAATCCGCCGAAATAGTAACGAAGCATACATCAAAATTTCTGATGCCAAGAGATTTCAGAAAATCTACATTGGTACTGTCTCCAATCTGCGCGTTCGTTACGTACGGCAGGACTTCGTTAACTCTGTCCTCATCACTGTCAACAGCCATAACATCATGACCAAGTTCGTTTAATTCTATAGCAAGATGTCTGCCAAATCTTCCAAGTCCAATAAGTAAAATATTCTTCATATCTTTCATCTCCCAACTATCCAACTGTAATATTCTCTACCGGGAATCTTGCTGTGCCCTTATTTCGCGACGAAAAAACGGCATAAATCAGTGTAAGTCCGCCCACTCTTCCAAGATACATTAATGCTACAAGGATCATCTGTGATGCCACATGAAGATGCGGCGTAATCCCAAGCGTAAGTCCGACAGTTCCAACTGCCGAAGCTGACTCGTAAAGGCATTCCTCAAGTGGTAATCCTTCATACATACTGATTGCAATGCCACCGGTGAAAAACAGCAGAACATAAAGCACAAGCAATGTTGATGCGTCCCTTATCACACTATTGTCAATACGTCTGTTGAATGCACTTACCGTATCTTTGCTTCGAAATGTTGCAAAAGCGTTCAAAATCAGAACTGCAATAGTCGTCGTCTTCACACCTCCCGCTGTAGAGCTTGGTGAGCCTCCGATCAGCATAAGAATTATGATAAAGGTCTGCGCCACCTCTGACATCTTGCCGATATCTACTGTATTGAATCCTGCAGTTCTAGGTGTAACCGCCTGGAAGAATGATGCAAGAATTCGCTCATTCATTTCAAGACTTCTAAAACTGTTCAGGAAAAAGAATATGCTTGGCAGCAGGATTAGAATTGCAGTTGTCACAAGAATAATCTTGCTTTGTAATCTGTAGCTCCTGAACTGGAATTTATTCGTGCAGACATCCTCCCAAGTAAGAAATCCGATTCCGCCAATAATAATCAGCAGCATAATCACAATATTTACTACAGGATTTCCTGCATACTTCATCAGGGATGGAAAGGTATTCTGTGCAGTTCCTAGTATATCAAAGCCCGCATTGCAGAATGCAGATACAGAATGAAAGATTGACATCCAAATTCCCCTGATGCCATAATCCCTGCAGAAAACCGGGAGCAGCAAAACCGCACCTATAAGTTCTATCAGGAATGTGCCTTTTAGTATAAACTTCGTAAGTCTGACGATTCCTCCAATCTTTGGTGCGGAGATGGCGTTCTGCATTGTTGTTCGCTGCATAAGAGAAATCCTTCGTCCGGACAAAAGCGTTACGGAAGCCGTAACGGTCACCACTCCAAGACCGCCGATCTGAATCAGTAGCAGAATTATAAATTGTCCGAACAGCGACCAGTAGCTTCCCGTGTCCAGGACCGCCAGACCCGTCACACATACCGCCGAAGTAGATGTAAATAAAGCCTTGTTAAACGGTGTAATTATTCCAGCAGACGACGAGATCGGAAGCATCAACAGAATTGCACCAAATAAAATAACCGCCGCAAATTCCATTGTGATTAATTGAAACGGCGTAAATCGTTTTATCATATTTCTCATATCTCAAAAACCTGATTTCTTATATATCTTAATATATGTGTATTTATATGCGTCAAAATATATTCATCAAACAAATATTCTGCAATACTGTAGTATAATACTCTAACGTTCTATATTCAAGTCTGCACTTTTTATATCCTTAAAGTGGTTCTTAATAAGCTTTATCGTTAAATGGCATAATTAAAGCGATGGATAAATATTTGTCATTGCCCGGACACTACGTACTATAGCCAGCATAACGGCGCATGTTTTACAGTAGCAGACGAGGTTCATCTTGAACCGGTCGCCTTTTTAAAATTCGGACAACTCAGAGATGATCTCCCTATATTCTTTCAATATCAAAGTTGATGTGTTTCATTCAAAACGTCTCTTTCAAAAATTTGATCTTTACAGTTGCCGTTGTCGCAGCTTCTTCCAGTGCTGTCCAGCCCGCAACCCAGATTGACCACCGCCGCATTGGGGTGAGTTTTCAGGTAATCCCGTACCTCGAAGGCAATGTCATTCTGTCGCATGGCAACCTCCAGCCAACCGAAACGCTGCATCGAACTACGGAAGTTTTTCTCTATCTCAGAAAAATCGTAGTCGATCTCGTCAATCAGGCGAACCGCTGTTTCGTCCCGGTAAAGATTCGGGTATAGTTCTGAGCAGACCTTCCGCGCATACAGCGGAATGATCAGCGTCTCCTGTACGGTGTTTTTCTCAATTTTATATTTCATATAGATATCTCCTTAAGTGAATAAATACCGACATAATCGCCACCAGTGCCACATCCAGCACCATCATCACGCTGAAGCCTAATGCAGTGCTCCATACAGAGCGGGTAAAACGGAAACCACACATTACAGCTGGTCTCACAGCAGAGCTTGTGTACGCTGCATAAGATAGATGCAAAGAAGCTCATGATTTAGCCTCCTCATTTCCACGCCGTAATGCAGAGCCAACTTTTCTTTTTGTGTATCTGCACATCGTGAAAGCCCGCTTGCTCCAGATACATCTTCAGCTCGGCATCCTTGTAGATGGTCATGCCGCCGATGATTTCCGTCCACTTCTTGTCCTTGTCCGTATCGCCGTTGCTTTCGTTGCAGATGAGTAATGTCCCGCCGGGCTTCAGCAC
>CAKQMV010000011.1 GCA_934255135.1 uncultured Clostridia bacterium | reverse complement strand
GGGGTGGCAGGATTTGAACCCGCGGCCCACTGGTCCCAAACCAGTTGCGCTACCAAGCTGCGCTACACCCCGTTATTGGCAGGGGCAGAAGGGCTCGAACCCTCGGCACGCGGTTTTGGAGACCGCTGCTCTACCAACTGAGCTATGCCCCTCTAATGGCGGAGAAGATGGGATTCGAACCCATGCGGCCCTAATACGAACCCTAACGGTTTAGCAAACCGTCCTCTTCAGCCTCTTGAGTACTTCTCCAAGCTGGAAAAACTTGGCGGAGAGGGTGGGATTCGAACCCACGGTCCCTTTCAGGATCACTGGTTTTCAAGACCAGCTCCTTAAACCACTCGGACACCTCTCCATTAAATTGTTTCAAAAATCATGGTGACCCATCGGAGACTCGAACTCCGGACACCTTGATTAAAAGTCAAGTGCTCTACCTCCTGAGCTAATGGGTCTCAAATGGCTGGGGTAGCAGGACTCGAACCTACGAATGACGGAGTCAAAGTCCGTTGCCTTACCACTTGGCTATACCCCATTAAAAGTGGTTCGACTCTTGCTTAAAAAAATGGTGAGCCCACAGGGATTCGAACCCCGGACACACGGCTTAGAAGGCCGTTGCTCTATCCAACTGAGCTATGGACCCATAAATTTATTAAAAAAATGGAGCGGATGGCGGGAATCGAACCCGCAACAACAGCTTGGAAGGCTGTGGTTTTACCACTAAACTACATCCGCAAAATCATGGAGCGGAAGACGAGATTCGAACTCGCGACCCTCGCCTTGGCAAGGCGATGCTCTACCCCTGAGCCACTTCCGCATAATCTTGGTCGAGGGAGATGGATTCGAACCATCGAATGCAGTGCAAACGGATTTACAGTCCGCCCCCTTTGGCCACTCGGGAATCCCTCGAAATCATGGAGCTGGTGGAGGGAATCGAACCCCCAACCTGCTGATTACAAATCAGCTGCTCTACCGTTGAGCCACACCAGCAAATGCTATATATTAATTTGTAAAAAATTGGCGACCGAGAACGGGCTCGAACCGTCGACCTCCAGCGTGACAGGCTGGCATTCTAACCAACTGAACTACTCGGCCACTCATTTGCTCTTTTCAAGCGACTCCTTTATTATACATAATTCAGAAGGCTTTGTCAAGCATTATTTTCATCCTTTTTAAGAAGTTATTTCTTAAAGAATGTGGTGGGCGTAATAGGGCTCGAACCTATGACCCCCTGCTTGTAAGGCAGATGCTCTCCCAGCTGAGCTATACGCCCACATTCGTTTGCGTTCCGTTTCTCTCGGTGACGCTCATTTATATTAACACAAGGTGTTGTGTGTGTCAACACTTTTTTCAACTTATTTTTCAATATGTTGATTTGAAGTGTTTCTCGGCTGATGTCTCAGACGAGCTTCCTTATATTACATTCTTTTCTATCCGATGTCAATACATTTCCACCAGAAATATCCATAATTTCTGTAATTACTTTCTCTTCCTCTTCAATCATGCATACTATCTCAAGCTTTACCTTATCTGAGTACTCAATATTAAGTATCTCAAAATGGCCATCCTTGGCGATATTCTGGATCTTGGCAAGATAAGTATAATCAACAACACAAGTAAAAGAAACAGCCTCATACACGTCGCATATGCCTGCTTCCTCGAGTGCAAGCTTTGCTGCCTGTGTATATGCCCTAACAAGTCCGCCTGTTCCTAGCTTAATCCCACCAAAATAACGTGTAATTACAACAACAAGATTAGTAAGTCCTTCATCTGCAAGCATATTCATAATAGGAAATCCTGAAGTGCCACTAGGCTCCCCATCGTCGCTAGCCCACTTATGCTCCTGCTTCATTCCAAAAACAATAGCAGGAACATTGTGGGTTGCATCCTTGAATTCACTCTTTATCTTAGCTACATATTCCTGGGCTTCCTCATATGAAGACACAGGAAGCGCCCTGGCTATAAACCTGGATCTGTCAATCACATATTCAGCTTCTCCATATGAGTATAAAGTCTTATATAAATACATATCGCCCTACAGAATATACTTATCTACGTCTACTTCTTTAATCTTCTCTTTAAACTTATCCTGGACAAATGTCCTGTCGATAACAACTTCAGTAATTGATTCATCAGGAAGGTCAAATGAAATATCTTCAAGAAGAGCCTCAATTATTGTATGAAGTCTTCTTGCTCCGATATTCTCTGTTTCCTCGTTCATAAGGTATGCCATTCCTGCAATTTCGTCAATAGCATCGTCAGTAAAATCTACACTTACCCCCTCTGTCTCCAGAAGTGCCTTCTGCTGCTTTGTAATTGCGTTCTTAGGCACTGTAAGTATCTGTCTGAAATCTTCCTTATCAAGGTTCTTCAGTTCCACTGTAATAGGAAATCTTCCCTGAAGCTCAGGAATCAGATCTGACGGCTTTGAAACATGAAAAGCACCGGCACCTATAAACAGCATGTGATCGGTCTTTACAGGTCCATATTTCGTGTTTACGACACTTCCCTCGACAATAGGAAGAATATCCCTCTGAACACCCTCTCTAGACACATCTGCGCCAGATCTCATTGATGAGCCAGAAGCAATTTTGTCAATCTCATCAATAAACACGATGCCGTTCTGCTCTGCATTCTCGAGAGCTTCATCAATTACAACATCCATATCAACAAGCTTCTGAGCTTCCTGTTCAGTCAGAATTCGTCTTGCCTCTTTAACCTTTACTTTTCTCTTTTTTGTCTTCTTAGGCATCATATTATCAAAAATATTGCCTATCGCAATGCTCATGCCTTCGTTCTGCATGTCAAGCTGGTTGAGCTTTGGTGTATCATCAACCTCAATCTCAATAATCTGTTCCTCGAGCTTACCCTCTCTGAGCTCTCTTCTGACCTGATCTCTGGCCATTTCAGTCTGAGAGGAATCCTCAGAGCTCTTCTCTTTCTCCTTCTGCTGCTCCTCATACTGCTGCTTCTGAGTCTTATATGGAGCTGCATTCATGAAACTGTCAAAAATATTACCTAGCTTCTCTGTCGGTTTATCGCTTCCCGGAATAAGTGCCTTCACGATAAGGTCCTCCGCAAGCTTCGAAGCGGTATCTCTCTGCTCATCGACTCTTGACTGTTTTGACAGCCTGACAGATGCCTCAACGAGGTCTCTGATCATTGAATCAACGTCACGGCCAACATATCCAACCTCTGTAAACTTAGTAGCTTCAACCTTAACAAAAGGTGCATCCATAATCTTCGCAAGTCTTCTTGCGATTTCTGTCTTACCAACACCCGTAGGTCCCATCATCAGAATGTTCTTCGGAGTAATTTCCTCTCTCATCTTCTCGTCTAGCAGAGATCTTCTGTATCTGTTACGGAGGGCAATTGCAACCGACTTCTTAGCTTCACCCTGACCGATAATATACTTGTCGAGTTCAGTTACTATTTCCCTAGGTGTCATTGTCTTGATGCTGTTCATCCTCTATTCCTCCCCGAGCTTTTCAACTGAAATATTGTTATTTGTATAAACACAGATATTTGATGCGATTTCAAGAGATTTTCTTACGATGCTCTCAGCATCAAGGTCTGTATTTTCATGCAGCGCAACAGCAGCAGAATAAGCATAGTTTCCGCCTGAACCAATTGCCACAACATCCTTATCTGGCACGATTACCTCACCGTTTCCGGATATTACAAGCATATCATCCTCATTTACAACAATCATAAGAGCCTCAAGGCTTCTTGTTGCCTTGTCATTTCTCCAGAATTGTGCAAGATCAACGGCAGCACGCTTTAGGTTGCCCGAATGCTCCTCAAGCTTATTCTCAAACTTATCTGTCAGTGAAAAAGCATCAGCAACAGATCCTGCAAAACCTGATAGCACCTTACCATGATAAATCTTCTTAACCTTCTTCGCACCATTCTTCATGATGGTTGATTCGCCCATTGTAACCTGTCCGTCACCGCCGATTGCAATGTCTCCATTCGGTCTTCTTACCGCACATATTGTAGTTGCATGAAACTGAACCATTTCCTACTCCTTATAATCACAATTTGCATTAGAACATTTTCTTACTTTGTTGCGGCCCTTAGTCTGAACTATCATCTCGCCGCACTTAGGACACTTGTCGCCCGTTGGAAGATCCCAGTATGAAACATCACAATCAGGATATCCTTCGCAGCCATAGAAAACTCTACCGCTCTTCCTGCCTCGCTTCTCGACAATATCCTTGCCACACTTAGGACACTTTACGCCTGTCGACTTAACGATTGGCTTTGTGTTCTTGCATTCAGGATATGATGAGCACGCGATGAACCTGCCAAAACGTCCTTCCTTGTACACCATAGGTGCTCCGCAGAGCTCACATGTCTCGCCGGTTGGAATTACTTCCTTCTCAATCTTCTCAACTTCTTCCTCTGCAACCTTAAGCTCCTTGCTGAAATCAACATAGAAATCAGCAATTACATTCTTCCATGGAATTTCTCTCATCTCGACTCTATCGAGATTGTCCTCCATCTCTCCCGTAAACTGAACATCTACGATGTCCGTGAAGTATTCCTGCAGAATTCCAATAACATCAAATCCAAGCTTGCTTGGAACAAGACTCTTCTTCTCTCTCTTTACGTATCTTCTGTCGATAAGCACAGAAATGATAGACGCATATGTACTTGGTCGTCCTATATTCTTATCCTCAAGTTCCTTAACAAGGCTCGCCTCTGTATATCTTGAAGGTGGCTGAGTGAATTTCTGCTCCTTCTTAAGCTGCTTGATATCAAGTACATCGCCCTTGTTTAGTACAGGGACTGTCATTTCCTTCTCAGATGCAGCAGGATATACCTTTCTCCATCCATCAAATGTCATTCTTGATCCGCTCGCTTTAAACTCGTATCTTCCATTCTCAATCAGAACAGCAGATGTATCATAAAGTGCAGGAGTCATCTGTGAAGCGACAAATCTCTTCCAGATAAGAGAATATAGCTTCATCTGATCAGGAGTCAGAGAATCAGATAGTGAATCAGGTGTAAGTGTAACATCTGATGGTCTGATAGCTTCGTGAGCATCCTGCATTGCTTTCTTCTTATTAGTGTATACATTATTGCCTGAATATTCTGAACCATATGCATCCTTGATAAATGATGCTGCAGTCTCCTTGGCACTCTGTGAGATTCTTGTAGAATCTGTTCTTATGTAAGTAACAAGACCTCTTGCGCCACTGCCCTTAATTGTCACACCTTCATAGAGCTGCTGTGCAATCTGCATTGTCTTCTTAGTCGAGAAGCCAAGCTTACTTGAGGCATCCTGCTGAAGACTACTTGTTGTAAATGGAGCATATGGTCTGACCTTCTTGCTTCCATTCTTAAGATCAGCAACGATATATGATCCTTCCTTAAGCTCTGCCTCAATCGCATTTGCTTCTTCTTCATTTGCAACATGAGCCTTCTTGCCGGCAATCTTAGAAAGTGCAGCTTCGAAGGATTTACCGAAATCAGCTGTAAGCTCCCAGTACTCCTTAGGAACAAAAGCATTGATCTCATTCTCTCTATCACACACAATCTTAAGAGCTGCTGACTGAACTCTTCCTGCAGACAAGCCTCTTGAAACCTTCTTCCATAGAAGCGGGCTGATCTGATATCCTACCAGTCTGTCAAGAACTCTTCTTCCCTGCTGAGCGTCCACAAGACCCATATCGATTGGTTCTGGATGCTTGATTGCCTCCTTAACCGCTTCCTTGTTGATCTCATTAAACTTAACTCTGCAAGGAGTGGTAATATCAATACCAAGAAGATATGCAATATGCCATGAAATAGCCTCTCCTTCACGGTCCGGGTCGGTTGCAAGAAGGACTTTATCTGCTGCTGCAGCTTCCTTCTTAAGCGTCTTTATAACATCACCCTTACCTCTGATATTGATATAATCAGGTTCGAAATTATTCTCCACATCAACAGCAAGTCTGCTCTTCGGAAGATCTCTAACGTGTCCTACAGACGCGATAACCTTGTACTTAGTTCCAAGATACTTTCCGATAATCTTAGCCTTGGATGGAGACTCCACAATCAGAAGAGTCTTCTTAGTTCCACTCCTGGCCTTGCTTGTAGATTTACTTGCAGATTTGCTAGTTGTTTTAGTTGTTTTTGCTGTTTTAGCTTCGGTTTTGCTTGTGGTTTTGCTTGCCATTATATATTCCTTTTAAATATAGTCTTTCGAGAACTCACTATAACCCTTGCAAAACTAATTTGCAAGGTAAAATTTGCCTCCAGTTGAAAAAACAACGCCTTTTATCTCAAGTATTGTCAGTATTCCACTTGTTTGTGACGTTCTGATGTTAATTTTATGAGAAATTTCATCCACACTCATCCCGCCAAATTTCTGAAGTACGCCGGTAACTGCCTTCTCTTCGTCACTCATTTTGCAATAGCTTTCAGTAATTGCTGGTTTCTCCACACCGATATCGTTCATAAGATCCTCGATAGCAATCAATGGAACGGCACCATCGCGAATTAGCTGGTTTGTGCCTGCACTGAAGTGACTGTTGATATTTCCAGGTACAGCATAGACGGTTCTGCCTTGAGATGCAGCATACTGAGCAGTAATAAGCGCACCGCTGTTGGCATTAGCCTCAATCAGAACTACTGCCTCACTTATTCCGCTTATTATTCTGTTTCTCCTCGGAAAGCTCCACTTCTGTGCTTTCATATCTGGTCCGTATTCGGAAATAACTGCGCCATTTATTGCGACCTGCTCCATCAGTCCCAGATTTGCTGGAGGATACATCATCCTGTGCCCACTTCCAAGCACCGCAATTGGTTGTGATCTGCACTCAAGTGCGCCTTCATGGGCAAAACCGTCGATTCCCTTCGCAAGTCCTGACACCACGCTAACTCCAGCTTCCGACAGCCTCTTTCCAATCATCTGTGACACGTATTTGCCGTATACAGTATGTTTGCGCGAACCCACAACTGCCACCGACATATTATTCAGACACATTTCATTTCCAATGCAGTAAAGAATCTCTGGATGGTCGTCACAGCATTTAAGTCTGTATGGATAGCATTCTGAATTCTTGTCGATTTTCTTTATCTCGAACTCACTTTGCTTGATTCTTATCATTTCCTTATCCATATTCATTCACCCTGTGGTCCTGAATAAATCCTATAACTTATAGCCTCTGCAAGATGAGCCGCCGTGATTTCACTTGATTCATCTATATCGGCAATCGTTCTCGCAACCTTAAGCACCTTCGTATAAGCACGAGGCGACATTCCAAGATTCTCATAGGCACCTCTCATAAGAATCAGTTCCTCCTGTCCGAGCCTGCAAAGCTCTTCAACTTCACCGTCATTAAGCATTGCATTAAGATTATTTCGCCCTTCGCTACGGGCAAAAGCTCTCCCCCTCTGTACCATTTCATACATTTCCGCAGAGCTTAGACCTTCGTTTGAGCTTCCCGCCATCTCGTCGTATTCAACTTCGCTCATCTCAAGCCTTATGTCAATACGATCCATTATCGGGCCTGACAGCTTGCGTCTATATTGTTCTAGCTCTCGTTCCGAACATTTACAGGGCTTCTTCTCGCTTCCTGCATACCCGCACTTACACGGATTAGCAGCCATAACAACTCCGAAATTGCATGGGTATCGGTAAATGGTGCCCTGTCTGAAATGTGATATTTCCTTATCCTCAAGAGGAAGCCTAAGAGATTCAAGGGCTCTTGAGGAGAATTCACAGACCTCATCGAGAAAGAGGATTCCATTATGCGCCAGTGAAAGCTCCCCAGGATGTGGATTATTTCCTCCTCCAATAAGCCCAGCAACTCCTATGCTGCTGTGAGGACTTCTAAAAGGTCTTTTGGATATCATCGATTCTGTTATATTTAGCTTTCCAGCAACCGAATATATTATGGAAGTCTCGAGTATCTCATCTCTACTCATAGGTGGCATTATCGTTGGAATTCTGCGTGCGAGCATGGTCTTACCACAGCCCGGACTTCCTACCATTATAAGTCCGTGCCCGCCGGTAACTGCGACAGCGATGGCTCTTTTGGCCATCTCCTGACCTTTAATCTGACTGAAGTCGATTTCCTCGTAAGAATCACACTCTGCAGATTCACATTCTAGTTCTCTCGGAGTACGCTTTTCATTTATAAGTGCAGCACATTCTGTCAGGCTCCTGCAAGGAATGATCTGAATATTCTGTGCAAGCGATGCCTCCTTATAATTGGCATCAGGAACGATAATCCTATTCACGCCATTTCTGGCCATGCCAAGAACCATAGGAAGTACACCGTTGACACCGAGAACCTTTCCGTCAAGGGCCAGCTCCCCAATTATTCCATAATTCTCTGTCTTTGCAGCATCGACATACATATTAGTGCAGAGAAGACCGATTGCAATCGGCAGGTCAAGATGACTTCCATTCTTGCGGAGTCCTGCTGGCGTGAGATTCACTGTGATTTTGCCCCTTGGAAACTCGAAACCGGAATTATTAATCGCCGATCTTATTCTTTCTCTCGATTCAAGAACCGTCGCAGATGGTAGCCCTACGATATTAAATCTGGGAATCCCTTTAAGAAGATCTGTCTCAACAACCACAGGATGACCTTCGACGCCCGCAAAAACTGCTGTATTAATTCTTGTCAACATTTTGCTCACCTAAATAACATCTTCTAGGATATTCGCCTGAATTTCAAAAACATCAAAGCTTATGTCGCGCCATCCCGGCCTTCTGATTCTGATAAACTCCTCCGCAGCTGCCTTGATTCTATCAATTTTCACATCATCAACGGACTCTGCTGGATATCCGCATTCGTCACCGTATCTAGTTTTGACCTCAATGAAGTGAAGGCATGATCCCTTTCTCGCAATGATGTCTATCTCACCATGTCTTCCACGAAAATTTCTTTCGAGAATATCATATCCTCTTTCGATGAGGATTCTTTCTGCAAAATTCTCACCATATATTCCAATATTTCTTTTATATCTCATTTCACATCTCCTTCTGTCGGTGATGCGTGAACAATCCGTATATAGCTAAATATCATTTATCAGGGGGTATTTCAATGATTTCACAGAATTAGTGACCCCATTGCTCAAATTAGTGATAATTTCGCAAATTTCTTCAATAAAAAAGTGCAAGCCCCAAAGCTCACACTTCTCGTTAATTCATGTCTATTCACGGCCAAAAACGAACTTCTCTATCGCATATGCCACCCCATCTTCGTCATTGGTCTTTGTCACAAAGTCGGCATAATCCTTAGTTCCGCCCCACGCATTACCCATTGCAACACCTGTTCCCGCAAACTTAATCATCTCAATATCGTTAGGTGCATCACCTATGCACATAAGTTCATCCTGCTTTACATCAAGAATCTTCATAAGTGCTTCAAGTGCCTTACGCTTAGATGTCTCAGGGCCTCCAACCTCGAGATTAACAGGGAAGGACATTGTAATCATCGCATCTGGAATTGATTCGATCTTGCTTCTATATGTCTCTAGAATTTCAGGAGATGGGAAAAAGAAATTAATATTCTCTATGCAATCTTCGTGTTCTCTCATTCTGTCATAAATATCATCTACTGGGATTCTTGTTTTGAGAACATACTCCCTATTCCTGTAGTCACAACCATTAGCTTCAATATCGTCGTAGAGTTCTCTATCAATATATGCCAGACCATCATAAAATGCTTCTATTGTAATATGATTCTCTGATGCAACTTCAATTGATTTCCTTAAAGCCTTCTTCGAAAGAAAATCACCGTATATGCATTCTTTAGTATGAAGATCTGTTATTCTTGAACCGTTTGAGGTTATGGCGTACTTGATTCCATCAAGATTCTTAACTTCATCAGGGAGTGCACTTTCTACACGGCCTGTACAAATAACTACATTTACACCCGCATCTCTTGCTGTTTCTATTGCTGCTCTGTTTCCAGGGCTTAGAGTTCCATCAGATCTCATCGTTGTACCGTCAAGATCCAATGCTATCATCTTAATTGTAGACATTGCTTCTCTCCTTGCATTGAATATTGCTTGGTATTATAATCATCTAATGCTGAAACATTATTTGAACCAATGTTTATATTATATACTTATACACTAATCAAAGGAAGAACAACAAATGAAGATTGCAATTCTTGGAGCAGGAAAGCTTGGTCTTAGAATCACCGAAGCTCTCCTGAATAACGACAGCAACGACATAACTGTTGTAGATACTAATGAAGAGAAGCTTAATCAGATATCTCATCACCTCGATATCATGACAATGGTCGGTGATGCTAAGACTTCGGATACACTTAAGAAGATCAAAATCAAGGACTTTGATTTTCTATTAAGCTGTACCTCTTCTGATGATACAAACATTATTTCAGCATCAATCGCCAAGGCTCTCGGATGCAAGAAGGTTGTAGCGAGAGTATGTGAGCCAGAGCACATGAATCAGCTTGATTTCCTGTGCAAGCATTTTAATATCGATGCGGTAATCAACCCTGATATGCTGATCACTGGTGAGATTTACAGATACCTTATCGACAAGTATTCACTTGCCAATGGTGTATACAGTGCTAAGCGTATAGCGGTAATTGAGTTTGATGCGAACAGAGATCCTAACCTTATTGGAATGCCTCTTATTGAATTCAGAAACTATCTGCCTGAGTTCTTTGTTCTTGGAATTTCAAGGCATGGTAAGATTATCATGCCTAGCGGAAATGATAATATCGAAGAAGGCGACATCATTTACCTCATCGGTGAGAAGAACACCATACTTGATTACGCAAAGCATATCAAGCCTAAGAAGAAGAAAGCTGAATCACAGAAGGTTATGATTGTCGGTGGAGGAAGAACAGGTTTCTATCTAGCCAAGAGGCTCAGTGAATATGGTGCATTTGTTAAGATAATTGAACAGAAGCGCAAGAGATGCCAGTATCTTACATCTCAGCTTCCTAATGTAAGTGTAATCCACGGTAACGGTACAGATATCGACCTGCTCGTAGAAGAGAACATCAAGAACATGAACGCTGTTGTAACAGCTACCGGTTTTGATGAAGAGAACCTGCTTGTAGCTGTAACAGCCAAGAGTTTCGGTGTAGACGATGCAATATCTAAGGTCAGTCATGAAAGCTATGATGAGCTTATTTCCAAGCTTGGAGTAGACATGGTACTCAATCCACTAGATATCAGTGCCAGCGCAATTATAAGAATATTTAAGGGTTCTGAGAGAGTACTTTCAGAGGTTCTTCTGCAGGGCCAGGCAGAGCTTATGCAGGTATACACAGCCCCTAAGATGTACATGGTTGGCAAGACAATAGAGCAGCTTAAGATGCCACCATTTGTTAAGATTGCTGCAATCAACAGGGATGGCGTAACAATGATACCTACCGGTAAGACTAAGATTAAGGCCGGTGATCATGTAATCATCGTATGCCTTCTTTCTAACATCGGTTATATTGAGAAGCTTACTCAGGTACATGATTAATGTTTAAACAATATATATTAATACAAACGGTACAGAGATTAATATATATGTTTATGATCCGCACATTCTCCTGTGCGGATTTTTTAATGGTTTCTTTTCTGCTGGTAACTTGGAGTTTCATAAATTCTTGGTAAATAATATATGAACTTAAATTTGTGGATAATAAAAAATCGCAACCATAGGAATATGATTGCGATTTAATATTAGTCAAATCAAGTGCTTAGAATCAAGCGACAAAGATTACTCCTCGTCTGCAGCTTCCTCAGCAGCCTCTTCAGGAAGAGCAGCCTTAATGCTTAGGCTGATTCTCTTTCTGTCAGCATCAATCTCAACGATCTTAACTTCAACTTCCTGTCCGATAGTGAGCTCGTCAGCAACATTCTCAACTCTCTTGTTAGCGATCTCTGAGATGTGTACGAGTCCGTCAAGACCAGCTTCGATCTCTACGAATGCACCGTACTCCTTAAGCTGAACGATCTTACCCTTGATAACATCGCCAACCTGGTACTCAGTTCCAACAAGTGACCATGGCTCTGGCTTAGTCTGCTTAAGACCAAGTGAAATCTTACCCTTCTCCTCATTGAGTGAAAGAATCTTAACGTTGATGATATCTCCAATGTTAAGAACCTCTTCTGGGTGCTTTAGCTTACCCCATGAAATCTCTGAGATGTGAAGAAGACCATCAAGACCACCGATATCTACGAATGCACCGTAGTCAGTGAATCTCATAACCTTACCCTCAACAACGTCTCCAACGTTAAGGTTGTTCCAAATTTCAGCTACAGCCTTACGCTTCTCCTCAACAAGAACGATCTTTCTTGAGAATACAGCTCTGTTTCTCTTAGCATCAACTCTGATTACCTTAACATCCATATCCTGTCCAAGGAACTCGTCAGCGTTCTCAACGAACTTGTCTGAGAGCTGTGACATAGGAATGAAGCCTGTAACTTCCTTGTATGCCGCAATAACACCACCGTTAACAGCCTTAGTAAGCTTAACGTTGATTGTTGTCTTATTCTCCATAGCTTCGATGAGTTCATTATAGTTCTCAACAGCTACCAGTCTTTTCTTTGAAAGAAGGATTCCGCCTTCACCATCGTCAGACTTAATAACCTTTGCCTGGATCTCATCTCCAACCTTGAACAGGTCATTCAGAGTCTGACCTTCCTCGAGAACTACCTCATCGATACGTAGGATGCCGTCCTTCTTGCATCCCATGTTAACGATAACCTCGTTGTCTCTTACCTGATCAACTTTTCCGTCAATAATTTCTCCCGGCTTTGGCAGATGCAGTGATTTCTCAATGTCATCCATAAAATCCAGCATTGGATTTTTTTCTACATTCATTGTCATTCTAGCAATAACCTCCTTGATAATCCATTCAGGCGTCGATGCGCCTGCAATTAAACCTATTTTATTATACTTTTTGATGCTTTGCAACTCTAAATCATCAGCATTTTCAATAAAGAATGCATTTGTACAATTATTCAATGCAATTTCATACAATTTCTTTGAATTTGAGCTGTTCCTGCCACCCACGACAATCATAGCATCCACTCTTCTAGCAAGTGATGCACAGCTCTCCTGTCTGTCTCTTGTAGCATTGCATATTGTATTCTTTATGTAATATCTGATGCCGTTGGCATCAAGAACCTTAACGATTGCTTCAAGGAGCTCAATTCTTATGGTTGTCTGACATACAACCAGTGCATCGAGTCCGGCAATCTCTATCTGTTCTCTTATTGTTTCTATCTCATTCCAAGCTTCATCCGGAGATTCAATAATAATTCCTTTATATTCACACCAACCGTTGGTAGCCGTTACCTCCTGATGTGTCTTGCTTCCTACTATTATTATCGGCCTTCCCTCTTCATGAGCAGCCTGTACAAGCTTATGAATCTTAGTTACAAATACACACGTAGTATCGACAAGCTTCACACCTCTCCTCTCGGCTTCATCATAAAATGATTTCGGTTCTCCATGAGATCTTACAATTACCGTGTCGCCGGCATTTACCTCTTCAAGAGACACTATCATCTTAACGCCTTTGGAAAGGAGCCTGTCCGTAACCGACTGATTATGAATAATCTGTCCACAAGTATAAATGTTTGATTCAGTGCTTGCCTTATCTGCTTCTTCAAAAGCTGCATTAATCGCTCTTTCAACACCGAAACAGAAACCTGAGTTTTCCGCTCTAATTATTTCCACATCTCTCACCCTTAATACAGAAAGGCCGGCTAATTAAGCCGGCCCTAGAATTCGCAGACTATTTGAAAAGCTTATTTCCAATGAACTTAGCGTTTCTTCCAAGTGCATCTTCAATTCTCATAAGCTGGTTGTACTTAGCAACTCTCTCAGTTCTTGCAGGAGCACCTGTCTTAATCTGATAAGCGTTAACTCCAACTACGAGGTCAGCAATTGTTGTATCCTCAGTTTCTCCTGATCTATGTGAAACGATAGTGTTGTATCCGTTCTTCTTAGCAAGAGCAATAGTCTCAAGAGTCTCTGAAATGCTTCCGATCTGGTTAAGCTTAATGAGGATTGCATTAGCACATCCAAGCTCAATACCCTTAGCAAATCTTTCAGGGTTTGTTACGAAGAGGTCGTCTCCAACAATCTGGATTCTGTCTCCAAGCTTCTCTGTCATAAGCTTCCAGCCATCCCAATCCTCTTCATCCATTCCGTCTTCGATTGAAGCGATTGGATACTTGTTGCAGAAGTCTTCCCAGTTAGCAACGAGCTCCTCTGCAGTGAATGTTCTTCCTGACTTAGGCATTCTGTAGTGACCAACCTCATCAGTCTTCCACTCACTTGCTGCCGCATCGATAGCAATTACGAAATCATCACCTGGCTTATATCCTGCATTTGTAATAGCAGCCATAATGTAATCCATAACTTCGAACTCATCCTTAAGGTTAGGAGCGAAACCACCCTCATCTCCTACAGAAATTGCATATCCGTCCTTCTTAAGATCCTTAGCAAGCTGATGATAAACCTCTGAACACCATCTGATGCACTCCTTGAATGATGGTGCTCCAACAGGCATAATCATAAATTCCTGAACGTCAACAGTGTTAGAAGCGTGTGCTCCACCATTAAGAATGTTCATCATTGGAACTGGAAGTGTATCTCCGTTGATTCCACCAAAGAACTTGTATAGAGGAATTCCAATTGATGCTGCAGCTGCCTTAGCGCATGCAAGAGAAACAGCAAGAATTGCATTAGCACCAAATGCACTCTTATCCTTGCTTCCATCAGCCTCAATCATAATTCTCTCAATCTCAGCAATATCAGAAGCATCCTGTCCGATAAGAAGCTCTCTGATTGCTGTATTTACATTGTTGACAGCCTTAGTCACACCCTTACCGCCATAACGAGCCTTGTCACCGTCTCTTAGCTCAAGAGCCTCATAAATACCTGTTGATGCTCCACTTGGAGTATCTCCATAAGCAACAGTTCCATCTGCAAGATGGATCTCTGCTTCTACTGTAGGGTTACCTCTTGAGTCGAGAATTTCACGACCAATTACTTCAACAATTCTAGTAGTCATTTCAATATACTCCTTTTGAATATCAATTAATTTAACTCTTGTTATTATACTACCTTACCAAATTCGAGTCTATCAATATTATTCTCAAGCAATCGTTTTGCTTTATACTGATCACCCGTTATAACAGTATTCTTGAATTGTTCAATATAATTACATTCAACACTATCGTTGTTGTTCTTTATCTTGTCCGCAAAAATCGCTATTTTGACAGAAAAATCCTGCGATTTGAAATCAGGATAGAATAAAATTCTCAAAGCACCATATTCAACTCTGTTATCCATAGATTAAATCGCAGAACTGTTATTTTTACTATTAAAGCAAATAGTGAAATTGCGAAAGCCCCCACAGGAAGCCTATTACAGCAGACTTCCTGTTGTTTTTTCTAAAGTTGTAATTCCTCATTTTGTTACTTGTTTGTCACTTGTAGATTTTACCGCATGCAATCTAATATGAACGAATACTGTTTTTTCAATTGATATTGTATCGCACATATCGTACTATTTAAGCAAGCTATTATCTTAAGGAGAAAGGAACAATCATGAAGAAGCCAATCTATAAAAGGAAGTGGTTTATAGCCCTGATTGCCTTTCTGATACTCTGCGGAATTGGTGGAGGTGGCAGCGATGACAAGAAGCCTGCTAAAGATCAGAACGCAGCCGTTTCAGAAGAGCAAAAGAAAGAACAAAAGGGACAAGAGCAGAAGGAAGAGAAAAAAACACCTGATGAAATTGCCAGTGAAATGGGACAGAACTACTTCACAACGATTCAGTGGGATGATGTTTTCAAGTATAAGGCAAAAGTTCATTATATATTGGATTATACTTGCGGAAAAACAAAAGACAACACGTACGGTGATTATGTAGCCACAGCAGGAGCTACTCTTCAAAATGGATTTGGAGCAGAATTTGAAAGTACCATTTATATCTTCATGGACAAGAATGGAATTATCCAGCATGTTGCTTATGAAGAAGCCGATGGATCTATAATGGAAATTCCAATGGATCAGATTCCTGCGAACTTATAACAATAAAAAACTCTGGGCAGGAGTGAATCCTGCCCTTTTCTTTTATTTATGAAATTCTTCCAGATCATTTATACGATGATTCGCAACATCTATCTTTTCTTGTTCAACAGCAAGCTGTGTTTCCAGATCATACACGCGCTCTATCAAGCAGTTATGCTTATCCTGTTTCTTCTCAAGCTGCTGCAGTCGATAAGTGACGAGACTGATTGTTTCGTCACTCTTTTCCATGTATCTCTTCTCTTGAAATATGTTGTTGATAAGGCACACCAGAAGTGTTGCCCCTGCCGCAATTAGTGCTTCATTCATTGATGCATCCCTTTCTTTTAATCAAGAATATATGTGTGAATAGTGTATATGCTCAGGTTTCCTTGCTGGAAAGAATAAGCCCCCACTCCCTGAAGGAGTGAAGGCTGTCAAATGATACACATTTCATAGCTAATTACCTCATATTAAAACTTCCCTTTTCCTGTGTACCTAAAGAACTTCTTTGAATACTTGGAAAGTTCGCTGTATTTTCTTTTCTTGATACCTCTGGAAGAAGTGGAATCAATGATGTATCCGTTGCCTATGTAAAGTGCTGTGTGCTTATATTTACCGTTCTTATAGCAAATGATTACATCGCCCCTTTTCTTTCGCCTAACCTTAAGCCAGTTCTGCCCATTTCTTTCTCTCCACTTATCAGGCGTAACGGTGTCAAACCAAGCATTATTTCCAAGTCCTGAATTGCTGCATCTTACTGACTTAACACCACCGCCATGATAGAAGCAAGCGGAAACAAAACCAATACAATTCCAACCCTTACCGCTATTAGGATGACATATAGGACACTGGTGCGTTTTCGGATCAGATGACCACTTCTTGTACTTGTATGAATTGTCTGCTTCATATTTCTTCGCCCACTCTATAATCGCATCAATGCATTTATCGTGCGATGTTTTAACTTTAGGTTTTAGAATTGCCATACTTACACCCCCACATCAACATGCAGTGCATTACCCATGTACGGCGCAACAATGTTGTGCCCGTAGATGTTTATGCCATTGCCATATATGTAACTACAGTTTTTCTGCTTTTTAAGCCACGCAATGCTTCGTTTACGATGTGTGAGAGTGTCTGTTACACCGAGCTGATAAAAGTCGATTGCTCGTCCTTTGCAATGTAATGAATTGGCAATACTTCCGTTAAGCTGTGCGTTGTACTTCTTACATCTCAGTCCACAAGTGATTGTGATTGGTCTCCCGTAATGAAGTCTGATACCCTCAATCAGCACCAGTATATCTTTCTTCATCCACGTAGGATAGCCGGTGCAATAACGCCCACCGCACTCGCACTTAAACTCCTCGGGCTTAAAGTGTGGTGCGTACATTTGCACATTGTAGCAATGTCTCAGGAGGATGTCGGTGTTCTTTCCGTACTTTCCGTCTATGTCTCTGCTTCTCGTAAAGTAGCGCTTCTGGAAGCGCTTGATGTCTTTGAAAGTGTAGCTGTAACCTAACTCCTCAAAGAACTCCTTTCGCTTCTTAATGTTCAGCAACATCGCCATCACCACCTTCTATGATTGTGTCCCCAGCCCTTCTGTGCATCTTTAATACGTGCATATACTTAGTTCCGGCTGCTGCCTCGCGGGTAAAATCGTTGTTCTTCCACCACACGCGAAATGCCATGCCAATTGTGCAGGCGAGCGATACAGCCTGATATACAGTATCTTCTGCGATGTCGATGGCCCCTCTGCCCATCACAGCAAGCATCTGATTGATAAGCGCGAGCACCAGTACGATGGTCCTTGCAATTGTTTCCTTGTTTGTCTTCATGTTCAAACCTCGCTTTCATTTTTTTCGTAGTTTAAAAAAACGAGGCAGGAGTCTCACCCCTACCTCTAATCGCTTATTACTCAGCAAGAAGAGCTTCTACTTCTGCTCGCCATCTTACGGGCACATCTTCGAGTTTCCACTCTTGTCCTGTTGCCTTTGTTACTGACATGTGAGTCTCCTCTCTATCCTACGATGTAGTTGTACTCGTCCTGTGTAATCTTACCGTCGGCAAGCATCTGATTAAGTTTGTCCTGTGTAATTTTGCCTGCGGCGTATAGTCTCTTGTATGAATTGATGATTCTCTCTCTTGCTGTCATTACTGTACCTCCATCATGTCTAGGATTGCCTGGTCATATCCTGCTGTGTATTCGTCGCTGGCAGGTGCGTCAACATACTCATACCAGAATCCTTTTTCAATTGTGTAGTGAGCTTCCGCAATCTTGCCCTCTACTACCTGCGGCTCTGGAATCTCGTCTACGAGGAATCCTACTTTCAGAAGTTCCTCTTCTGTCATTCCTAGTCCGTCTTTTGCATCGAACGGCATAAAGTGAATTAACTGCACCTTTGTCTCTTCCACGGTGATGAATTTCTTGTTCATGATTTTTTTCTCCTTCCTTACGATGGCATGTCCTCGTAATAAGCAATATATACTTGTTTTGATGTGTTTTTAATTTTTTTAACGGTATTGTCAGCACTTCCACTATAGACATTGCCTGCTGAATCTACTGCTACGCCTCTTACAAAATCCGTATGTCCTGTAAATGACCACACCTGCGAACCGCTTGAATTAATTTTTCGGACGGCATTGCCTTCGCTTCCGCTGTATACGTTACCGTCCGAATCTACGGCTACGGCATAGACTCTGCTTCCAAATACATAAGCCCAAACTTGCGAACCGCTCGAATTTATTTTTCGGACGGTGCTGTCATTGCTTCCGCTGTAGACGTTACCTGCTGAGTCTACTGCCACGGCATTGACAGTAGAATCATGTCCTAGGAAGTTCCATACTACCTGCTGTCCAGTTGAATTTATTTTTCGGACGGCATTGACATTGTCTCCGATGTAAACGTTATCTGCTGAGTCTACCGCTACGGCTTCGACAAAACCCGAATTTTTATATTCCCAAACCTCAGAACCGCTTGAATTAATTTTTCGGACGGTATAGTCATTACTTCCGCTATAGACATTGCCTGCCGAATCTACCGCCACGGCATTGACAGCTTCCGTATGTCCTGTATAAGACCAAACTTCTGAACCAACTGAATTTATTTTACGGACTGTATAGTCAAGGCTTCCGCTATAGACGTTGCCTTCCGAATCCACTGCCACGGCTTCGACATCCCTCGTATGTCCTAAGAAGCTCCAAATTTGTGAACCATCTGAATTTATTTTTGTGACGGCTCTGTCAGCACTTCCGCTATAGACATTACCGCTTGAATCCACTGCTACGGCATCGACTGTGTTTTTCCTTGTAAAGCTCCACATCTCCGTTGGCGTTGCTCCTGGTATTTCCTCGAACGTAGTTTTCAACTTATACACATTCATCGGCACAGGTTTTCCCCCGTCCGATGGCTTAGCGTAAAATGTACCGAGGGCGGTGGTGTATTTGATTTTTCGGACGGTGCTGTCATTGCTTCCGCTGTAGACGTTACCTGCTGAGTCTACTGCCACGGCGAAGACACCTTGCATATTTTCTGTGAAAGACCAAACTTCTGAACCGCTTGAATTGATTTTACGAACTGTTTTGTCATCATAGCCTCCGCTATAGACGTATCCATCTGAATCTACGGCTACGGCAAAGACTCGGGATGTATGTCCTGTAAATTTCCATACTTCTGAACCGCTTGAATTTATTTTGCGGACGGTTTTGTCTCTACTTCCGCTGTAAACGTTGCCTGCCGAGTCTACGGCTACGGCATAGACAGTTTGCGTATGTCCTTTAAATTTCCATACTTCTGAACCGCTTGAATTGATTTTACGAACGGTGTCATCATTGCCTCCGCTGTAGACGTTACCTGCCGAGTCCACTGCCACGGCATAGACAGCTTCCGTATGTCCTGTAAATGACCACACCTGAGAACCGCTTGAACTGATTTTGCGAACTGTTTTGTCATCGCTTCCGCTGTAAACGTTACCGCTTGAATCCACTGCCACTGCATTGACAAAATCCGTACACCCTGTAAATTCCCAAACCTCAGAACCGCTTGAATTTATTTTGCGGACGGTTTTGTCTCTACTTCCGCTGTAAACGTTGCCTGCCGAGTCTACGGCTACGGCTTTTACCCAATTCGCATGTCCTGTAAAGCTCCAAACTTGCGAACCGCTCGAATTTATTTTTCGGACGGTTTTGTCATCGCTTCCGCTGTAAACGTTACCTGCTGAATCTACTGCTACGCCTCTTACAAAATCCGTATGTCCTGTAAAGCTCCACAATTCTTTAGCACCCGCATTAGCAAACTCCACAAGGTTTGCTCCTTCCACAGTTACCTTTGACAGGTATTTCCCGCTTGTCGGTACTACTGTTGTTGCACTTGGTCCTGCTGTTACGGTCTTTTCTTCCGTAGGTACAGGACTGATGGTCTGGTCTCCAGTGAGATACTGACCTTTTGGTATGGTCTGTGTGCTGTCGTTCGGAGTAATTGTTGCGGCTGCTTTTGACGGAATATTTCCTGTCACCTTTGAGCCGTTTACATATGCTGTCTTTCCTGACAGGATATTTTCTGCAGCAGCTGTACCATCCGATGTCTCTACAACTGAAGATTGACCACTGACACCGAATATGTTTACTCCGGCCTTGATATTCGCAGATACGAGATCTGGATCACCAGCGACGGTAACCTTTTTTAGCGTTTTGCCGGCATCAGGGAGTACCACTTGCACCTGTAAGCTTGGCTCAACGTGCTTCTCCTGTTCAGGCTTTCCGCCGCCGCATCTATAGAATGCCATTATTTCTTCACCTCCAATCGCACACCGAGGTCCACGCGCTGCTCGTCAAATGTAAGCGTGATACTTCCGAGCGTTGGCTCAATGCTTACTGGGTTAACTCCATACACAGATGTATATACGTCTATAACTGATAGATCATTCAGCTTTTCGCTCTGTAAGGTAAGCGAGGTTTTCCCACTCTCGAGAGTGCCTGTGATTATAACAGGCTTGTCGTTCTTAAGATCCTCGATTGACTTAATCTTCTCATCAACAGCCTTCGCCTTAACATCAAGGACATCCATGTTCGAATTGTTGTCCTCGACATCGTAGAAGTCGGTCCCTTCTGGTTTCTTAAGATTCAAATAATTAGTTGTCTTCACTTATATAACCTCCTTAAGTCCGGAGTGAGTGTACTTACTCATCTGATTGTGACTGTACTTCTTGTTGAAGTAATTGTACTGCCTATATCTAAGTGTGATGTTGCAGAGGATGTTCGCCGGA
Source organism: uncultured Clostridia bacterium (assembly GCA_934255135.1). Taxonomy (GTDB): domain Bacteria; phylum Bacillota; class Clostridia; order Peptostreptococcales; family Anaerovoracaceae; genus Crickella. The sequence continues at coordinate 40,267 of CAKQMV010000011.1, read as the reverse complement.
ATTATTCTCTCAATCAAATCCGTAGCAGCTGCACGCTGGAACTTAGAAGTCAGCTCAATCTGAAGCTTTAGTTCATAAGGTCCTACGAATTCGAGCGTATATCTGTCAACGCCAAGCAACTTATCAAGAATTTCTCGAAGCTTAATCATCGTATAAGGCCTCTCGCCAACAAGCTTCATTCTGATTACTTCACGGCGATCATCAAGTGTAGATTCCACGCTTGGTATTACCCCAAGCATTTGTTCCCAGCGTTGGATTCCCTCTGCAGTTGCAGTCACTATAAACGTGTCATCGAGAGCCGTTTCTATCCTCCCTAGGATGGACTGCTCGCCTTCGCTTATTTCTTCTTGAAGCGCCGTAAAAAGGCGCCTATATTCCCTGTACTCCTGCAAGAATGGAGGAAGGTATTCTATTAGTAGCTTATGCTCTATCATCTCTCTACGCCTCCGTTAAGCTCTTAAATACAGGTACCTCATCACTCTCGAGGACAAAATCAGCATCGTGCCCGTTAATCGTGCAGCTGAACGTGTTTATATCGGGGACGCTAAGCTTGATGAGGTAAGATAGCACTCCTGGAGATACCGTCACGGCCGCGTGCTGCCATTCTTTTCTGAGGGATAGCAGGTACTCTTCGCACTTAGCCTTTATGGTATCGTATAGATCCTGCCAGCTGTGAGCTGAGCTAATCGTGACCGTTGCAACTATCACCATGTCAACCCCTGTCGCTGGTATAACAGTGACGTTGTGACCGATAGGAGAAAGACCATATCCCTCACCTTTGTTCGGTGTAGGGTCAAAGGCGTTCTGCACCTCTTGGACTTCGGATGTACTCGGTACTCCATAGGATCCGTTAATGAATCGGAGCCTTACAGTTCCAGGGCCATTCCACACAGGTTCAACTTGCACTGCGCTAACTGCGTCAAGGCTTAATGCCTTTTCTTTGTAATCTGCGACATTTCCTCCGAATGCCTCGTTGTTGATGCTGTCAAAATAGCGTGTTCTGAACGCCTCAACATCCTCGTCATTCCTCGCAGCCTTCACAAGTTCTGTTATGCTGGCAGAAACAAGATTCTCAAACAGTGCATCATCTTCAGCCTCTTCTACAAGAAGTTCTCCGCTTGCCACATTTCCGGAAAGTCCAGCATCTGTACAAGTTAATAGATAGGTTCCGGTGTTGTTCTCAAATGATAGCCTGCTTGTTACCTCGTACATCAAGGTTTCGTTTTCAGACGCAAAAACGGAGCCTGTAACGCTCGGTTCTGCTGAAACATCCTCAGAAAAGACAAGCTCAGCCTTAACAACTGCATGAGTTGCCTCCATCCATTCGATGCCTCGTTCTCTTGCTCTTAGTATCAGAGAATCAAGAGAAGCTGTATCGGCGAATGTTTCTCTCATGACATCTTCAAGCTCTTCGTATACCTCCTGCAGCTCAAGCGCTACAGGAGCAAGTGCGTTGAATATGATACTTCCCTCTCTTTTGTCGACATCGTTAGGAACTGCGTTAAGCAGTCTGTCTAAGATGTTTTCATATAATTCATCGGAATTAGCCACTTACGACCACCTCCTCACTCATTTCCACTTCTTCCCCGTCAATATCTACGCAAAAGTTAACCACAACATTATCTCCATGATCCGAGAAGCTGAAGCTATCAACAGAATTAACTCTGTCATCAAATTCGAGGCATTCAGCCACAGCACACTCAATTTCAGCGTAGACTTGAGGCTTCGTATCTCCAATCATTTCATTTAGCCTTGAGCCATAGTCAATAGGGTAGATTTCGTGTTCTTGTTGCTCAGTCATCAAGGCGCATTTTAGTGATTGAATTACGCATTCCTTTTTATCATCAGAAATAGCACCTATGGTCTTGGTTTCTTCGTTCAAAATCCAAGTGGCGCTTGTCTGCTCTTCTTCTCTGACTTCCTCCAATGAGTCAGATTCAAATTCATCATATTCAGGTACAATGCTTGCCATCAGTCGCCGCTCACCTCCACTGCATCAAGAATTATCCAGTTCTCGCCTCCGTCCTCTTTTAGGACTAAAACCGCGTCTCCCGGTTTTAACTTTTTACCATCTATAAGATCTTTAATCCTTCGTGTGATCACGAACAGTTCTTCCTTCTCGCTGACGGTGTAGCTTCCCATTGACAGCTTGAGTGGCTTGACTGAGACAACCTCTGCAAATTCCGTTGACATAGGATCCGCAGCCTTAACCGCTGATATAGCAATCTCCTTGATCATCTCTACTAAATCATAAACATCACTCACGGAAATCACCTCCTACTAGCGTTAAGTCCATCGTGTGTCTTCCTTCGCTGAACTTGTGTGTGACTGTACTAACTGTCATGCTTCTGTTTATCGTGATGCCAGCCTCCTCGATTTCAACTCTTACACCGGATCCTGCACGAATATTAACAACGCCAAACACGTTTTTAATTGTTAGTTTTTTTGAAGGTGTATCATGCGCCTTCGCAATCGTGTTGAGTTTCTTCTTAATCTTCGACTTGCTCTTAAGCTTGGTACTATCAACATAGGTCAGCCGACCGTACTTCTTCTTGGCCGCTGCAGAGGTTTTTGTATAAACCTTAGACTTCTTGCCTGAACCTTTGTACAGCTTAATGACCGTGTAAGTCCTCTCATCAATTGATGATGAGTACGAGAAGTCTGATGTCATTTGGTTCGTAATGACATAATTAGTCTTCATCGAGGACTGCGCTTTCAAACATACCTTATTAAAATCAGCGTATAGGATATAATTCACACCCTTGCTGTTTTTGGTGTCTTTCCTGTAAGTCTCGAGCATATCCAGGACGCAGCCATTGAACACTTTAGCCTTTCGAACGTACTTAGTATTTGCTATCGTTCCACTCTTAAGGCCATAGCGCTTAAGTACTGTTTTAAGAGCTTTCGTGTAAGTCTGTTTTGGCATCTTGAATATATCCTTTGACTTAAGGTACCTAAGAACATCATATGCTGTTATGGACAGCTGGCTTGCCTCTTTTCGGTCAATTACGAAAACAAATCCGAAGAAGAAATTCTTTCCATCGACCACAAGTCTTACACAGTCGCCATTCTCAAGCTTAAGAGTTGAGTCCTTAATTACTGTCATCTTCAGCTTGCCAGGGCTTCCGAATCTCGTCCATTCTACCGTCACATCACCAATCACGACAGGCTTGTAGGTGGTAGAGCCATGTGTAAGAGTGACGCTTATCGTTCTTTCATTGCTCATCTACTCACCGCCCTTACTTCACCGTCTTTAACTTAAGCTTCGTACCCTTGTAGATGTACTTGCCCTTGCTGCTTGATTTTCTCTTGTGTTTCTTGGCTGCCTTCTCAATCGCATTTTGGTTCCAGGAATAAATCTTAGAAGCGTACTTCTGAGTGCCGTACATCTTCTTTGAGATCTTCTTAAGAGTGTCACCCTTCTTGATTATGTAATAATTCTTTTTAGGCTTCTTCGTCGTCTTGTTCGTGACATTCTTGTTGTTTTCTTTGACTATTACAGTATTGTAATCAACGAATTTCTTGAACGTGCATTTAGCTGAGGTCCATTCAACATTTCTGATGAATGATAGTTCCTCTAACGTCACATTAACACTGACGTTCCTTCCATCATCATTAACAAGAATCAACCTAAAGACCCTATTACCAGTCTTTAGGTCGTCAAGAAATCTTATATACACGTCCGGCTCATTAAAGCCGTCAGGAATATGTGAATCGCTTTTTTGACTCCAATCTGCCCATGAATACTTCGCATCTGGAAGCCTAACCTCACAAGAGAACTCTCTGAGGCCAGGCTTCTTAACAATGTTAATTTCATTTCCATCAATCAAAGTTTCGGTCTTGTTTCTGTTCTGAAGAGTTGTGGTGAATTCTTCGGGCGGAACAGGGAAGTTCACGCCGTCTATTCTTAAATGAATCATTTATGCACACACTCCTTCTGCGCTTGCTGATAGAACCTCACTTACCTGGTCTGATAGCTCGGACACAAACTGCTCGATACTCATTCCCTTATCGGATACATTCGCGACGATGTTGACGCTCACAGAAGGCGAGCTGAGCATTGCAGATGTTTCCCTTGCTGTGTGAACAGAAGCGCCCTTAGGCAGGTTAACAAGCTCAGGTCCTCTCTCTCCTACGAGTGTTGTTCCGCCCTTTGACGCCTTTGTTCCAGTCGCAGCTTTAGGCCCTGCGATTCCATTTCCGCCCTTGATGCTTTCTGTTGTTCCAACTGTCTTTTGATAGATGGTAAGGGTCTTTGAGCCTGATTTGATGCTATCCCACGCAGATCTAACAGCGTTGATTGCGTTAGCTACACCATTAATAACTGCAGCCACTCCGCCGAACGCTTTAGATATAGCGCCCGCTGCCGTCTGTGCAGGCCCCGCCATCTTCGATGCGAACCAACCGACAAGCTGTGCAATTGCACTAATAATCGGACTGATCACTTTGAAGATTGCTCCGAAAAGACTCGCTATAGAACCGAGCACCGGCGCCGCTGCGGAAATCAATGGTGCGAACGCGTCTCCGAGGCTTCCGAGAATGTTTCCAATTGCTCCGAAGATTGCTCCGAAGTTAGAAGCAAGCGAGCTAAGCACGTCACCGAGTCCTGGTCCCATTGCCTCGATAACATCACCGAATGAGCTTCTGAGCTTTTCGGAATTGAGAAACATTCCCGCGAATAAGCCAACGCCTATTCCGAGCGGGCTAAGTAGTTTGCTTGCTATACCGCTGAAGCCTCCTGCCTTAGCCACCATATCTCCAAGCTTAGGAGCGACCTCGCCAAACTCACTCGACAGTTTGCCCGCTATCTTAAGGACGGGTCCTGCACCGAGTGCTATACCAGCAAATGATAGCTTACCCTTCGTGGACATTCCTGAGAAAGCATCGTTTATACCTTTAATCTTTTCGGCCATCGGCTGAATCTTCTTGAATAGGTCTTGTGCTCCCTTAGAGACGCCGTTGAACGTCTCTGAATCAACGCCTCCGCTAAAGAAATCAGTAAGAAGTCTTGCAGTACCTCCGAGCGTTCTTCCGAGCTCAGTGGCCTTTTTTTCGACATTCCCGAGCGGCCCCATTGCCTTGTTACCAAGCTCTAAAAGTACACCTGACAATGAGTTAGCGTCGTCAGTTGCGCCCCAGATGCTGGCTCCGATTCTTCCAAGCGAAGCCTCTATATTCGATACCATTCCAGACCACGAGATCTGTCCCATTCTCTTGGCTGCGCCACTTATATTTTCATCAATAGCCTTCCTGAACGTTGCAAGATCTACAGCTCCAGCCGATACATCTTTACGCACCTCTTCAACGCTCTTGCCTGTTGCGTCTGCAAGATACTGCCAGATAGGAACTCCTCTGTCTGCGAGCTGGTTCATTTCCATTGCCGTGACTTTGCCATTGGCAGCAACTCGGTTGAAGATGGTGCCCATCTCGCCCATTCCTACACCTGCGACTGCCGCTGCGTCTGTTACAGTACTTAAATACTTAGTCAGGTCGTTTCCCTTGATTCCTGCTGCGAATGCTCCAGCGGCTGTTGTTGCAGCTTCATCAAGGTTGTAAGATGTACCGATTACAGCTTGCATTGCATTTTCATTAATAATCTTGCCTGCTTGCTCTGCAGAGACTCCTAAAGCAATCATCTTCGCCTTAGCCTCGTCAATCTGTGCGAATCTCTTAAAGCCTTTAGCAAGTACGACCCCTCCGAGCGCAGCACCCGCTGCAAGAGCTGGCTTAGTAATGAAATTGGTGAGCGTTGAGCCCACTGTTGTAAGGCCTTTACCGACCACTTTCGATGCGCTTGCTATACCATTAAGTGATGCCGATGCCTTATTTTCTGCAGCCTGAGAAACTCCTTCGAGCTCCTCGAACGCTGAATTTAATTCATTGACGCTTTTTGTGATAGCGTCCATCTGTTGCGAGATTCTGTCTCGCGCATTGAGCGTGATATCTACCGACATATCTCACTTATCCTTTCTTCGCCAGCTCCTTCTCGACCTTTTTAAGCTCTTCCTGAGCCCACTTATCCTCGAGTTGAATGCAAGCGATAATAAAAGCCTTGCTCTCAGGATCAAGAGCAAGGTAATCACGCGGCAGTAAGTGGTAGTCCTTAAGGACTCTGAGCATCACTACCGCCTCTGGGTCATGCTCTGGACCCTCAATTAGTTTTTTGCTTCGTCAACGAGGTCGACAATGTTTTTCGAAAAGTTGTTGATTTCAAGAACCTTCATCTCAAGTGCTACAAGCTCGTCAGAATAAAGGAGCTCCATGAGCAGGTCCTCAGGCTTTTTTGCGCCATAGCTGTCCTGCAGGCTTGAGTCCCTAAGATTAGGAAAGACAACAGATGCTGCAGTCGCTGAAATAATAAGTTCATCGTTGTTTGAGGCTGTCTTTCTGATTCTTTCCATTAGCTTAGACGGGAGAGATCGAAGCGTCCACTCAATAGGTTTTCCGTTCTCGTCCAAAAAACTCTTTGAAGCAGCGAACTTCACGTTCTTTCTATCAACTTTATTCTCTTTGAAAAACTGATTAACTGAATTGCTCATTTTGTTCCTCTCTTATCAATTAAGACTCTACGTACCCCTCAAGATCTGAACTGAACTTGTCTGGGATATCGAAATCGTCAAATGTGCCCTCGATGTCCTCCTCGAGGAACTCTGAATTAGCGTCTGCCTTAGCCAGAACTACTGAATCAGGCATGCAATCCTTTAGAATTGCTCTCTGTGTACCTGCAATAGTGGACTTGTCAACGTTGGTAATCTCAATCTCGAAGATTGGTGCACCTTCGCCATTTTTGTAAGCCTCTGCAGCTGCTCTCTCCTCAGAAAATCTGTAGTAGCCCTTACCCTTGTATGAACCCTTAGCACCATTAATCTTATGGCCTGTCATTGTTCTTCCGAGCATAGGTACCTCACCCTTTTCATACTCGATAGTTGCCTCGATTTCAGTTACGTGCATATAGTGATATCTGTTGTTGCCAATCTTGACGTAGATGTCTCCAGCCTTTCCGGAAATCGCCTCGTTCGGTCTCATTGGATTTTGTTCCATTGATTGTTACCTCCTACTAATTAACTCTCACAGTCATGTACAGGCGAACCATCGCAGCGTTGATTGTGATTAGATCCTCGATTACAACATCGCCCTTATCAGGTCCAAGTGAAACCTTGAGGTCGTTGCCGTTGTAATTAATTGCTCCTGCGTTCACAAGTTCGTCCTGGATAGAAGCAATATCCTGTCTAAGATGCGCTCTTCCAGCATCGCTGTTGATTACGTTGCCGATGTATCTGCTGTTGAACAGGCTTGCAATTGAGTTGTTAAGGTAGTCAGTGACTCTAACAACCTCGTTTTTAGCCATCAGAGAACCCTTTTCATCTGTGAATGTTGTAAGTGAGTTGATATCAAGAAGAACCTTGAAATCATCGCCAACAGTATGGAAGATGAGTTTTCCGTTCTTGATTGCCTCCTCAAGCTGCGCCTGTGTCTCTGTGCATAGAGGTGCGAGTTCTCCGTTGTAAGTCGCGTTTGTGTTCGACTTACCAAACGCTCTTGATACAGTCTTTCCTGCTACCCAGTAGACGAGTGCTGACTCCTTCGCGCCATTGTCAGTCGCTACCTTGGTAGCTACATTGATGATGCCCTCGTAGTCCTCAGCTGCGTTATAAGCGACGAGCTGGAAGCACTTGCCGAGTGAATCTCTGAGCCTCTTTACATAAGCTGAGTAAAGAGCAACCGTCGCCTTCTCTGTTGCATCGCAAACGAGTGCGTTGAAGAACTTCTGCTCAAGCGCTTCAAGTGCCGCCATGTGCTGAGTTCCTGTGATTGTCCCATTGGTACCGCCTGTAAGTGGTGTACCCGCTGTCAGATCAAGTGTTGCTGACTTGCTAAAAGTAACCCAGTCATTATCAACAAGCTCACTTGCCTTTGATACCGTCTGAGTGCCCTTAACAGTCCCATCGATAATGGTTGAAACATCCTTCTTTGAAGGATCGTCAACATTAGCGACGATTTTAATCTTGATGTCGTTTCCTCTGACACCCTCGTACTTAGCTGTTGCATAAGTGCAAGAAGCCTTCTCTCCATCATTCAGGTTGTAGAGGATAATCTTTGTAGCGCCACCCTTGAAGATTTCTCTAATAGGGAGAAGATTCTCGGCAGTGTACATGTTATCTCCAAGTTTAGTGAAGATGTCTGTTGCTGATTCCGTTGCTAGTACCTCAATAATTGAACTTTTAGGTCCCCAATTAAGGCAGTAAGGAAGAGCGACAACACCGCTCTCGATTGAATGGCTGTCTGCTGTTTGTGTGATGACATTGATATAGGTACCTGGAAGGACCTTGTTCATTGTGGCAAATCTACCTCCGCCTAATGCCATGCGTTATACCTCCTTTGTTAGGTAATCTTTAACGATCTTATCCACTTGTTTCTCTGTGTACGATTCACCGTCCACAAGAAGCGCCTCAATAAGATCTGGTTTATCTTTGTATTTTTGTGAAGAAGCCCACTGATCCTTAGTGAACTTCATTTCTTCTGTCTTACTCATCTGTTGCTCCTATCTGCGTGATTGCCGAAGTCATGCTATCGCCCTGAGGCAGTTCGTAGTAAACATCTGACACGCTGATAATGTAAGTTAGGATGTCGTCAACCACTGCTGAGTCTCTATAACTTGTCCTCGTTGGCTTCACGCCTCTACCGTTGTACACGTTGATAATTTCGAGACATTCAATAAGACGGCTTTTGACGGAGTTAAGCTCCATCTCGCCGCCTTCTGGTTGGTATTGAATGGTGATGATTTCCGTGTACACAGATGTTGTTGTGTTCTTCCTCTCCTTACTCGCTGTCACGTTACCTACAATGAATGATTTAGGTTCGAAATCTTGCGGAACGTCTCCGATATAGATCTGATAGCCTTTTTCTGTCGGAAATTCGAGCACAAGAGCCTCTGTGACGCCGTCAATGACAGCGTTAACCATTCCATCTTTCTCGATGTTAGCCATTTAGAATCCTTTCTAATTCTTTAGTTATGATAGGCTTAAGGATTCGCCCCGCGTTATTTCGGAGCTGTTCCTCTGAACGTGCTGCATAGAAGACACCGCGAACCCACGCTCTTTTGAGTCGCTTGCCGATTGCCGGCACGTACCTTCCAGGCTGTTGCCTGTGGCCGTACTCAACGTATTCGGCATACTCAGTGTTATTAATAAGCACAAGCTTCTTAGCGCTTACCTCGCTCACTGACCAATTATTCATCAAATTCGTTGTAACTCGAGGAGTGTTCTTCTTAGCGATGCCGATGCCATACTCAGCCAACTGATTCATTCCTGTCTGGATCACTTCCTCTGCAGCGCCTTGTTCGAGTCTATTAAGCAGCTCCTCAAGGTCCTTCTTATCAACCTTAATCATCTCTACGCTCTCTTTCTGCGGATCTTCAAGCGGATTTCTTGGTGAGAGGTGTAGCTTGCAGGTTGTCCGGCGCATTCGTATACCTCCGTTGCTCCAGCTTGCGTCACCTCTACCATCGCACCAGGTCTGATGCTTGCAGAGGGGTCGCAGAATAGGACTATCTCCTGCTGGACCTCTCCAAAGGTATCTTGATTAGTCGATACCTTGCTTGAATATGAAAGTCTGCAAGGCAGACCTTCTATGACAAGCTTAGGTTCGCTACTCTTCACTTTCGCGCCGCGTTCAGTCACCTCATAGACGAAATCATACACATTAGCCGTACCCGTGTATAAGGCGCTTATTTCCCTTTTAAGGTTTGGAATCCTCAAGACTACCACCTCATCCTTCTGAATGGTAAAAGCTCCGCATTAAGCTGATTTTTTGCCTTCTCGCATGCGTCAGATAGCGTCTGTTTGCTTGAACTGCTAGCATAGGAGATAGACACATCACCTTCAGAGATGCTTGATACCTTGTCAACTGTTATATTAACGTCATCAAGGCGGCCGCTTAATGATAGAGCCTGCAGGAATTCGAGTGTGACGCACTCAACCACTGTTGACTCAAGTTCTCCCGGCACTATCATAAGATTGCAGAAATTCTTGACGTGATCCACGGTCTTGCTTAGGAGGAACGTGAGCGCGGTCTCGTCCTCCACGCTCGGTTCGTATCCGTAAAACGCAAGTCTCTCTGTGATTGATTCCAGCATTGCGCTTACCTCCTATATAAGTGACTAAGCTCCTACAGTTACCTTGGCTACTGCGGCCTTGTTATCTGGGAGAATCCATTCACCAGCCTTACCAGCACCCTGAAGCTTAACTCCGTCGAAGTCCTCTGTCTCGACTGTTCTTGTAGTCTCGATTCCTGTGAACGCCTTACCTACGTTAGTGATGTAAGCGTAGATGCAGTCGTTCTTCTGGAACGCTGCCTCTGGGATCTGCTCGATGACGAAGTCCTTGAACATCTTAACCTCGTTCTTATCGATGTTAACGTTTGAACCCTTCTCAGTGGTCATAAGGTTAGTGTCAACGATTGCTGCGTATACATCAGGCTTAACCTTCGCTACCTTAGTGCCTACCGCGCCAGCGTTGACGAACGCCTTGTTGAGCTCGTTAAACACTGCCACTACTGTCTCAGCTGTTGGCATAGCTGTTGACTTCTGTGTGATGCCTGCTGATGCTGAGATGAACGCTGAGTGATGCGCATTGAATGCGTCAACCTGCTTCTGTGACTGAAGCTCGATTCTGTCAAGTACAGCTGAGTCGAAATCAGCATTAACATTGTGTCTATCAATGCCTTCGTGAAATACCCAGTCCCAAGTGTATGGAACATCTGTATCTGTGTATACGATTTCAGTGACATCACCGAATCTTGACCTACCGTCAGCGCCTGTTCCCATTGCTACGTTCTTACCTGTCTTGTATGCAGGCGTTCCGGTCTTACCGAGTGTTCCTGTCGCAACGACACAAGCAACATCTGACGTCTTAACGCTGAAAGCTGTGTCCTTGTTAGTGATTCCATCGAGCGCCTCGATAGTTCCGCCGAAAAAGTCGCCGAAGTAAGATCTAACGCCGAACACTGCAGGTAGAAGCTGCGCAAATTCCTTTGAATAAGATCTTGCTGACTGATTGTTGTTGTTTCCTGCTGCCATTTCTTATACTCCTTTACTTATATTTGTTTAATCTCTTTTGAAATTCAGACTCTGTTCCGCTATCTTCCGGATCTGAGCCATGTCCTGGGCTTGCGCCCCTCATTTGTGGAACTCCACTTCCGAACATGCCCTTGGTTACTTCACGCTCCTTAAGAGATGTGATCTGATCCTCCAGGCCGAGGAGGTTTCCGTTGTCATCAAGAGATACCTTTGATTCATCGATCAGCTTATGCACAAGCTCGACATCCTTAGCTGATGCAGCCGAAAGCGCGTTCTCAATTGCGTGTGTCTTTTTTAGAGACTTCATCGCATTCTCGTGATCCTCTGCAGACTTCTTGTTGGCTGCAGTCAGTGACTCAATCTGCTTTTTGAGGTCTTCATTGTCGCCAGCACTCTTTTTTAGCTGTTCAAGCTGTGTGTCTCTCTCTCCGATGCTTCCTCTTAGGGACTCGTTCTCTTTCTCGAGTTCCTTAACTCTTGCTGAATTAGATTCTGCATTGCCCTTGGCCTTCTCGATATCTTTGCCGTTTTCAGACATGATCTTGTCGATTGTGTCCTTCTCGATGCCTAGTCCCTCTAGAAATTCTCTGTTCATTTGTGTGCTCCTTTCATACGCTTTTATACGGGGTCGCTTCCCAAGTTCACGGCAGTTTTACGACTTGCCGAGGTCATACAACATAGAAGGTTTATAATGGGTATGTATATAACTAAAAAGACCGGCCATTAAGCCAGTCTTCATAGTCCTTTATTGTGCGGCTCCTCCGTACTCTTCGAGCCATTCTTGGTATGTCATGTTTCCGTCAACGAAAACAGTCTTTCCTTCAGCATTTCGTGCCGCTCTTGTTCCGGCAAGCTCGCCATTCTCAAAATAAGGTATTGTCGTGCATCTGCAATTCGGATGAAACGGCGGCGCATTCATGCCGTCAATTCTGTCCGACACCTTCCACACAGTTAAATCGAATGACCGACAAGTCTCACATGTGATCTTGTCGAGTGTAGCTAGGTTCTGATACCGTGCGATGCCGCAGTCTCTGTACGCTTGCATACGCGCTTCAGTCTCTATATGCGTTGATTCCGTCCTTATAATCCTCATTGACTCGTAAGCCGTGAGATTGATTGCTTTTGAGACTCTCTCCGCTATGGTCTCGTACTTCTCGCCTGTGATTGCTGCCTGCGTCAGCTCCTTCTGAAGCTTCTGCACAAGTTTGGCGTTGTTCACACCCTTTCTTTTAGCGAACTCGATGCCGTCAGGTGTCCAAGGCTTCTTTGCCGTTCTGATCACCTTCTCCATATTGGGTACGTTGAACGCTACTCTTAAGTCCATCTGAAGATCATACAGAGACTTAAGGTATGCAGTTTTGGCCATTTCGACCATCCATCCATCACTGATCTTCGCGACTGCTTCTTCAAGCTCTGCTTGCGTGATCATCTTAAGTGCATCAAGGCGCGTGATGTGATGTTTTGCAGAGGCGTTAATCATAGCGTTGAGCCAGCTTGGATCTACGTCAAGATTCTCGCCGTGTTCAATGTATTCTTTGAGCGTCATCTGGAAATCCTTCAGCTCACCCTCATCAAGAAGCTTCTTAGCCTGCTGCAGCGAAATTTCATTTTCGACCGCAAACTTCTGATACCAGCTCGCTATCTGCTGATTTATATGGGTCTCTGCAGTTCTATAGGCTTCTTGCATACGCTTGATTACTTCTGATTCATCGACCATTTTAGATAGCGCCTTGTTTCTTCGCCGCCAATATGCAATGTGGCTTGCTCGTTCTCGCTTATTCATCTATTTCTTCTCCGTTCGAGTCAGTCCTTCGCTTGAATCCCATGTCATCCACAGCCGCCTGTCTCTCCTCTGCGAGTCTCTCAATCTCGTCCTTAACATCATCCACGTAAGGATGGTTTGCAAGAAGCGTTTCCTGGGAAACAATGCCAAGTGAGTTTCTGATGTTTGCAATCTTGCCAGCCTCGTCTACCCTTGTGTTTCTGTTAAATGTGAACTCGACGTATTCATCAGACCAATCACCGCTTCCGGTGTTTGCCAGGTGGCAATTGACGAACCACATCAGTTCCTCAAGCGCGGCCTGAAGCTCAAGCTCCATGTTGTCCGCATCAATATCTATGTCAGAATACATAGACTGAATATTCATCTCGTTAGGATTACCGGAAAGCCTGTCGTCCTTCGCGTCATAGCCCATTGCGTTCTCTACAAGCGCCTCCTTGAAAATTTTAAGGATTGTTCTGTAGTTGTCCGCATTCACAGCTACCTGCAGTGTCTTGACGTCGCCACCTCCGCCGCCTCCGTCCTGTCTTACCTTGACAGCGCCATAAGTTGCGAGGTTCTTTCTGAACTCCGCGAGATCCTGCCCATCATAGTTAACAAGCACAAGAATCGTGTTTCTTGCGTCCTCCTCCATGTTATCCTCGAAGGCGGACTCAATCTTATTGATTCCATCTTGCAGCGACTTAACAGCCTTGATAAGCGGAAGCTCTGATTCGTTGTATTTACAGCAAATCAGCGGGATCCTAGACCAGTTGAATCCCTCGATATTGTCATCAACACTAATCGTGATGTACGGCTCATCGTATGGCTCAACCTTGACAAGTCTACCCTTGTCTGATCGTTCAAAGTAATGGATGCCCTCAGAATCGAAAATCTCCACCTTCTCGACGATTTTCTCTGTAGTGCCCTCATAAGTACACACAGGGTAGATTCTCACCGCACAATCTAAAATAGTGTGCTCTGCGTCTGCCCAGAACGGCTTCACCTCATAGGGCTTGAAATTTCTAAGCTTCAGCTTGCCGTTTTCATCGAGTCCAACGAACAGCCACGTCTTTCCGCCGTTAATAGCATCCCTTAGTACAGCCTTAAGCATTCGGTCGAATCGCCTGTTGAAGATTTTGTTGATGCTGTCCTGATAATCGTCATTGTCAGTTGTAACAGTAAGTGGTTTACCCAATAAGTAATTCGTCTTCTGTATAACCATCTTTCGGTACTGGTTGTCAACAATTCGATTATTAGGCAGGCCTTCAACAACAACCTCACTGCCGTTGTACTTATAGGTTCTTGTCTTATCTAGTATATCGTGATCGCCGTTGTAATAGCGCTCTCCGTCAATCATCATCTGTCGTTCAGAAGATGATAGCCACTTGCTAAGCTCCGCCTCAATAAATTCAAGGTCAGTCATTCGCTTCTCAGCGCCCAGTGAAATTACCTTGTTAATCATTTCAGTTAATCCAATCATTAGCCTGTTCCTTTTTTATTTATTCTCTTTAATCAAATGAGAATGTATCTCCGTGTAAGCCCTCGGTCGCATATCGCAGCGCGTCCATCAAGTGATTGAAATCATCAATCGGTACATTTAGTGCCTTGCCGAATTTGTCTTGCTTCCATACGTAGCAAGAGATCTCGGTGATGAAGTTAACGCACCGAGGGTGAATGATAAGCTTGTAGTCTTGTATAAGCTGGATGCCGTTGTTGATGGAATCGCGGCCTTTCCTTGCTGCGTTAATTCTTAGGCCTTCATTTCTGAGCTCTGCAATTGATTTCGGCTCTGCACAGTCCGCAGTTATTACTTCCTTGCCGTAGCCCATCTCCTTAATCTTGTCTGCAATCATCGTATTAGTGAGTCTCTTCTCGTACATCTCATCCCAGATATATATGATCTTTCGCGCTGCATCGACGAAGCCAATCACAAGCGCAGAAGGGTCGTTGGTGTAGCCAAAGTCAAGCCCTGCGATCGTCTGCACGTTCTCACTGAGCTCGTTAAGGGTATAATCCTCTTCTTCCCAGTTCTCAAAGATCAGCCCCTCAACAACTCCCCAGTTGCCAAGTCCTGCGACCTGATAGCGTCGAGGATTGTTCTTCTTCATCCTCTCAAAGACCTTCTCATCGGACTTATCAAGCCATTCGTTGCACTTATAGTTCGTCGTTAGTGCGAGCGTGTCATCGTCAGGCTCATCGAAGAATCTGCTCTTGATCCAGATTTTCTCGTTCCACGGGTTGAATGTAAGTGTCACCTGCTTGAAGAGTCCTTCTGACACCTCACCTCTAATCGACTCGTCAAGCGTGTCAAAATCACTCTCATTGGTGATCTCGTAAGCCTCTTCGATCCACATCCAACAAAGACAGCCGACCTCAACGGCGATTGATGTAATCTTAAGCGGGTCATCGAGACCTCGGAAATATATCTTCTGGCCTGTTGGCATATACTCAGCTTCGAGTGGGCTTGTCGTGAATCTCCATAGATGTTCGACTCCAAGCCTTTTGGCCGCCCACCTAAGTTCGGTGAAGCAGCTGTCTTTTAAGGTTCTGTATGTCTTACGAACGACAAGCAAGTTGCTCTCTGGATATCTCATCATGTTGTATATATACCAAAGCGCCGTTGTCTTTGATTTCTTGCTCGCTCTGGAGCCCTTGCAGACTCGGTACCTGCCTTTGAACTGCCAGAAGGCTTTATATCCTTTTCCGACGATGTCCGGAAGATAGATCTTCTTATACTCGTCGTTATTCAAGCAGCTCATCCTCGCCCTCAAATAGAACAGGTAACGTCATGTCGATGTTCATCTTGCTATCAGGCTTCTGGCCAATCGTATCTCTCACATATTCAGCGGCGCGAACATCTCCCCTCGCAGCCTTATTTAACATTGCAATCATGATTGCTTCCTGCATCGAGATGTTCTTTCCTTTAACCGCTGCAATGCTTTTGATGTTCTCTAAATTCGCCTGCTTGCCGTTCTTAAGTGGCATTGCCAGGAGCTCTTCAAGAGTCTCTTTCAGCGCCTTCTTTTCTCTTTTCGCTTTGGCAGATGCAATGCCGCCTTTTCTGCCGTTTTCGGCCGCTTGCCGACCGCTCCTGAACTGCGTTTCCGGGTTGCCCTTTTTCAAATTATCAGCCACACTGCATCACCTCGCTTTCCTATAGGCAGCCAGCCTCTTTAAATGCGTCAAAGAGCTTTGGCCCCTGAATTGCTATCCAGTCTGTTATACCTTCATCGCAGCCCCATGACTCCACAGGACCGCTACAAGTCCAAATTCCGGATTCATATAAAAAGGCATGAACAATTTCATGCCTCACTACTTTCTTTAGTGGCCCCCTTGTCGCCATCATTTTCATTATGTTTGTACCCATGATGAGTATGCGGCATCATTCCTTTATGCTTTTTAGATAAATCAATCTGCTTACTTCTTTTTCCGGAATTATCATAATATGTGATAGCAACAAGTTCATCTTTTCCATTTACAGTCACATACACCCTGCCTTTTGTCATCGTTTCCATTGGCGTTTTTGCAGATGTTGAATCATTGTATTTAAGGAATTTGATATTGCCACTTTTGAGCACTGTATGATACTCGGTTCCATATTTTCTTCCGCTTAAGCTTGTGCCGCTACTTGCACCTCTGCCACCCATGATTGCCTTCTTTTATCATATCAAAACAAAAGCGGGGAACTTTCCCCGCCTCGACATTATTTCTTCTTAGCTGATTTCTTCTTCGTCTTCTTGGTGCCTTTACCACTTGCCGCTTTCTGTGACTTTTGGTATTCAGCCCAATTTCTATCAACGAATGAATCATGTTTCGAGTCATCAATCAGTTTCTTTGTCATAGTTTCTCCCTCCGATTACTTAGATACCTTGTAAGTATAACCGTACTTCGAAGCGTTCTGCTGCATCCAATCGCCTAAGATGTTATCCCAGTGCTTGTATAGCTGATCCTCGTAGGATTTCTTGCTTTTGTACCTCTTGCCCTTCATTGAATCAGCCTTAGCCTGCCACTTGTTCATGAGCGCTTTCTCGTCCTTCTTCATCTGCCTTGAAAGACCTTTTCCGTTGGCCTTCGATGTAGCTGTCAGGACATACGTCTTTCCGTTTCTCTTAGATACCGCGCTTATTGACCTTGCGCCAGTGTTTCCGGTAGTTATTACATCGGCAGGCGATAGCGCTGTTCCATTCGGATGATTGTGCAGCACGTCATTGCCCTTTATGTGCCTTTCCGCTTTAGGAGTAAGACTTACCGAGTGCTTATCACCTTTCACGGCTGCGCGCACATAACCATCTTGGCCAACGATAACCATCTGCTCATGATCTAATCCGGCTATTCTCTGGTTTGCACTTTTAATTGTTACACTTTTGCTTACAGACTTCTTTCCGGCTTGCGGAGTCCAGCCTGCAACGAACATATCTGTGCTGTTATCGTTTCCGCCTGCACCTCCGCTTACGGTAACGCCTCCAGCTGTATATGAGCCAGAACCTCTTCCACCCATATTATATACCTTTCATCCTTTCTGTCACATTGTTTGAGAAATAATAAACTTCTGTATCGCCATAATCGAAATCAATTTGACCTCCATATACAAGGAGTGCCTGTGGCTTCTTGCTTCTCAGAAGTTCGTTCATTCCCGCCTTCCATATCTCCATTGCCTCTGGACTGTTCTTAACCCCAATTGTCGAAACCGAAAGAACTGATTTCTCCGGAAGTCCGTCAAAGCAGAACTCGAATGTTTCTGGTTCTGCCCAGCTTACAGTTGGTATAACAATGATTCCTGCATCCTGGCACATCTGACCGATTAACCTTGAGCGGAATACATTCCATATCTTCATGCTGTACGGCATGTCCATATACAGTGAGAAGTCCGGAGTGAGTACACAATCATAATCCTTTAGGATCTCGATATACTTCTCAGGCTCGTTCCATATCCTCTCGAACTGATAGTCGTCGATATAGAAATGAATGCCGGCCTGCTTATTGTTGGACGATAACGCATAATTGAATCCGACTAATGACTCTGGAATATAATCATCTGATTCAATAATCGGCATCTGAAATTTACCGCTGCATCTTTCGATGTCAACGTAAGGCAGATTGTACGCATTATCCGTTCTGATCCTCTCGTTCTTCTGCTTCGGTGTAGCTTCTCCCTCTTCATCTTCGAACACGAATCCGAAGTCTTCAAAATCGAAGCCCTCGAGGAGATTAATCTCTTCATCGAGCAGCTCAAAATCCCATTCCGCTGCTTCAGACACCTTGTTATCAGCGAGCCTAAAGGCTTTAACTTGCTCCTCTGTCAGATCATCTGCTATAACACAAGGCACTTCTTTAAGTTTAAGCTTCTTAGCAGCCTTATACCTGGTGTGACCGCATACGATGACTCCGTCCTTATCAATTACTATAGGGACCTTGAATCCGAACTCTCTTATACTGTTAGCCACAAATGGAACTGCTTCATCGTTCATTCTCGGATTATTTTTATACGGCTTAATTTCTTTTAAACCCTTCTGTACAATTTGCATTTTGTCTCCATTCTTTTGTTCCAAAGAAAAAAGCCGGCAACCCCTGCCAGCCCTTTTCCAATACTTTATTTCTTAAAGGAGAAAATCAAATGAAAAACATTACCTTGCCAAAGTTGACACCTATACTATATCAAAGATTTATTTGCTTTAATTTGCATTCTTTTGCAGTTTACTATCACTTTCTTGCTTTCTTTTGCTTTTATTTGCACAAGTTCCCCACACCGCCAATCTGATTGCCGTTCTGACTTCACCATCTACATTAATTTCCAGAAATGATGGTATCACCTGAAGCTCAATGCCCCTTGGTGCAAAGAAGCCTCTTGCAATGATTACTGCCTTGACCGCCTGATTCAATGCACCTGCACCGATTGCCTGAACCTCTGCCATCCCTTTTTCGTCAATTGTACCTGCGATAGCTCCTGCCACTGAATGTGGATTAGAATTGCTTGATACCTTTAGTATTGTATTCATAGTGTACCTACTTTCTTTAAAAACAACTTGAATCACTGACGAATTTATGATATTACAATGGCGAAAATTATAAAATATTACTCATGCCCCATTTTTTTATTAAATGATATCCGGAAGTGTGTCATTGCTGACACAGAAGAAGGGGGAAAGGAAGATGGAAGTTGACAGGAATCTTAAACATGTATTAGCTGCAAGAAATATCTCATTGCAGCAATTGTCTGAGGATAGCGATGTGCCGCTTGAAACCTTGCGAAATATCTACTATGGCAAGATTTCCAATCCCTAAAGTCTCAACAATGCTGAAAATATCCAAGGCACTTGATTTGAGCGTGAACTATCTTTGTGGCAATCTGCAATATAAAGATGATGAAAAAGAGCTGCTTCGCAATTACAGAAATGCAAGCAGCAGGGGAAAATCAGTCATTCAGCTATTCGCTAAAATGGAGTCAGCTATGTCTGATCAGGAAAGGGCATCTGACAAGTACATAATCCCTTGCCTTATTCCAATTGGAGTAGTCAGGGATGGAATCAAGTATAACAGCAGTGATTCCGTCAAGATTGAAACGGATAACCCTGATGCATACCTTGCTATCGAGATTACAACAAATTACTTTGCTCCGGCCTATTGTGCCGGTGATAGAATCCTTATAGAAAACCGTTTCCCTAAGCCGCTTGAATATGCCGTATTTCTTACGGATGGCCATGCATATTTCAGGCAGTATCAGAAGCATGATGAAGGCTATGTTTTAAAGTGTATCAACGGCAGGGGAACAGATATGGTTTTTAAGAGAATGGATGAAGTGTACTGTGTAGGAACTCTTGTCGGAGTTATAAGAGCATGAAAAAGGCAGGCATCAACAGCCTGCTTTTTCCTTGTCCTGAAGTATCTTCTGCATACTCTTCAAAGCCCTTCCATGTACTGATGTCACCCATGAATACGACAAACCCATTATGTCTGCGATTTCATAGAAGTCTTTTCTATTCACATACTTTTCGTATATAACATCATATTCTTGAAGTGGCAAGCCTTTAATCGTATTGATGATTTCCTGTCTTTCTTCAACAAGCTTCTCAACCTCTTTTTCTATTCTGCCTTTAATAGTTATGTAGTTCGCAAGTACAGATGGCATCTTATTGCTTCCGGATGTCTGCACTCGTTCTGTTCCATAAGTCGGAGCATTCGGATATTCGCACATCGCTTTCCACTTCTCAACTTCTTGGAGTTCATGTTCTATCATTCTATCAAGCTTTTGAATTCGATGCAGATATTCTTTCACTTCTTTGATTTTCAATAGCATCAACTCCCTTCTCTTGTATACTTTCGATGAGCTGTGATAGGCTGATGGACATTTGCTGCTCCTTCTGCCGACGATCTACCAGCTGTTCAAATACAGTTCTGAAATTCGCCCTGTCAGCCATTTGGTTCGTTGATAGGCATAGATTCCTATATCCCAGTCGCTTTACCGTTGCCCTTGTGATATCGTCCAATGATTCCATTGCAGCATGTACATTGTAGCTGCCATACTTCCTGATTGCCATTTCAAGCTGATTCCAGCCATCAGCCCACTGTGGCTTTTCCCCATACATAACGGTTGCCGCCATTTCCCTAATATCTGCGATTGTAGGGCTGAATTTATTGGTTGATACATACTTCCTTAGTGCCGCTTCTGCTACAGTATAGGGAATGTCTGCCAGTTCCCTATACCATAGCTCCATAGCTTCACGGTTAGGCAGCAGCTGTTCTCTGGGATAATAGGTCTTTAATGCCATTGCAAATGTTCTAAATTCATCCCTTGTCATGTCATTCCTTCCCTTCTGTCATTGCTGCCCAGTCATCCATCATGTCATATGATTCCTGTAGCATATCTGCTGTCTTGTTGTGGCTTATAGCCTGCCTTATCTGTGGTTCAAAGTTAGCATCGAGATAATCAATATATCCGCTGTTAAAGAATGTGCTACCGTTCTGTGGCTTTCGCCACGATGCATCCTTTTGTAACTCCTCAAGATATCTATGTATAGCTCTTTGCATTTCGTCAAGTCCTACGTCAAACAGCCTTTTCCTGCTGGCATCTGATACCTGCCCTTTGCCCTTCTTGACCGGATATTGATCCCAGAGAACATCGAAAAATGCATTTATATCAGCTTTTGACGGTGCTGGATGCACATTATTAGTATTCTTATCTATTTCTTTATCTATATCTATTCTATTCTTATCTAAGGAGCTAACATTAGCTTTACTGTTAGTTTTACAGTTAGCTTTACTGTTAGTTTTACTGTTAGACTCACAAGAAAGCCTTTTCTGCTTTTCTCTATATTCTCGCATATAGTCCTTCATGTATTCCTTCTTGGATTCCAGCTGGTCAAGGTTCTGATGCTTGCCCCAGTTCGGAATGGTGATTACTCCGTCAATAATCTCAACCATTCCAAACTGTTCAAAGGTCTGAAGAGCAAGCTGCACTGTTGTTTCTTTCCTTCTGAAGATTGTTGCCAGCATCTTGTCCGTGTATGGCATCTGGTTGCTCATGGTGAACACTCCGCTGTTGTTCATCTTCCCTGCAAGGCATAGAAGTTTGAACCATATCACGATGATAGAATCAGCTTCAGGAAGGCTTTCTATCAACAATATCTTTTCATCGTCAAAGATATCTGTTGTAATCTTGATCCATTTCACATCAGCCATCTAATCACCTTCTTTTCAATAGATCTATTCATTTAGCACCATCCTTTTTACTTCCTCGTACGATTCTTTACAGCAAATCACTTCGCAGTTAGTTAGAACTATGGTGGCTTTGCCATCCTCTCGACATTTGACCTCTACAATGTGGTTGGCATTTATTAAACGAGGTTCGTAACACCTTGATTCCCCGATATCTTGATATAGAATCCCATTCCTTTTGCAGACTTCTACAAACTTACTCATCTTTATTCTCCTTTAGTTTCACGCTTGGTATATTTGTAAATCTTGCAATTATCGCAATCGTACAAACTGCAACCATGCTCACAGTAAACATCAGCCATCTCGATTACAATAGAGGTCAAGAGTTCATTCTTGCTCCTTTCATCTTTTAGCTTGCCCCAAAGATTTTGGATCGCTACTTCATAATCGTCAGCTATATTAGTCATTTATCTTTACTCCATCCCAAACTATTCTCTGTCCACATTTCCAACAATAATTGACAGGTATATGCGAAGGAGCTTCACACTTCGGGCAACGATACCTTGTAGCTTCGTAGTTAAACTCATCACCCAACAAACCTCGATGAATGTAAGTTTCCTTGATTACTTTCTTTGGTGTCAGCCTATCATCAAACTGTTTCATCACTCCAATCGCTATATTTATCGCAAGCTCAATTTCATCAGCTTTGTCACGCTCATCCCTTAATTCGCTTAATGTTTCAATTGCAAATTTAATGCTCTGTTGCACTCGTTTCATCTACTTCTCCTTACTCCAATCTATTCTCTGACCGCAGAGCTGACAGCAGTCACGAGAACAAGCATTTAGTACACTTCCACATTCAGGACACACCCAGTACACAACTTTGCACCCATTATTTACATCATATGGTACAAGATAAGGTTGCTTCGGAGGTTGCTCTTTCCGTACGATTCTAATCATATCTTCATTAGTCATTCAGAACCTCACTTAAAGGTCTGTTCCAACATTCTTCACAGTTGTTACTACATCTAATGCGTTTTTCACCGTACACCCATCTGGCACAGCAGAGCGGTATGTCAAGGATTTCTCTCATCACTGTATCAGGGTACTTTTCAAGGAAATCATCTTTGAGCGTCTTCTGTGGGTGTTCCTTGCTCCAATTTTCGACTAATGCGACAGCTTCAGCACTGTGTTTAGGTATCCAACATTCACAGAAGACATCCTCTCTTGGGTCATATGAAGTATATGAATCATAGATTGGACAACCTATGCATTCATAGTAGTTTTTGCACATCCTATTTTTCTCTTTAATGTATTTAACTGCGTCCATCATCTAATCCTCCATTAACTATTGTGAACATTGCACCGCATAGTTTGCTTCGTGATTACACATCATACCTTTGCTCCTCCTTTGCCCCCTCCAACTCTGATTTAAGCCATTTTGCTCTTTCGTGAAGTATGATTCACATTTGTGGTTATAGTCTGTTGCGCAGGGGTCTAACGTGAAATTGAACTCTTTGTTTAGTTCGTTATAAAAGGCTTGTGGTGTCTCCCATTCATCTGATTTTCTTGAAAAAACTACATTTGATTTCATTTAGTCCTCCATTGTTGTTACATGTCGTTTCCTCATTTCTTCTTGATATGCCACCCTTGCTTGTGGTGCATCTGAAAACTCATATCGTGTATGCAACTATAACCTGCAAGCGGATCTCTATTCTCAGTCAAAACGCGTTTACGCTCCTCAGCCCATTCGTGATAAGCTTTGCAGCTGCAATGACAACTATCCGTTCTTGCTCCACAGCCTTTACAAGGTGGCACCATCTTCATATTTCGCACCGCCTTTGAGAAACTCATAGAGTTCATTAGCCGGTGCGAAATTCTCAAGTGTAGCTTTCCACAGAGCAACATCAACTTCACTCAAATCCAGTTCATTGCTGAGATCGGCAAGCTCGTATCCGATTGCAGCGTATCCAGCTATATCTATGAATCCGTCCTCGTAAGCTTTTCCAGTGCAAATCCTCGCAAGTTTTAGCAGAATCATCTTAACTGCTACGTCAACCGCTGAAGCTTCCTCATTAGTGCTGAATCTGTCATAAGTGTTCCAAAGCTCTGCGATCATTCTGAAATTGTCTTCAGGATTTCCGTAACTGCCTTCTCTTGTTTCATTCACACATTCGCAAGCCTTCCTCAGGCATTCTCCCCTTTTGTTCATGTCTACCCCCATTGGCAGTCAAATCTCATTCTGCCGTTGTATCTTTTTAAAATATTGTCTATCTCGTTATCTATTTCGCTTACAGGCTCGGTGTCCTTTCGCCTTGCCTCATAAGCCTCTTCAGTAAAGCATTCTTCAGGGAGGATATCCCCGAAGAAATGCTTGCTCTTATCTACTCTGCACATTAGTTTCCTCCTTGAGATTCTATCTCTACCTCTATGCGTGGGCTCTCTTTGTCGAAAAAGAATTCGTCCTTGAAGCCTGTTATATACTTCCACGAGTCGTTATTGATAATCTGGCTTTCAACGAGGCTATCCTGGAAGATCTTGTGAAAATATCCGCAGATGTTATCCTTGTCCTTTCGTCTGTTGCTGCAATAGAACCTATAGGTTAGATGCACAGGATCGTCTATATGTGCTCCTCGAAGCTGACTTCTTAGCGACAGGTTGATAAGGTCCTGATTATCCCTCTTCATTTGATTTCCCTTACTCCAAGAACCTCTTCTTATTCGATTGGCATCAATGAATTCGTTAAGTGTCGGAAATTCTCCGTCTATAACAACTGTATACTTCATCGCTGCCTCCTTAGAATGGGATTTCATCCTCTGCAACTGCGAATCCGTCCGGGAGGTCATCAAAGCTTGTCTGCACAGGTTGAGTATTCTGTGATGGCTGCTGCTCAGTTCCGTTGTTCACGGATCCGAGGAACTCAACGTTTGATGCAACAACCTCAGTTGTGTAAACCTTGACACCATCCTTGTTGGTGTAGCTTCCGGTCTGGATCCTTCCATAAATCGCCACCTGACGACCCTTCGAAAGATATTTATCGCAATTCTCCGCCGTCTTACCCCATACAGTAATTCGGATGAAGTCGGCCGGATCATCTCGTTTGATTCTGTTTACAGCAAGTGTGAATCGGCAGTAAGCTGTCTGATTCTGCGGCGTATAATTAAGTTCTGGCTCAGTAGCGAGCCTTCCTATAAGCACTACGTTATTCATCTAAGCCTCCTTACTCATCTACTATCTTGACGCCAGTTAAGTCTCCAACAAGCTGCGCGAACTCGTCAGGTGTCATTTTGCCACCTTTATACTTATCTACGTATTCCTCGCAGATGCGGTTCGCAAGC
Organism: uncultured Clostridia bacterium; assembly: GCA_934255135.1. Taxonomy (GTDB): domain Bacteria; phylum Bacillota; class Clostridia; order Peptostreptococcales; family Anaerovoracaceae; genus Crickella. The sequence goes on along the minus strand of CAKQMV010000011.1, from coordinate 15,438 downwards.
CTCTCACATCGTTTCGGACCGAAGCCAAATTCCCAATGAGCTACTAATATCGGTAGCGAGAACATAACTTTAATCAGATTAGATTCAATGATTTCCACAGCTTCATTAGTTGCATTCTGCTTAATCTGCTCAATCTGATATGATGTCAGTTCATACTTAACAGGGCTATTGACTTCCTTAACAACTCTGTCTAAGCGCCTTCTCTCAGATCTGTTCATTGTTCGTCACCTCTATATGCTGATGCATATATATGAATCTGCTGTTCTCTCCAGCATTGTTCGCAAGCCACTTGTCAGCTTGAGCCTTCGAAAGGTGGCTTTCGCGAACTCTTGCCTCATATGAATACTCGCCATTTCTTATTTTCTCAGCCATTCTTGCCTCAAGCTCGTCGTCCTCGTAATTAGCTTCGAGGAAGTAATAATCGAGGTCTGGCATTTCGATATGGTCAATCTCAGAAGTGTCTGTTGCATACATAAGTGTCGCGATACTATCGCTTGACTTATCGCTTGGCTTATCGCTTGGCTTATCGTTTGTCGCTTGTTTTGTTTCGAGCGATAGCCTCCATCCAACATTAGGTATATCGTGTACAAGTGCGAAGTATGATGCAACGATGCTTGTTTTATGTTTGCTAAATATCATCTGAGCATCCGGGCCGAAGGTGAATATCCTCTTCGCGGAAATACCAGAGCTTATAAGCTTGTTATAAAGATGTGGCGCAGCCACTACTTTACAGAGTGGGCAATTGTAAAGGGCCTTCTTAATCGTTGTAATTCTCATATGGTCTGCGTGTTCATGAGTCAAGAAGATGAAATCAAGCTTTAGGTCCTTAACCATCTTGTACGGAACGCCGCAGTCAATGAGGAATGTTAGGCAGCCCTCGCATATAGCAAGGGCATTACCTCTACTTCCTGTTGCAATAATCTTATAATTCATCTAAGGTCACCTGTTCTACTCCGTCTGTGCTTCCTGACTCTTCCGGCACTTCCTCAAAATCAGCCTCAATCACATCGTCCTGAGGCGGTGTAGCCTGCTGTGGTTCTTCTGGTTCAAAGTAGCCTTGCCCATCATTCACAACGACTGAGTCATCGTTTCTGAGGGCTGTTTCGAGTTCAGTAGACATAACACCCCACTTAGAGATTAACTGCCTGAGCATCGTCTTTTTAGCCATTCCGTCGAAGTCTTTCTCCCAGTAGGTATAACCTTTCTTAGCCTTGTATCCTGCTGAATACTGAAGTGCATGAGCTTCCATCTTTTCTCTGCTCCAGTAAATTGTCTTAGTAAAGCCATTCATATACTTGAATGTCGCAGCATAGCCGATGGTCTTTTTTGCTGTTCTCTCAGCGTCATCCTGAATGATTGAAAGCTCAAGTTCTTCTGTCAGAGGATTGAACGAGATAAGCTCACCCTCTTTGATTTCAAAGACGTTGAGTCTCTCATAGTAACCTGATCTGAGCGCAAGCTGCACATACCCTTTGTATCCAAGAATGAATGTGGCAGTTGTTCTGTTGTTCTTTCTATCCTTGAACGGTACAAGGTAGTACTGTCCGAGCTGTGGTGAAGGGCTTAAGTTAAGTGACTCACCAAGCAGCGCTCCTGATAGAATTGTTGAAGCATCGCAAGCCTGCAGATCAGGCTGATTGCTTACCGCTGAAGTAATCGCTGCAGTAAATCTCGCTGCTCTCTTAGGATCCTGCAAGGTGTTAAGAATCACCTTCTGGAAGCCTGCGCTTCCCATCTTCATCGAGAAGGTCATCTTTCTTTCCTGTTGAACTGTCATATCATTTGCCATGGTTCAATCTCCTTTTTATTTATGCATTTTTGTATGAATAATTGTTTTCATCGAGGAATTTCTTCAGAGCGACAAGCTCATCGCGTGTACCCATCACCTGGAAGGTAAGCATGAATTTCTTCTTCTCCTCCTTAGGTGGTTCGATAGTCACCTCTGCAGCTTCCGGAGCCACTGACTGTGTAGCCATCTCCATCTCTGCGATTCTCTGAGCTTCTTCCTCTGCTTCTCTTTCTCTCTTCGCCTTAAGCTCCTCTGCGTGTCTTATAGCCTGCTTGCGTTCATTGATAGTCTGGATTGCAAGGCTCAACTTGAACCCATTATTTTGGTACTCGGCAAGAATCTCAGCATTGTCGCCAATCGCGCTTAAATCATCTGAGATACCGTCAAGCTTGCCTTTGATTTCCTTCTTGCAACTTGATAAACTTGTACTGAGACCGACCTTGATATCCAAGTCAGCGAATTCAACGAAGAGCAACCCAAGCGCTAACTTAGACTCTTCGAAGAACTCAACTAGCTCGGTCTCCTTTTCTTTTTTGAGCCCGTCCTCAATTTCATCAATTTTGGATTTCAGCAGCGTGTCCATGGACGCATACTGTTTCGAGATTTTCTCCTTATACTCAGCTTCGACCTGATTCCAAGGTTCTAGTACTGCAGCCTTGATTGTTTTGAACTCCTCGGCATACACCTTGGATTCTTTGTTCAGCTGCGCCCTAATTGACTTAGCGTCTTTTCTGCTGTCCTCTGTCACAAGCATCGCCTCGACAAGAGACTTCTTTCTTTCGAGCTCGGCAGTTATCTCATCAAATCGTGAGGTTAACTTAACCGCCTGCTCCAGTGTGATTAGTTCGTTACTCAATTGCTCCTAAGGCCTCCTTCATCATTTCTGCGAAATTCTCTGCATCTAGTTCTTTCAGTAGCATCATGAGAGAATCTTTTGCAATCTCGCCGACTGTCATAGCCTTGTACTTATCGACTTCAGTTAAGAAAGTGTCCTTGATTTTGTCAGAAATAGCCTCAGCCTCTGCATCTCCTTCTTTCATTTTTACCTTTGCTAAGAAGATGCGCGTAGTCATCGCAAAATCCTCTGCTCTCTTAATTAGATCTTTGCAGATGTCTTCTTTCTGCTCTTCTCTTGTCATCTCTGTGAACTCCTTTGTTTTCATTGTGTTTACTCCTCTGTTCTTTTAGTGATAACTAATCAATTATTAATCCCCGAAAATAGAATCAATGTGTTTCTCAAGCTCTCTAGTTGATAGGTTCTCGATTTTGCTGTATTTCGCAATCATCGCATCGAGCTTTCTGTCAATGACCTCCTTGGCCATTTCCTTATCAAGCCCTTTAATGTTGATCATTATCGCCTTAATGACATTTTCCTCGTAGATTCGCTTGTCGAGTTCTTTGAGGAAGAAATTGAACTTGCCGATAATTTCGCTCTTAACCTGCTCCGGCTTTCCGTAGCCGTTTAATGCACTCATGTGTTACTCTCCTTTTAACTTCTCTTTCTCTACGGGTTCGACGTCCCATAGAGCGCACTCGTAATCAGTTCTGAACTTGTTGTTCTCAACAAGGCGCTTCTGATAGTCATGCAGCACTTCCTTGTGTAGCAACTCATTGTAGCGAGTTAGTGGTATCTCGATATAAGCCTTTGCTACTGCTCCAAGGCCGCTAGACTTGAAGCTTCCGATATTAGGTCCTCTCATCCTGCTCACCTCCTTTCTAAAAATACAGTGCATAGTTGTAAGCAATGAGGATTGCCACAAGTTCTCCAATTAGGAGAAATGTCCAAATTGCTTCTTTGCCTTCAGCTTCTCTGATGAGCTTGATTGTTTCTTTAATTGTTCTCATTGCTATTCTCCTTTAATAAGTAGTACTTCACCCTTCCTGTTTTCCGCAGTATTCCCTGACCTTTTCCGGATAAAGCACATATGTATAGTTCTTGTTGTTCTCACTACTTTTGAACGCAACTCCGAATGGAAATACTCCCTGCTGCAAGCCGATTCTGATTGTTGCCGGTGTTGTGTCCAGCAGCTTTGCAACTTCTTCAACTCTCATCTTGTCACCTCTCGCACAATTAGCTAATAGCTAATTGTATTCTCAAAAAAAATACCGTCCATCGGCACTTTATAAAGCTGACATAATCGAACAAAATGTGCCAACTTCGGTGTTGTTACTCCGCTTTCCCAATTCCGCACTGTAGATGGGGCAACATCCAGCTCATTTGCAACATCTTGCTGCGTTAGTCCTGCGTTTACTCTTGCCGCCTTCATTGTGATCTTTGTCATCTTCTCACCCCTCTCTTCATACTCAATTTAACCATCGGTTATTAGCTATTGGCTAATTTTTATGATGTTATATTACAATAACTATTTTCTGTAGTCAATAGCTTTTGGCTAATTTTTTAACGATATCAATTTACTTTTTGGCTAATATGAATTAAAATTTAGCTGTCAAACAAAATCATATTATTAGAAAGGATTGTAGCAATGACTAAAGAATGGACTGTAGATATTTTCACAAAGAATCTAAAAAGCTATATGGAGAAGTTTGATAAGAATCAAAAGGAAATGGCAGAAATAGTTGGTGTTTCAGCTCCTACATTTCACGATTGGTTAAAAGGAAAGAAAATGCCACGCATGAACAATGTCCAGAAATTAGCGGATTATTTTGGAATTGCTTTGTCCGATCTAATTGAAGAAAAAGTAACTCCTGAAATGGAAAAAAATAATGACATCATGGTTGATGTCACTGTAAGACTTGTTGAGGATATTGATTTCAGAAATGTTGTTCTGAGAAATATGTATGATGATGATTTCTTATCTTTATCTAAAATGTTGCGTGATTTAAATGAGGATCAAGTAGTAAGTGTTAAGCAAATGTTAGGCTCTTTTTTCAAGTAGTCTGTATATGTAGTCTATAAGCTGCATTTTAGAAGTCTTTTCCAGCAGTCTTACGATTGCTTCGATATACTCTTGCTTATTCATCTGAATCTTCCTTTCTGTTCTAAAGATAGGAACTTTTGCTTGATTTATTATATTCTGACAACACAATCGCTATCAATGGTAGCTATAACCTTATTTTCGTGAATTTGGCAATATATGAGTGTTGCCAATGCCATAAAGAGCAAACAAGAAAGGGAGTGATTTCCTTGAGAAATCCGAATGGATATGGAAGCATCCGGAAGCTATCCGGCAAAAGGAAAAGGCCATACGGTGTGTATATCACCACTAAATTTGAATTAGCACCGGCAGTGCCGGATATTGGCTTTCTGGCAGGTATTCTGACACCTGACCTATATCAACAGGTAACAGAACAATATGAAGCATACAAGGAAGCACAACCAAAGAAAGCAAGACAAGTCCAGCAGTGCATCGGCTACTATGAGACAAGGTCGGATGCGATGATTGCACTTGCTGAGTACAACAAGAATCCTTTTGACATTGACAAGAAGAATATCACATTTGAGCAGGTGTATAACATGTTATACGAAAAGGACATCAAAGACATGAAGCGATCCTCAAAAGTCAGTTATGAAACTGCTTATCAGAAGTGCGGCACCCTAAAAAATATGCGAATAAGGGAAATCAAGCTTGCACATCTGCAGAATGTTATTGATCAGTATTCCGACATGTCCAAATCTACACAGAACAATATTCTTGTGCTGTATCATGTAATATATAAGCTGTGTATGGAAAATGATATTGTTGAAAAGGATTATTCATCATTTGTCAAGCTGACATCCAAGGTCGAAAAGAAAGATAAAAAGCCATATAGTAAGCAGGAAGTTAAGACTGTCTGGGAGAATATTAACTGGATGCAGATCACAACTCGTAAAAATGTACTTACTGGTGTACATTTGATGGACAGCATTCTTGTAATGCTATATACAGGCATGAGAATAGGTGAATTGCTGGAAATAAAGCCATCTGATGTGCATATAAATGAAAGGTGGATTGACCTTAAAGGAACTAAAACGAAGGCGGCAAAAAGAATTGTTCCTATCCATAAGAAGATATTGCCACTATTGGAAAAGCGATTGAAAGAATGTACCGGTGAATATCTATTCTGCGGCAACGATGGAAAGCAACTGATATATTCAAGATACAAAACTATGTTCTATGATCTCTTTATGGAAGAATTCAAAATTGAAAGAACACCACATGAATGCCGTCATACTTTCGCAACGGTTGCAACTGCATCTAAGCTCAATCCTATACTCCTGAAAAAGATTATCGGACATGCTTCATCTGACATAACCGAAAGTATATATACACATGCGTATATTGAGGATTTGATCGCTGAAATTGATAAATATGACCTATGATATTTGTTACTTGTTTGTTACTTATAAGCTCAATTTCACACCATTTTTTACAACTTTTTAGTAATATAATAAAATCGTTAAAAGCCCGAAAATACGGCAACTATTGCAGTTATATCAACGGTTGCCGCACCCCCTTTGTTTAACCATAGAATAAATAAGCTCTGGTTCAAGAAGATAGCTTTCTCCTTTCACTAGCCATTCTTCGTTTTCAAAATTAACAGTCATCAGATTCATAAGAAGTACAAGCTTATCCCGTGTTGTCAGCTTTCTGTAATCAAGCTTCCTTCTTACTCCTGTTTCATAATAAAACATATATGAATTGCTCTCATTTATAATTGTCATCTTTAGGAAATTGGGGCAATAATTATTGCACAGTATTTCCTGCATATATAAAGGCATATTGTATCCTGTAATACTTTGCCTAAGACTTTTCTTCATCGCCAAAACTCCCTTTATTAACCGCCACACTTCAGACAAGGCGTGTAACCTCTGTCTCTTGCAGTCTTTTTCATTATTTCTATGAAATTTCTTTCAAGTGTTCCGCAGCCAGGCAGATGATATGATTCTCCATCACTAGGGAATATATAAACAGCTGCTCCTAAAGTAGCATCCTCACTCTTACAAAGCCTGCAGCTTGAGTATTGTCTCTTTACATCTGATGAAAGCGAAGTAAGTCTGCATGCTGATTTAAGCACACTGCATCCATTTCTGTGATATCTCTCACCAGCTTTAGGAAAGATCAGAACTGTTTCATCCCCTGTTTCCTCAAATTCTTCAGCAGTCATATTCCTTACATCGCGAGTCTTTCCTACATATGCACGTGACGCACATGAGAGTGTATACTTCGCTGATGAAGCAATCCCGATTGGATTCGATGTTTCAAGAAACAGAGTATATCTGACAGCTATAATCTCATCGTTAGCCCACTTATGACATTTGTAGCCATAATCTGAAATATTTATTGATTTAACTTGGGAATGAATCTTTACACGCTTATCTATACGAAAAGGCAGTGTAGCATCATATTCTTTATATAACCCTTCAACAGAAGCACGCCTGACTTCAGATGCTGCTATATAATTTGCATCCTCAATACACGAATACATCAGAATAACAGAAAACAGCACCATTAAAGCAACTATTGCCATTGGCAGACAAATTGCAGATTCAACGATATAATTGCCTCTCTTGTTACCTGTTCTATTTATATTCATCATCAAACTCATATTGTTTTCCATCAGCCTTGATAGAATAATCTATTGAAGTATGATATTCATCCATGTTGAAATCCTCGTAATGTCTATATTTCATATTAATTGTGACTATATCCATTATTCTCAATGTTCTGATATTCCTATCAAGTGAAGCAGCAAGAATCATCAGATAATTCTCATAAGTCAATCCCGCCTTTACAGATCCTGTTGCTGAACTTCCCTCTTCATCTATATCATTTAAATTCTTTCCAAGAAGCTTCTTCCCCTCTTCATCAAGAGCATCTCTAACCTTCTCACTCTTTAAAGCACTTTTGAGACTGGTTTTCCAAGTATGCTCATTTTTCATTACAGGCACGCGTCCATTATTCTCTAAGGTATCCATATCATACTCGGTTTCAATTAATGCCCATGCTTCTGAAATAAGTATTGCTGTAGCAGCTGCAGCTGGTCCTGGTGTAATAGCTTCTGATGTTGCGGTTATAAGTTCACGTTTCTCAGGATTGCTATACAAATAAATAAGATTCATAGCATTTCTTATTAAACGGATTTTATTCTTTGCAGCCTTGTAATTTCCGTTGTCATCGTAGCTCCCGGTTACTACATACTCCCATTCATTCCTTAAAAGTGTTTCTTTGCCTGCAAGTCTTTCATTATGGCTTCCCATATATCTGTACATAAATGCAAGATCATGTGCACAGCTACTAAAAATTCCAGTTATATCATCTTTATCTTTAATGTTCTTAATACTATTTTTAATAAGCTCAACATCAAACTTATTCTTAATTCCCTTGGACGGCAAACTCGCAATAACGCCCTTATTTCTTATTATCCGATGCCCCCACCTATCATCATCAACATCTTTAATCAAAATTCTCCTCTTATCATTCATCAGAGTTCCAGCAGCTGCAGTCAATCCACTTTTCTTTACTGCTGTTCTGAAATTATCCGGATTGCTAAGCTCTGAATTCATAAGGTCAACTATTATATCTACGTTATCTATAGACATTTTCCCATTCAAAGAATAATCAGAATAGTGATTTAGCTTCTTTTCAACATCACAATCAAGTCCCCAATAAGCCTGTATCCCATAATCACGGAGTAGATTGATATCATACTCGCCAAGTACAGCCCTCGTCCATACAAGGCCAAAAGCTTCACATTCACTCTTAATCACAAGCTTCCGTGAAATCGCAATCGTCGAAGCAATGCACATGGCAAATGTTACAAACACCATTGATAGAAGGACCATAGAAGACCCTTTTTTATTCCTTATCATTTATCAAATACCTGCTCCTCGCCAGTAGATCCTCATTACAAAGATGTGTACTGACCTCAAGAGTCCTAACAAGATCAAAACCTAGTATTCCACCTCTCATCATTTTAATCTCCACTTCTCTTGAATATTTAGTGACACCCTTGCCTTCGTACGTTTTCCACTTATCATATACAATCTCATGCTCCTTGATTCCTGTAACAAGTATCTCCAAGTAAAAAGCAAAAATACGTACAAGAAGAAGTACAGTAAGAATGATTATCGGAAGTGCAACGCTTGCTTCAACAAATTGACTACCTTTAATATTTCCCAGCTTAATCATAAACAACCTAGAAATTTGATGAATTTAGTCCGCTGAATGTCTTGTTTACGAAATCTGTAATCTCGCTCTTAAATATCAACCCAATAGTTACGGCAATTGCAACCAGAATTGCCACTGATACGAACTCCATACCTTTCTTATTCTTAAGTGTTTTAATAAAAGTCATAATCGTTATCTCCTCTCTTACATAGACATCATAGCCGGAGCCATTGTTATAACAATCAACATAAGCAGTAATATGGCCAGCGGATATGACATCTTAGTGTCAATAATCTTGCCCCTCTCCTTGGCTACTATTTTTCTATCTTCCCACAAAAAACTGCTCTCTCTTTCCAGATTTCCCGCAATATCAGAACCTCTCTTTTCATTCTCTGACAGTATCGCGGCAATTCTTATAAGTTCCTTCACATTAGTCTCCCTTGCCAGTTCAAATATTCTCGAAGCTTGAGACATTCTATCTTTAGAGTACTTATCATCTGTATCAATTATCATCTGTTCAAAAGTAGTTCTATCTTCAATCGGAATTATTCTATAACTATCGCTTATCATTTTTATAGAATCGCTGAGTATCATTCCTGAATTCATCAGCATAATAAGCTGATTGACAAATCTCGGCAGACCTTCATTAACTCTTTTCCTTAGGATTTCTGACTCACTTATTGGCTTTCGATATTTCTCGACAATGACTGCAGCAATAATAATAAGATATCCAACAATTATTCCCATAACAGCATCATTATTATCACTGCGAGCTTTCCACACAAGTACTGACCCATCCGAAAGCTTCAGTGGAAGCATAATCCTATCCTTATCAGACAGCTCAATATCTGTAATTATTCCTGACAGCTCGGCATCTACTGATGATTCTTCTGAATGAGAGTCTTTATTACTCTGTTTCGGATATTTTCTTATGGTTATATTTCTTTCTTCTGTACCATTCGCACCTTTAACTTTCAGTCTGAATTTATATTCTGAAGATTCCGATTTATTTTCACAGATTATGCCTACTGCATTTCCATTAGAATCATTTATATATGCCGGTTTTTTAAAGGAAGCCTTAATAACTGCTATAAGGAGCAGCACAGCAGCACCGAGTGTAATTGCATATATAAGCTCTGCCTGACTGTACTTCTTCTCGCCACCTGATCTTATCAAGCTTATCTTGCGCATCATATTTCCACCTTTATTATTTTTCTGATCATACGGTAAACAATAAGATTTCCTGCCACTGCCGCAGTCATAACAAGTCTCCCAAGAAGGGTTTCATATAGTGGCCTTATATAATCTGAAGAACAGAAATTTAGAAGCAGTATCACAAGAGTCGGCATTATAAATAGTAGCATTCCCTCCTTCTCCTTACGCTTAACAAGCTCTTCAATTTCTCTTTCTATACCAATCTTATCCATTATCACATTTGCAGCCTTGACCATAGCATCTGCAAGATTTGAACCGGTTACCTTGCATATCGAATAAACTGTTACAAAATCAATCACATCATCTATCCTGCTAGAAACCGCAAGCTCATACAGAACAGAAACATCGTTTTCTCTTCCAACGGAGATTCTCTCATATACCATCTTGAGATCCTTAATAAGCACAGCATCACGACCATATATATTTGAAAGACTTGGGATTACCTCCGATAAAGCATCCTCCATAGATCGACCAGCACCTATTGCAGTCGCCATAATAAACAGGAAGTCCTTAAACTGAACAGTGTAATCTGACACACGCTTATCAATGATGTAATCAATCACAAAGCCTCTTACTGCTCGTGCAAAAGGAATGAACACTGCTGCAAAGATAATACTCTTGTAATAAAGCATTGAAACCGTAACAGCAATTCCCGCATAGCACATATAAAACAATACATTTTCAGCCCTTCCAAATCTATAATCATAAAGATATGTCATATATAATAGTCCTCATTGCTACCAAGTCTTTCTCTATCTATAAGCTCATTTCCAGTTGGTATAAGGAACCCATCCTGGTCGACAACATACAGATAATTAAGCTGATAATCCTCACCCTCAAAACCTGATAATTCAGCGACCTCAGTCACTACTCTCCGTCCATCCTTAAGTCTTCTAAGATGTACAAAAATATCTATAGCATTTGCAATCTGACTCTTAACCGAATGTATTGGTATTCCAGCATCCATAAGATACATTGTCTCAAGCCTGTTAAGCATTCCCCTGATGGAATTACCGTGACCAGTTGACATACTTCCAGAGTGACCAGTATTCATAGCCTGAATCATATCGACTACCTCCTTACCTCTGACCTCACCTACAATAATTCTATCCGGCCTCATTCTAAGACTGGTTTTAATAAGATCCTGCATCGTAATCTCTCCACGCCCCGCAGAGTTAGAATTACGACACTCCATATGTACGATGTTGCTAAGAGAATCAAGCTTCAGTTCAGCGGAATCTTCGATAACGATAATTCTTTCGTTTTGGCCGATTCCCATAGAAAGAGCATTAAGAAAAGTTGTCTTCCCACTTGACGTTCCCCCGCTCACAAATATGTTGTACCCACACCTTACATAATTTAGAAGCTCGGTCATACAGCATTCAGGAAGGCTACCATAATCAATAAGATCATTAGGAGTAATGACATCATCCGAAAACTTTCTTATAGTAAGTATTGGCCCATTCAGTGCGACTGTTTTAAGAACTCCATTAACCCTGTATCCATTAGGAAGCCTTGCGTCGACGATAGGGTTTGCATCATTAATTTCTCTGTGAACATCAGAAGCAAGCATACGCATGATGTCCTCTAGTTCCGTTTCAGAAACAAATGCATCATCAATTTCCTCTATATGCCTATTTATCTCCACAAAAATGTGATCTGGGCCGTTAATCATGATTTCATTGATATCAGGATTATCAAGCAGTTCACCTAGTATTCCATATTTACTGGTTGTTCTTCGTATAACAGCATTCATAAACTCACTTATATCCGAAATGTCAATCAGATTTATTTCGTCTGAATCAAGAACAATAAACTCGGTAAATCTCTTTATTGACATATCTTCACCGGCTTGTTCAGATGAAGTCAGATGACGCCTTACCTTAGCGACCATTTCTTCAATAAGCTTCGCATACTTAATTGTCAGAACTTTTCTTGTAAAAGATTTCACTTTAACCTCCATATTTTCTTACAATATGATTATCAATCCAGACATCTAGCGTAGTTTCCATATTTCGAATGTTCATATAAGTAACATCTGCATTATCGTCCATGTGACTTGAAATAAGTTCATACCCCTTATGCGACCCAGCCCTCTCATCAATCCAGAAAACCTCATTCGCTATCTGAAGCAGACTTAGATTTCGTTCATTCAGGCAGTCGCCAATCAGCAATATTACATATCTGTAACCATATGACCGTATTATTTCTATCGTTTCGCTCATAAGGTCAAAAGATAAGGCGTTAAACGGATTAATACCGGCAGGAAGTGCCACAATTCCTGAGCCTGCTGATTCTTCATGAATAAGCATTTCTTTTGGTATATCATTGCCAGACTCAAGCATATAAACAAGCTTTCTTATATTTCCTCCCTGGTTATCAGAAAATGCATCGGAAATAAAACTCACTAAAGGAAATATTGCAGATTTCTCACCTGTTCTGTAGATAAACTGGCTTGATATTCGATATGCAACATCAAAAGCTCTTAGATTATTGCCGTCACAGCAGACAGCAATAACCTTACAGTTTCTGTAAACAGAGAGTTTCACGGAGGGTTTGTTATGTTCACCCATAGTGCTTTTAATCTCAGAAATGATTGAATTAATGTTCTGATATTTGAATATGACGTTTATCCCATTAGCATTGCTGATCATCTCTTCATCTGATGTTACACAAATTACAGGAAGCTTCACCGTATTTGGAATCATTTCATTTACATCAGATTTACTCAAATCAGTAATAAGACAGCAATCTGAAACATCGACTTGTATTTTGCCACTTTTGACAATTTCAATAATCATATTATTGTCCGTTTTAACAAGACACTCAGAAAGAACATTCATATATTCACGATCTCTAAAAAGCATTAGCAGTTTCAACTTCAATACCTCCGCACCACCAATATATCACCCGATAATCTTAAGGACAGTACATATAATCGTGGTAAGTTCAGCCACCTTTTTATTAAATTATTGCTTGTCTTTATGTTTGTTGAAGTTTTACGTCAAAAGTAATACTATTTAAACGATGAACCATAAGGAGGTTAGATATGAAAATTGTAGTTGCAGATCCTCTTGGAATACCTACCGAGGAGCTTTATTCAAAAATTGAGAAGGCAGCACCTGGTTGTGAGATAATATGCTGTGAGACAAGAACAGAAGATGTTGATACACTAATTGAACGCTGCCATGATGCAGAGATTGTAGTTATATCCAACATCAAATTCAAGGAAGACGTCCTCTCAAAATGCCCATTACTTAAATACGTATGTGTCGCATTCACAGGATATGATCATCTCGACGTAGAATACTGCAAGGCAAATGGAATTACAGTTTCCAACTGTGCTGGATACTCAACAAGTGCAGTAGCAGATCTCGTTTTTGGAATGGTTATCAGTCTATATAGAGATATTATTGGCAATAACGAAGCAGCAAAGAATGGTGGAACCAAGACAATGATCGGTCCTGAGCTCGAAGGTGAGACTTTTGGAATTGTAGGTCTTGGTGCTATTGGAACAAGAGTTGCAAGAATTGCACAGGCATTTGGATGCAAAGTAATCGCCACATCAAGAACACCTAAATCAGTCGAAGGAATTGAATTTACTGACTTAGATACAGTAATGAGAGATAGTGATATCGTTTCGGTACACGTTCCATGCAATACTTCAACAATGAAGCTTATAAGCGAAGATAAGATTGCACTTATGAAGCAGGATGCTGTTTTGATCAATACTGCAAGAGGTCCGGTTGTTGATAGCGCTGCGCTCGCAGATGCTCTGAATAATGACAGAATTGCAGGTGCCGGAATCGATGTTCTTGAGAAAGAACCACCTTTTGAACATGACCATCCACTTGTTAAAGCGAAGAACTGCATCATCACTCCACATATCGCATTTGCTTCAACACAGGCAATGTATAAGAGAGCTGACATCGTTGCATCTAACATCAATGGTTTCCTCAAAGGAGATACTCCTAACAGAATCTGCTAAAAAAAAGTCCTGCACAAGTTAATGTGCAGGATTTCTTTAGTTTATGTAATTTATAACTTCTTCATCGTGAATTGGAAAACGTGAAATTTCGTTTCCATCGAGATTCTCGTGGTGCATATCAACCGCAGTGATCTGATGATTATTATAAGTTGTATAATAATAAATACCCCTATCGGCGTTACAGCATGATGTGTACAAAGTAATTTCATACTTTCCCGGTGCAACTTCGCAGCATCCCTTCTGCTGCTCAACAGATCCAAGAATATGAAAGAACTGGCTAACACTCTCCATTTCAGAAGCTTCCGAAGTTGAATTCATCTTCGTAAAGGCAACCTTCACAAATCTAGACTGTGAAGACAAATCTCCAGGAAGTCCCATACCTCCCATGCCTCTGCTATATGAGTCAAGCATTACATTCCACTTGTTCTCCGGCTGAACCGGCGATAAACTCATATAATTATTCAAAGCAAACGTCTGAAACTCAAAAGGTGGATTATTGGTCATAACGCCAACAGGATTATCGTAAATATTCATTCCGTTCTTTGTAAACTCCACAACGATGTTTCTGTTTCTATCAGCTATCATCCAGTGAAGCTCAGCTACAGGTAGTTGCTCGCTAAACGCCTCGTCCAAAAGATGTATTCTGCTGAGCAGACTTTCCGCTTCATCGACGGTTGAACACTTAGAGAGAATCCATGGAATTAGCTCGAACTGGCAGATATTATCATAATCTTTATTCTGTTTAGAACTGTAAACAGCATTGCCTACAAAATTCAGCCCGGCAATTCCTAGTCCTTTCTCATTCACTCCATCATAGAAAAGTGGATAATCTGAAGCGACATATGCCATACCTACAAAGGCAAAGTGCTCAGAGATAGCTTCCTTGTGTCTAAAATCCAGCTTATAATTTCTTGGTACTACAACGATTTCATCACCATACGAAAACTCATAATCTAAGTTTCTTCCAAAATAAAAATCCTTAGTCATATAAGTAGCTGCTGTACACATTTCATCACATCCATTCTTTAACTAAACAATCTAAACTAAAAAATTCATTATACTAAATACTGGTCTTTGTCTAACAAAATGAATTTTAACACCTACTCTGTGAAAATTGATGTCATTTATGTAGTAGAAAAGTGTCGAAATAATGCATAATAATTGAACTAGAAATTTGAACTAGAAAAAAGACAGGTTATAAATAAACTGGGTATATATAGCTTTAAAAAAAAGGGGCACAAATGGGGCACAAAATAAAAAAGGCTCTGTGTCAACTTTGGGGGTAAACACTACCCTTTGCTGGTTCTGGGGAAAAACGGAAAAGAGTAAAAAAACGC
>CAKQMV010000010.1 GCA_934255135.1 uncultured Clostridia bacterium | reverse complement strand
GGAAACTCCCGAAACCCGCATAAACACTGGTTTTTTTCGAATTTTACTTGTCGAGGGGCTTCATTGTCGGGAAGAGCTGTACGTCTCTGATTGTTGGCTGATCTGTCAGAAGCATTACCAGACGGTCAACACCGATACCAACACCACCTGTTGGAGGCATTCCAACCTCGAGTGCGTTTACGAAGTCCATATCCATTGGATGTGCCTCGTCATCAAGACCGAGATCAAGCTCTCTCTGCTGTGCCTCAAATCTCTCATACTGATCGATAGGGTCGTTAAGCTCTGAGAACGCGTTTGAAATCTCCCATCCGTTGATGTATGACTCGAAACGACGAGTGATTCTTGGGTCCTTAGGATCCTTCTTAGCGAGAGGTGAAACCTCTACTGGATGGCCACATACGAAGCAAGGTCCATCAAGGAATCCTGGGATATCCTCGCAGTAATCCTCGAACATCTCAGCGATAAGCTTACCTCTTGTAAGCTCTGACTCCTTAAGATCCTCGAAGCTCATGCCATAAGCCTTAGCTGCAGCAATAGCTTCCTCATCAGAATCAATCTTATCGAATGGAATTCCTGTAGTCTTGATAACAGCCTCAGTCATATCAATCTTGTTCCATGGTGGTGTTACGTCGAATTCCTTCTCACCATACTTGATGATTGGAGTTCCGTTAATAGCCATAGCACACTTATATACAATCTGCTCCATGAGATCCATCATACTCTCAAGGTTTCCGTAAGCCATATATGCTTCCATTGAAGTGAACTCAGGTGAGTGGTTCTTATCCATACCCTCGTTACGGAATACCTTACCCATCTCGTATACTCTGTCAAGGCCACCTACGATAAGTCTCTTAAGCTCAAGCTCGAGAGAAATTCTGAGGTTAAGATCAAAGTCGAGTGCGTTGTGGTGAGTGCTGAACGGTCTTGCGTTAGCTCCACCAGCGATAGTTGAAAGAACAGGAGTCTCAACCTCGAGGAATCCGTAATCCTCCTCGAGTACCGCTCTGATAGTCTTTACAATCTTAGATCTCTTGTAGAATACGTCTCTTACATCCTCATTCATGATAAGGTCAACGTATCTCTGTCTGTATCTCTGGTCAACGTCCTTAAGACCCTGCCACTTATTAGGAAGAACCTGAAGTGACTTAGTAAGAAGAACAACCTCAGAAGCTCTAACTGAAATCTCGCCAGTCTTAGTTCTGAAAACAACACCGTGAATACCGAGGATGTCACCTACATCATATCCCTTGAATACATCGTACTCATCAACACCGATATTGTCTCTTGCAACGAAGATCTGAATTCTTCCCTGCTTGTCCTGCATATCAACGAAAGCAACCTTACCCATTCTTCTCTTGGCCATGATTCTTCCTGCAACAGATACCTCCTTCTCCTCATATGAGTCGAAGTTATCCTTGATATCCTTGCTGTGTGCGTTTACATCCCAAGTCTCATGTACATAAGGATCTCTTCCAGCTTCACGAAGCTCAGCAAGCTTCTCTCTCTTGATCTGACGCTGCTCGTTTATTTCCTTCGCGCTTAGTTCTCTTTCTTCCTTAACCTGATTCTCTGCCATGTCCTACTTTACCTCCAGAATCTCATATCTAGCAACACCGTCAGGTACCTCGAATGTAACCACATCTCCGGCCTTGTTGCCGATAAGGTGCTGACCTACAAGTGACGCGTTTGAAAGCTTACCCTCAAAAGGATCTGCCTCTGATGAACCTACAATCTTGTATGTAACCTCTTCATTGTACTCAAGATCCTTTACTCTTACTGTTCTACCAGTCTGAACAGTTGTATCATCATTACCTGCAGCATGCTCATCAACTACAACTGCAGTTCTGAGCATTGCCTCGATTTCAGTGATTCTCTCTTCTGTTTCTGCCTGTGCATCCTTAGCAGCATCGTACTCTGAGTTCTCAGAAATATCTCCGTAGCTGATAGCCTCCTTAAGACGCTCAGCATTCTCCTTACGTGTAACGGTTACAAGAGTTTCCAGTTCTTTCTGTAGGGCCTCATAACCTTCTCTGGTCATTTCGTTTGACATTACATTAGCCATTTCAATCAGTTCCTTTCGTTGTTATTTCAATTATCTGTTATAAACCTTGACATTCTCACTGCCTGACAGTCTCAGAAGTCCCGAGTACTTAAGTCTGAACTCGATTACATCTCCAATCTCAGGCTTTACCTCGCAATCCTCGATATCGAGAATCGTATGGTCTCCCGAAGCTCCTACGACATATGATCCTGGTAGCTCGGGCAAAATATCATCAATATCGCCGAAGTCCGCTCTTCCGACTGCGAGCAGAACTCTCATGCGGTCTCCTTTGTCTTCGTATACCTGCTTCTTACCGAATGCATCGACACCAAGCTCTCCGATAGGATGTGTAGGCTTAACCTTCTTCTCAATTACCTCCGCACGAAGTGTGAACGCATCTCCGTTCATACAATCAGCCCACTCGTATCCGTAAGCCAGTCTGATGTCATCAAGGCAGCCTGTATATGCAAGCGCTCCGATTCTCAGCATGTTAATCTTACGAGGCATAACGCCATCAAGAAGTGGCATCATACTGCTGCTTGCACCACCGGAAACGTATTCAAGCTCTCTTCCGATAGCAATCTCAACACGTTCAGCGAGTTCTGCAAGCTGGTTCATATTGATTGCTGAAGGCTTAACTGAGCCATAGCATCCGAGATTAGTTCCGATTCCTGCAAGCTCAAGGCCTTCCATCTCGTTCTCAATCTCAAGTGCAACCTCGATAAGCTCATCATGATCCATATAACCTTCTCTCAGATCTCCAAGATCAGCCATCAGTATAACCTTGTGAAGCTTTCTCTGTCTTAGAGCCTCTTCATTAAGTGCTCTTATTACCTTAATCTCACTGTTAAGTGAAATATCTGCAATTCTTATTACATCTGGAACCTCTGACAGCATAGGAATTCTGATATCAAGAAGTGGTACTCCTGTTGTAGCATCAGCAGCTCTCTCAAGCTGCTCAAGTCTTGAAGAAGCGACCAGCTCTGCGCCTGATGAAACGAAATCCTCTGCAATTCTAGACATTCCGTTAGTTGCCTTGATTACTCCGGCAACAACTATTCCATTCTCTCTGCACTTCTCTGTCACGATTCTGATGTTCTCTCTGAACTTCTCGTGATCCACCATAAGTGCCGGATATTCAATTCTCTTCATAGTTCAACCCCTTAGAATCTTCTTCCTTCATCAAAATCCTTATCCTCAAACTTGTATTCATAGTTCTCTGGAACCTGTCTCTTAATCTTAAGAGTAGTAGTCTTGATGAAATCCTCGTCCCTTATTTCGATTCTCTTGATTCTCTTATAATGCGGAACCTTGTTGTTGACCTCTTCTACGATTTCCCTTACTCTAGCATAAATGTCAGCAGGATCAGTTATACCCTTCTGAGCAAGCTGCTTGTAGTCCGGATAAATCAGTGCAGTACATACAAGGTCACCCTCAATAATGTGCTCCTTGCCGT
This sequence comes from uncultured Clostridia bacterium, assembly GCA_934255135.1. Lineage (GTDB taxonomy): Bacteria > Bacillota > Clostridia > Peptostreptococcales > Anaerovoracaceae > Crickella. The sequence continues at coordinate 74,258 of CAKQMV010000010.1, read as the reverse complement.
AAACTAGTGTCTCTGCAATATCGTCCTCGAGAAGAAGATAATACTCTATCTCCTCTGGGAAGATATTCTTACCCGTCTTAGTAACGATAACGTTCTTCTTTCGTCCTGTGATGTACAGATATCCATCTTCATCGAGATATCCGTAGTCACCAGTATGAAGCCAGCCATCAACAATTGTCGCAGCTGTGTTTTCCGGATCCTTGTAGTATCCAAGCATTACTGATGGGCTTCGTACAATAATCTCTCCGTTACCCTCGTCGTCAGAATTAATGATTCTGATTTCTGTATCAGGAAGCGCAGGGCCTACAGATGCAGGCTTGCAGTGCTTAACAGGATTTACAGAGATAAGAGGTGCATGCTCTGTCATTCCATATCCCTGAATGATAGGAATTCCCATAGCTCTGAAATCCTCAATTACATCAGGATTGATTGCAGCACCTCCTGCAATCAGGCAGTATAGGTTCTTGCCAAAAACACCCTGAATAGACTTAAACAGTCTCTTCGTAACAGCCTTCATCTTGGAAAGTCCAAGCTTCTTCGAGAGATCAATTCCCTTCTGAAGCGCTTCAAGCTGTCCCTGCTTCTCTGCCTGTCTGAAAATCTTCTTATGAACATTCTCAAATACCAGTGGAACTCCGAGAAGCACTGAGCACTCAGCCTCAACAAAGTTAGTCTGAAGGTGCTTAAGACCTTCGCATATGACAACGGTCGCACCCTGATAGAAGCAGGTTATAACTGTCGCCAGCATCTCATATGCGTGATGCATTGGAAGCACATCGAGAACTCTGCCTTTCTTAGGAATTGCAAACATCTTCGATGTGTTCATTGTATTGGTTGCAAGATTTCTGTGTGACAGCATTACGCCCTTGGCAAGTCCTGTTGTTCCACTTGTGAACAGAATTGTCGAAAGGTCATCAGGAAGAACTACTGCATCGATATATGAATAGTCCTTCTCTGCAAGCTTGTCAAAACCCTTGTCTATAATCTCATCCTGTGACAGGATTCTCTCATCGCTGCTGTCATAATATGAATCATTCATAACAGCAATGTATTTAAGCATCTCTACCTTATCGAGCAGAGGCTTGATTTTCTCAACAAGCTTGATGTCTGTAAAAATAATCTCAACGTCAGCTCTTGTAAGAAGGTTCTCAATCTCATCTATCTCCAGATTCTTGTCTAGCGGAACAATAGTTCCCACTCCGCATACTGTTGTCAGATAAGTCAGTGCATATCTGTACGAGTTGTCTCCAATGACAGCTACCTTAGATCCCTTAAAGCCCATGTGAATAAGCTCAGTACCGAGCGCATTCATCTTGTCTCCGAACTGTCTGAATGTAAGTTCTCTGAAAGGTTCCTTATGACTTGTCTTGTACATGTAAGCGATACGTTTAGGATACTTGTCTATAGAATATTCAACAACTTCCTTAAGCGTGCTGACAGGTCTTACATCATATATGCCGTCATTTCGCATTCCCTTGCTATCCCCGAACGCTCTCATAACATCTTCCTTTCTTGTTTTTCACATACTCATAGATGTTATATTATATCATTAAATTATGTACTTTTCTACATACTTCTTGACACCAGTTTGCCTATTAATGCGTATCTTTCGGTATCTGAGGCGCCTTTGCACGTTGAAAGCATTACGTATGTGTCATCTTCGCGCATTTCTGTGCTTGTCAGGTATGATGCCTTGCTCTTTACATCTGAAATCCATAACCTTTTGTCGTCATTTCCTGACCACGTTGTCTTATACAGTGAATCCTTTGCGCTGATTTCGAGGAAAGCAGTCACAGCCAGGTTATATTCCTCAGAAGGAGTGCTCAAGCGGAACACAGGATGCTCATCGGCATAATCTTTTGACCGAAATTCCTTAAGAGTGTGAAACATCGATCCGTCCTTCATATGGTGGCCGTAGATAATCGTGCATGGATCCTCAAATGGCTTCTCTGTTCTTGAGTCGGCAAAAAGTGTGCCGCACCCTCCCGAAGTCCCGTCGAACAGCACGCTTAAATATTTCACGTTGTCATCGCCCTGTACAACAGGATAGTCAATCACAGTATCTTCTAGCTTAAGCCATGCAATAATATCCGGGTTGATTTCAGAAAGCTTATCAAAATTGATATTGCCTTTCTGCGTGTTCTCGGCAATATTCTGCACCTTCTCATATGATTCCCTGTCTTTCTGGTAATCTTTGTTCAGTTTTAGTACGTTATAGAGGCTAACCCCTGCAATCGCAAGAAGGCAGACAAGCATTATGCTGCTCGCTGCCTTCCCGATCTGTCTATTAGTTTTCTTCTTCAATAGAAAAATTCCTTTCGCACTGTGGCATTACAGAGGATTTCCCTCGCCGTCGAACAGTGGAAGCTTCTCAAGGAAAATGATGTCATCTCTGTCTGCAGCATCTCCCTCTGCAAGAACAGCACACTTTCCTACGATGTTTCCTTCGATAGCTGTTACAAGCTCCTCAAGAGCCTTGAGTGAATCACCAGTGCTGATTACATCATCAACGATGAGAACTCTCTTGCCGGCAATCAGCTCTCTCTCAGCTCTGCCCACACAAAGTGTCTGAACGTGATCTGTTGTGATTGAGTTAACCTCAACAGTAACAACATCCTGCATATAAAGCTTAGCGCCCTTTCTTGCAACGATGTATGGGGTGCGTGTCTCTCTTGCCATCTCATAAGCTAGAGGAATACCCTTGCTCTCTGCAGTTACGATTACATCATACTCAGGCGCCTTATCGTTAAGGAGCTTAGCACATGCTTCTGTAATCTCAACATCACCAAACATAATAAATCCTGCAATATATAAATCATCTGTTATCGGGCATAGAGGCAGGTGTCTCTCACAGCCTGCAATTCTCATCTTATAATCCATTATCTACTCCTTCAAATCTATCCATGAATGTCTTTAGCTCAGCCTTAACCTTCTCGCATCCGCCTTCGCGGTCTGACTCAATATTGAGTGCAAGCACAGGATCGTGAAGAGACTTTCTGAGAAGGAACCATCCCTTGGCACCTCTAAGCTTAAAGTTAACTCTTACGCCTTCATAGTTAGGAAGCTCAAGTGAGTATCCCTTGGTTTCCTCAACCCACTCTTCAAGCTGCATCAGTACATCAGCGCCAACTGTCTGATAGTCCTCTGCAGTAATCTTCATTCTCACTTCTTCAGATTCAGCCGGCTGCTCCATCTTCTCAATTAGAGACTCGATAGTCTTGCCCTCCTTCTTGAGCTTAGCTGCAGCAACTACAATCTGCACTGCAAGGAATGCGCCGTCATCGAGGAAGCTGTTGTCTGAATATGCGCAATGTCCTGATGTCTCAATTGCAAGGAATGCCTGCTCACCCTCTGCCATAAGCTCAGCTGCCTTGTTGATTACATTGCGGTAGCCTCTCTTGTATCTGAAGTGCTTAAGGCCGAGTTCCTTCTCAAGGAACTCGTGAAGCTCATTAGATGTGATGCTGTCTGTTACTACAGTTCCGCCAGGATAGTCGTCTGCTCCAAGAGCTGCTGCAAGTGCGACAATCTCATTTCTCGCAATAGGCTTACCTGAACCTGTAACAGCCGCACTTCTATCTACGTCTGTGTCAAAAATAAGTCCGAAATCTGCACCTGTCTCAACGACTCTCTTGCAGATTGACTCCATTGCCTCCTTGTTCTCAGGGTTAGGCTGGTGGTTAGGGAATGTTCCGTCTGGCTCAAGGAACTGTGAACCACTTACGTCAGCACCAAGTCTCTCAAGAACCTCTGTCGCGAAGAAGCCGCCAGAACCATTGCCGGCATCAACAACAATCTTCATGCCTTCAAGAGAACCAACTGACTGAGTGATCATTCTGCGCAGGTGTGAAGCGTAGATGCTCATAATATCAACCTGTTCTGCTTCATACCACTCGCCAACAAAATTAATCTTAGCTGCGTGGTTAAGAATCCAGGAGATATCCTCCTTGTTCAGTCCACCATCTTCTGTAAAGAACTTGAATCCGTTTCTGTTATATGGGAGATGGCTTGCTGTAACCATGATTGCTCCGTCATAATCAAACAGATCCATCGAGGTCGCCATAAACATCGCAGGTGTTGATGCAAGTCCTGTGTCAGCAACTCTCGCACCCATGATGCATATTCCCTTCTTGAGGCCCTCCATCATGTCATCTGCCGAAATTCTAGGGTCGTGTCCTATGCATATCTTGATAGTGCCCGGATTCTTCCCCTTCTTATTAACAAGCCAGTATACGAATGACGATGCGATCGCGCCCGCCTGAAGCTGCGTCAGGTTAACCTCTTCTCCAGGAACGCCTGGAACAGCAATTCCTCTGATGTCACTTCCATTCTGAAGCTTCAATATTTCCTTGCCCATGTGTAACTCCACCTTTCATGAATACATACTTAGCTTTATTATAGATGCTTTCACGATATTTGACCACCGCAAAAAGCCCTTTTCACAAGACTTTCAAGGTGCCTTTTATCCTCGAATTTATACTCTATTCTAAATTGTCTTTGTTTTCACAAACAACTATTTTTTTAATTATTTATGTTTATAACACAAAAGTTCTTGAATTCTCTAATCTCAGATGTTATTCTAAATACTGTCAGCTGTACGAAACATTTATAAGTTATTCAAACACGGATTAACTTGACTGCCGTGTATAGGTTATTAAGCAAAGGAGAACGACCAATGACCTTTATGGAAATACTAACCGCCCTCGATAATTTTGCATGGGGCATCCCAATGCTCTGCCTGATTGTAGGTGGAGGTCTGTTTCTTACATTAAGACTTAGAGGACTTCAGTTCAGAAAGCTGGGTCTCGCTCTGAGATACATGTGGAAGAATGAGGAGTCAGGACACGGAGAAGTGTCAAGCTTCGCGGCTCTCTGTACAGCGCTTTCCGCAACAGTAGGAACAGGTAACATAGTAGGAGTTGCAACAGCTATGTCACTTGGCGGACCGGGAGCTCTCTTCTGGATGATAATCGCCGCTTGCGTAGGAATGGCAACGAAGTATTCTGAAGGTCTTTTGGCAATCAAATTCAGAGAAGTTGATGAGAACGGGCACGCTCTTGGAGGACCTTTCTACTACATCGAGAAGGGTATGGGTAAGAAATGGAAGTTCCTCGCTGTACTGTTTGCGATTTTCGGAATGCTTGTAGGTATCATGGGAATCGGTACTATTACTCAGGTTAACGGCATCGCTAATGCAATCCAGAACGTTGTTGACCCTGACATGACTAACATTGCTTTCACTATCGGAGGCAACAGCTACACTTGGGCGGTTGCAATTACAGCAGTTGTTGTAGCAGCACTCGTAGCAGCAGTAGTTATCGGCGGAATCAAGAGAATTTCAAAGGTTGCTGAGATTATCGTACCTTTTATGATCGTGCTTTATTTCGTTGTTGCACTTGCTATTCTTGTTTATAACGCAGCAGCAATCCCTGGTGCTGTTAAGGCAGTATTTAGAGGTGCATTCGGACTTGACGCTGTTGGAGGTGGAGTACTCGGAGCTATCTTCGTAGCAATGCAGAAGGGTGTTGCTAGAGGAGTATTCTCTAACGAGGCCGGTATCGGCTCTGCCCCTATCGCAGCAGCTGCAGCTCAGACAAATGAATGTGTAAGACAGGGTCTTGTAACTATGACAGGAACTTTTATCGATACAATCGTTGTTTGCTCAATGACAGGTATCACAATCCTTGTAACAGGTTCACTTGGAATCGAAGGACTCGAGGGTGCATCAATCACAGCAAGAGCTTTTGGTCAGGGACTTCCTTGGCCAGAGCAGGTAGGATCAATCGTCCTCGCTGTATGTCTTTCATTCTTCGCTTTCACTACAATCCTCGGATGGGACTACTACTCAGAGAGATGTCTTGAGTACCTCGTAGGAAACAGAAAGGGCATCCTTAACACTTACAGATGGGGCTACATCCTCGCAGTATTTATCGGACCATTCCTCACACTGTCAGCAGTATGGACAATCGCTGACATCGTTAACGGCCTGATGGCAATCCCTAACATGATTGCACTTCTCGCACTTAACGGAATTGTAGTTAAGGAAACCAAGAGCTATTTTGACAGACTCAAGAGAGGCGAGATCAAAGAATAACCAGACAATCTAGAATAGTGACCAATTATATAGGAAAGAGGCGCATCCCCCTTAAGAGATTCGCCTCTTTTCACTTGCTTTATATATACTTTATTTATGATACGCTTCGTTGTTTATAATCTTGAAGCCTCTGTAGATCTGTTCGAGCAGCACAACCCTCATCATCTGGTGCGGGAATGTCATTCTCGAAAATGACAGCCCGAAATCTGCCCGCTTCTTTACTTCATCAGACAGCCCAAGGCTTCCTCCGATGATGAAATCTATCGTAGATTTTCCGCTGGCAAAAGTGCTCTGCATCTTCTTCGCAAGCTCCGGCGAGTCGAGGAGTTTTCCTTCAACCTCGAGAGCTACAACATAATCAGAATCTCCGATCTTACCTAAGATGCTTCGCCCCTCGTTCTCCATAACCTTAAGCTCGTCAGCAGGCGACGCATTGGTCGGAAGCTTTGATTCCTTAAGCTCGATTATCTTAAAGCTGCAGTATCCCGAAAGACGCTTTGAATACTCTGCTATGGCATCTTTCCAGTACTTTTCTTTAAGTTTTCCTATACATATTACATTGATATTCATTAGAGTTTCGTCACCCCTTCCTTCGCTGCCACTATCATATGATAATCCGCACCACCATTATGACCGCTCTTTTTCATTATGCTTTCAACTGTGTGTCTTGCCTGGCTCGGTGTGTTGTTAGTAGTGCTTATATGTGCAAGCATTATTCGAGGCGCTTTGGCTGACTGTCTTGAATCCTTTCTTCTATTGAGAATCTCTGTAAGCGTCGTTCCGGCAAGCTCATTAGATAAATGTCCATGGTCGCCTAGAATTCTCCTCTTAACTGAATATGGATATGGCCCCATCAGCAGGAGATCCTCCTCATAATTTGACTCAAATACTAGCTTATCAGCAGCTACAAGCTCTTCTCTTATAGCCTCAGTAACCATGCCCGTATCAGTTACGATACATAGTCTCTCCCCTCCGCTTTCAAGTGCATATCCGACAGGCTCCGCCGCATCATGTGAAAGCGCAAAAACATCCACATTTATATCTCCAACTGAAAGCTCGTCTCCGTTTCTTACGAATTGTATTCTGCTCTGCGCAATATCCTTCATATTGTCACAGGCTTCGTAGGTGCCTCTGCTCGTAATAATATCGGCATTCGCGCATGTCTTGGCCATAAGTCGGATGCTCTTAACATGATCCACGTGCTCATGGGTTACCATGATTGCATCGACATCAGCTGGAGCGATTCCAAGAGTCGACAGACCTTCCTTTATCTTCTTGCCGCTTAAGCCCACATCAAGAATAACCACATTATTCTTGCTTCTTATAATATATGAATTACCCGAGCTGCTGCTTCCTACAGATGTAACTTCTATTCCCATTAATTAATCTTCCTTCTGTTTAGTTCTCTTTTCGAGCTCTCTTGCCTTGTTGCCCGCATAGCTTGACGCATCATAACGACAAATAGCTCTGTAGTCGCAATATCTGCACACTAGCTTCTTGTCATCACCTTTAAGTGGACTGATTGCGATATCGCCGTTAATAATCGCCGCGCCAGTTTCAGAGATTCTTTCTCTGACATCAGCTGCAAGCTCATCGTAATCCGACCTTGAGATGCCCTTTGCTTCCTTCTCCTTAAGAACAGACTCAGGCATCAGTTCAAGATTGCCTGGCTCATCAATCCATGCACCTCTTAGCTTGAAATCCTCTTCCTCGGATTTCTCATCAAGTGCCGCCATCTTCTTCTCATCAAGCTTGCTCGCATTCTCTTCCTTCTCGCTGATATTGAAATAGAAAAGGCCCGCAGGCTCATACTCTCCCGATGCTGCTGACATCAGATAAATCATCAGCTGCATCTTGCTGCCCGCTCTTACCTTCTCAATATCAAGCTTATCCGAGCCGGTCTTATAATCTATTATTCTTATCTTGTCGCCCTCTAGAAGATCTGCTCTGTCAATCTTACCCTCTACTCTGACCTTAACTCCATCAATCTCAAGCTCGAGTGGTGCGAAGGTTCTTCCTCTGCCGAAGCCTTCTTCAAACCACATCTTCTTAACCGTTCCGCTTTCAACCTGCTGCTTCACAGCCCTTGCAGCTTTAGTACAGATTTCTTTGATTCTTGAAAGTCTGTATTCTTCAAGCTTCGATGAGCCGAACACACCTTCTCTGTATACCGCACTTATTCGGCCAAGCTCCTCATCAACAAGGGTCTCAACTGGCGTCTCATCACCCTCATCAATTCTTCTGCCCACATTCATCAGACACTCGTGATAAACATCACCGATTGATCTCGCATCACTTTCGAACACGCGCTCCTCAAGAGGCTTAAGACCCCTTCCCACAAAGTATGAGAATGGGCACTCCCTATATCTTTGAAGCTGCGATGCACTGAGTCTGAGGCTACCGTCTCTGCTGCCAAAAACCTTAGCAGATAATCCCTTGCCAAGATTCTCCGGCGCATTGGTATCGCACGCTACATCGATAAGTCTCCCGAGCCTCTCCGGATCCTCTTCCTTGAAGTAATCCATAAGAGCTGCAGTTGTTGTGTCCATCGTCTTGAGATTCTTATCCTTGATGTGACTTATCATATGTCTGAGAGCTTCTCTTCTGTGGCTCACAAGCTGCATACCGAAGCCCTCACTTACCACATCTCGCTTTATCTCTATACCCGGGAACAGATCCCTCAGAGCGTCAACAATCTGCGATGGAACCAGTACATTATTCTCCGCATCTGCAGTAGAATAGCTCACATACAGTCTGTCCCTGGCCTTAGATAGGATTCTGTAAACTGCAACATTCTCCTCAGTCATCTTTATCTCATCAAGACCTCCGAGCGCAAACTCGTTTTCTTTAAAATAATTCTTCTCATCAACCGAGAAAAGTCCCTCTGTCGAAGGTCTCATAGGGAGTTTTCCTTCATTAGCACCAAGAACAAGGACCGCTCTTACATCTGCCGGTCTCGTTCTTATCATCGTACCCATAGAGATTCCGTCGAGTGCAGGCGGGATGATTCCGACCTGAACAGCAGTCAGGCCGTCCTCGGCCATTTTGCACGCGGTATCACGGTCGAACGCATCGTCACCCATTATCTGAACAAGCTGATCGAATACTCCGAATGTCTCTATTGCACTTCCCTTGACCCTCAGCGCCTCGTCCATGTATCCAAGACTTTCTTCCATGCGGACAAAAGCATCGAGCTTCTCCGAGAAATTCCATTCATTCTCCAGATGTTCCATAAAGCGGGATGACCACGTCTTAACCGTGTCACTTGTCTTTGCAATCTCTTCAAGAATCTGAAGCTTCGATGAAATCATGTCGCGTGTTGCCTCAAGCTCCGCAAAAGCCTCTTCTCCGTATTCCGCGGCTCCGTATTTAAATGGTTTCGTCCACATATTCCCCTTGAGCTTGTGATTTCTTGTATAAAGCTCAAGTCTGTCAGCATCCTCTCTCGAAACTCCTCCAAAGCCTGACTTAACAAGCGCCATGATGTTTCCTGTGCTGAAAGGGAATCTCGTGAGGGCAAGAAGTGATGCGACGAAGCACACAGGTGCACAGTCTGTTATGCTTCTCGATGAGTCCACGAAAATATCAAGTCCATACTCAGCAAAAATTCGCTGAACAATAGGCTGCATCCTATCCTTATCATTACAGATTATCGCGATATCCTTAAGTCTGTAACCCTCATCACGAATAAGAGTCTTTACATATGCTGCCGCATTCTCCGCTTCATTATATATATTCGAGCACTCATAGATTTCGATCCCGTCAGGAGATGCCGTATCATCTGCTATGACTTCATCACATGCAAGATACTTCTCAATTCTCTTAATTGATGATTTCTTCTCTATCTCATATTCGCTTCCAATTTCTTCAGTATTTACAGAAACATCCAGATCTGCCGCCATTCTGCGAAATCTTTCTTCCAGTATCACATCGAGGCCGTAATCACTTCTGTTCAGAATAAAATTCACATCAGATGCACGCTTGGCAAGCTCCATCATCGCCTTCATAAACTTTGGCGTAATGCTGTCATATCCATAAATCCAGATGCTCTTGCCCTGTATATATTCAGACTCTGCTATCGCATCGATATACATCGCAATATAATCCTCTGCATCGGTAAAAAGCCCTGAAAGAGTCTGTTCATATTCTCGCAGAATTGCCTCAAGCTCACCGAGCTTCTTTCTTAGAATCGGATCTGCATCATCTCGCTCGCACATCCTCATTACCTCATCCAGGCTGCAGTTCTGCTGCTTGAACTCACTTATAAAGTCAGAAATCATATCTGTAAAGGACGACTTACCTACAGACTTTCTGAAGAAGTCGAGATCGTCCCTGTGATCTCTAATAAGCTTCGAGAGAAGCATTGTTCTACCGGTTCTCGAAAGCATGCTGACACTTTCTCTTCCCTGCTCCTTAAGGAGTCTCATGCCGAGTCTGTTCATGCTAAGAATCTCTATGCCAAAAAGGCACTTCCTACCAGTGTACTTAAGTGCCTGCTTTTCTGCTACCAGGGTGTACTGGTTAGGCACGAGAACTATCGCCTCGCCGGATATTCTGTCATATATGAATCTTTCTTTGTCGAGATTCTCTCTTCCTGCATAAATATTGAGCATTCCGGTCTCTCCTCTCACAATCAATTATCCTTTATTGTATCAAATTAGGTATAAGAATTGTAGCGTGCTGACTAAAGTGTTATAATGCTAATTTGAGAATTATTGATTCTAAGAATGTACATATTACGGGAGATATTAATGAAGATAGTAATTGTCGGTTGCGGAAAGATTGGTAACTCAATCATTAACGCACTTGGTGATACGTCACACGATATCACTGTTTTAGAGAAGGATGAAGCCAAGGTTCAGCGAATCGACGAGACCAAAGACGTTCTCGCAATGTGCGTTGATGGAACTGACTTCAGAGAACTTAAGGCTGTAGATATGAAGGGAACTGACTGGGTTATTGCAACAACAAACTCAGACGAGTCAAACCTTCTGGCCTGCTACCTTGCGAAGAGATACGGCGCAAGCCATACAATCTGCCAGGTAAGAAAGCACGAGTATTCGCCGGAAGAGCTCGATAGGATAGAAGAAGCTTTTGGCATCGATATGCTTTTCAGCCCTGACCTTCTCGCTGCAGAAGAGATTTACAATAGAATAGATGCGGAATTCCATATGAGAACCGTAAAGCGCAAGAAGCCTCTCAGGATTATGCTTATGGGTGCCAGCAAGATTGGTATTCACCTGGCAAGAATTCTTAGTGATTCGAAATGTTCAGTAAAACTGGTTGAACTTGATAAAGAAAGGTGTTACGATGTTGCGGCGGATCTTCAGGATAACGTTAATGTTATCTGGGGAGACGGAACAGAGAAGAACCTTTTGTTTGAAGAAGGTATCCACCAGGCAGATGTATTTGTCTCTCTTACGGGAGTTGACGAGGAGAATCTGCTCATGGCGGTTTTTGCCCTCAGCCACGATGTTTCTAAAGTCATCGCCAAAGTTGACAGAAATGATTTCGACAGACTGAGTGACACACTCGGAGTTACAGAGCTCGTATCACCAATGATCGTAGCTGCTGAAACTGTAAGAGATTATATTCTAGATCAGGAGTAATGACGAAATGAATTACAATAACGTTTTATACATAGTCGGCAAGACTGTGAGAATCGTATCGTGCCTTATGCTTATGCCTCTTGCCTGTGCGGTTTATTATCACGAGAATCTGATGCCGTTTCTGCTAACGATTCTGCTATCGTTCCTGCTCGGTATGTTTATGACGAGCGTCTTCGACAGCAGCGAAGGATCGATTATGCTTCGTGAGGGTTACGCAATCGTATCGCTCTCATGGATTGTTGCATCGGTGCTCGGAGCGCTGCCATTTGTTCTATCGGGAAGCATTCCTAATTTTATAGATGCGTTCTTCGAGACGGTAAGTGGACTTACTACAACGGGTGCCTCTATAGTCGACGACGTTGAAGCATTGCCTAGGTCGATACTCTTCTGGCGAAGCCTTACACACTGGATCGGAGGAATGGGAATTCTGGTATTTATCACCGCAATTGCATTCAGATCGCCAGACAGAACGATCAACATTCTTAAGGCTGAGATGCCTGGTCACAGTGTCGATAAGCTTGTACCTAAGACCAAGAAGACTGCAGTTTCACTCTACAAGATGTACGTCGTTCTTACAGCAGTAGAGATCGCGTTTCTTCTAGCCGGCGGTATGCCACTGTTCGACAGCGTACTTCATGCATTCGGAACAGCAGGTACTGGAGGATTTGGAATCAAGGCAGACAGCATTGCATCATACTCACCGTATCTTCAGTGGGTTATAACTATATTCATGTTCCTGTTCGGACTTAACTTTAACCTGTACTACCTTATTCTACTGAAGAACTTCAAGCCGGTTATCAAGTCCAACGAGCTTAAGTGGGCGCTGATATTTGCATTCTCAGCTACAGCTATAATCACGCTGAACATTATGCCTATGTATCATAACTTCAGCGAGGCGCTGAGACTTTCAGCATTCCAGGTTTCATCAATAATGACAACCACAGGATATGCTACCTGCGACTTCAATCTGTGGCCACAGCTGTCCAAGGCAGTTCTGCTGCTGCTGATGTTCTGCGGAGGCTGTATGGGATCAACAGCCGGAGGTCTCAAGGTTTCAAGAGTTGTTGTTCTCGGACAGGTTATCAAGAATCAGTTCATCCAGGCGCTTAGCCCAAGATCAATAAGATCAGTAAGACTTAACGGAAGACTTATGGATGAGGCATATGTAGCTAAGACAACCGGATACTTCGTAATGTATATGGCAGTTATCTGCATATCATTCCTGCTTCTGAGCTTCGAATCCTTTGATTTCGAAACAAACTTTACGGCAGCGGTCTCATGTATGAATAACATCGGGCCGGGCTTCGGAGCAGTCGGACCGGCAGCAAGCTTCTCCGGATATTCAGATTTCTCTACACTGGTTCTTTCATTTACAATGCTGCTTGGAAGACTTGAGATTTATCCACTCATCCTTGCAATCACACCACTAAGCAAGGTTAACTAAACACTATATAATATGAACTTCAAAGGGAGCATCTACCGGACTGAAATCTGGCAGGAGCTCCCTCTTATATTGCCTTTATTCACATTAATCTTGTGTCTTGCATGGCTAGTCTTCTAGCATGCTGTGTGCCGCAAGATTTCCTTCGCCTACAGCAACCGCTATCTGGTATGGTCTGCCTGTGCAGTCACCTGCAGCATAACAGCCCTTGATGTTTGTTGCAAGAGTCCCTCTATCAACCTTGATATGAGGTCCATCCATCTCAAGCCCCTTAAGTACTGTCGCTGGTGCAACCGCAGTTCTGAGAACAAAGATGCCATCAATATCGACCTTAGTTCCATCCACAAGAATCACTGCATCAGCCTTGTTCTCACCCTCAATTGTCTTAATCGGGCTCTTAAGTCTCTCGATATTCTCAATCGAATCAAGCTCGCTCTCGCCCTTGTACGGTGTGAAAAGATAAATCTTCTCTGCAATCTCTGACAGATACTTGACCTCATGCTCGTAGCGCTCAGCACCACAGAATACTGCGATAGTCTTACCCTTGTAGAAGAACCCATCACATGTTGCACAGTAGCTTACACCTCTTCCAAGAAGTCTGTCCTCATTCTCAAAGCCCTTAGCCGCAACATAACCTGTCGCAAGCAGCAGCTTCTCAGCCTCATAGACATTGTTCTCTGCAAGAATCATAAACCCTTTGCCTGTAACAGAAATATCTGTAACCATCTTGTCTTCAATCTCAAGACCAAGCGACTCAGCATGCTTATGAAACTTCTCATTAAGCTCACTTCCACTTATAATCCCCATGCCCGGATAGTTCGCAATTGACTCTGATTTCTCGACCTTATCACTCATCGCTTTAGATCCAAACCAGATAACATTCTTATTATGGAGCTTAAGATTAATTGCTGCAGAAAGTCCTGCAGGTCCAGCTCCGATTATTGCCGCATCATACATCATATGTTCATCTCCTTTCTGAATCTACATCGATTCAAGTACCAATCTGACATCCTCAATTCTACTAAAGGTGTAGTCAGGAACAGTGTCAGTTTCACGAAGAACCTCCATGTCTACATTATGACTCCACCCTACAAGAGCACTGTCCACTCCTGCATTCTTGGCGCATCCGACATCGAATCTGGTGTCACCAATCATAATGCACTCGTCCTTCGATATATTGCATTTATAGATATCTTCAAGCTTCTCGATGCACTTCGTAACAGGTTCCGGATCAGGCTTGTGTGTCTTACAATCATCGTTAGTGATTACAACATCAAAGCAATCCGAAAGTCCGTATCTGTCTATGTACTCAAGCGTTGTTTCCTTAAGTCTTGAGGTTACAATTGAATTCGAAATTCCATCGTGCTTCAAACCATCAAGAAGCTCTCTGATGCCGTCAAAAATCGACAGATTGCCCTCAAGATTCTCCGCCTGATAGTTTCTGTAATATGTGATTGCTTCTTCTACATCCACACCCGGCCAGAACTTTCTTGCTGTGTATCTTATGGTCTCTCCAAAAGTCGCCACAACATCCTCTACCGGAAGCTTCTTTCCCGTATAGTGAAGCGAAGTCGCCTGCCATGAGTCAATAATTATGTTGTTACTGTTAAGTACCGTTCCGTCAAAATCCCACAGTATATATTTCTTCTTCATTCGTTTCCCTTAATTCATATTCTCTGCTGCGCCGTTAGCATCCATCGAAAGCTTGGCTCTTATGAACTGATCAATATCTCCATCCATTACAGCATTCACATTCGTGCATTCAACACCAGTTCTTGTATCCTTAACCAGCGTGTATGGCTGGAACACATAGTTTCTTATCTGTGCTCCCCATGTCGCCATGCCTACATCTCCCTTGAGCTCGTTAAGATTCTCCTTATGTTCATCCTCTGCAATCTTAGTAAGCTTCGATGCCAGAATCTTCATAGCCACTTCCTTGTTGCGAAGCTGAGATCTCTCATTCTGGCAAGTTACAACAATGCCTGTAGGCAGATGAGTGATTCTTACTGCTGAATCCGTAGTGTTGACAGACTGTCCGCCCGCACCACTGCTTCGATAGGTGTCGACCTTAATGTCCTCAGGGTTGATCTCAACCTCAAGAGTATCTCCCATATCAGGAATTACCTCGACCGATGCAAAAGAAGTCTGTCTCTTACCCATTGAGTTAAAAGGCGAAATTCTTACCAGTCTGTGAACTCCCGTCTCACTCTTAAGAAGTCCATAGGCATTGTCTCCTGCGATCATGATTGTGCAACTCTTGATGCCTGCAGCAGTATCATCCTGTCTGTCAAGCATCTTGGTCTTAAGTCCCTTATTCTCACAGAATCTGAGATACATTCTCTCGAGCATCTCAGCCCAATCCATCGCATCGACACCACCAGTTCCTGCATGAATGCTCAGGATTGCATCATTCATATCATATTTACCGTTGAGAAGTGTTGTAAGCTTAAGCTGCTCAAGCTCTTCGCCGATCTTAGCCCAGGCCTTAACGATGCTTCCCGCTTCCTTCTCATCGCCAAGCTCCTCTGCAATCTCTATAAGATCCGGAATATCTTCTATATTAGCAGCAAGCTCATCGTAGCTGTCAATCCTGTTCTGGCACGACTTCTTCTGTTTAAGTACGCTCTGTGCAGCCTCGGGATTGTCCCAGAAGCCTTCCTCTAGCATCTTAGCATCGAGATCCGCTACAGTCTTAACCATCCCATCGTAGTCAAAGATACCCCCTGACTTCGTTAAGCTCTGCTATAACGGACTGATATTCACTTCTGATATTGTCAAGTTCCAGCATAATCTGTCACCCTTCCACCATTTATCTCTAATTATCTCTAAATTCCAGTTGAGCCAGGCATCAGCTGAAGCCCGGCTCAAAATAATACCTATAACATTCTTATCTGCCGCAGCAGTTCTTGTACTTCTTGCCGCTTCCACAAGGACATGGATCATTTCTTCCAACCTTAGGCTCAGCTCTGTGAACTGTCTCCTGCTTGCCTGTTCTGTCAGCAGTAGGAGCCGCCTCTGGTCCCTCGCTGTGATCCTCATGGTACTCTTCCTTAGAAGCAGTTCCAGTAGCACCTCTTCTTCTCTCTGTACGAGTTGTAACAGTGACGTTGTAGCAGAACTTAACTGTCTCTTCTCTGATGTCAGCAACCATCTCATCAAACATGTCGAAGCCTTCCTTCGCATATGCCTGAGCAGGATCCTGCTGTCCGATAGATCTGAGTCCGATTCCGCTCTTGAGCTGCTCCATAGCATCGATGTGATCCATCCATCTGTTATCTACAACTCTGAGCATGATCATTCTCTCAACTTCT
Source organism: uncultured Clostridia bacterium (assembly GCA_934255135.1). Taxonomy (GTDB): domain Bacteria; phylum Bacillota; class Clostridia; order Peptostreptococcales; family Anaerovoracaceae; genus Crickella. The sequence goes on along the minus strand of CAKQMV010000010.1, from coordinate 57,803 downwards.
CTCATCTGCTCAGCGCCGATTTCAGCTTCCTTCTCGTCATAGAGCTCCTTGAATACTCTGATAACATCTTCCTTAAGAGTGATGTCGTCGAGGTCAGCCTTCTCTTCATCTGTGTATGAGAGTCTTCCCTTGAATGCTGATGTGATCTTAGCAAGATCCTCCCATGCCTTATCAAGATTCCACTCTTCAGGATACTTTGACTCGAGAACAATAGGCTCGAGGATTGCGTAGATAAGCTCCTCTGTCATGCTCTCGATGTACTCCTTGAGATTCTCACCATCAAGAACCATCTTTCTCTGATCGTAGATGATAGCTCTCTGTCTGTTCATTACATCGTCATACTGAAGAACGTACTTACGGATACCGAAGTTCTTACCCTCAACCTTCTTCTGTGCACTCTCGATAGACTTGCTCAGAAGTCCAGCAGCAATGGCCTCATCATCACCAAGACCTGTCTTCTCGACAATCTTCTGCATTCTCTCACCACCGAAGAGCCTCATAAGATCGTCCTCGAGTGAGAGATAGAAGCAAGTCTCTCCAGGGTCGCCCTGACGTCCAGAACGTCCTCTCAGCTGGTTGTCGATACGTCTTGACTCATGTCTCTCAGTACCGATGATTGAAAGTCCGCCAAGAGCCTTAACCTTCTCCTGCTCTTCCTCTCTTGATGCCTTGATGTCCTTAACAAGCTTAGTGTAAACCTCTCTTGCTCTGTTAAGCTCAGCATCGTCTGACTTCTCAAAACCTGTTGCAAAAGAAATCTGCTCCGGTGTGAACTCCTGAAGTCTCATCTGTCTCTTAGCTTCAAAATCAGGGTTACCGCCGAGGATGATATCTGTTCCTCTTCCGGCCATGTTAGTTGCAATTGTTACAGCGCCGAGTCGTCCTGCATCTGCGATGATCTCCGCTTCCTTCTCGTGGTACTTCGCATTAAGAACCTTATGCTTGATTCCACGCTTGCTCAGAAGCTCACTGATGTGCTCTGATGTCTCGATTGAAATTGTACCTACAAGTACAGGCTGTCCCTTCTCATGTGCTTCCTTAACAGCATCTGCGATAGCATTGAACTTCGCCTTCATTGTCTTGTAGATAACATCATCGTTATCAATTCTCGCGATTGGCTTGTTAGTAGGGATAACTACTACGTCCATGTTGTAGATATCTCTGAACTCGTCTTCCTCTGTCTTCGCAGTACCTGTCATACCTGACAGCTTGTTATACATTCTGAAGTAGTTCTGAAGAGTAATAGTTGCAAGAGTCTTTGACTCAGCACGAACCTGTACACCCTCCTTAGCCTCGATAGCTTGATGAAGACCATTAGAGAATCTTCTTCCGTACATAATACGACCTGTGAACTCATCTACGATAAGAATCTCACCATCTGATACGATGTAGTCTACATCCTTCTTCATGATGTAGTTCGCACGGAGTGACTGCATTACATAATGGTTAAGCTCCATGTTATCAGGATCTGAGAAGTTCTCGATTCCGAAGTACTTCTCGCACTGCTCAACACCGTTCTCAGTAAGTGCAATCTGCTTATCCTTCTCTTCGATCTTATAATCCTCTTCCTCTGTAAGAATCTTTACAAAAGAATTGGCTCTTCTGTACATATCACTTGAGTCAACACCCTGTCCTGAAATGATCAGAGGAGTTCTCGCCTCATCGATCAGAATTGAGTCGACCTCATCGACGATAGCGTAGTTAAGTTCTCTCTGAATGAGCTCCTCCTTGTATGTAACCATGTTGTCACGGAGATAATCGAAACCGAACTCGTTGTTAGTTCCGTATGTGATGTCAGCCATATACTGCTTATGTCTGTCATCACCCTCAACAGCATGGATTACACATCCAGTAGTCAGGCCTAGGAAATTGTACAGTCTTCCCATCCACTCAGCGTCACGCTTAGCAAGGTAGTCATTTACTGTAACAACGTGAACACCCTTGCCCTCAAGCGCATTAAGGTATGCAGCAAGAGTAGCAACGAGAGTTTTACCTTCTCCAGTCTTCATCTCAGAGATTCTTCCCTGGTGAAGTGCTACACCACCGATGAGCTGTACTCTGAAGTGCTTCATTCCAAGACTTCTCCATGCACCCTCACGGCATACGGCAAATGCCTCAGGAAGAAGGTCATCAAGCGTCTCGCCCTGAGTGAGTCTTTCCTTGAACTCCTGAGTCTTGCCTCTAAGCTCATCATCAGTCAGAGCCTGCATCGCCTCATCGTAGGATTCAACCTTGTCTACGATCTTCTCAATCTTCTTTACTTCCTTGGCGTTAAGATCGCCAAAAATAAACTCCATTAAACCCATTCAAATTCTCCTTTATTCTTCATCCTGTCTGTTCTCGACTTTAATATACGTCATCAGTGCTCTTCTTGAATCTGCCTTCGTAACTCTTACATTAAACGTCTTGTGTTTTGAGTTGTAGGTGAACTTGTCACCGCTTCGAGGCAGTCTGTCAAGCTCAATCATAACCCAGCCGTTGATTGTCGTTGCATCAGTCTCGATCTCTTCGTCAAAAATCTCGAAAAACTTCTCGAGGTTCGCACCTCCCGCTACGGTGTAGGCACCATTTCCAATCGGTGTTACATCTCTTAGCTCGACTGCATCATGCTCATCATATATCTTGCCGACAAGCTCTTCTATTATATCCTCCATAGTTACGAGGCCTGTCGTTCCTCCATACTCATCCACGACTATAGCGAGGTGAGTCTTCATGGACTGCATCTTCTTAAGGAGTACTGATGCCTTAAGTGATTCAGCAACATATGCAACTGGCTTGACGTACTTGTCTACGTCTGATGCCTCCTTAAGATCGTTGTTGTGGAAATCCTTCTGATTCAGAACTCCGATTATGTTATCGAGATCATCGTCATATACCGGAAGTCTTGAAAGTCCAGATTCTCTGAACACCTTACCGATTTCATCTATATCTTCGCCTTTCTCTATAGCCACAATATCGACTCTTGGAGTGATGATGTCTATAGCTTCGACGTCGTTAAACTCTATCGCATTTGTGATAAGCTCACTCTGCTCAGCTCCAAGCGAGCCTTCAGTCTTCGCTTCCTCAACAATTGTAATCAGCTCATCCTCATTAAATGCATTGTTCTGATTAGCCTTAAATAGCTTACTGAGAAGTGCCTTCAGAATACTGAAGAGAACTGTTACAGGTGTGAACAGAATTACCAGTGCGTTAACAGCAGGTGCTGAAAACATAGCAAAGGCGTCAGCATTCTCCTTAGCTATGGTCTTAGGTGAAATCTCACCGAATATCAGTACCACGATTGTTACTCCAACTGTTGAAACAGTTGCTCCAAGGTTAGCTCCGTACAGCTTTACACACATTACTGTCGCAACAGAAGTCAGACAGATGTTGGCAATGTTATTACCAACAAGGATTGTCGACAGAAGCTTGTCATAATTGGCATCAAGCTTGAGGACCTTCTCTGCACGCCTGTCATCATCGGCAGCAAGATTCTTCATCTTAATTCTGTTAAGTGATGTGTACGCTGTTTCCGTTGCAGAAAAAAACGCCGACAGTGCAAGCAGCATTATTATCACCGCAATATAACCTGACATATAATCTCCTTCTTTCATTGCCTCTGCGGCTCCGCCGCATATAGTAAAGCAGGTTATATTATACCTTAAGTATGTGTAGAAAAAAAGGAGCTCTCGGCCCGAGAACTCCTTAGATTGGTATTGAAAATATTAATTTCTTTTAATGTTTAATCGTATGTGATTAGTATGTGTACAGCTCAGATTCTAACTTAGAATGTAGCCTCGATTACACCGTCATACTCCTTCTCAAGGTACTTCTTAACAGTGTCGCTCTGAAGTGCCTTAACTAGAGCCTTGATCTTGTCGCTTGACTCATTTCCCTTAGCGCAAGCAACGATATTTGCATAAGTCTTAGCTGCGTCTGAATCAGCTGATTCCTTAGCAATTACATCACCTGTGATGTCGGCCTCAAGTGCGTAGTTAGCATTTACTACTGCAAGAGCAAGGTCTGGAAGTGAGTTAGGGATAATTGCAGCCTCAAGCTCAACGATCTCTACTCCATATGGGTTCTCAACGATATCAGCCTTAGTTGCATTGAGTCCTGCTCCGTCCTTAAGCTTGATTACTCCGTTAGCCTGAAGAAGCTGAAGAGCTCTAGCCTCGTTAGTTACATCGTTAGGTACTCCAATCTTGTCACCCTTCTCGAGCTGATCAATTGAATCCTTCTGAGCCTTGTAGATACCCATTGCCTCATAGTGTACAGAACCTGCAGATACGATGTCAGTTCCGTTCTCCTCATTGTACTGGTCGAGGTATGGCTGGTGCTGGAAGTAGTTAGCATCAACATCACCATCAGTTACTGCCTGGTTAGGCTTTACATAGTCGTCAAACTCTACAACCTCGAGAGTGTATCCCTCGTCTGCTAGCGAGTCCTTAACCTGCTCTAGAATCTTAGCATGAGGTGTAGGTGAAGCAGCTACCTTGATTGTCTTATCTTCGTCTGAAGACTTTGAGCCGCAGCCTGTTAGAAGTGAAAGTGCGAGTACGCCTGCTAGTGTGATTGATGCGATTTTCTTAAAATTTTTCATTGTTAGTTCCCTCCTTATATTTAACGAAAAATTTATAAACTGTTTAAATTCGGTTGTCGAGCTTATGCGCAACCTTGATTCCGATTTCCTGTATAATCTGAACAAGAATTACAAGTAAGATTACAGTAATCCACATGATTGTTGTCTCATATCTGTAAAGTCCGTACTTGATGGCGAGGTCTCCAAGACCACCGCCGCCTACAACTCCGGCCATTGCTGAATAACCGAGGATTGTAATAGTCGCTACCGCTGCACCGTTAAGAAGTGACGGTCTTGCCTCTGTAAGCATTACCTTGGTAACAATTGTCAGTGTTGATGCTCCCATTGACTGAGCTGCCTCAATCACGCCAGGATCAACTTCCTTAAGTGACTGTTCAACCATTCTTGCTACGAAAGGTATGGCTGCTACAATCAGAACAGCTACTGTTGCCTGTGTTCCTATTCCTGTTCCGACAATCCAACGCACATAAGGCATAAGAGCAATCATCAGAATCAGGAAAGGTACCGATCTTACAACATTTACGATGAACCCCATAACCTTGTTGTACCAGCCGACAGGTCTTATACCATTTGAGTCGGTAAGTATCAGGCTTACTCCGATAGGAAGTCCGACGATATACGCTACCAGTGTTGAGATGAGCGTCATACATACTGTCTTGATTGACTCGCTCCATAGAAGTCCGATTAGTACTGATGCTTCCATTATTCATCTTCTCCTTCCTGTTCGATTTCAGTGAATTCAACCTTGTGATCTCTGAGATACTGCTTCTGTCTCTCTGCCATTGCAGCATCATCAGCCAGACATATCACCATCTGTCCCTTCTGTATATCATTAAGTACATCCATGTTGGCGTACAGAATGTTGATTGGTGCCTTGAGCTCTAAAATCATGTTTGAAACGATAGGCTCATAAGCGTTCTGTGTATCATATACAAGTCTTACTCTGTGCTTTGTTGTAGCTCTGTGAACTGTATTCTTCTCTCTCTCGTCAGGGAAGAACAGCTTCTTCGCAGCCTGGCTCTTAGGCTTAGTGAATACATCCTGAACCTTGCCCTTCTCAACGATTTCACCCTTCTCGATGATAGCAACCTTGTTGCATACCTGCTTGATTACATCCATCTCGTGAGTGATTACTACGAGTGTGATTCCAAGCTCTCTGTTGATCTTGCGGAGGAGCTCCAGAATCGCTCTTGTAGTCTTAGGATCGAGTGCGCTTGTAGCCTCGTCACAGAGGAGAACCTTAGGGTCTGTAGCCAGTGCTCTCGCGATTGCTACTCTCTGCTTCTGTCCTCCAGATAGCTGTGAAGGATATGAATGAGCTCTGTCCTCTAGATCTACAATCTTCAGAAGCTCCATTGCCTTCTTTCTTGCCTCTGCCTTAGGAACTCCTGCAATCTCGAGTGGGAAGCAGATGTTTCCGATTGCGTCTCTCTGCATCAGCAGGTTGAACTGCTGGAAGATCATCGCCATCTTTCTTCTCTCTATGTTAAGCTCCTTTCTCGAGAGGCTTGTAAGAGTCTTGCCGTCGAAGAGAACCTTTCCTTCTGTAGGCTCTTCCAAAAGATTAATACATCTTACAAGAGTACTCTTTCCCGCTCCAGAGAGTCCGATGATTCCCTGAGCATCTCCCGGCTGTATGTCGAGGTTGATATCCTTAAGGGCATGTACCACGCCGCCTCTAGTATCGAACTTCTTATTCACATCCTTAAGGCTGATAATAGGTTCTGTCATTTGTTTACCTTCTTCCTTGTGAGTTATTTCCCGAAAAAAACAGGGCAGGTCTCACGACCTGCCCTGATAATAACATCTACGACAAACATCATAGACTATCCAGCATTCTGTCAGACCTTAATCTATGTAACTTGCAGCGCACATGCACATGCCCATCATTCCCATTTCCATCATCATAGTTGTTCTTGACATGTGAATATGCTCCTTTCATAGATTTCGGTTAGCACAATTAATATAACAATTCCTATGTGCGTTGTCAACAGAATTATGTAATATTTTTGTAAATTTGTACAACAAGTTATTTCTTATCCTCTTCGTGCCTCTTCTCTCTTGTCATAAGAGACGCTACAATCTCCTCAACATTAGCCTTTCCGTTGATTACATCATAGATAGCTTCAGTAATAGGCATCTCAATGCCCTCTCTCTCGGCAAGACCGTATGCAGCCTCAGTCGTGAACATTCCCTCAACAACCATGCCTACTTTATCAGTAGCCTCCTTTGGATCCATTCCCTCACCAATCATAATGCCGCATCTTCTATTACGGGAATGCATACTTGTGCAGGTGACAATAAGATCACCAACACCTGCCAGTCCTGCAAAAGTCTCCGGTCTTGCACCGAGCTTAAGTCCAAGTCTCTTGATCTCCGCAAGCCCTCTTGTCATAAGAGCAGCTTTCGCGTTATCTCCAAATCCCATTCCGTCGGAAATTCCTGCGCCCAGAGCTATGATATTTTTGAGCGAACCACCAAGCTCGATTCCCACAACATCATCATTTGTGTAAACTCTGAATCTGTCAGTCATAAAGAGCTCCTGCACATCCTCTGCAGTCTCGAGGCACTTCGAAGCAACTGCAACTGTTGTCGGCATTCGTCTTCCAACCTCCTCAGCATGCGAAGGGCCAGAGAGGACAACATACTTGTCCATATCAAGATAATCTGATGCAATCTCAGACATTCTGAGAAGTGTCTTCTGTTCGATGCCCTTAGCAACGTTGATAACGATAAAATCCTTCTTCATGTAAGGGATTGCGGCCTCAATTGCAGATCTAAAGTGCTGCGCAGGCGCTGAGAAAAGTGCGTAGTCAGCGTCTTCGAGTGCCTCCGCTCCACTTCCGACGATATGTATATTCTCATTAAGCTTAACGCCAGGAAGGTAGTTCACATTCTCTCTGTGCTCTTCCATAAGCTTCAGATGTTCCATATTAATATCAGTAATTCTTACCTTGTGCCCTTTGCCTGCAAGAACAGTTGCAAGTGCTGTGCCCCAGCTTCCGGCACCGATAACAGCAATCTTCTTCATAAATCATCCTCCTTGACAATTCACAAAAAGCTCAGCCTATATAATCCAGGCCGAGCTTAAGCGTACTGGTGCGCCAGGCGAGGATCGAACTCGCGGCCTTTCCATTCGGAGTGGAACACTCTATCCACTGAGCTACTGGCGCATATTGTTATATTTGCAATTATACACTATAATTCTTAAATAATTAAACACAGGAGGCGATAATTATGTCACAGGTAACACTTGGAAGCACAGGAATAACCGTAGACAAGAATGGCTTCGGAGCACTGCCGATTCAAAGAATCTCATTTGAAGAAGCAGGCAAGCTTCTTGTTAAGGCATACAACAGCGGAATAAGGTATTTTGACACCGCAAGAATGTACTCAGACAGCGAGGCTAAGATTGGTGAAGCATTCGAGAAAGCAGGCATCGTAAGAGAGGAAGTATACATCGCGACTAAGACAATGGCTAAGACAGCAGAGGACTTCTGGTCAGATCTTGCGGAATCTCTCGAGGCGCTTAAGACTGACTACATAGACGTGTATCAGTTCCACAACCCGGGTTTTTGCCCGAAACCAGGCGGAGAAGACGGTCTCTACGATGCGGCTCTTAAGGCTAAGGCCGAGGGTAAGATTCGCCATATCGGCATCACTAATCACCGCATGGCAGTTGCTGAGGAGGCGATTGAGTCAGGACTTTACGAGACTCTGCAGTTCCCATTCAGCTATCTTGCAGATGAGAGAGAGATCGAGCTCGCAAATAAGTGCAAGGAACACAATATGGGATTTGTTGCAATGAAGGGAATGAGCGGTGGCCTTATCAACAGGGCGGATGTCGCTTATGCGTTCTGCGATCTTTTTGACAACGTTCTTCCTATCTGGGGCGTTCAGAGAGAGAAGGAGCTCGATGATTTCCTTGCTTGTGCAGAGAATCCGCCAGTTTACGATGATGAGATGAAGGCTTTTGTTGAGTCAGAGAGACGAGAGCTCACTGGTGATTTCTGCCGTGGCTGCGGATATTGCATGCCTTGTCCTGCAGGAATCTTTATCCAGGACTGTGCAAGAATGTCCCTCATGATCAGAAGAGCGCCGGTAAGCGTATACATGGACGAGGCTCACCAGGCTCAGATGCAGCAAATAAAAAACTGCCTGCACTGCGGTCAGTGTGCAAGCAGATGTCCTTATGGTCTTGATACGCCTACTCTCCTTCAGAAGAATCTCGAGGACTACGAGGCAGCGTTGGCCGACCCTCAATTTGGACGATAATATTGGAGAGGAATATCAGGAAGCATCCTAGAAGCTCCTTTCCACTCATACTTTCACGAAGAACAATGGCGCCGAATATTGCGCTGAACACCGACTCAAGGCTGAGCAGAAATGATGCAGTCGTTGCGTCGGTGTATTTTTGTCCGACAATCTGGAATGTGAAGCCTAGAGCCGTCGGGAGCAATGTTGAATATGTAATAATCGGTGCACACTGCATAAGGTCAGCAAATGTGTAGCTCTCGCATAGCAGTGATAGAGGCACTGTGGCTACTCCAGATATAAACATCTGAAGAACGGACAGCATTATGTCATTCTCCTTGGTAACGAAATTATTTACCGCAATAATCTGACACGCGAAGAATACAGCTGAAATCAGTGTGATTATATCTCCTGATGTAACATTGCCAAGACCGCCTCTAAGGCTAAGGAAGGCGAATCCAACCATCGCAAGAGTACAGCAGAATGTAGTCTTAAAGGTAAGCTTCTTACCAAGGAAGATTGATAGAAGCGGCACCATTACGATATAAATCGCTGTGATAAAGCCTGACTTTCCTGCCGAAACTGTAACAAGTCCAACCTGCTGCAGATTAGATCCAAGCATCATAAATGCGCCACAGACAAAACCGCCAAGAATTACCTGATTCTTTCTTGCTCTGATCTGCTCATACGTACTCTTCTCTCTACTGAAATATCCACTCTTCTTAAGGTTGTATGCAAGATATGGCATCAGCACAATCGCCGCACAGAGCTGTCTTATACCGTTAAAAGCAAGTGGTGGCAGCACGCTCATTCCGAGCTTCTGCGCAATGAAGCCTGATCCCCAGATTACCGCTGTGAACAGAAGGGCTGCGTTACCCTTCATCTTGTTTGATATCATTTAAAATCCTCCCAATCACTGTTTATCATTGCTGATTTCCTGATGCACTGCGTGAATTTAGCCAGCAATTCATTACTCTTATTCTCGCTTCTGATTCCGACAACAAGATCTCTTCCTGTCTCAGGTATAATCTTAACTATCTCTGGCTGATACTTGTCTTCGTAAGCCCATATTCTTGCTTCACGGAGATGTAGACCCGGCAGAATTGCAGCACCCTTACCTATTGCAACAAGCTTAATTACAGCCTGATTATTAACTCTATCGTATGTCTGATTGAAATCTATTCCCAGCTTCCTAAGAAGAATCTCAGCCGTTCTGTCACCACCATAGAAAGGTGTTATAACATCACGTCCTTCCATCAGGTCAAGTCCGGCTTCTTCTGGCACATCTGAACCATTAGGAAATACCATATAGAATAAATCTTTATAAATTGGTATCGATATGAAGTTCGTATCAATCCATTCTCCCTCGGTAACCATGATGTTAATGAGTCCCGACTCCATCCAGTCATTAAGCTCATATGGATTTCCTGTCATTACGTCAATTCTTACATCCGGGTACAATTCCTCAAACTCCACCATTGCATCAGGAAGCCACTCAGATGCGACTGTATCTATAAGTCCAACATACAGGTTGATTGTCTTTCCTTCCTTCCTCGATCTGATCTTGTTCTCAAGATTGAGGTTAGCCTGATAAATCATTTTAAGCTCAGGAATCATATCCATTCCATGGCCGTTAAGTTTAACGCCATTATGGTTACGGTTAAAAATTGGCATTCCCAGCTCCCGCTCTATTTCTGAGATTATATAGGATACTCCTGCAGGAGTGTATCCCAGTCGTTCCGCCGCCTTGCTGAAGCTTCCCGCTTCGATGACACTGAACAGAACAGCAAAATCTGATTGTTTCATTCGGCACCTCCCTGCAATCTTCACATAGTTTTTACATTTGGTATAATGCCTTTAAGTATTACTTAAAGGCATTTATATTTTCCCACTTCTTTACAAACTAATCAATATATATAATCTAATCGTAGTTGTTTTTCAATTACAAATGTCGCTGTATTGCGTCTCTGTACCGTTTTGTGTACTGCCTGGGATCTGAGCACTACCTGGGCAGTACATATTTTTTATTTTATTTTCAATTTCTCCAGATTTTTAATAAACGCAGTTTATAAAAATCGCATGCCAGCCGGCATGCGATTTTAATTTGCTTAAATTAAGCCTGAATTAGCCTCTCTTAGGAACTGTATAAGGATCTACGCCAGGTACGATTCTGATTCTGTCAATTGATGAATCCTTAATCTCCGAGAAATCCTGAAGCTCCTCCTTGCCTCCAAGAACTCTTAGAGCTCCTGCTGCAAGTGCCTCCATCTCGTACTCACCAGCCATTACCTCAACAGGTGCTATAAACTCTACCATGTTTGTAATGTAGTTTGTGAGGAACTTTGAGTATGAAAGTCCACCAGTAAGGATGATTCTGTCAACCTTTCCTGAAACAACAGCTGAAAGCTTAGCGATATCCTTACCAACGTTATAAGCGAGTGCCTCATATACGATAGCAGCATACTCATCTCCGTCGTTCATCATCTTCTCTACCTCAAGTGCGTCAGCAGTTCCGAGGTGAGCCTTAAGTCCACCGTTTCCATGGAAAAGCTTCATAGCCTCCTTAGCTGAATACTTGCCTGAGTAGCAAAGCTTAACAAGTGACTTGCAGTCAACACCGCCACCTCTCTCTGGAGTGAAGTTGCCCTCTGCATCGTTTACAGAATCGATGTTAACACCATTCTTATATAGTCTGATTGAGCTTCCACCACCGAGGTGAGCTACGATGAATGTGCACTCGTCAAATGACTTGCCAAGTTTCTCCTCAGCACACTTGATTGCCATTGCTCTTGTATTAAGAGTATGACCTACTGTGAAGTGTGGAATCTCTGGCACACCACTTACTCTTGCAACTGGCTGCTTCTCATCTGTTCCGATTGCATCGTAGATGCATGCTGGAATTCCGAACTCCTTGTGAAGGTCAAAAGCGATCATTGATCCAAGAAGTGAAGCGTGCTTAGCAGTGTCCTCTGGTCTTGTGAGGTAATCGATCATTGCCTGGTCGATTCCGATTGCTCCGTGTGGACATGCACAGATGTTACCACCTCTTGAGCATACAGCAGTAAGGCTATCTACAGGAATGTTGTTAGCCTCAAGTGCCTCTCTTACCTTCGCATTTCTGAACTCGAACTGATCGAGTACATCATCGAACTGTGCCATCTCATCAGTTGTGTGTCTGATTGTTGATGCAAAAACTTCCTTGTCATCATCATATACTGCGATCTTTGATGATGTTGAACCTAGGTTCAGTACTAAAATTCTCTCCATTGGTCTGTTCCCTTCCTATTTCTAGAATACATTATGTTCATATGCATAGAAATATGCAGTACGATTATAGCATATTCATCAAAAGTGTGTTAAATTTTAATTAATTTTTCATGCTGAGAGAGGGAGAGTGTTTTCTATGAATTTTCTAGAGGAAAGAATTGTTAAGGATGGGCTTGTTAAAGAGGGAAATGTTCTGAAGGTAGACAGTTTCCTGAACCATCAGATGGATATTGAGCTTTTTGATCGTATGGGAGCTGAGTACAAGAGGAGATTTGAGGGTAAGAATATCAACAAGATTCTTACCATTGAAGCATCAGGAATCGGAATTGCGTGCATGGTTGCAAGACATTTTGATGTTCCTGTAGTTTTCGCGAAGAAGTCTAAGAGTATCAATATCGACGGAGATATGTACATTGCAGAGGTTGAGTCATTCACTCACAAGACTAAGAACCAGGTAATCGTTTCTAAGAAGTTCCTAAGTGAGGACGATCACGTTCTTATCATTGATGACTTCCTAGCTAACGGCTGTGCTCTCCAGGGGCTTATTTCAATCGTTTCACAGGCAGGTGGAACTGTAGAGGGAATTGGTATAGCTATTGAGAAGGGTTTCCAGTCAGGTGGACAGATTATCAGAAACCTTGGATACCAGCTTGAATCACTTGCAATCGTTGATTCGATGGACGCAGAGACAGGTACTATTAACTTCAGATAAAACACAATCATTCCCGAATAACATAAATGATTCTACAAAGCGGAGGCTTACGATGATGAACGCCTTCGCTTTTGTTTTGGCCTTATTCTCTGTATTTTTCGGAGTATTTCTATAAAGAATTGCTATTATTAACAAAATTTAAGATTCTATTTATGATGTGTTAAGATTCTAGTTATATATTATTAGTAGCGCCATTCTACGTGTCTGGTGCTAATCTAGAATGCATGGAGGTAACGATGACAAGAAGTTTAAGAAGCAGATTTGCAATCATGATTCTTTGTGCAACTTTAGTTGTCACTGTGTGCTTTGGTGTTGCAACCGTACCTTCATACGCTAAGGAGAATTCCAATATTACTTATTCACAGATTAAGGAAGGTCGGAGTTACGAATTAGATGAGGCTTCCTTTATCTATAAAGGGCCGGATAAAGATTACGGCATTGTTAACAGAGCAAGCCTCAACCCAAGCACCAAGAAGCATGCCGTGAGCGGTATCACCAAGGCAAAGCTCAAGAAAGGTACAGTTGTAACCTGTCTTGATAAGCGAAATAAGTGGATTAAGATTCCAAGCGGTTGGATCAAGTTCACTCCCGATACTTTCACAAGGGCATAATAAAACAGGCATTTGGTTATATAATCGGAATGCCTGTTTTTATTTGCTCTGTATTACTCTAAACTGTGAATCTATAACCTAGACCTCTTACAGTCTGAAGATACTTAGGGTTCGATGGGTCATCTTCTATCTTCTGTCTTATACGGTTAACATAAACCATAATCGCACTCTCATCTATAATAGTTTCACCCCAGATAATGCTGTATATCATATCCTTAGAGAAAATGTGATCAACGTTATCTATAAACAGCTTAATCATTGCATTCTCCTTGGCAGAAAGCGGAATCTCTGTTCCGTTCTTATACAGTCTCAGAGTGGATGTGTTGTAAGTGAAAGGACCGGCAACAATCTCGTTGCCTGTTGCCCTAGATGCAGCAGTCTGACTTCTTCTGATAAGCGCCTTAACCTTGGCTACCAGTGTTACTGGATTGAAAGGCTTAGTGATATAGTCATCCGCACCGATTGCCAGTCCATAGAGGGCATTCTTATCCTCCTTACGACCGCTTACAACCATAATCGGAGTCTCACATCTGTTAGCACGAAGTCTCTGTATTACTTCAAACCCATTAATGCCGCGCATATTAATATCAAGGAGTATCAAATCATACTCCTTCTTGGCTACCATCTCGAGTGCAGACTCACCGCTCGTAGAAAGATCGGCTTCAATCCCATTCTGATGAAGCGCCTTGTATAACATATTAAGTATTGCTCTGTCGTCATCAACAACCAGTACTATATTCTGCATATTAATCACCTCATTATAATTATAATAATCTCACGATTTGTCACCCAAGTCATTTAATATTTATTAAGCATAAGCATATTCACCCATGCTACAATTAATACAATCGTGGAGGTGAATTATATCTATGAATGAAAGCATTAGGAATACCCAGGATGATGAGCGCAAGAGGATTATGATAATGGCTCCAGCCATATCAATTGCTCTGATTTTTATAGTACTCGGCTCTATGGTTGTATGGAAATCCTTCAGGACATTTGAGAAGGCAATACTCACTGACAAGGACAACCAGTTCCAACAGCTGATACTTTCAGAAGATGCCAATATTCAGTCATCGCTACTCAACTACAGCAGAGAAGTGCTGTCCATACTCAATGAACGAAAGTTCAAGAGGCTTAACGACGAAGCACTAGAATCCGGTAATTGGAGTAGCTTCCGTAAATATATTGATACTAGTGATCTAAGCCTTCTTTCAACATATTCAGGGTTTGTTATATATAACGACGGCAAGATAGTTAAATCAGCTTCAGATGAAACCAGCCTTAAATTTTTAAGCAAGGCTAATAGCCAGTCATACCGTGCCTGTGAGAATAGCGAAGGTCGATGCTTTCTAGCATATGAGAAGAGGCTTGGCGGCGGTGAGACAATATACTTCCTCGTAGGCCTTGAGAATCTGATTAATGATACGGTCGGCAAGGAGCACAGTCCTGACGATATGAAGATTCTTATGGACTGGTCCAGCAGCATTGTTGTAATAAAGTACGGAGAGCGTATTGTATCACGCGCGGCAGACAGCCATTTTACAAAGGACATCGATAAATGTATTGCTTTTGTAAAGAAAGCTCAGGAGAATGGCAAGAATTCCGCCAGATCTATCGATATGACACACCATGACCCTGACTACTCATATGTTGCCAGAATCGTAGTCAGCATAGCACCGGAGAATGCGAACGAAGTTTTTGCCATCGCAGAAGCATCAAACTATGACTCAACCATCAAGCCATCGAGAAAAGCTGCAGATATGATACTTATTCACGGTGCGATCGTTGTTCTTGGTGTATGTCTCATACTCATAACATTAATCGTATATAAGAAGCGTACGCATGATGAGCTCGAACACCTGCGTAAGCGCAACGAAGCTATGGAAGAAATCAATCAGAAGGTACAAGCGCTGGCACATCACCAGAGACTTGAGACTATCGGTACGATGACAGCCGGAATCGCACATGACTTCAATAACCTGCTTACCCCTATAATGGGGTACAGCATGATGAGCATGGAGATGCTTCCTAAGGATCAGACTTTTGTCCTTGAGAACCTGACCGAGGTATATAATGCTTCAGTTAAGGCCAAGGATCTGGTTTCAAGACTTGCAGATCTGTCTAAGAACTGTAACGTTGAACTGCTCACAGAGCTGGATCTGGATTCGATGGTCAAGAATTCAATCAAGGTATCACTTCCTGCCAAGCCTAAGACTGTAGATGTCAAGACAAGGCTGAATTGCGCAGGTCATTATATCAAGGGAGATACAACGCAGATTTCTCAGCTGATACTCAATATCACGCTGAACGCCTATGATGCAATGGCAGACAACGGTGGAGGAACTCTTATTGTTTCCACAAGCTGTCACGATGGCAACGTAGAGCTGAAGTTTAAGGACAATGGTCCGGGAATGGATTCAGATACTGTATCTAAGATTTTCGATCCATTCTTTACAACCAAGGAGTCCGGCAAGGGTACCGGCCTGGGTCTTGCAATTGTAGCACAGGTAGCTGAGACTCACGACGCCAAGTTGTATGTCGACTCAGAGCCTGGTGTTGGAACAGAGTTCAGAGTTGTTTTCAATGAGTCACTGCCAGAGGAAGCTTTTGAAGAAGCTTCTGAGGATGTAACAGAATAAATCAGCACACGTAACAGGGCACCAGCAATATCACATGCTGATGCCCTTTTGATTTGCTTTATTAATTAATCATCAATCTTGCTCATTACTATTCCTAATTTCTTTAGATATAAAAAAACCTCTACACACAATCGTGTAGAGATTCGTACTTGGAGCTGGTGGAGGGAATCGAACCCCCAACCTGCTGATTACAAATCAGCTGCTCTACCGTTGAGCCACACCAGCACACTAACGAATTTAATTATAAATGAAATTCGTTAGATAATCAAGCGATTATTCACTTAATTGTGGCAATATTTCGTTCTCTGGCAATAGATTAGTCATATTTTTAAGACTTATTCCAAGCGTAGAACCATTATGCATCATCGCCGACGTGGTTGGTGGCAATACTCCAGCTACCCCAAGTGCAATAAGTGACAGGTTGAATCCCACGATAAAACGATAACTGCCGTTAATGCGGTTCATTAATGCTTTACTTAGTTTGCGTAAAGTTACCAGCTCCAAGAGATTTTCCGAAGCAATTGTGATATCCGAAATCTCGCGTGCAATCGCAGCTCCAGTTGAAATGGCGATACCTGCGTCCGCCTCTGATAGAGCAGGTGAATCGTTGACCCCATCACCCACCATGATGACCGTATGACCTTTTGCCTTTTCATCACGAATAAAGGCCGCTTTGTCCTCTGGTAGAACTTCTGCATATACTGCATCCACACCAACCTCCCTGGCAACAGCTTCTGCGGTGCGTCGGTTATCACCAGTCATCATAACAACATTAGTGATGCCACATTCATGTAACGCCTTAACTGCGTCACGCGCTTCCTGACGAAGTGGATCGTGAATACATATGACTGCGGCTAGTTCCCCATCGATGCATAGATATAGATGTGAATATATAGCAGGCAATTCATCATACTTTACCTGCTCTCCTTCCGGAATACAGCATTTCTCGTCTTCAAAGGCGAAATGTGCACTGCCTATGATGACCTTCTTGTTTTCTACCATGCTTGAAATGCCATGAGCCACAACATACTGCACCTCGGAATGGTATTCATCATGCTTCAACCCACGCTTCTTTGCTTCCTCTACCACAGCATTAGCCATCGAGTGCGGATAGTGTTCCTCCAGGCAAGCAGCAAGACGAAGCATTTCTGTTTCATCATGACTTCCGAATGGCACAACCCTTGCAACTGTAGGTGTCGCATTTGTTAGAGTTCCTGTCTTGTCGAATACAATAGTGTCTGCGTTTGCTACTGCTTCAAGGAATCGTCCTCCCTTGACAGAAATATTGTGTACATTGCTTTCTCTCATAGCTGACAGTACCGCTATAGGAATAGCCAGCTTCAGCGCGCACGAAAAATCCACCATCAGCACAGCCAGCGTCTTTGTAATGTTTCGAGTTACAAGATATGTAACTGCAGTTCCGCCAAGAGTGTACGGAACAAGCTTATCTGCCATACGTGCCGCTTTATCCTCAGCTGTCGATTTCAGTTTTTCTGATTCTTCAATCATACGTACAACTCGATCATATCGTCCACTGCCAGAAACCTTCTCTACCAGAATTGTGCATTCACCCTCTTCGACTACAGTTCCTGCATAAACCGGACTTCCGAAGCGCTTAACTACTGGCATAGATTCACCGGTAAGAGATGACTGGTTTACCATAGCCTCTCCTTCTATCACCTGACCGTCCAATGGAATTATGCCGCCAGTACGAATAACAATATTATCGCCCTGATTAATTGCAGATATATCTGTAAGTACCTCTGTGTCATCAGATTTCAGCCAGACCTTGTCCACACTCAAACTCATTGCAGAAGCAAGATCGACCACGGACTTCTTGTGCGTCCATTCCTCAAGAATCTCACCCAATCGCAGCATAAACATAACAGAGCCGGCAGTTGAAAAATCTCCCCTTATCATCGACACCGTAACTGCAGTACCATCTAGAACTGCAACAGATAATTTGCCTTGCCACAATGCTGAAATTCCCTCTCTGATGTACCTTACAGAGCGAATTGCTGCTATAGCTGAAGTAACAGGGACCGGGAGGAATATCCTTGAAATACATCGACGCATAATAGCACCAGCCAGCTTATCCTCGAATTCTCGATTGAGTTTTCTACAAGTATGCTCCGGCACCAGATTCATCGCCTCGGCTTTACTAAAACTGAAATCAGCAAGTGTACGAATCACACTTTCACGATCTGCATCATACACCACAACCGCATCCTGTGTACGATCATAAACCTTAACTGACTTAACGCCATTCAAAGACAGCAGATAGTACTCAAGTGCGTCAGCTTGCTGAAGCGACATCCTACCACAGCAAAGATGTACACGAAGACGTCCTGGCAAATCATGTAAAATCGTACATCTCATGGTTTACTCTGCCTTGCTTTCCTCAGCGTCTTCTGAAGTATCCTCCACTGTGCAGAATGCCTCTGCTTCTGATCGCTGATTATTAATAACCTTTGCTTCCTCGTAGATGTCATCAGCACTCTCCCTCACTCCAGTGACCGTTGTCATAACACTGTCCTTTGCACGCAGAACAGCTGCTGTAGTCTGAGCATAAGCCTTCTTCGCATCTTTGCTGCCCAGAACCTTGATTCCAGCCGTACCAAATAGTGTGCCAGCAGCAAATAAACCGATTTTCTTAATATCCATATTCTTTACCTCCTTTGGTTAGATTTAGCTAACCCGCAATTCTTATAAAAACCGCACTGCTGCGGCTTCTTGGGTTATTTATAACTAACCTTTTATTTTATGCTCACGTTATACCATGCTTTTTAGTAATTTGCAAGAGGAGAGGACAAATCACCTTCAATTATTCACTTTTATTGAAATTCAATAAGCATCAAATATACATCAAATAGGCTATTTTCTCAATTTCTTCTAATGTTTTAAGACACGAAAAAACCCCGAAGAACATTGATTTCTCGGGGTTTCTGATAGTTTTTGAAGTGTATAATCCTCTTCGAGTAATTATCTCTTTGAGAAAGTGATCACATTTCCACTATCGATTATGAGGGTCTCACGACTTACTTACAATCCACCCTGTCATTAGGCGGTTACAAAACTCTCAAAATCCGATTTCGCATCAGGTGTATCTATTAACTGTAAATAAATTGCTAGCATAAGCCCCTCCGAATCCGTTATATACGACTCAGCATTGAACCAGTTAATATGTTTTTCATGGGGTCACAGGCTGGCTATCCAAAAACTATGTGGGGCAATTACTTAATCGGTAGTAAACGTTAACGGTTCTGTTCAATTGAAAAGAACGGAAAATCTAACCGATTGTAGTTAAATCTCCGTCCTTTCTTGGCTCATTCGATAAGGTGTTGCGTTTCTTAAAGCTGACACCTATTGCTTTTCTTATAATACATTGCAACTACAAATCCAACACCCCCGCCAATAACATTACAAATAACATCATTGATATCCATAACCGGACTAAAATCTTCAACTACTTTCAAATACACTTCTACCCCTTGAAGCAGCTCTATTGCGACAGAAATCAGCAAGACAGTAAGCAATGAGCTCTTAAACTTCCTAAATGGTTTTACATTACAAAGGCATCCGAAAACTGTTATTGGCATGAATAGCAAAATATTATTTGCATATGTTATTAATGCGGCTCTGTTTACAAATGCCAAGAATAACGGTCTTGGATCTAAGTTATATTCCAAATCATATGTGACTATCGCAGGATAACATACTGGCAATAGTGTAAAAGATGCTACGATGCACAAGTAAAAATAGAAAGCATATTTTAAATAAAACGATTTTGGGACTGTTAATCCGTGTCTTCTTTTCATAATGATTCCTGTCAAAGCTATGGTCGCAATTAGAAATAATGCTACCAGCAAAAACAACCATGATGTTAATACAAATTGCTCATCTGTCATTTGTTTTGAACCTTTCCTGACGCCGTCTTATAGCAATCATTAAGTCCTCCAGTAACATACAACCAATATGATCCTTTGCTTACAGTGCCGAAGGAATATGTCCCTGTTTTATAAAAACTTAAACTACCGCAATTCTTATAGTATGGATAACTATTGCTCGCTTTTCTTAAAATAACAGTAGCCTTTTTCGTATTAGTATAGTTTTTGCATTTTGACACCTTTAATTGTCCGAGTCCATTTGCTAGTGAATGAGATCTTTGACCATGTCCATCGATTCCATTATTATAATAAGCCCATTCAAAAGCAGATTCATTCGATACCGCATATACCTTAGTAATCGGAATATATGTCCCCACGGTTATTCCTAGCGAAACAAACAACGCAGAAACAAGCAGCAACCTGCTCACATATCTATTTATAAGTTGACACATTTTATATCTCCTTTGTTAAAAACACACCATATCTATCTCTTCCATAAGTTCCATTTATAATTGCTATTCACTATACTTTTTTATTAATATGTATCCTAGTATTCCTCCGACAGTGTTTGTTATTATGTCGTTTATGTCTGTTACGGCTGGAAAGTCTGCAAATCCAAAGTATGTTTCAATGCCTTGCAATAGCTCGATCATTACGGATAAACTAAACGAAGTTATTGCTACCATTTTCAAATCTTTAAACCATCTGTACCCAGCCTTATATCCCAATATACTGATAGGTGCAAACAAAACAACATTTCCCATAAGATTAATTAGCGATGAACGATCTGATAGAGCTTGGAATAAATATCGCAAATCTAAATTCCACTGAAAATCTTCCGTGTGCATCGGAGGCACAAGAATTGGCAATAATGTAAACGAGATCATTATCATAAAATACGTAACAAACAGTGTTTTAATTATAACCATTTTATCGACTCGTCTTTTTTTAAATAACAGATAATATTCACTGCACCAAGTAATATGAAAGTTACCAGCAGTACTTGTTTAGAATCTACTACATGTGCCATATCTCACCTCACAAATGTACAGAAATTCCAATCTGCTTTCTCAACATCCCAGATGGCAATTTCAGATACATCTTTATCGCTGTTTTCTGCAATAAACTTCTCCATGTCATCTTCTGTATCCAATGAATTATTAATCATTTGTTGAAGAAGAATCCTGCTGCATAATACAATTTATTGTTGTCCTTCTGGGTTGCGATACTATACTGAGATTTGAAAACAGGTTCCGAGCTTGATACATCGAACTCCTGTATATAAGCATTTTCAACATTATCGCTTTTATCATTAATCAATGCATACATGGTAGTTCCATCAACTGCAATCTGTACAATGTTCGCTGCATCCATCTCTATGATCTTTACTTTTCCTGTATTCAGTGCATATCTATATAACGAGCTTTGCCCATCAGTAGTTAATGCAACAAACCACAACTCTCCATTTACTAATATTGGCTGTGTTAAAGAAGAATATGCTTTTTCAATAGATTTGTCGACGTTATGATAATCTACCCTATTCTCTTCTACAACATACTTTCCCATTATTAATTCCTGTTCATTATCAACGCTACTTGCCAGAAAGAATATGTTCCCCTCCCATGCAAATGGATGGAGCCCATCCGAGCAATTCAGTTCAATAACATCTATTGTTTTCAGATTTCTTCTATCGAAGATATATAATTTAGGATTCTCCCCCTCTTCGCTATAGTTGAACGAGTATAATCTATTGCCTTCAACTATCATCTCATCCAATGTTTCATTCTTTACTTTCCTATATGCTGCTACATTTCCATCTGTATCAACTCTGCATATGTAGGAATCCCCATTAAGATTACTATTAACATACACTTCTCCATCTTGAACTGTGACATACTTATCCAAGTCTAGCTCATCAGGTAAATGAATGCGGTTTTCAAGTTCGCCATTCTTCAGATTAATTGTGAGCAGATCATTCTTGCCTTCCCAGTCGCCATCTACTGGAGCGCAGTAAAGCTTATTGTCTTCTACACTCATTCGATCAATATTTGTGCTTACAAATTCTGAGTATGGTATTTTCTCCTGATGCAATAATTTAAAGTCACTGTCATAATAATTGAAATATGTCTTATTTTCTCCCTGTGTAGTTTCTACAACAAGGCAATAGTAATTACCATTAAACACATTCCTTTTGTTCTTGATAAAAGCACTGTATGTTGCAACCGAAATCAGTATTACAAGCAGCACTCCTACAAGCATTAGTTTTCCGCACTTTCTCATAGCAATACCTCCTTGCTATTACTCCGATTAACTAATGATAATAACCAAGCAATTGCCACACATCAACTTTTTTCTCGCGAGCTTAACACTCTATAAACTACCTTTATAGCTCACAGGAGCTAAATTGATGGATTGATTGGAATAATATTTTTTCCTTCCATTGCCACCACTTCATCCATATGCTATTCCATGCATTATAGTGTCTAATCCCGATTGTTTTAAGCTCATTGTTAGCGTCGGACGAAATCAGCTACTTCGAGTCGGCAGAATTAGCCTTTTTGTCGGATAAAAGTAACCATAATAATGGTTACTTTTTAGTTTGAAAGTCAGCCTCTCTCTGTTGAGACGCATTGTACCAATGTCTGAAGCGTTGTAAAGGCTGTTATCGCACCGATTAATGGCTATGTCCTTTACAACAGTTCCGAGCCATTGGTGGTTAGCTGATAACAGAGTGCAGATGAACTCAGTGTATTGGCTGTTCTGTGCGAACCAGAATGGTCAATTCTATACGACCAACGATGGTGAAATTCCGCCCGACGCTAATATCATTTTGATTTCTATCCTTTTTTATAAATTATTGATGTTTTCTTACTAGCAATCAATTCAGATGGATATACTATCAAAAAATTCTTTTGAGTCGGATCGTTGTGATTGTCGTCTAGATTTACACCATATAAATCCATATAACCAGCCCATACAAGCTGAGAACAGTAAAAACTATTTCTTGTTTTCACATCAGAAAAATTCCAGTTGTATGGCTTTCCCAACCATGTTGCACATTTATCTGCAACATTTGCTCTTTTGGCTACGCTCAGACTTGAAACCGCCGCTGCACGACAATGTTTTTTATTATCCCAACTGTTGTTACCTTTTACAACTCCTTTAGAAGTTGCTTCTATTACCTTAGAGTTTTTAGTATTGTTATCGTAAACTATCGCCGCATGTCCAACAACTTTAGCAACTTTATGCACCGTATCTGTTGTATATAATATAGTGCCTTTTGAATTTTTTCCTCTTGGATAAGTTCCAGTGACATTTACTAACATATCTGTCTCTTCTGCTTCTATTTCACTAATTTCATTAGTTAATCTTTCCAGACTTCCTTCATTACTGATTTTATAGACTGGTTTTAGATTAATTAGTTCTTGATTATGATGATCTTGCTCGATAGCAGCCTCATAATCATAGTCTGTTTCTATTAGATGCTCGTATGAATTATTCTTATTGAAGTCGTATTCTAAATTTGAACCATCTAATGTAGTTTTGTGGCTTTCTGCATTACAGACTGATGTCAAATTCAAAAGTGTTAAAAATACAATGAGAACAGCACCTATAAATTTTCTTGATCCTATTTTCATTTGATCCACCTCCGAAGTCCGTAGTAAAACATTAACGTCATATATACATAAATCATTTAGATAAATGTTCATACATCATACATAGAAAAATCAAACCTATAGCTATAAAAACAGATCATATTTCGATAATTTCTTATCTATCTAGTATGTTACTGTTGCCGAGTTTTTTACAATCTGTTCGCTACTTGAATTATGATATGCCTTAAACACAGTATGTGTTCTGTACTTCCCCTGGGAAACATTTTTACTTTTCGACAAGGTTAAACTATTTGAAGCTGTCGAACTGCTCCAGCTCTGCACTGTCTTCCAAGTCCCATTCGAATACTTCTGTAAATGCATTGTTACATGCAATTTTGTTGATGTTCCTGGTAGACCAGTAATGACCGCTCTAGGTTTTGCCATACCGGTATCATTAATTGACAATGTTGTGCTTACAGTAGAAGTATATGAATACGCTTCCATAATCTTCTCTCCAGTTGGAGCATCAAGTTCTGCATTCGCATAAGTGAAGCAGGATATCATAATGATGAGCATAGACAAAACTATAGAAATAACTCTTTTTCTCATATAAAAAACCTCCCTTATTTATGTATTGAAGTTGCCTTCTATATACTTAAACAAAGGAGATTATATTTTGTGGACAAATATTTGCTGTGTTTGAAAAAATATTTTTTATCTTATTGACGCAGCGAACGTTTTAAGCAATTTCAAATTGCAATTGCCTACCAGCGTATATGAACAGTTCTCTCCGACCCAGAACAAGGTGTAGCAGTCTTTCTTTTTCGTTATTACAGTTTTAACCCCGTTTAATGTCTCAATCTTCTTATAGTCATTTTCTGAGTCAAGGCCAGTAACCGAGTATTCAGATACAGCTTCCTGTACATAGATTATTTCCCGACCTTCTTCTGATGTGTACGTAGCAGTGTATATTCCTTCCTTAGATACTTCTTTTGTAAGAACAAAGTCTTCTGGGATATCACCCTTTTTTATAACGAAATCAGTCGATGAATTATCTTCACTATCTGAGACAAAAGTGATAGTCCATTCTCTTATCCTTTCTTTTACAATCATATAGTACCTTGGGTATACTGCAGCAAAAGTAATTACCGAAGTAACCATTACAAGTATCGCCACTAAAACAATCCCCGCAATACGTCTCAGGTTAATATGATGTCTATAATGGTATGTACCTGCACTGCTTTCGTTTGCAATGCGGATTGCTTTCGCAATGCTTCTTCTGTTCTTTGACGAAAACCTAGGTTCAGGCAAAGCATCCATCGTAGCTTCATACTGTTCTATTTCAGCATCTAATGCTGACATTATGATTTGTTCTAAATTCATCTACGCCTCCATTGCCTTCTCAATCATTTTCCTAGCACGCTGAATTCTTTTGTAAGCAGTCGGTTTTGTAATTCCAAGAGATTTTGCAACTTCACCAATATCATATTCGCAAACGAAATACATCTGCATAACCTCTTTATAGATTTCTGGCATCGTAGCAATAACACGATTAATCTGATCAAGCTTTTCTTTTTCAATTATTATCTCGATTGCTTCCGGTTCATCCGCACCCCATTCATAATCAATCTCTTCAAAAGATGATTCCAGCGCCCTCTTATCTTTCTTTATCATGTTAAATGCAGTGTGCTTAACACTTATAACAACATATCGCTTTATTTGTGGACAAGAAATGTCGCCGATAGTTCTGATAAAATCAAACCGTTTTGCTAGATTCATGAATGTCTCACTTACAACATCCTCAGCAAGATGACTGTCATTCACAATATCTAAAGCAATGTAATACATCAACTTCACATATTTATGGTAAAAACTCTCAAAATCCGATTTCGCATCAGGTGTATCTATTAACTGTAAATAAATTGCTAGCATAAGCACCTCCGAATTCATTATATACAATTCACCATTGTCGAACCAGTAACGTATTTTCATATGGTGTGCCTGCAACTCCCACGCCTAATACCAAAATGTAATTAAGTGCTTATAAAATAAAAGAGGTGCTTCCCTTAATGGAATGCACCTCTAAAAAACAGCTTTTTATTTGGTTTGTTGCAAGTAGATATAAATACCTAACATTCTTGCAACCTCCATAACCTCCAAAACCCTGTAAAAACAAGGTTTCCAGCGTTTTAAACCGCCATCGAGATTATCTCTTTGGTAATTGAGATTAACGCTTTGATAGCTGGTAACCGTTGAAATTAGCGGGTTTCGCAATATCAATGTTAGTAGTGAGTTTGTAATTGAATAGCTCCCATAACGACTCACCACTTTTGATTATTCGTAATCAATTTTCTTCTTTTCGAACATGCCCAACACCAATGATTATAAACTCTGAATCAGTTCTTTCTGAAATAATCTTTTAAATACCTATACACATTAATGAATTAGTGAGCTTCACAACAGCTTTATTATAAGTTTATAGCCAGCTAGTTTACTTGTTCTTTTTACTAATAAGGAATCTCTTGACTAGTACTATTGCCATCCATATCACCCCTACAGTTACAACAAGAACCAACAATAAACTAAAAATTGCTTTATTCATCATTAATCACCATCCTAACTATTTTATGCTCACTATTGAACTGACCATCTGTGTTTAACTTGAATACGTTTGTTTGTTGAATCCTTTTTTAAATAATCAACTGCAGTTGTCATTTTATATGTTCCTCCAGATGCTGCAATTCCCTGACCATCGAAATGATATGGATATCTAGCATACATATTGATGTTTGATTTGCCAGGCGTTCTTGCACTTGAATCACTTATTACTGGGTTATTTGCTGAAATATTCCCTGTAATTCCAGCGGAAAAACTAAACTCTACATATGCATCTCCGTATCGCTCATCTAATCCATTTGCGCTTACTTTATAATGATTTTCAAGTTTTATTACAGCACCTCCAATACCTGATAAAACGGTCTTCTTTGCAGTAAAATACCTATTTCCATACGATTTCCACATAGTCTCTCCATTTGTTGCCGCATATGCAGGTGTAATCAGAGTATTCTTTATCGATTCTATTACCGTTGGGTCATCTTTATCTTCAAATTCCAATATTACCTCTGCGTGATCACCTATATCCATTATAACCTTACCACAGCCATTTGCCCCGTCATTAATAATCTGATCAACATCGATATCAGCATTCTCAATTGCTATATCAGCATCATTCATCTTTTCTTCAAAAAAATCAATTAATACATTCGGTGAAGCCTCTTCAATTACAGTCTTAGCTTCAGCTTTCGTCATTTTTCCATCGTTTTCATATGTATTATTAATCGCTTCTTTTAACTGTTCAACAGTTTTTATTTCATTTTTCGGCAACTCAGCACAATCTTCAACATTAAAGGCTTCTGCAAAGGCAAAAGTTGGAACTGCCATAAGAAGAAGTGCCATGATTACTGAATACTTTCTGAACATTCTATCCACCTCACTTTTCTTTGCTATGCAATAAGTAACACTTGTCACCTTAATAGCTCACTGATCCTGAAAGCTTTACAATTCTCTCTTCATCTGTATTATGAAAAGCATTAAAACCATATGTGTTCTATATTTGCCTCGTGAAACTGTTGTTGTACTTTTAGAAAGGCATAAACTATTCAAAGTAGTTGAGCTGTTCCGCTCTGTATGGTTTCCAGGATCCATTTTCGTTCGGCTTTAATGCTACTCATACAGTTTTAAGGAATTGCGTTGTCATTTTATTGTCACTCAATGACAATCTATGACTCAACTTCACTGTTAATTTTTGAAACCCAGCTATACTTTATTCGCACTAATGGTTGTTTTTGTCTTTACCAGAATCGTACTTTTTTATTAGTATGTATCCTAATAATGCTCCGACAGTGTTCGTTATTATGTCATTTATATCTACAACGGCTGGAAATCGATTTGTGTATGCATTGTTTTGTTAATCTTAATTTTCCTTTTGGGGGTAAAATATAAAGACGATTTGAATAGATTAACTAGTATTATCACAGTAATGAGTATTCCGTCGGATCGGAGCCACTCTATCCGTTAGAGAGAGCCACCCTTTCCGCATGGTAGAGCCAATCATATTGAATATATATTCCGATGTATAGAGCCACCCTTTAGAATGGGTTTACGGCGAAAGCCGAATACATTCAGAAGGAGGACTATACATATGTCCAAAGAATTACAAATCCTGCAGTTAACAGCTGACGGGAAATCACAGCGGATGATTGCCAAGATGCTTCGTGTATCGAGGAATACTATCTCATCCGTACAGACGGCAGCCATAAGAAGTGGCAAAGCAATGCCTGAATTGCTCCGGATGGAGGAGCCACAGCTGATCAAAGTCTTGTTCCCTGAAAAGGAACTCATTCCTGTCCAGGTCAAACCGGACTTTGAATGGATCCACAAAGAGTTGCTCAAGGATGATATCACTCTTCAATCTTTGTGGGAAGAATACTGTGATCAGTGCAGAGAGGCAAAGAAGCCTCCATATATGTACTCTCAGTTCTGCAAGCTGTATTCAGACTATGTCAATCAGCACAGACTGACGATGCACATCAACCACAAACCGGGCGATAAGCTCATGGTCGACTGGGCCGGAGACAAATTCTATTACTACGACTCGGACGACGAAAAAGATCAGCCATGTTACCTGTTTGTTGCCACGCTTCCGTTCAGTATGTTGTGCTATGCTGAAGCATTCACTAATATGAAGCAGGAGGCCTGGATCAATGCGCATGTTCACATGTATGCATACCTCGGTGGCAGTACGAGACTTCTCGTCTGCGATAATCTCAAGACCAGAGTCATCAAGAACAAGAGGCATGATGACCCTGTTTTAAACAAGAGTTATGAGGAACTTGCTGAACATTACAACACAGCATTGCTTCCGGCACGTGTATTGGCTCCTAAGGATAAAGCAGCGGTAGAAGGCTCCGTGGGAGCTTTGACCAGGAGGTTGAATTCTAAATTCCGCAATAAACGGTTCTTCAGCCTTCAAGAACTGAACAAGTCTATCCGTAAAGAACTCGATGAGTTTAACGCTAAGCAATTCCAGAAGAAAGATGGCTCACGCACATCTGTGTATGAGGAAGAAGAGCTTCCTTTCATGAAGCCGCTTCCCAAATACGCATATGAGTTTGCCACCTGGAAGGTCGCTACAGTTCAGATGAACTACCACATATCATTAGACAAGCAGAACTACTCAGTTCCATATGCATACGTCAGAAAAAAAGTGGATATCCGTAGCACCAGCAGCGTAGTAGAGGTCTATTACCAAGGCACTCGTATCTGCAGTCACAGAAGACTTTACGGTCGCATGGGACAGTATTCTACCAATGTTGACCATATGCCAGAGAACCATCAGCTATACAGTGAATGGGATAGCAGCCGTTTCAAGCGCTGGGCGGAAAACATAGGCCCATATACAAAGGAAGTCGTAGACAAGATATTTGCCGCCTACCGGGTGGAAGAACAGGCCTACAAAGGTTACCTGTCCCTCCTGAAGCTGGCTGACAAATATTCATCCAACCGCCTTGAGAATGCCTGCGCCGTCGCTTTAACGCATATTCCGAGTCCCCGGTACAAGAATATTAGATTGATTCTTGAAGCCGGTCAAGACCTCCCAAAGGAAGACTCTCTTAAAAAAGAGACTGAGGACCCTGTAAACAAATACACTCACCTTCGTGGACCTGAGTACTATGGAGGTGACTGCAATGAATAGAGATACATATGAGAAACTTCGCAAGATGAGGTTGCCGGAGATGGCAAGCCAGTATAGGAAGCATGCAGAGTCTCCTGAACTCTATGCGACGATGACATTCGATGAGGAGTTCGGTTTGCTTGTAGACGCGGAATTTGATGCCCGTACCAACAATAAGATCAAGCGCCTTTTGAAGAATTCATCGATCCCAGATACTACGGCTCACATCGGAGGCATAGAATTTCTTCCAGAGAGACATCTTAACCAGGATCTCTTCAATACACTTCGGACCAATGATTACATCAGCAATGGCCTGAACATAATGCTCATCGGTGCAACCGGTAGTGGCAAGACATATATCTCCTGCGCACTGGCCACCAATGCATGCAGGTATAAATATCGTGTCAAATATTTCAGGCTCAATGAGTTTTTCGGTACCATGGAGGCTGCAAGAGTGCAGGGCATCTATGACGAAACCATCAATCGCTTCAGACGGATACCGCTGATGATCTTCGATGATTTTCTATTGCTGCCTACTACTCAAGAAGAACAGCGTGATCTATTGATTCTGCTCAGAGCAAGAGATGAAGATAAGACATCTACCATTCTTTGCTCGCAGGTAGCAGTCAAAGGCTGGCATGAGAGACTCGGCAGCGCCGGTGTCGCAGATACATTGCTTGACCGCATAACCTCAAATGGTTATGAGATCATCATTGATGGTGAAGTCTCCATGAGGCGTCGCCACAGAAGGATTTAGTTTTTAAAGTAGGTGGATCAGTAGAGCTGCCCACCATAAGGGTGGCTCTCTGGTCCGGAGTGCTGGCTCTCAATAACGGAACCAGTGGCTCTATTTCATCATATTGGGTGGCTCCGCCACCCCGGAATATTCAAGTAATAATGGTGTTTGAGTATTTATATATTTTTGTAGCAAAAAAGTTTTTAGATAAAAAAGATAAAGAGAATGTGAGGAGTTATAAACATTTTCTGTCTGAGTTTGACAAAAAAAGATTAAAATCGTTAAATCGATTATTGAAAGATAATAACATATATAATAATGATATTGAGAAAATACAAATCATAATTAATGAGATTGATTATGAGAAAAAGAATTTGCTCCCTCTCACCGAATTTAAAAGCTTTGTAGTGAAACCATTTGTAGTTTTTTTAATTCCATGTATAGTTGTTTTGTTTGATCATTTTACACAGAACCAAGCCATAGAATTGCAAATGTTGTTTCTGGCGAGTATATTCCTTGTTTTTTCCATATTATCTGCAGTATGCTTTTTATTTATTGATCCTATTAGATGGATACTTTATCACAAGTATGATGAACTAATTAACGATTAAAATTATTGTCAATAGTCGAAATTAGCTAATCATATTCAATATGTATGTATATCTGATGTATAAAATAAACAACGAATTATCGTATATAATCAAGAGACATACATTTAGTGACTGTTTTTGTCAAGAACTGTATGTCTCTATATTCTGCTATAACCAACCAAACCGGTGCTCAAGGCAATGCTGAGAAAACTAATTAATAACTCTCGTCTTTAGTAATGATGTTATTTATTGGTGGTTTTTCTCAAATAATACATTAGACTCCATCCAATGATTCCTCCAATTGTATTAATGATTACATCGTTTATATCCGAAACATTAATGCCAGCAGGATCAACTAGGCCAAAGTGTGTTTCCAGAGCCTGTAATACTTCAATACAAACAGATATTATAAACGAAGAAATTATAGTGCTTTGCAAGCTACTAAAAATTTTTATATTTGATGCACTCCCTAAAATCGAAAGTGGAGCAAATAACATAGCGTTACCTACGATATTTATAAAGGTATATCTATCATTAAATATTTGAGTTAAATATTCTAAACTAAGATTATATTCTATCGGTTGAGACTCTATTGGTGGAATCAAAATAGGGAATAAAGTAAATGAAGACATAATCAAAGCATAGAATGCAAATATAAAACGCAGCTTCATTTCCTTGCACATATTCCTATTATGATGTTTTAAATAGAAATAATATAGTGTGTAACAACCACTGATTATTATTATTCCTGCTGGTAGGATAATTTGGTTTCCAACTGAATATGCCATAATGACCTCTAGATTCTATTAATTGTAGATTTGAGTTACTGATATACTGGTGTTATTGTGCCTTTTCCTGTAATCCATCCGTTTACGCCAGCTCCACCACTTATTTTTAGCCAATACGATCCTTTTGTTACAGAATTAGGGAATACAAATGAGCCCTTGGCCTTCGCAGATACACTTCCTTTGTATGCATTGCCTGTATATAAGCTAAATTTTACTGGGGATGCAGAGGTGGCACCAGATAATGCGCTAAGCTTTAGTGTAGGCTTGCCCGCTTTTAAATAATGAAATCTCGAGTTACTACGACCTTCAACACTGTATCCTTTTTTATATGTAAATTCCACGTTCTGTGAATATGTACCAGCATATACTGCATTTTCAGTAGGTAATACTGAAATTAAAGACAGCAATGGAAAAATAAGACAGCAAGATAATAGCAGTATTATGATTTTTCTCTCTATGTTACTTAATATATTCATTTCAGACTCCTTTCTAAATTTAAGAAATTGTAATTATAAAATGTTTTATTCAGTAATCCCATTGGGCTATACCTCCATTTCGGAATAATTACTATAACTTATAGTAGGTGATCAATTTTAATTATGATTAATATAACATTATATTTCATCTGTATATAATCGAATGCTTATTCGTTTTGTTTATTAATCATTTCTACATACTTTTGAATATCATTTTGTTTGATGCTTATATTTGTTATTTCACCACTCTTGCTTTTATAAATGAGAGTTGGAACGCTGTGCACATCCAGGCTATCTAATACCTCATACATATGCTTACTAGAACTTTTATCCCTGTCTAGATTAGTATAATATCCTTGAATTATGAGTTCAGATTGATTGAGAGTACCATCAATTATTTTTTCTGCTAAATTACACTCTTTGCAATCATTACGACCAAAATACAGAATATAATCATTTGAATCTGCAAGATGTTCTTCAACTGATGTAAGTGAAATACCATTAATATTTTCTGATTTAATATAGTCGTGAGTATATTTTAAATGAGTAAAATACACTAGCTTCCCTGCAGCAGTGAAAAAGATAATAATTGCACAACAGTTTACAATGATAAGGATTTGAACTATCTTTCTTTCTCTACCGTGCATACCTAGCAACAGAGTCGTAATCGGAATAGAAACTACAAGTGTATAAAATAACCAATTAATGTATGATGGAATTATAACTTGTGGATGATTGTCTCTGAAATACCCTGACATATACCATAATACAATTAAAATTGAATATATAATGCCAATTAATATATATATACGACTCTTTTGTTCATGCCTGTCATCTTTCATAACTTGCACCTCCCTCTAAGGATTACATAATTTTAATACTGTTTGAGTATACCCTACGTTTGGTCTCCATGTGTCAAGATTCCATCGACTCTTGCTTTGGGCATTAAATGCATGGCATTTATATTGATCCTTCATTCCCTGTGTATTTTTCCAATGAGATGAGCCTTTGTGCTGGTTGTATAGTGTGTTCCAACTAGTATTTGTAACAGATGCTATCATTGAACCTTTCTGCGCATTCATTTCTTTTATCAAAGTGCTAGATGGAGCAACCGATAGTGTCCATCCAGATGTATTACTAACCCATTTTGTACCAGAAAACCACTTATTATATTGAGCAGTTGGATCTGCAATAATTGGATAAACATAATCACTTCCCTTGTGTAAAACTCTTTGGTACACTCGGTTGTCTTCGATAGTATAGTATGTTTTTACATCTTTACCAGTGGAATCTTTTGCCCAAGGTTGATAAATTGCTAGTATAGGATTCCCTTCTAAATTGACTAGTTCTATAGAACCATCTTCATTACCAAACCCATCTTCTGCGAATCTGAAAGTGTATCCAGAAGGTGCTATAATACCACAATCAAAAATTTCATTACTGTCGTTATATAAAACGAAGTGTTTTCTAAATCCGCCATCGAAAAAATCTACTATTTCGTTCGTGCTGTAATTTGAATTTCCTATTATTGAATTATTTACGATATTGGCATCAGTAAAATCGTTTTTTAATATTATGCTGAAATTTTTATCCATCGACTCAGGTGTGATATTTATTTTAAAACTATTGTAGTCTTTAGATGAATTAATAATTTCTCCTGTAGTATTAATTTTTCTTGATGCAAGAAAAGCTTTATTTAGTGGTACTTTTTGTGGTGAAAAACCTGAATATGATTCTAATTCACATATATCAGTGTTTGAATTCGTGCTTATAGCAAAAATTTCTATTGAAGAAATTATTAATGTTGTAATTATTAATACAACAGAAAATATTCTTTTTTTCATTTGTGAACCTCCTTTGCTTAAAAATTGAAACTAGTTAGTACATTGTTTGGTAGCTTTTGATTTTTCTCATAACTTTATTATTTAATTTGCTCTACACCATGGGGGCACCTCCTTTATAAGATGTTAACTGGATTAGCTTGAAAGAACTAAAGTGCTTTAATGCTTTGTAATTCAGCAACTCACAGTCCCTGAATTCTTAACAATCTGTTCGCTGCTAGAATTACGATATGCTTTAAATACTGCATGCGTTCTATATTTACCTTTTGAAACAACTTTGCTCTTAGTTAGTGTTAAACTGTTTAATGTTGTAGAACTACTCCAGCTTTGAATGGTTTCCCACGATCCATTTGAGTATTTCTGAAGATACATTGTTACAGATAACTTTGTCGTTGTTCCAGGAAAACCAGTAATAACAGCTCTTGGTTTTGCTACCCCGGTGTTGCTGATGGTTAGCGTAGTGCTTACTGTTGAAGTATATGAATATTCGTCCACAAGCCCTTCTTCAATTGGCGTATCGAGTTCTGTTCCGGCAAAAGCGAAGCATGGTACCATCATTATAAGCAAAGACACCGCTATACAAATAATTCTGTTCTTCATAAAAAATCTCCTTTGTTCAAGTATTGAAGTTGCCTTCTATATACTCAAACAAAGGAGCCCCATATTTGTGGACAGATATTTTATAATTTTTTTATTTTTTTGTTCTATTCCAGTGACTCAGCATATGCCTTCAAAACATCCAGATTACAATTGCCCACTAATGTATATGAGCAGCCATCTTTAACCCAGAACAATGTATAGCAGTCATTCTTTTTCATCACTATGGTTTTAATCCCGTTTATCTCCTCTATCTTCTTATAATCATTTTCCGAATCAATACCTGTGACTGAGTATTTGGAAAGTGATTCCTGGACATAGATTATTTCTTCCTCTACTTCAGGTCTGTCATAGGTTGCCATATATACTCCATCCTCTGACACTTCATTTGTAAGAGCAAAGTTTTCCGGCACTGCACCCTTCTTTACAACGAATTCTGTCAAAGCATTATCTTCGCTATCTGTCACAAAAGTAATTGTCCATTCCCTTACTTTTTCTTTTATAACCATGTAATACTCTGGATACACTGCAGCAAATGCTATTACTGAGGAAACCATTATCAGCACTGCCACCAAAGCAGCCGCAACAACACGCCTTATGCGTACGTGATGAGTTTGCTGATGCGTTTTTTCGCTAATCTTTATTTGTTTATTTGCAGTACGAATGGCTTCTGTCATGACCCTTCTGTGCTTCAATGAAAACGAAGGTTCCGGCAAAGCTGATGACGCAGCTTCATATTGATTTATTTCAGCATCAAGTGCCGATATCACAATCTGTTCTAAATTCATCTATTCCTCCAAGGCCTTCTCAATCATCTTTCTGGCACGTTGAATTCTTTTATATACGGTCTGCTTGGTAAGACCAAGCGCCTTTGCACGATAAAATGTTTATCGATCTCAAAGCTAAAGATTTTCAATACCTCTTCGACACAACCGATAAAAACCATCCTACTATGAGAAAAATGAAAATTCTCATTTCAAAAATGTACAAGTATGCCATGAAGTATGATTACGTATCGAAGGATTACAGTCAATATATAGACATATCTCAGTACAAGGATAAAAACCCAAATCAGTATGATCGGCAGAAATTTACCGAAGAGGAAGTAATGAAACTTTGGGAGCATCAGGATAACCCAATATGTCAAACGGCTCTGATGTTGATATATTCCGGGGTGCGAATCGGCGATCTTCTTAATCTCAAAAAAGAAGATGTTCATCTAGAAGAAAGGTACTTTGATATAGTGGCCAGTAAGACCCAGAATGGCATTCGCAAAGTTCCCATTGCAGAAAAAGTATATCCATTTTACAAATCCTGGTTTGAAGATACCGACAGCGAATATCTTATTCACCGTTCCAATGGTGAACAATTCAAGTACGACAATTATTACAAAAAACACTTTCTGCCTTTGATGGAGCAACTCGGCATGGATCACACACCTCACTGTTGCAGATATACGTGCAGCTCCATGATGCACAAAGCAGAGATTCGAGAAACCATACGAAAAAAGATACTCGGACATTCACAGGATCTGATAAACGACACTTATACGCAGCTTGATATTGATGAGATCGTAAACGCCATAAATCTTATTTAAGACTTTCCAATCAAAAAAAGAGATGCATCCTATTTTCATAGAATACATCTCTGAATTACATAGTCATATCTGCAGCGGTTTGTTAGTAACATGTTAGTAATGTGTTAGTAACGAACCGGAAATCTGCAATTTTCATAACTATCCAATCTGTCAGAAACCCACTAATTTCAAGGTTTCCGTTGTGCTCAGCAGTTCTGAGATTATCTCTTTGAGAACTGTGAAGCTCTTCTTGCCTTCTTGAGACCTGGCTTCTTTCTTTCCTTCATTCTTGAGTCTCTTGTAAGGAATCCTGCAGCCTTAAGCATTGCTCTGTAAGCGTCTGCATCTACCTCGCAAAGTGCTCTTGAAATTCCGTGTCTGAGTGCTCCAGCCTGTCCTGTGAATCCACCACCGTTTACAGTAGCGAGTACATCGAACTTACCGAGTGTCTCAGTCATCTCGAGAGGTCTCTTAACCTCGTTCTTAACGAGCTCCTTAGCTCCGAAATAATCATCAAGATCTCTCTTGTTGATTACGATTCTTCCAGTTCCAGGAACGAGTCTAACTCTTGCAACTGAAGACTTTCTTCTACCTGTTGCCTGATACATTGCCTTAGCCATTGTTTAGTCCTCCCTTCCTAGAATGTCCACTCTTCAGGCTGCTGAGCAGTATGTGGGTGCTCAGGTCCTGCGTATACCTTTAGCTTCTTGAACATAGCTCTTCCAAGCTTACCCTTAGGCATCATGCCCTTAACAGCGTGACGGATAATCTCTTCAGGCTTCTTAGCTCTCATCTCAGCAAGAGTCATCTCTCTGAGTCCACCTGGGTATCCAGTGTGTCTCTTATAGATCTTGTCTGACTCCTTCTTACCAGTTACACAGATCTTCTCAGCGTTGATTACTACTACATAGTCTCCGCAATCCATGTGTGGTGTGTAAGTTGGCTTCTTCTTTCCTCTCAGAATCATAGCTGTCTCAGCAGCAAGCTTACCGAGAGTCTTTCCTTCTGCATCGATAACATACCAGTTGTGCTGGATGTCTCCTGCCTTAGCGATATAAGACTTCATTTAATTAATCCTTTCTACCTACTTGGTTCCCAGTCTAAAAGGAACTGATTCGGTCTGCCTACTTGAATCATAAGATTGTGTTCGGCGTACTATAATAACTAGTGTCGGAGCTACCGGGCCATGCCCTGCCCCACTTCGCACAAATTTCGTGCCGTATAATTATATCTGCCCTATGAAGTATCGTCAACCATTATTTCGGGCAAAAGAACAATTTATGTACATTATTCTCGCCAAATCCCGTGTTATTCGAAGATTATCGAGCCTTTATGTCGTATAAATCCTTAAAATGTATCTCTGTATCATCAACCGTGAGTGTCCTCGTCCTCGAATTTATCTCTGAAACTACGCCCTTAAGAGTCTTGTAGTGTCCAAAGCTGTAAAATGTGGCCTCGACCTGCTCTCCCAGATACAGGCTGCTTAGCTTCTCATTCACGACGCAAGCGCGATCCTCCGTCATCTCTATGCGGTCGATGCTGCTATGCTCTAGCTCCTTGAGCCTCAGTGCTTCATTAAGTCCATTAAGCGGAGAGAACGGGGCAAACTGCTTGGCTCTCTCAGACCTTGGCATCCTGCTTCGTTTAACCTGCTGCTTGCGCCCAGTTGAGCTTCGAGTCCTCAAATAATCCGGCTTACCCTCCATCATAGCCTGTGACCTCCTATCTGGTTGTTTCTGTCGCGGGTTGTCGCTACTTCATCGAAATCAATACCCTTAAGCACAGCATTCTTGCCATACTTGGACTTGATGGAATTGACAGTCTCCTGAATTCTGCGATTCTTCTCACTCTCACCACCATCAGCACCATCGTCACCTAATTCAAACAGTGTCATCTGATGCTCATTGGTATCAGGTCTTATGTTATTAGCATTGATAAACAGTCTTCTCACCGGTATCTCATGGCTCACAATCCGTCTGAACGTATTAACGACCGAAGGTATTACCTTGGCCGCCTCATTCGTCGGCACAAGCACCGGCACATTGCCGTGCACCATCGGAAGATTGTACTTATTAGAATACCCCGCGCTGATAGTGAAGCTCGATGCAAACACATGCTTCTTAGTCATATCGAGACACATGGCATCAGCCATCTCCTTAATTATAATAAGAGCTTCATCAAAGCTGTAGTCACGCATAAGAACCTGTCCACTGCTCAGTGAATTCGACTTGGACTTGTAGCTCTTAATATCGGAAATCAGCGTAGGCTCAATTCCCCACGCATGATCTATAAGAAGCTCGGCATCAACACCGAACATCTTGTACAGCAGCTCCTCGTCAGCTCTTGCGACACCGCCCATCGTTTCGATACCGATTCTGGCAAGCCGCCTTGCAGTACCAGGTCCGATTCTCCAGAAATCGGTAATCGGTCTGTGATCCCACAAGGTATTAATATATGTCTCCCTGTCCAGATAACCTATAAAATCTGGTGAATTCTTAGCGGTAATATCGAGCGCTATCTTGGCAAGGTACATATTCGTGCCTATGCCGCAGGTTGCTCTAACCCCCACACGCTTAAGTACCTCACTCATAAGCAGCTTGGCCATCTCCCTTGGTGTAAGACCCATCCGCTTCAGATAAGGTGTAATGTCTATAAAAACCTCGTCTATTGAATATACGTGCATGTCATCCGGCGATATGTAGTCGAGATATACACCATATATCTCCGCAGCATATTCGACGTACTTCTGCATCCTCGGAACAGCTGTTATGTACTCAAGATGCTTAGGAATCTCGAATACCCTGCATCTGTTTCTGACGCCCTTTGCCTTAAGAGAAGGAGAGACGGCAAGACATATAGTCTTATCCGTCCTCTCCATGTCAGCTACAACAAGATCCGTAGTCATCGGATCTAATCCTCTCTCTACACACTCGACGGAAGCGAAAAACGACTTTAAGTCTATAACGAGGTAGACTCTGTTATCATCCTTCATTCAAAGCCTCCTTAAGTGAATATTTCAAGCAGTAAATTGCTGTGCCCCTATTATAACTCTCTTCTTAGTAAAAGAACATATGTTTTTATTTATTTCTTCTGCTTTTGATGTATTCGCACACTGCAATTGTCGCTGCCGCAGCAATCATTGCTGCCATAATTCTGCTGTCCATCAGATGGTCCTCCTTATCTTCTTTATCTTTCTCAGTTTCTTTATCTTCATTGTCATCAACTGCCTCACTGTCCTCTGGCTCTTCCTCGTCGTCTGATGAAATCACTATAGGCTCTCCTTCAGGTTCGAGATTGTCCATATCGACAGAAGGCTTGTAATTCTTCGGCTTTTCAAGCGCACCCTTCTTGCTTCCGTCAGGTCCGACAGACATCGACTCAGAATGCGCATCGCGCCCATGGTTATCTGCTGCAGAAACCGTAACAGCGCCCATACCGAGTGCAATTACTATGCACAGCAGAATCACAGCGATCTTCATTATTATATTCTTGCCAGTCGAAGTGTCCATAAGCATTCTCCTATTTAACAGTTACGGATGACGACTTACTCCAGGTCGATGAATGCGTTGTTGCATTGATATATCCTCGAACCTGAACGTAATACTTCTTGCCGGAAGTCAATCTGCTTACCTTCTTAGTGAAGATTTTGGACGATTTAACGGTTACAGTTTTCGCACTCTTCATTGAAGACTTGGTGCTGTATCTGATCTGGTAACCGGTAAACGGCGCTTTATCCGCTTTCTCCCAGTTCACCTTGAGATACTTCGTTCCGGAAGTAATCTCGCTGATCGCTGGCGCCTTTGCTGAGACGATCTTAACCTTATCATTGCCTTTGCATGCAAAAGTGCTTCCGTCTGCTGTTGCCGCATTTCCGCTGAAGGACACGGTATGTGTGCCTGCAGTGTTTGATCTCAGCTTGTACTTACAGCTTGCCTTATCTCCGTTAAGTGCATAAACAAGGAGCTTGCCGTTATTATAGAAGTATTTTCCTTCTGTAACCATCGAATAATTGAAGCCCTTGCCGATTGACAGATCTACAAGCATTGCAACGTGCTTCTTAGATGAGTTGGCACTTATTGTTGCATAAACATTCTGACCCTTGAAGGCCTGTGTTTTGTTAATGCTTACGCTTCCTGCAGCAGCGCGAGATTCACCGGTCTCAAGATTTTCAGCAACAGTCTCTGCGGAATCTTCTGACTCGAGAGATGCTGTTTTGGCCGTAGAAGCGTTACCTATCAGGATTCCAAGGTGCTTAAGCTGAACCTTGGTTGCGCCCTTAGCTGCTGCCTTCTTCTGGATTGTATCGAGCGTATTCAGTCCGACAAGATTCTGTGCAACAAGTTCAACATCGCCCTCGTTACACTTTCCATCCTTGTTTACATCGCCGGTTACAACAATGCGCGCACTCGCCTCAAGTACGTTGTCCTTGTAGAACTGGACATACCAGCCAGTTCTGATGTTTCCTGACGCTTTACCGTGATTTGCATTTACAACCTCTACTGTGTATGCAGAAGGAAGCTTTATATTCGACTTGAACTTGCTTATCGATGTTTCTGGTGCGACACCCTTGATGTAATCATTTCCAGACTTGGAATAACCAGAGCCTGATGCGAAGCTAAGCGAATCGCCGAGCACACTCAGATTACCATCTGTAGGTTCATCACCTGTTATCTTATATGAAGTTACTCTATATCCCGAGTACTTGCCAAGGCCCTGGATATATACCTTCGCAGTCCCCTTCGCAGTATTCTTGATGTACATCAAGGTGTAATCCTTGTCCTCACTGAGCACGGTTCCTGAAGGGCTGGTAACCTTTACATCAGGAGTATGCAGCTTTCCTGAGCCTAGATATTTCACGCTCTTGTCGCATACAACCTTGCAGTTCGAAATATCAGTATCTGAGCTTGAGTCTGATGAATCTCCAAGATACATGAAGTTACAGTCTACAACCTTGTTGTTCGAATCTATGAACATGTTCGTAAGCTTGCCACTGCTTGAATACTGCCACATATCGAACCTGCGCTTTGTGTATTCGCATCTGTTGTAATACTGAGCAACCCACAGTCTTGTTGTCTTAGGAAGCTGCGATGCATCTATATACTTATCATAGAAGCTTGTACTCGCATAGATTCCGGACTGATATCCATATGACTCGATTGTCTTACAGAAAGCTTTGGCAGCCTTGGTTCCCTTACCCCTTGTAAGAGTAGATGAATTCATCTTGCCGCCTGATACGAACTCATAGTCCATATATACAGGAAGCTGAAGATCTTCCGGACCAATTCCATATGACTGAAGTGCCGCAACAGCCTTCTTTGCCTCTGCCTTGGCCTTCGACTCAGTCATCGCCTGTGACAGCCAGTAAATTCCGATTCCCATACCGGCTTTCTTGGCCTTATTGTAGTGATCCTTAAAGGTCTCATCACCATAATATTTAAGTGAAGCCGCATAGGTTCCACCTACTCTGAGAATCGCATAGTCAACACCCTTTGACTTTACAGTTGACCAGTTCAGATTCGACACCGCATCCTGACCCTTTCTTGACTGGAACACAGATACATCAATTCCATTCACGATTGTATCCTTCTCGTGACCGGATGGAATTATGAAGTTACTGTAACCGGTGCCACTGAATGGCGACTTGTTCGTCGCTGCGAGAACCACGCTCGTCGATATCATGGAAATCATCACCACTATTGCAATTACGGTGCTAATTCGTTTAGTCATTTATTTATCTACCTACCTCTCATTACGGGAGTTACAGCATATCTAGAATGTCGCGACTTCCGGATCAGCAGGTTCACACTTTGTTACACTCTTACATCTGAGCACAGGTCCCTTCTCTCCGTAAGCCTTCTCATATTCTACTCTGATTTTTGCCTCAATCTCGACCCAGTCGCCGACCTTAAGGTCAGATGTATCTGTCGCATATGCCATAAGAGCCGCGAACTGAATATCATCTTCGCAGCAAGTCATCACGTGACGACCGACAGCAAACTGACCACTCGGAAGCTCATCGACGAGAGCAACTCTGCCCTTAAGCTTGATGATTTTGCCATCGTAGACATCCATATTCTCGTTGATGTCACGGTACCATTCTGCGTACCAGTCGGGATCAAGATCAATCCTCTTCGCATTCATATCGTATGGTAGCGGATCCTCGATGTCATCAACCTCCATATCGTGAGGGCCATACTCATAGACAATAATAGATCTTCTGTTGGCAATTCTCACTTCCTTGTGGAAAGGCATCTTGTCCGCACCGTGAGTGAATCTGTTGAATACGACCATCTCTGCAGTCTTCATTTTATCGAAGCAGAGCTGACGCATGTTCTTGTTGTAGATTTCGAAGGTTGTTGCGTCAAATAGAGTCATCTCCTGTGCAACGAACCAGTTTCTTGGCATTCCGGCAAAAAGACTTTCGAGCATCCACATTCCGTTGTATTCGACGATTACACGATCGAACTTCTTCGCATTCTTTACCGCTTCGATGAGAGCTCCATTCTTAAGCTCATCCTCGCTGTTAATTCTTACAATCTCAACGCCTGGTCCTGCAAACTTCTCCGGTTCGTATTCTAGCTCGCCGTATTCACATACAACGAGGAGTGTTCTTCCATCGTTTCCGAACTCAGGGTTAGAGAGTGTATCCTGTATAAATTCAGTCTTACCTCCACCGAGAAAGCCGGTGAAGATAAAGACAGGCTTATCATTTAACATTAAACTTCCCCTTTATAACCAAAATCTTAGAATCTGAAGAGCTGTGCGAGCTTATCTTTCTTGAGGCCTGTTCCGATTACAATTACTGTTCCTGTCGCATCAGCAGAGCCTTCTCTTACCTCGCCCTCGCCAGGTACGTAGTCAAACTCCATCCATGTTCCGTCAGTATTCTCAACAATACCCTTAGCTCTTAGAACCTCTCCGCACTCGTCGAGCGAATCAAGAATCTCTTTAATCTCTTCCTTGCTATACTTGTTAGCTGTGTGGCATGCCATCTCATCAAACACCTCATCAGCATGGTGATGTCCGTGGTGATCGTGACCGCATCCACAGCTGCATTCACCATCATGGTGGTCATGATCGTGGTGATGATGTTCATGCTCATGCTCATGATCGTGGTCATGACCGCAGCAGCACTCACCGTCGTGATGGTCATGATCGTGGTGATGATGCTCATGTTCATGTTCGTGCTCATGATCGTGACCGCAGCAACACTCACCGTCGTGATGATCATGATCGTGGTGATGATGCTCATGCTCATAATCGTGGTCATGACCGCAGCAGCACTCACCGTCGTGATGATCATGATCGTGGTGATGATGCTCGAGCTCGTGCTGTGCCTCAGCTCTAAGATGCTCAAGCTCTGCTGACATAGTCTTGTTATCCTCCATAACCTTGAGAATCTTAGCACCATCGATATCAGTCCAGTCGCTTGTAACGATTGAGCATGTAGTGTTGTGCTCTCTGATCA
This sequence comes from uncultured Clostridia bacterium, assembly GCA_934255135.1. GTDB lineage: Bacteria > Bacillota > Clostridia > Peptostreptococcales > Anaerovoracaceae > Crickella. The sequence continues at coordinate 14,446 of CAKQMV010000010.1, read as the reverse complement.
TATCGATTACTTCCTTAATCTTCTCATCAGAAAGTCCAGCCTGGTGGCTTAGTACTATTGAGCTTGCATTCTCAACCTGGTTCTCATAGAACTCACCGAAGCTCATCATCATTGACTTGCATCTCTTAGCATCAACAACTGTTGTGAAGCTGTTTAGCTCAAGATCTTCGATGTGACAGTCCTGAACTGCAATAATTACATCAGAAAGCTTACCAACGCCTGATGGCTCGATAAGAATTCTGTCAGGATGATACTGCTCTACAACCTCTGCAAGCGCCTTAGCAAAATCTCCAACAAGTGTGCAGCAGATGCATCCTGCGTTCATCTCGTTGATCTGGATTCCTGTATTCTTAAGGAATCCGCTATCTACACCAATCTCACCGAACTCATTCTCGATAAGAACAAGCTTCTCGTCGCCGTAGGCCTCGGAAATCAGCTTCTTGATAAGAGTTGTTTTGCCAGCGCCCAGAAAACCACTGAAAATATCTACTTTAGTCATCTCTACCATCTCCTTTGACTACTTAATCTCTGTTACTTTGTATCCCTGCTCGTCGATTGCCTTCTTAAAAACATCATTAGCAATATCCTTGCTTAGTGTTACAACAGCTGTTCCATTCTCATGGCTTACTGCTGCACTCTCAACTCCATCAATTGCCTCAAGTGCCTTCTTAGCATGCATCTCACAGTGTCCGCACATCATTCCTTCAATCTTTAAAGTCTTCTCCATCTTCTTTATCTCCTTCATATTATTATCATTTGTATTATTCGAGGCTTTGATTCTGTGATCTCTCGATGCATCATACATCTTAAATCCGTTAAGACGAAGCGCATTAGTAATAACGCTGAAGCTCGAAAGACTCATCGCAGCCGCCGCAAACATCGGATTAAGCTGCCAGCCAAGTATGCCAATAAACACACCCGCAGCCAGCGGAATACCGATTGAATTGTAGAAAAACGCCCAGAACAAATTCTCATGAATGTTCCTGAGTGTCGCACGGCTCATTCTTATAGCCGCCGGTACATCAAGCAGACTGCTTTTCATAAGCACCACGTCTGCGGCATCAATCGCCACATCTGAACCTGCACCTATCGCAATTCCGATATCTGCACTTGTAAGTGCCGGTGCATCATTAATACCGTCGCCTACCATTATAACATTTCCGCGTTCTCTTAGCTCTCGGATTACTCTCTCCTTGTCACCCGGAAGTACTCCTGCGATAACCTCGCTTACACCTGCCGCAGCACCGATTGCCTTTGCAGTGCGCTCATTATCACCTGTAAGCATCACGACGTGAATTCCCATGTTCTCAAGCTCCGCTATCGCCTGTGGACTGTCTTCCTTGATGGTGTCCGCAACAGCAATCACACCCAGAAGCTCGCTGCCCCTTACGAAGAAAAGCGGTGTCTTGCCTTCTTCTGAAAGCTTATCCGCCTTCATCCTCATCTCTTCAGAAATTTCTGCAAGTCTTCCGGCCGAAACCATGTTTCCTCCAGAAACCGACATCCCGTCGATTACGCCTTTAAGCCCACTGCCCGAAAGTGCTTCGAACTCAGTTACTTCAAGAGCCTTGCTAGCAGTGTCGCTTTCCTCGACCTTCCTCACTATAGCCATCGCAAGCGGATGCTCGCTCTTCTTCTCAAGTGCATATGCAACTCCCAGAAGATTATCTTCAGACACTCCATCCGCAGGAATGATATCTGTGACACTAGGCTCACCCTTCGTGATAGTACCAGTCTTATCTAGTGCTACAACCGTGCATCGACCCGTATTCTCAAGAGCAATAGCAGTCTTAAACAGAATTCCGTTCTTCGCGCCCATTCCGTTTCCAACCATTATTGCAACTGGTGTCGCAAGTCCAAGTGCGCAAGGACAGCTTATAACGAGAACCGAAATTCCTCTTGCAAGTGCATATCCGAGCTCATGACCTGTTGCAAGCCACGTAGCTACTGTCACAATCGCAATCACGATTACAGTCGGAACAAATACACCCGAAACCTTATCCGCAATCTTCGCAATCGGTGCCTTAGTTGCAGCCGCATCACTTACCATCTGGATAATCTGTGACAGAGTCGTATCTTCAGTCGTATTAGTAGTCACGCAACGCATAAAACCAGACTGATTTATCGTACCTGCCGAAACATGACTTCCTTCACTCTTATCAACCGGAATGCTCTCACCTGTAAGCGCTGACTCATCAACCGCACTTGATCCCTCAATGACAGTTCCATCTACAGGAACGCTCTCTCCAGGACGAACAACGAATACATCACCTTTCAGGACATCAACAGCAGGTATCGTAACCTCTACGCCATCTCTTATAACATTTGCAGTCTGCGGTGCCAGCTTCATAAGGCTCTTAAGTGCGTTCGTCGTCTTACCCTTAGAACGTGCTTCTAGCATCTTGCCTACCGTTATCAGTGTCAGAATTGTGCCTGCCGACTCAAAATAGAATTCGTGCATATACGACATCACAGCCGCCGAATCGCCTTTCACCTGTGCATCTGTCATGGCAAAAAGTGTGAAGGTGCTGTACACAAATGCCGCCGCTGATCCGAGGGCTACAAGCGCATCCATATTAGGTGCCCTATGCCGCAGGCTCTTGCAGCCACTTATAAAGAACTTCTGATTGATAACCATAATTATCGCAGTCAGAATAAGCTGCAGCAGTCCCATTGCCACATGATTGCCATCAAAAAACGACGGAAGTGGCCAGCCCCACATCATATGTCCCATCGAGACATACATAAGCACTACCAGAAAAATCAGAGACGCAAACAACCTCTTCTTAAGAAGAGGTGTCTCTGTATCTTTAAGTGTATCCTCTTCGGAATTTGCTTGTGTGTTATGTTGATGATTATTTTCCTTAAGTGCTGCTCCATATCCTGCGTTACTTACAGCTTCAATGACTGCAGAAGGATCTGCTGTTCCCTCGACGCCCATCGAGTTAGTCAGAAGACTTACTGAGCAGGATGTTACACCAGGCACTCCATTGACGGCCTTCTCTACCCTTGCACTGCAGGCAGCACAGCTCATTCCCGTAACATTATATTGCTTCATAGATCATGCCTTTCTACTTCATTAACTTCTGAAGAGAAACAAGAAGCTCATCGATAACCTCGCCCTTGCCCTCTTTTATATCTCTCACAACGCAGCCTCTGATGTGGCTATCGAGAAGTTCTCTGTTAAAAGCGTTTACCGCCGCGTTCACAGCTGCCGACTGCGTCAGAATATCTGTGCAGTACGCATCCTTCTCAAGCATTCCGCGTATTCCGCGAATCTGCCCTTCTATTCTGCTGAGGCGATTCATCAGCTTCTTGCGTTCTTCATCCGAGCGTGCAGTAGTCTTACTACAGCAGCAAGCACATTTCTTATTTTCAGTCATAGTTCTTACTCCTTTAATTATAGTTAAACTATTCTAACTTAATCTCTAAAAACATTTATAATATATACCCCCTCAGGGTATCTGTCAAATCTAAAAAGCAGAAGGATGTTACTCCTTCTGCTCATTTCTCTTTAATGCTATTATCATGCCCACTGCACATATAATGCTGAATACCGCAAAGGCAATTCTGATGGTTGACATTACGACCACAGGTTCCGCAGCGGTAAGACTCGCTTTGCCCATTCTTGCACTTATTATAATCGTAACTATAGCCATCGAAAGTGTCTGCCCACAGTTACGCATAGTTGCAACGATTGACGATGCAACACCAGAATCATGACTGCTTACCGAGCTCATTATCGCATTTGTATTAGGCGATGAGAATATTCCAAAGCCCACACCCATCAGAGCAAGGTTCATAATAATTCGTATATACGATGAATCGTCATGAAGGAATATAAGCCCGAGCAATGCCATAGCGCAGCATCCCATTCCAGCCGATGAAAGCTTATATGGCGAATGCTTATCCGAAAGCCTTCCCGCAACAGGAGAAATAATCGCCTGGACAAGCGGCGCGGCAATGAGGATAAGACCTGCATTCCGGCTCGGGAAATCCTTGATAACCTGAAGATATATCGACATCAGGTACGACATCGCGAAGGTTGCCGCGTAATTCATAAGCGCTGCAATATTCGAATACGTGAAGCTTCGGTTACCAGCAAACAGACTGACCTTGAGAAGGGGCTCATCTAGTTTCAGCTGGCGCTTTATAAATACAAGCATCAGCATCGCACCGACAAGCACTTCTCCTATCCATACTAAAGATTCTCCGCCAATGCACGATATTCCATACATTAGACAGATTAAACCTGTACCGTAAAACACCGCCGATTGCCAGTCAAACTCACGAGCCCCGCGGAAGCTGCCATCATCAGATGGCAGTTTTGCCAGACAGACGAACAGAGCGATTAGTCCGACTATGCTTACCATTACAAGTACCGAACGCCAGCCAAATATTGAATTCAGAAAGCCTCCTGTCACAGGGCCTACTGACAGACCTATATATGTGGCGCAGACCGAGCTTCCGAGTGCACGCCCACTCTGCGATGGTGGAAGAGCTCCCATGAGAACTGCATTGTTCGTCGAGAAAATCATCGCAGCACCGACGCCTTGAAGTAACCTCAGAAGAATAAATGTTGTGAAGTTTCCTGCCCCTATTGCAAGCACACATCCTGCTGTAAAAGTCAGAACGCCGAGCCTCATCACCTTAACTCTGCTTGTAAGATCCGCAAGCTTACCAAAAGGCAATGAAAGTGCTACGCTCGCAAGCGTATAAATCGTGATAACCCAGCCGACAGCTTGCGCACTCACTCCGAAGGTGTCTCCGATTCCAGGAATTGAAAGATTAAGGGCGCTACTGTTAAGCGTTGTCATAAACGATGTGATGATCGATGCAAAAAGTGTATTAAGTTGTTCCTTCGTGTAATTAGAATTCAAAGCTTTGGTTCTCCGCATTAACTATTCCTGTAACTACAGTGATATCGTCTCCGAAGAATTCCTTAACATACTGTTCAAAATCTGAGATTGCAGCTTCGACCTTATCCATATTCACATCTGCGAATCCATCAATAGGGTACAGAAGGTTGGTTGTCTCTTCTGTAATCATGCCATTGTTTCCCTGTCTCCACGTCCATCTTCTCGTGCGAACCTCGTTTCCCGATGCATAGACAATCTCACCCGGTTCAGGGTTATCCGGCTCATCACTGCCAAAAGGAACGAATACATCGTTCTCATCTGCCACTCTGACCGAGAGTCCACCGTCTATAAATGAATCGATGTCGTGTGCTCCAATCGGAAGATGGTACTTTATTGAGATGCAGTTTCCGAGGTCAACTGCAGGGCTGATTGAAGGGAACCCTTTGCCCTTGGCAATTCTGTCCATCAGTGCCTCGATTGAGCATGCATATCTGTTCGGATTTATACCGATTGCACGAAATGCCTCTCTGTAAGGAATTACATCCGGTGTGTTCTTGGGCTTCTCTCCTGCAAAATACGCTTCGCACTCTGCGATGTATTTATCGAGAAGCTCTGCCAGCTCAGGTACGGGTTTTGCATTATTAATCCCCTTTACTGCCACTACGCCGAACACAGCATTGGGAAGCTTGTCAAAAACCTTCCCTGATACTTCATAAAACATAGTACTACCTCCTATACATTCCCCAATGTATTTTCTTTAATTATATATAAAAAGTTCCCAATGCAAAATGCAAGGGAACTCTCTATTCCATATTATGCGTTGTGTTGCAGATGACTTATGCCTCGAGCGCCTCGTTAAGTGCATTAACAAGAGCGTCGCCGTCAAGTCCGTGAACCTCAGCAGCCTGCTCGATTGACTCACCCTGTGAAGCAGGACAGCCGATACACATCATTCCGTTAGCAAAAAAAGTTCTAACTAGATCTGGGTGCTCCGCAATAACTTCTCCGATAATCATATCTTTAGTAATCTTAGCCATTGGTCTAATCTCCTATTTCCTATCAATCTTATATGAATTACACTAACACTTCACAAAGTGGAAATCAAGAATTATGTTATAATTTGACCAGTTTTTAAGGAACAGAAAAGAGGTACTTATGCTAGAATTTCACGAAATAACACTTGAAGACAAGTCCATTATAGACGAGCTTATATGCGCAAGCGGCTGTCATGGAGCTGACTATAGTTTTGCTAATCTCTACATGTGGAAGGGGGCTTACCATCCGGAAATCTGTGTAACAGGTGGTCGTGTAATCGTAAGTACTCCTGATATGAACGTCTATTCATATCCTAAGGGCGGCGGAGATCAGCGCCCTTCAGTCGATGCAATTATTCAGCACGCCAAGGAGCGTGGACAGAAGCTTGTAATAAGAGGTCTGACAGATAAGACTCTCGAAGAGTTTCTGCAGGATTACGATGGTCTCTTTGATATCATCGATGACCGCGATAACGCTGACTATATTTACTCAACAGAGAAGCTTCGCTACCTCGCAGGCCGCAAGCTTTCATCAAAGCGAAACCACATCAAGCATTTCGAGCGAAATGGTGAATGGGAGCTTCGCGCAATCAACTGTGGCAAATGCTGCGGACCATCTGACTATACAGACTCAGACGGCAAGCCTATCGAGTGTGCGACAATAGATGAAGCGAGGGCTTTTGTCCGTCACTTCTACGAAGAGAAGGATGATCCGGAGCTTATAGATGAGGTGCATGCTATAGGACTGATGTTCGACCACTTCTGTGAACTCGGATTCACTGGTGCCCTGCTTTACCAGAATGGTGAACCAGTTGCTTTTACTGCTGCAACCAGACTCGGTAAGACCGTAATGGATGTTCATTTTGAGAAAGCACTTCCAGGTGTTGAAGGCGCCTACACAATGATTAACCGCGAATTTGTAAACATGATAGCTCAGCGCTATCCTGAGATTGAGTTCTTCAATCGTGAAGAAGACATGGGTCTTGAGGGCTTGCGCAGAGCGAAGGAAAGCTATAAACCAGACATGCTTCTTATGAAGTATATTGCTGTGGAGAAGGATCATGAGTAATAACGATAAAGTTAGCATTTCAAGAATCACCAAGGCTTCGCCTGATTATCCCGCCCTACGCGAACTGTGGTGCCAGGTGTTTGGTGATTCGCCTGAGTATGTTGATGCTTTTTATGATAACTGGGGCGATCAGATCTGGGGCGTGGTGCTGAAGGAAGGGCGGGCGGTTGTGTCCGCGCTCACATGCTTCGCTCTTGGTACCCTGCGCGGACACCAGGTCGCAATGACCTACGCCGTCTGCACGGCGCCGCCCGCCCGCGGCAAACGCTACGGCTCCCTCATAACCGAATACGCCAGAGACCTTGTAATCCACTCCGGTGCAATATCCGTTTTGTCTCCGGCGGAGCCTTCGCTTGTTGATTTCTACAAACCACTAGGCTACGAACCTAATTTCACTTCGTGCCACTTTGACAATCCAGATTTTGCAGCTATTGCATCGACTTCAGACTCAGATTCAAGCTCAGAATCGGATTCAGACTCGCATTCAAGCACGACTTCCGGTTTCTACGAAATCACAGCTTCAGAATACTGGCAGCTTCGCGAAGTGCTGCTTTCTGATGTGCCTCACGTTATTCCTTCAGCACGCACTCGCACATGGGTAGAACGAGACTACGGAATATTCCTTGCACGCCGTGATGCGGACGGATTTATAAGTGAAATTTGTGTCCCAGATGTAGAACTTTTGCCCGTTTGTGCACGCTCTGGGGACTATGTGCAAGGTATGTCTGCAGGACTCGAACATCATTGTGAAAATTCATATTTAGGCTTTACATTCGGCTAATCTGCTCTGTATTATAGGATTATACAGGTTGAAGAATAATTACTCGTCACTCAACCGAGTTTAACGCATAGGGGGATTTTGCTATGAATATTGTATGTCTGGATATGGAAGGTGTTCTTGTTCCTGAGATTTGGATCGCTTTTGCTGAGGTTACAGGTATTCCTGAGTTTAAGAGAACTACAAGAGATGAGCCTGATTACGACAAGCTGATGCGCTACAGAATCGATCTTCTTAGGGAGCACGGTCTGGGACTTAAGGAAATTCAGGATGTTATTGCTAAGATTGATCCAATTCCTGGTGCTAAGGAGTTCCTTGATGAGCTTCGCTCAATTACACAGGTAATCGTTCTAAGTGACACATTCTATCAGTTTGCTGAGCCTCTTATGGTGAAGCTCGGAATGCCTACTCTTTTCTGTAACGAACTTCTTGTTGGTGAGGATGGAATGATTACTGAGCACAAGATGCGCTGCGAGAAATCAAAGCTCACAACAGTTAAGGGACTTCAGTCAATCGGTTTTGACACAATCGCTGCTGGCGACAGCTTCAACGACATCGGAATGATTCAGGGCAGCAAGGCAGGCTTCCTGTTCAAGAGTCCTAAGTCAATTCAGGAGCAGTTCCCAGAAGTACCTGCTTACGAGGAATACGATGAGCTTCTAGAAGCAATCAAGAAAGCCCTTTAGTTTAATACAATTCAATTTAATGCAGATTCAAGACCTTCAGTTGTTCAGACAAACTTAACTTGTCTACAATATGAAGGTCTTTTATTTTCGGACACTGTCTTTCGAACATATATAACGCAATCCAGTCATCCCGGTATATTTTGCGATCAGATCATGCTGCATCTGTAATTTCAGGTCGGTAACACCCTGCAGTGCCAGTACCGCTGCAGACATTCCCACGTTTATTTTAAATCGTCTACCGATATGTAGACATTTGTTGCCAAAAGCATTTTTGTCTTTCTTTAAAATCCCCCGCTCGCTTGTTATCTGTAGACATATCGCTGATGCCGGTTCAATCGTATGCTGATTACGGCTTAAAACACAGACGATTGCTTAAAATTAGATGTATCGTCTACCTGGTGCACGGATATGCCTTGCTTGCCGCGGTAGACGATTTTTCATAATAGCGGTATCATCTGCATTTCGGTAGACGATCTTTCATAACAGAGGTTTCGTCTACACTTCGGTAGATGATTTCCCTAATAAGTATTATTGTTTGCAATTTAAATGCAAAATGGTAGAACATCCGGCTACAGCTGATACACGAACTGCATTTCTTCTTTCACGTCTCAGAAATCTGAGATGTAAAACCATTTTCGTCATATTTCTCTCAGCTTCACAAGCTCTAACCTCAAATGCCAGTTGTAATCCGCCCTTATAGCTGATACGCGAACTTCAACTTCTCTTTCCTGTCTCAGAAATCTGAGATGCAAAACAATTTTCGCCATATCTCTCTCAGCTCCACAAGCTCTAACCTCAAGTATCAGGCGTAATCCGCCATTATAGCTGATACGTGAACTTCAACTTCTCTTTCCTGTCTCAGAAATCTGAGATGCAAGCTGAGTTTCCTCCTTCACGTCTCAGCAGTACACTACATTCACAAAAAACGCCTCTGTTAAACCTCTTGGTAGAGACAAAGTAAAAATCACTTTTCTCTATACCACAAATTCCGTAAATACCGTAGATACCGCAAATTCCATAAATCCCGCAAATCCCTCCCATAACCTCACGCTCTCCATATTTTTATTGAATTTCACAAACTTAAGAGTATAATATAGTTTATTATAACAAATATTCGTCCCGTAGAATTACAGGATTGCTTGGCAAGGGTCTCATGCTTGCATCTGCTAAGCAATCCATCCTCGTCGGGAACCAATATACAAGGAGGTAACGAAATGAATAATCGCAAAGTAGGAATCATCGGAGTCGGTCATGTAGGAGCTCATGTAGCATATAGCCTGGCAATTCAGGGTATCGTAGATGAGCTCGTTCTTGTAGATACAAATCCAGTTAGAGTAGAAAGTGAATACCAGGATCTCCTAGATGCTCTTCCTCACATGCCCCATAGAGTAAGAGTATCTATTGGTGAATATGAGGATCTCGCAGACTGTGACTTAATCATTAACAGTGTAGGACAGATAGAACTTCTCATTGGCGGAACAGAACGGTCAAGAGAACTTAAATTTACAGTTCCGGCAGTTCGTACATGGGTAGAGAGAGTACGTAAGACAGGCTTCGATGGTGTTGTTTTGAGCATCAGCAACCCATGCGATGTAGTTACAAGGGAAATCGACAAGGGTCTTGGTCTTCCTAAGGGCAGGGTTCTTGGTACTGGTACAGGACTTGATTCCGCAAGACTTGTGACTCAGATTGTTAAGCAGACTGATGTGGATCCTAATTCAATCCAGGCATTCATGTTCGGAGAGCATGGCAACTCAATGTTTGCAGCATGGTCATGCGTTACAGTTAATGGCCTTTCTATGGAAGAAATGGCTAAGCAGGATCCTCGCTGGAACTTTGATAAAGCCGCAGTTGAACAGAATGCTCGTCACGGCGGCTGGGTAACGTTCGAATGGAAGCACGCTACAGAATACTCAGTTGCTACAACAGCAGCCCGTATGGTCAAGGCAATTCTTCACGATGAGCACGTTCTTATGCCTGCCAGCACAGAGCTTAACGGAGAATATGGTCAGCATGATGTTTATGCCGGTGTTCCATGCATCATCGGACGAAACGGCATCGAGAAGATTGTTGAATTCCCACTGAGCCAGGAAGAACTTTCCAAGTTTAATGACAGCTGTGATACAATCCGTGACAATATGGCAATCGCAGATTCACTATAAGCTGCACGATATAACCCTCGCGTCTCATACCTAGTGCGAGGTTTTCTACATACAAAAGCGGCGAGCTCTCACTCGCCGCCCACAATCTCAATATATCAAAGACTACTCTTCATCAGCCTTCTCTACCTGAACCTCAGCTACCTCAGTCTCTACTGCTTCAACAGAAGTTGCCTCTGCATCATCATGAGCTGTAGCATCTACCTCAGCCTCTGCACAAGGAACACATTCAGCATCAATACACTCAGCTACCTCATTTACTGCTGCAACAGCTGCATCCTCTGAAGTCTCCTCGTTAATCTTTTTCTCCTCAGCTGTCTCGACAACCTTAGCCTTAGGAGCCTTAACAGCAACCTCTACGAAATTGTCTGGATCAAGAGCTCTTACAGCATCATTAATATGTCCGCACATGAACACCAGAACTGCAAAGCAAAGCGGTGTGAATGACTGTGACAGAAGATAGCTCATCGCATCCTTCATGTTCTCAGAAATTGATGTTCCGTATGCTGTGAAATACTGGTTAAGATATGAAATTCCGCCGGCAAAAGCATAGATTCCATATACAAGCGACAGCGCCGCAATTACGTAGCACACTATGCTGATTGGTGATTTCTTAAGTTTCTTGTTCATATGTAAATTCCTCCGATTTTTAAGCTGTCACAATGATAGCATCTCAAACCTGCATCATCTGTGTATTCTTTATGATAATTCTATGAAGTCGCTGACCTATCTACCCTCAGCTCTGTGGAGCCTCCAGTCAATAAGCTCTTCCCCGGAATCTCCGAGGAAATAATTCACCCTTGAGAAATATTTTCCACCGAAGAAGCCTCTGTAAGCCGACAGAGGACTCGGATGTGGCGCCTTTATAATAAGATGCTTCACACCAGCAGTTGCCTCGCTTTCGAGAATCAGCTTCTCCTTAGCACCAGCGTTCGCACCCCAGAGAATAAACGCCATTGGCTTCTCTCTTCTGGCCAGAAGCTCGATTACTCTGTCGGTAAAAATCTCCCAGCCTTTACCTCTGTGAGATCCCGCTTCGTGCGCGCGTACCGTCAGAGAAGTGTTCAGAAGAAGTACACCCTGCTCTGTCCATGGCTTGAGGACAGGTTCGTCTGCAGATACAACCTCATCATCCCACAGCAATCCTGTATCGCTTTCAATCTCCTTAAAAATATTAACAAGTGATGGTGGATACTTCATGTTCCCCGGCACGGAAAAGGCCAGACCTTGAGCCTGGCCGGGTTCATGATATGGATCCTGCCCTAGGATTACAGCCTTGGTGTCTTCGTATCCCGTATAACGGAAGGCATTGAAGATGTCCTGCGCCGGAGGATAAACCGTACCATTCTGATACTCCTCTGTCAGAAACTTTCTAAGCTTCAGATAGTATTCCTTACCGAATTCCTCAGAAAGAATCTCATCCCAGTCATTTCCGAATTCAATCATTTAATTGTCCCTGTTTTCCTTTCAGTTAAATTCTGTCTTACTTGCTTGCAGCAATATAAGGTGCGAAAGCACCAGCCATGTTGCTAAGTGGCATAGTCTGAAGCCATACCTTTCCAGGACCTGTAACTACTGTATTAAACAGGCCCTCGCCTCCTACAAGAATATTAGCAACTCCCTTAACAGTCTGAATCTCCATTGTGCATGTAGCTTCCATTGCTGCAACATAACCTGTGTCAACTGTCAGCTTCTCACCAGGAGCGAGAGACTTCTCAACTGCAGCTCCATCAATCTCTACAAATACCATGCCAGTTCCGCTGAACTTCTGCATAATGAAACCTTCACCGCCAAAGAATCCAGCTGAAAGCTTCTTCTGTAAATAGATATCCATCTGAGTTGCTGGTGATGATGCAAGGAATGCTCCCTTCTGTGCGATGATAGGCATACTTGCAACATCAAAAGCAAGAATGTCTCCCGGAGCCTTCTTAGCCAGAGTTAGCTCTCCTGCGGAATTAGCTACATAATTGTTATAGAACATTGACTCTCCAGTAACGGCCTTCTTGAACATGCCGCCAAGGCCACCGGCCTTAGTCTGCATCTCGATTTCTGAAGTCATCCAGGCCATAGCGCCTGACTGACACTTGATTTCCTCACCGGCTTCCATCTGAAACGTGAGAATTGCGAATGGTGCATTTGTAATACTATACTTCATGACTCCGTTCTCCTTTCTTTGCATTAATTTATGTTTATCGCTTTTATTATACTATAATCCTGGTCTATAAATACTCGCCTTTGCTTGTATTTCTCCAGATTCCCATCTTATCAGCTTCTCTGATAAGCTCTTCTCTGAAATCAGGGTGTGCAACGCTTATAAGCGCCTCGGCCCTCTGCCATGTCGACTTACCCTTGAGATTTACACCACCGTACTCTGTAACAATGTAGTTAACAGCTGCTCTCGGTGTTGTAACTATTGATCCCGCTGGCAAAATTGGATGAATAAGTGATTCAAGTGTTCCGTCTTTGCGTGTTCTTGTCGAGTGTGTGCAGATGAAGCTCTTTCCATTCTTCGAGAGGAATGAGCCTAAAACGAAGTCAAGCTGTCCACCCGTTCCACTTACATGTCTGAATCCCGCACTCTCCGCACAAACCTGACCATAAAGATCAAGACCTATACAGCTGTTAATCGAGATGAAATTATCAATTGACGAAATTGTATGTACGCTGTTTACGTAGTCTACAGGCGCACTGCAGCAGATTGGGTTGTCGTCAATAAAGTCGTAAACCTTCTTGCTTCCGCCGGCAAAAGTATATACCGACAAACCCTTATCGATAGGTTTTCTGTTAGTCAGCTTTCCTGCGTTATAAAGATCAACATACGCATCAACAAACATCTCGCTGTGTGCGCCGAGATCTCTGATATCTGAAGTCGCAAGAAGTGAACCTACGCTATTAGGAACCGCTCCTATTCCGAGCTGCAGCACACTGTGATTGTCGATCATATCAACGATGGACTCAGCAATTCTGCGGTCCTCTGCAGTGCCATTTTTGACAGGGAACTCAGCAAGAGGTGGATTCTCACCCTCGATGATATAATTAACCTCCGAAATATTTATATGCGAATCATATCCTAGTGCAATCGGAACGCTCTCATTAACCTCAACGATTACCCTCTTCGAATTCTTGATAACGCCCCAGATATCACAGTTAACAGGTCCGAAATTGAAGTTGCCGTACTTGTCCATCGGCGCAACCTGGATGCAGCAGATATCGAAATCATTGCCCTTCTGCTCCCAGTAAAGTCTCTCCTCGTTGAAGAGAATCGGAATGTACCAGTTGTTTCCCGCCTTCTGCATTTCTCTATCAAGAGTGCCAAAATGCGATGAATGGAATCTGCAAATCTCCGGCTTATCGCCAACCACCTTAAACGTCTCGAGAATGTCGTGTCTTATCGCAATCTCAGTCTGAATCTGCAGACCTCTGAGCAAACTGTCACCCTCAAGTCTCTTAGCAAGAGCCTCATCCATGTATACAGATGTGCCCGTTCCTATGCCAAAATGTATTCTGTAATCACTCTTTACCAGGCTTGCCGCATACTCGGCAGTTATCAGCTTGGTCTTATACTCTTCCTGTATTTGGTTTATATTAAACATGTTTTCCCTCCGGGATTTGTTGATTGAGCACAATATTAATGTTTTAATTTAATCATACAGACTATGCTTTTTCAAGTTTATTATGCTTGCTTGAAGCAAATCTAAACATATGATATCATATTTGTGGAATTTTTGTCTCAGTAGCTCAGGGGACAGAGCACCGCTCTCCTAAGCGGCAGATTGTTCGATTCCTTCGAGCCTTGAAAATTGCATAAAACTTATAAATGTCTCAGTAGCTCAGCTGGATAGAGCACACGCCTCCTAAGCG
>CAKQMV010000009.1 GCA_934255135.1 uncultured Clostridia bacterium | reverse complement strand
AGCTTGAGAATTCGTTAATACAGCCCGCGGTGTGCGGGCTACAGCTTGGAAATTCGATGATTAAGCCCGCGGTGTGCTGAAATATGATAATGAAAAGCCCGACGAGAATGTAAGTGAGTCGGGCTAGAATTTAAGGCATAAAAATGCCTATCAATGCATGTTTTGGCATTAATAGGCTCATTTTTTATTGCAAGATAATTTTGGATATCGCACAAGCTAGCACCTATCTTCCTATGAATCCAACTATCACCGGATAAAGCTGCACAGCCAGCGCCGCTCCAGCACCATAGCACAGCCCAAACAGCGGCGCCGCTGTCACCACATCTATAACAGCGTGCTGCTTGGTAGTCAGAGTTGACAGCACTATCAGTACTGCCACTACTATAGCAAGTATCCTGATCCACATCTCCATACCCGGACACGCAATCGAAACCCATATTATCAGATAGCAGCTTGAACAGTGTAGACTTGGCGCACAGTTCAAGCCCCTGTAGCTTCCATGATATATAAGCTTCATAAAGTTACCCCAGAAAGTATCTGGAGTAGCAGGTCTCTTAAATGAAGTTGGATATACAAGATAACAGGCAACACTTACCAGAATCTCCAGAACCATTGCCACTAAGTAATTACAATAATAAACTGGATCAACATCATATACCGCCAGCGGATAAACAGCAATCAGCGGAAACCAGAGACAGTAAAACAGCACGCTCCATGGCAGGAACGGAATTCTGTCATCTATTTCCAGTTTTACATTATGAATTCTGTGCTGAAACATTTCGCAGCCGAAATATAGCAAGCTCTGAAAACTCAGAAGTACGACCTGCACCAGCACCAAGTTTCTAAACATAATCCAACCTCTGATTACTAAACTACTATTTACAATGCGCTGGCCATTACCATATCACACAGTCCGCGATTAAACACCTCATACTCCTCAGGTGTAAGCTCTTTTGGCGAACTCATAACTACAAGATTATGCCCCTCATTCTTCTCAGAATAAGGTGGATGAATGTGAGCATATGGATTAGCTACAAATCCACAGCGCTCATAGAACCCTTGCCTGCGTATAGAAATCTCATTCACAGGTGGATCAATCTCAAGAATCATAGGCTTGTCCTGAAGTGCAGCCAGTATTCTCTGTCCGTAGTGCTTGTTTCTCATATTCGGCATTACGCAAAAGTGCTCAACATAGAGAAACTCGCCAATGTTCCAGTACAGGATCTCGCCCACGAAAACTCCGTCATCGAAAACTGCGTCGAAGTGATAACGAGAATCACTCAGTATCTCAATCTGAGATTCCTTCTTTCTCTGCTCGTGAGCTGGAAAGCTTATCTTATAAAGTTCAATTGCATCCTCATAGTATGGATGCCCTGCATCTACTATTCGTTCATATTTCAGTCCGTCAAATTTCATTCCACAAATTCTCTTTCTGGCGAAGCCCCTCACAAAGCCCCACAAATTTTTACAGATATTTCTTCATTATAGGCACAAGCACACTCATATCAACTGGCTTGCCAACATGATCATTCATTCCGGCAGCAAGCGCTGCCTGCTTGTCCTCTGCAAAAGCATTGGCCGTCATGGCAATAATAGGAATCTCTGCCTTCGCCTCGTCATCAAGCTTTCTTATTGCTCTTGTTGCTTCATAACCATCCATAACAGGCATCTGAATGTCCATGATTACCATTCTGTAGTAGCCGTCGTCAGCATTCTCGAGCATCTTAAGACACTCTGCTCCATCGCAGGCTCTTTCAGTAACGCAGCCCTCCTCCGAAAGAAGCTCCTCGGCAATCTCCGCATTGATGTCATTATCCTCAGCAAGAAGAATCCTTACGCCCTTAAGAGCCTTCGAACCAGTTCTTACGACATGCTTCCTCTTGCGCACCTCTGATTCAGATGCAATCTGGCAAGGAATTGTAACAGTGAAGGTTGAACCCTCACCTATTACACTCTCGACCTCTACAGTACCGTTCATCAGATCCACAAGCTCCTTCACTATGCCCATGCCGATGCCACTTCCCTCGATACCACAGATTGTCGACGTATGCTCGCGTTCAAAAGGCTCGAACAGGTGCTTCTGGAATTCCTCCGACATGCCGATGCCGTTATCTGCTACAGTAAATATCATATTGCACCAGCCAGCCTCTGCAGCCGGAGTCTGCTTAAGATTAACACTTATGCTTCCACCCACACCGGTGTACTTCACAGCATTACTTAAGATATTGGTAATAACCTCAGTAACATGAAGACTGTCCGTATGAACATACGGATAGATTATCTCCTCAGTCCTTGTAAGCGTCTGATTCTTAGCCTCAGCATCGTTACTGAACATCATAACGCAGGTATCAAAATCACTCTTTACATCTGTAACCGAATATTCGATTCTTGTCTTTCTGTTCTCAATTCTTGCCAGATCGAGAACATTATTAAGCAAGGCCAAAAGGTTCCTGCCGCAGGCCTGAATGTTCTCCATGTATCGCTTGAGCTTGTCTGGCTCATCAAGATGTCTAAGTGACAGATCGGAGTATCCAATGATTGCATTCATTGGAGTTCTGATGTCGTGAGACATGTTAAACAGGAACGTCGACTTGGCACGGCTTGCGCTCTCTGCCTTCTCGACTGCAACCTGCAGCTTCTCATTAAGTGAATGTGTATCGATCGCAGCCTGTCTTGATGCAGCCTCTGCGCGTCTCGCCTTCCGAAGCAGAATAAGAATGCAGATAAGAACAATTAGAGTAGCTGAAATTACCGTAATAGAAACAGTTAACATATTGTCCTTCAGATAGGCCTTCAAAGTTACTCTCTTCGCATTACTTTCATACATAGAAAGCGAGCCTGTCAGCATATTGGTAGGCATTGCTTTAATCGTCTTATTAAGAATTGATAGAAGATATCTGTTTCCGCTGTTAACAGCTATTGCAGATCTCTCCGGTTGAGACAGTGGAACTCCATAATATGTTGTCTTACTGGTATACTCTGATGCGTTACCTACACCTGTAACAAATAAATCAGCATCACCTTCATCAATGGCCTTGACTTCATCCTCGACAGAATTGCATTCAATAATCTCCCACTGAGGATAGAAATACTCTATGTGCTCAGCAAGTGAAATGGAGTCCTTAGGAATAGCCACCTTCTTTGCAGCTTTTTCATTAAAAGGTTCTTTATCGGATACCTTCATTACAGCAAGCAGGCCGTATGTCCATGTCGTATTAGTAAATGAAAAACCATTATCATTAGCTACATTAGGGTGCTGAGGAAAATGAAATATTGCATCTATCTCATTTGATTTCAGAGCCGCTCTTATTTCCTTACTGTTGTCAAATCCAACCAGATCAAACTCGAGAGTCTGGTTACCTAAACAGTCTTCAGCATATTTTATATAATCAGTTATAGCACCAGTCATCTCACCAGTTGACTTATCAAGAACACTGACTGCGGGATCATTATTCAGATAACCCAGCTTAATATTACCGTGCTTCTTAAGCCAGGTCTTCTCCGCACCCGAAAGAACAGGTGCAGAATCGAAAGAGAAATACTCCTTATACAAGTCCATAATATAGAAAGGATTATCCTCTTCAAGACCATTCATAGCTTTATCTATTGCATTCTTTATATCAGGCCTGTTCTGATTAATGGCAAAATAGACGCTCGATTGACCGATGCATGTAATCGATGAAATTCCATGCTTCGCCCAGTATGATTCCTCGAGCTGAATAAAGCAGTCGATTTCATTATCCTTAAGCTTCTCTGAAATATCTTCATCGTTGATCGTATTGACATGCTTTAGCCTGATTCCGTACTTCTGTTCCCATTTATTAAGCAATTCCTCAGGCTTTGAATTATGAAGTACTCCTATTCTCTTACCATCAAGAGACTTTAAATCAGCTTCAGAAATCTCTTCATTTGATGGGTCTGCATAAAGGTAATACTTCTCCTTACCCATTGCAGTTTCTGAGAAAAGCATCTGACTCGCGCGCTCGTCTGTATATGAGACGCCACCTATGATATCAATCTCGCCATCCTTAAGCTCATCAAAGCAGTCGCCCCATGTGCTGTCCACGTACTCATACTTCCAGCCAGTATAACCAGAGAGCTTATCAAGAAGCTCGTAGCAGTATCCTCTTCGAATACCCTTACTGTTGACAAAGTTAAAGCTGTCATTAAGTGAAGCTACGCGAATCACATCCTCTGATGCTTCCTTCTCTGCCGCATCAACGCCAGAAGGCATTGATGATACCGCAATCATCACACCAAACAGCACGCACAGAACCCGCTTCGATATACGCCTTACATTCTCAAATACAGAATTAACGCTCATGATAAATCAAGATTCCCCCAGCCAAATACTAATCACCAAAAATCGCATCAAAGGCTTCCATATCATCAATCCAGCCAAGATCCTTCTTACCCTTCCTCATCTTGCGGCCGCAGCCCGGACACTTGCCTGTCCTCTTCTTGCTCACATAACCGCACGCCGAACAGATATGCTCATCGCCTTTGAACATATGTGTCTTCGTATTCCAGTATGCCGTCTCCGTCTTCATTTCTTAAGTGCTCCTATACCTATATTAATATTCAGATTAAAAAGAAGCTTGATCACCCACAGCCCGAATATCAGCATAGCTGCCGGAATCACGACTGTTATCGCAACAAGCACACCCGCACCCTCGACAAGGATGTCGAGCTTCGCCTTAAAATAGTCAACTGACTTCTCAGTCGCCGCCGAGAGAGAATCCTTAACCGCATCGGCAGAATCCTTAAGCGAACCTAAGAGTCCGTCCAAAACACCCTTCTTTTCCTCGGAATCTTCCGTTGATTCATCGGATATTTTGCCCGCGTCTTCATACTTCTTGTCGAGCTCTTCGAGTCGCTTCTCGGAGGTCGTATTATATATATCATATACCGTCTGTGACATGCCTGCACTTACAGGGACAACCATCCACAGAATCAGTGCCGCAGCACATATTCTGACAGACAGTTCCTTAAGCCACCTGATGCCAGAGCCACTTCTGCCAAGCACGCGAGCAGCCAAATAAGCAATCATAATAAGGCATACAGCCGGTATAATCCACCTGCATGTAATACCTCCAATCGTCACAACGAAATACTTCTCTATTACAATAGCCGCATAAACAATAACCATATAACCTGCAACATCTGCAATCTTGTTAGCAACAGGTGTAGTCGCATCACCTGGGATCGCTGCAGCAGCAGTTGCAGCCACGGCAGCAGTTCCTGTCATCAAAGCGGCATTCTCTTTAAGCATATCAAGAGTTTCAACAGTACCGCTGTATGTCTCGAGCTTCTCCATCTTAGGCGCAACACCTAATACACTGACAAGCATTATCACTACACATAATGCAATCAGTCCTATATTCTTAGTTCTCTCAGGCATGTAATCACCTCCTTGTTATCTATACAAGTGACATAATTATACACCAAAGCAAATAAAAAACTCCTATCTGGATGAAAAACTTCACCCGGACAGGAGTTTAGTATTAAGTAATAAATATTAATTATTAAGCACGATCCATTGCCTCAATGTAATCCTTAGTGTCAGTAAAGATCTCATTCTTCCAAGGATTCTTCTTCTGAGCCTTAGCTCTCTTAAGAATGTATGCGAAGATGAACACATTTACAGCGATTGAAAGTACTGCGATAAAGCCCTGTGCCATTGGGTCAGCACTTTTTGGCATGCTGCTTCCCATAGCTGCAGCGATTCCGCCCTCACCGTAAACAGATGTTACAGTTGTGAATCTGCTTGTTACCAATTTATAAAACAATGATTAATTGGTCCCTGGTTGTTACCATTAGAATTGTTTTCAGAGAATTGGTATACATGAGAATTCAAGTTCATTTAAATATGAGGTGATTGAGGCGTTTTAGGGAGATTCTTATGTATACCATTCTTTTAAATAATTTCATATTGGCTCCAGAATCTGGCAAATGGCTTCTCATTATAGAGCAGATTGACAAGAATAAATGTATGTTGATTAAAAGTCTAAGATCGTAATTACGAGCGAGGTATACCAATTCTTAAACTAATTGGTAGTTGGTAACAAATTAGGTCCATTATCATATAAATTATGAAAATGGTAACAAAGCTGGAAAACTACTTACAACTGGGATACTTGTAGCAGCTAGGATACTACTAACAGAAGCGACTCCATGAATACAGTGAACTATGTTAGGCGTAGATTTTCTGCATACGAAAAACCGGCACCATACGGTGCCGGCCTGATAAATCATATCTATTTAATTATACAGAATTAGTCCTCGAAAGGAAGTACTGTAAGCTCCTTAGGATACTTGTTAAGAACTTCGCATCCGTCCTCAGTGATAAGAACGAGGTCCTCGATTCTTACACCGATGCCCTCATCTGCAAGGTAGATACCTGGCTCGATTGAGAAGCACTGACCTGGCTGGATGATTGCCTCATTTACTGAAGAAACATCGCCCCACTCGTGGTCCTCAAGACCGCATGAGTGTCCAGTTCTGTGTGTGAAGTACTCGCCGAAGCCCTTCTCCTCAATGTAGTTTCTGCAAGCAAGGTCAACATCCATCATTCTGTTACCAGGCTTAGCAGCTTCGATACCCTTCTGCTCAGCAACTCTAACAACCTCGTAAACCTCTCTAGCTCTGTCTGAAACCTCTCCAAGGAAGAAAGTTCTAGTCATATCTGAAGCATAGTTATCCTTGAATCCACCGATATCAAGAAGAACGCAGTCTCCTCTCTTACCCTTTGAATCATCAGTTACGTGATGTGGGTCAGCAGCTCCGCCTGCATAAGCAGTGATAGGGTCGAATGAAACGCCCTCACATCCGTGAGCCTTGTAAATCTCTCTAACCTTAACGTTAAGCTCCTTCTCTGAGAGGCCCTTGTTAGCCCACTCAACGACATCAGCCATTACCTCATCGTTGATTCTTGATGAGATTCTAAGAAGCTCCTGCTCCTTCTCATCCTTGATCTGTCTAACCTTGTCAACGATAAGTGAACCGTTAACAAACTTTGAACCAGCACCAAGCTCCATAAGTCTTAGGAGGAAGTGTGAAGGCCATGTCTTATCGATACCGATAACCTTGTCCTTAGCAACGATTCTGCTCATAATCTCAACGCCATCCTCGATGTCATCATAGTATGTAATCTTAACACCAAGATCCTTAGTCTGTGGGAAGAGCTTGTTAACGAAAAGCTCAGTCTCACCATCAACGTTGATATACAGTGCGAGCATTCTCTCACCAGGAAGAATCCATGCATTAGTGAGATAGAAGATTGATACAGGATCAGTGATGATCATCTGATACATGTCCTCAGCCTTCATTGCGTCAATAATTCTGTTTAGCTTACCCTTATCCATCTCAAATTACCTCCTATAAGTAATATCTAATGAATTAAATAAATATATTGGTCAATCCCCCGATTAATCGTACTTGTTCATCCACTCGATGAGCTTTACACAGTAGTCATCGTGTCTGTCTACGAAGCAAGTGTGTCTAGCTCTCTCCCAGAGAATCCACTCTGAGTTAGGAATTCTGTCAGCCATTGTCTTAGCGATTAGTGGTGAGCAGAGATCTGAAATACCACTGCAGATGAGTGATGGAATCTCGATCTCGTGAAGTCTGTCAACGTACTCGAAGTCCTTAAGCGTTCCAGTTGGAGCGAACTCGTTAGGTCCCCATCCGTAAACGTAAGCCTCTGAGCCACCCTTCTTAGGTCTTGTGCAGCACTCAGGAGCCTCATCTCCTAGCCAGTAGTTGCAGTATCTGTCCATGTACTCAGCAACTGCAGCATCATAAGCCTCGCCAGTGAAATCGCCAGTAGCAAGTGCGTGGTTGATAGCATCCTGCATGTCCTGTGGCATCATCTTGATTCTTCTGAGACCCTCTCTCTCCCACATTGAGCTTGATGGGTGTCCGCTTGAGATGATAAAGCTCTTAACTCCCTTAGGATTGTAATCAAGAGCGTATGCAATCTGCATCATTCCACCCCATGACTGACCGATGATGTGGCACTCGTCGAGTCCAAGGTGCTCTCTAAGAGCATCAAGCTCGTCAAGCCATACCTTCTGGTTCCAGAGCTCTGGGTGTCCATCAAGGTATGAGTTACCGCAACCGATCTGGTCGTACATAACGATCATTCTATCGTCATCATCAGCAACATTATCAAGAACCTCATAATAGTTATGAGTTGAACCAGGACCTCCGTGAAGACAGATAAGTGGTGCCTTGCCGTTGTCCTTTCTCTCGCCTACAATTCTGTAGTAAGTTTCATGCCCTAGGTAAGGCATGTATCCCTCAGTAATCTTAGCCATTAATAACCTCCTGAATGTTTCAGTTTTTTCAACATTTGTATTATACCACTATTAAGTAAGTTATTATATAATTAAAAATACAATCGTATAAATAAAATGCATTTGGAGGACATATGTATAGAAAAAAGATTCTTCTAGGCGGAGTGGCCGCGATCCTTTCAGCGTCACTTTTGGCCGCGTGCGGAGCTCCCGAACCGAGATCCTTCACCGGCTACGCGATGGGCACCGTCGTTTCTGAGACTTTGTATACCAAGGGCGATGATGTGTCAACTGACATAGAGACCGCAATCAAGACGCTCGAGAACGACCACCTGTCGAACAAGGTGAGCCGTGCGGAGATTTACAAGATAAATGAGAAAGCAGGCCAGGGAAGCGTCGTGATGTCGGATGAACTACATGAATACATGAATATCCTTCTCGATGTCTCTGCCAAAAGCGCGGGTGCTTTTGACCCGACGGTCGGTGCTTTATCGAAGCTTTGGGATTTTGATGACGTTGCGCACAAGGTTCCGGCCGACGACAGGATTCAGAGCTGTCTAAGCAAGGGTAATTACACCAATATTCAGATTGATGGTAACAGTATTTCTCTTCCTGAGGGTCTGCAGCTTGATCTCGGTGCTGCCGGCAAGGGAATCGCGCTCGATACTGCAAGAGGTATTCTCGAGAAGGCAGACGGTCTTGAAGGCGCTGTAATATCGGTTGGTGAGAGCAGCATTCTGACCTACGGAAGCAAGCCAGATGGTGGCAAGTGGGAGATTGGCATCAGAGATCCGCGTGACAAGGAGCAGCTTATCGGATCAGTTATGCTTGACGGTACCAACTGCGTCGGAACCTCTGGTGATTATCAGAAGTATTTTATAAAGGATGGAACAAGATATCACCACATACTCGATCCTAAGACAGGATACCCTGCTAGATCAGATGTTATGTCAGTTACAATAGTATGTGACAGCGGAATCATGTGCGACGCTCTTACAACAGCATGTTTTGTACTCGGAACTGAGAAGGGCAAAGCTCTCGCTGAGGAATACGGAGCAGCCGCAATTTTCATCAATACAGACAGAGAAGTCATAATGACAGACAATGCCAAATCGATCTGGAAAGACGCCTAATGCAGGCGTCTTTTTTATGCGATTATATTGTCATTTTCAAAAAATAGAAAACCGGCAGCTAAGCTGCCGGCTCCCTTATAAGCATTCGTAAATATTATTTGTAAAATTATTAGTTCTGCTCGTCCTCTACAAGTGCGTCGAACTTCTTTGTGAATACAAGCATAATGATTCCGCATGCTGCGATGATGATACCAACTGCTCCGTATGCCTTTACGAATCCGAAGTTGTCAAGCCAGTTGTAAAGTGGTCCATGAGCAAGACCTGAGAAGAAGATGATAAATGGCCATACACCAAGAAGTGTTCCGAGGAGCTTCTTAGGAGCGTACTTTGAAATGAATGCATTTCCAAGAGGTGAGAAGATAATCTCACCGATTGACATGAATGCTGCTACAAATACTACAATCCAAACTCCTACTGGATCCTTTGATCCTTCTCCTGCAAGGATAGCTGCGAATACCATTACTGCTACGCAAACTCCGAGTAGGAGAAGACCGATAGCTGTCTTAGTGAACATACCCCAGTCTCCCTTAGGTCTCTCAGCCATCTTCTTCCATACTATAGCGAATAGTGGAGCAAGGAAGATACAGAAGAGTCCGTTAAGTGAGTCGAACCAAGCTGTTGGGATCTGGAAGCTTCCGATCTGCCAGTTAGCCCATCCAAGTCCACCCTGCTCAACAGGTCCGAACTTGTAGTAAATTGGAAGGTAAGCCATGTACCAGATGAGCCAGAAGATACCTGAGAAGATAGTTACGATAATGATAGCAGCAACTCTCTGCTTCTCCTTCTTAGTAAGAGGAGCGTTGTCCTTTGCTTCCTCTTCCTCGCTCTCGTGTGCATTACTGTGAAGGAATGGCTTCTTACCAGCATCTCCGAGGTGCTTTAGACCGATGAACCACCATGCACAGTCAATTAACATGAATGCTGCACAGCAAAGGAACATTGTTCTGAAGCTGTATCTAGTTGCAACGAGTGAAAGGAATGTAGTTCCTATGAATGATCCGATGTTTACGAATGAGTACTGAACTGAGAAGATCTGGTTAAGAACTGACTCGTCCTCGCCCTCAAACAGACGACCATTGATACCTGAAACATTTCCCTTGAAGAATCCAGTACCAACTGCGAGAAGGATGATGCATGCTACGAGCATACCCTTACCAGTTGCCTTCCAAGCGATGAGGTATGCAAGACCCATAAGAATCTCACCGATTGGAACAAGAATTCTAGGAGCAACCCATCTATCAGCAATGAATCCACCGATTACTGGAGTGATATATGTGAATGCTACGAACCATGATGAGAGCATCGCACCTTCAGCTGTTGAAAGTCCGAGTCCACCCTCTGCTGCTGCGATAACTGGGAATACACCGATACCCCACTTACCAGCATAGTATGCTAGTCTCTCGAATGTGAATGAAAGAGCGCATACATAAAAGCCAAAAGGCCATTTCTTTGAATTGCTCATTTTAGTCAATCCCCCTTAAAGATTATAATTTACGAACAAGGTTATTATACTAACATGTTAAAATTTTTTCAAGGAAAAATGACGCTATTTTTTATACTTGAGTATAAAAGTTTCGCGTCATTATATGTTTCATATTACAACATTTGATAATTATTATTATTTTACAGCAATAACCTCAACCTCTGCAGCAAATCCTGCCGGAAGAGTCTTAACTGCAACGCAGCTTCTTGCAGGCTTAGTAGTAAAATACTCAGCATAAACCTCATTGAACGCAGCAAAGTCGCCCATATCAGCAAGAAATACTGTAGTCTTTACAACATTCTCAAATGATGTTCCTGCTGCCTCAAGCACAGCACCGATATTCTTCATAATCTGCTTTGCCTCAGCTACAACTCCGCCCTCGACAAGCTTTCCTGTTTCAGGATTGATTCCGCCCTGGCCTGAAAGATAAACCATCTCACCTGCAACAACAGCCTGTGAATATGGGCCAAGCGCTGCCGGCGCCTTGTCTGTATGAACCTTAATTAGTTCCATAACACATTCTCCTTTACTTCATTATATATATGCCAAAAGGCATTGCTTACTTCATATGTTCCTCTAGGATAGCCGCTGCAGCTCTGCATGCCTTAACGCAAGGTCTGCTCTTATAATACTCATCAGTTCTTACAGCGGGTTCAGAAAGATCCTCACCCTTCTTAAGACCCAGAAGCTCCCTGCAGATCAGACTTCCCTCGGAACGCTCGAACTCGCCACAAAGCTCCTGTACAGTTGTATAGAGAGCCTTTTTGCCCGCGGCATCTGTCGGATCGCCGTAACCCTCGAGATCTCCAAGAACCATGACCATTCCAGTTACAGCACCGCACACCTCTCTAAGCTTGCCGAAGCCCGCGCCAAAAGGACTTGCCTTCTTCGCCGCATCTTCCACGCTCATCCCAAGTTCCTCTGCAAAAGCCGCATACACCGACTGACTGCAGTTGTATCCCATTCTGAATAGCTCTTCCGCTCTGTCCGCCTTACTCATCGCCATTACCTCCGACCGACACATCAATTCCGTTAACCGTAACGCCCTCGCCGACAGGAATCAGGATATAATTTCTTCCATCGATTACCTCTGTTCTCACCTGATAGATGTGCTCAGGATCCACCGTGATCTTCGCCTCCGCCGTCTCAAGGGCAAAAGTCTTGTTGTTCACAAGATTCTCTGGGTTAAAGCTTGTCGCTCCATTAAAGCTTCTGTTCACAGTCTCGTTGAACTCAATAATCCCATCATCAGACACTCCACCCGACATAAGAATTCTGTCAACCTCATCGAGCATGATCTCCGGCTCAGTCGGCTCCTTGCTCTCCTTGTGAAGCTCAATTCTTTCCATCAGTTGACTTGTCATCGTTCTCACAACATCGAGGCTACATTCCTTACCGAGTGCATCGCTAAGCGCCGTGCCGAATGCATTCATCTGACACTCTGCTGCCATCGGAGAATTCTCTATTCCCAAAAGACCATTCATCAGTTCATCGTGAATCTCCGCCTTGCTCTTAGTATAGTAGAGAAGGTTGTAGATATTCTTCGCCCTGTCGTCAAATGCAGGGAACATAAAGCCCGCAACTGGCGGTGCGAGAACTGATCCTGTAGAAGTAGCTCTGAAATTGCCTTCATCTGCGAGGTACTTAAGTGCGCCCTTTGAATCTCTGACCGGGCAGATTGTACAAAGGAAGTAATCAAACTGCTCTGTTGAATCCTCGTCCCACTCCTCGCTTCTTCCCTGCTTATAAGGGATGTCATAAATATCTGAAACGAGCAGAATTACATAGCTTGTCTCCTCGAGCTTAAAAGTCTCAATCACTCTCTGATAGAAAAGCTGTCTCATATTCTCATCCTTAAGGTGAGATTCGTTAAGTGCCATCAGCAGCTTGTGCTCATCGCTATTTCCAACAGACTCTGTTGCAAACTCAAGGTTAAAAAGATTTCTTCCAAGTGATCCTGACAGAGTCTTCTTAAGGAGTGTCATGTACTGCTCCTTCTCCTCCTTCTCCATCATCATTGTTGAAAGTTCAAGCTCCGTTACGATCTCCTTGCCGGCATTAACGTAGCATCCATATATCTTAGATAGATTACCCTCATCAGGGTTAAATCTCGTTCTTATCTCTCTTATTTCCTTACGATTCATTAAATGGTTGTTTTCCCTTTCTTCTTATTATATATACCTAAATGTCAAGAATGAATTCCTCGAGCATGTCGTCATCTGGCTCAAGTGTATTAGAAACTGTACAATTAGCAACAAAATCCTCGATGTCACGGAAGCTTACGGCCTCCCCACATTCCTTTTGGCAAAATGGCTCGAGCTTTCTTCTGATAGCTCGCGCTTCAACGCTGTTTTCTTTCATAATAGGGTGCCACTTCGGCAGCATTCTTCCCTCCGCAAGGCATCTGTAGCCGCAGTGATGAGGCATGTTGACAGCAAGTTCTTCAACATTCTCAGCTGTAATAAATGTGCAGTAAGGATTCTCCTCTCCACGGTTCGCATAGTTTCTGCACTTGCCTGTCTGTGTATTGAGAAGTGGGCATGTAAGACTTGTCGCGAGAATCTCCTCAGTCTCGTCGTCCATCACCTTGAACATACAGCACATTCCACAACAATCACACAGCTTCTCCCATTCCTCAAAAGTAAACACGCCTGTGAATTTACTCATTCTATCACCTCATTAAATATATTTTACTGTATCCTCGATTGGCTTTCTTGACTCGTGATTAGGAAGTGGCTTCCCATTCTCTGACGCATAGCCGATATCAAGAAGCATAACAAGCTCCTCATTCTCAGGAATATCAAGCGCATCCTTAAGCTTGTCAGGGTCAAAAAAGTTTAGCCAGCAGCTTCCTAGTCCCTCCGATGTTGCCGCAAGCATCATATGTGTTGCAACAATTGTAGCATCCTCGATTCCTGACGAATGCTTCTCACCCGGATAAGTGTAAACATTGTTCTTGTCATAGCACACAGCCAAAACAACAGGCGCACCATATCTGCAAGGCGTTGCCTCATCAATCTTCGCAAGCCCCTCCTCTGAAACGATCACATATACTGACTGTTCCTACAGATTCTTCGCAGTCGGTGCAAGTCTTCCAGCCTCCAGAATCACATCGAGCTTCTCAGGCTCAACTGCAGCATCACTAAAACTCTTGCATGAATATCTCTCTTTACACAGTTCAATAAAATTCATATTCGCACCCCTCATCTATATAAATAAGTATATTGTTCCGCAAGCCCCGCAAAATTTTCTGTCTTATATTATACCACCAGCCGCAGCGTGCACTCAATCCTCTCATAAGCCGCAGACATCCACCTCTTTTCCGAAGATCGTCTGCCAAAGTGCAGATATTCCACTTGAACCAAGGCGCAGGTAAACTCCCCCCTACGCAGACATCCTCTCTAGCGACAGACACTCACCTCTTTTCCGAAGATCGTCTGCCAAAGTGCTGACGATACAACATTTCTGAACAAAACATCTGCCGAAATACAGACGTTACGGCCAAAAGGATCGATTCATCTGCCACCCCTACGCCCCGCTCCGATCGCAAGCTGCAGATGATTTGAAGTTAATTGATCAAGCGTATGCAAATTCTGCCCGAATTTGCAGATAGTTCCTTACAATTAGTAAAATCATCTGCGCTGCATTCAGTATTGCACACCGAAATACAGTTATCAAAAACAAAATCGGAGACATTTCTGCCTCCGATCTTGTTTCTATAATTTCATTATACTAAATGGTTATAACTTAATCCTTGTGTGTCGAGAAGAATTCCTTCGACAGCTTTATTACAACTGGGGCAAGCAGGAATACTGCAATCAGGTTAGGAATTGCCATGAGTCCGTTCAGTGTATCTGCAACGTTCCAGATAATCTCCAGCTTGATAGTTGCTCCAAGAACTGCTGCCATTGAGAACAGTACGAGGAACGCCTTATTAGCCTTTGTTCCGAACAAGAACTCTACGCATCTTGTTCCATAAAGTCCCCAACCAAGAACAGTTGAGAATGCGAAGCAACACATTGCTACTGCAGTGAAGATTGATACCCAGCTGCCATATGTATTAGTGAATCCAGCGATAGTAAGCTCTGCACCTGCAGCCTCACCATAGTGAATAGGAACACCACTGCAAAGTATAACAAGTGCTGTAAGTGTGCAGATAACGATAGTATCAGCGAATACTTCGAAAATTCCGAAGAGACCCTGTCTTACTGGGTGATCTGTATCAGCAGTTGCGTGAGCGATAGATCCAGTTCCAAGACCAGCCTCGTTAGAGAAGATACCTCTTGAAACTCCCTTTCTCATTGCCATGAACATGCTTCCTACAACTCCACCTGTAAATGATGCAGGATTGAAAGCACCCTCAAAGATTGACTTGAATACTCCAGGAACTGCTGAAGCGTTAAGAATTACAACGCCGATTCCAAGGATGATGTATAAAAGAGCCATGATAGGAACCAGCTTCTCAGTTACAGCACCGATTCTCTTAACTCCACCGAGGAGAATAACTGCTACGAGAATAGCAATAATAATGCCGATAACTAAGTTAACCTTACCGAAGCCAGCCTGATCAACAACATTATAGTTAAAAAGCGCTTCGTCGATTGATGCAACAATTGTGTTTACCTGTGTAGTACAACCTGTACCGAACACAGTAAGTGCACCGAGTGCTGAGAAGATGTAAGCGAGCCACATCCAGTTCTTGCCAAGACCATTCTTGATGAAGTACATTGGTCCGCCGACATAATCGCCCTTCTCATTCTTCTCTCTGAAGTGTACGGCTAGAGTTACCTCTGAGAACTTTGTACACATACCGAGAAGTGCGCTGACCCACATCCAGAATACCGCTCCAGGTCCACCAATAGCAATCGCACCGGCAACACCAGCGATATTACCTGTACCAACAGTAGCGGCAAGTGCTGTACATACAGCCTGATAAGGTGTCATTGAACCTTCCTGTGCCGCGTTCTTATTGAACATTTCTCCGATGGTATGCTTAATCGCATATCCAAACTTTCTGAACTGTACAAACCCGGTTCTGCATGATAGATAGATTCCTACGCCGAGGATACATGCCATAGCCGGGACACCCCAGACGAAGGCATTAACGGTTGAATTAATGCTGTTAATAGTGTCTAACATATTTTGCTCCTTCTTACTTCCTAATATATAACTTCCATAATTTATAAGCTTTTTTGTATACGAGAATAATAATGTATACTTTAGTCTGTGTCAACAAAGATTTTGTATTATTATTGTATATTTGTCACAAATATGATTCTGTTTCACCGACAGAGGAGTTTTCCCGCGTACAAAAAATCGGCAGAGGCTCTGCGCCCTGCCGATTTTTCTTATTAAGTTGTATACATCCCGCTTAAGCAGAAAGTATGTCGCACACCTTGTAGTGACGGAAATGATCTGTACATGCTGCGTACTTGTCAGCAAATGTCAGAACCCAGCCTTCTCTTGAGTTAGGTTTGTTTCCTCCAAGCGGATACATGTGACTTGAAATTGCGTCACATACTCTCTTATCTGTACCAGGCTCAATTTCCTTAATAGCGTCTACCGAACATACAGGATGCTCAGTAATGCACTCATGTCCTGTAGAGAATTTCTCTTTCCTTCCGAGAATTCCGATATCATGAGCAAGTGCTGCAATGACAAGAACCTCAAGGTTTAATTTAATATTAAGAAGTGAAAAGAGCTTATATACCAGCACACAGAAAAGTGCTGTGTTAATTGAATGAGAAGCTACATCACTCTTAATGTGGTGTGTCTGCTTACCTGCCTTAGCGAAATACTCACTCTCTAGGATATGTCTTCCATATTCTACGATTATTGACTTACGTTTCTTCATATAATATTACGGCGAAAAGAAGCTTAATTCTTCCAGTCGCGATCAATCACTCTCCTTCCCGATCATTTAGATTCATCTGAAATTGTTTAATCAAGCATCATTCAATTGAATCTGTAAATAAATTTTAGCACAAAGGCCCTTGCCATTCACTATTTAGAGAGCAATCTTCACATTCACTTCGCAAAAATCTATCCTCGATCTGATACACCATATACGTCCAATAAAACGCACATAAAAAAACGCAAACCATAAGGTTTGCGTTTAGTGGAGGCGACACCCAGATTCGAACTGGGGATCAAGGTTTTGCAGACCACTGCCTTACCACTTGGCTATGTCGCCATCTTGGCTAGGGTAGCAGGATTCGAACCTGCGCATGATGGAATCAGAATCCATTGCCTTACCACTTGGCGATACCCCATTAATGGTACTTGTTAGCGACATAAATATTTAATTGGGGTGGGTAGTGGGATTCGAACCCACGCATACAGGAGCCACAACCCTGGGTCTTAACCGCTTGACGATACCCACCACACCTGTCTCTTACTGAAATGAAAGCCTTGCGACTTCATCATTTCAGAAATGACATTGTGTTCGGAACTGTATTCCGTATTAATGATGTTTCCACCATTTGAATTCCAGTCTTACAACTTGGAAAATTGGCGACCGAGAACGGGCTCGAACCGTCGACCTCCAGCGTGACAGGCTGGCATTCTAACCAACTGAACTACTCGGCCATAAAATAAATGGTGGGCGTAATAGGGCTCGAACCTATGACCCCCTGCTTGTAAGGCAGATGCTCTCCCAGCTGAGCTATACGCCCGAAAACTTGGTAGCGGCGAGTGGACTTGAACCACTGACCTTCCGGGTATGAACCGGACGCTCTAGCCAACTAAGCTACGCCGCCACATTTTCAGTTTGTGTTGCTGTCGTGTTTCAGACTGCTTGATTATAATAACAAACCCAGCAACTTATGTCAACAACTTTTTTAAGAAATTTTGTGATATAATTTCTTCGTTATTGTTTCGCGTCTCCGCGAAAACTCACAACAAGGAGGATTATACACTATGTCAACTCCAAATCCAATAGCTTTTTCATTTTTTTCTTATGAAATTCGCTGGTATGGCATTTTAATAGCAACTGCAATGTGTCTGGCCGTTATCATTTCATCAAAGAGAGCCCCTCGCGTAGGCATAGAATCAGAGAGCATTCTCGACCTGGCGATATGGATGCTGCCCATCGGAATCGTGGGAGCAAGAGCGTACTACGTGCTTTTTAACAGCAGCATATATCACAGCTTTTACGACGTTATCAATATAAGAAACGGTGGTCTTGCAATACACGGCGGTCTTATCGCGGGACTTATCGTTCTTCTTATTATATGCAGTAAGAAAAAGATCAATCCGCTCGATATGGCAGATCTCGTAATTCCATCAGTTGCTCTAGCACAGAGCATCGGACGCTGGGGTAACTATTTTAACAGCGAAGCTCACGGCGGCCCAACCGACCTTCCATGGGGAATTATGGTCGATGGCGTGAAGGTTCACCCGACATTCCTCTACGAATCGATCTGGTGTTTCATTCTTTTCTTCGTGCTGAGCTATTTCTTCTATAATAGGAAATTCAAGGGTCAGGTCGTATGTCTGTACGGCATGCTGTATTCAGTTGAGAGGTTTTTTGTCGAGGGTCTAAGAACAGACAGCCTTATGATCGGACCACTTAAGCAGGCGCAGGTTATAAGCATCGTGTGCATCATCGCTTCGTTCGCACTCTACATATACCTTAATAGTCGCGCCCAAAATAACTCAAACTAGCCGAAACATTCCGTTTCGAAGCGGGACGTCTCATTGATAAGAAGACGCTTTTGTGCTAGAATTAAGGGCTGATACAATCAGTTGGAATCACGAATAATTAACATTGTATATAAAGGAGATTTTGTAATTCATGAAACTGGGAATCGTAGGACTGCCTAATGTCGGCAAGAGCACACTTTTTAACGCTATCACCAAGGCTGGTGCGGAGGCGGCTAACTACCCTTTCTGCACAATTGAACCTAACGTTGGTGTTGTAACTGTTCCGGATGAGAGAGTAACTAAGCTGAGCGAGGTTTACAATTCAAAGAAGACTATTTACACAACTATCGAGTTCTGCGATATCGCAGGTCTTGTTAAGGGTGCTTCTAAGGGTGAGGGCCTCGGTAACAAGTTCCTCGGCCACATCAGAGAGGTTGAGGCTATCGTTCACGTTGTAAGATGCTTCGAGGACGAGAATATTGTTCACGTTGACGGCAAGATCAACCCTGTTAACGACATCGAAACTATTAACACAGAGCTTATCATCGCTGATACTGAGGTTCTTGAGAGAAGAATTCAGAAGGCTACTAAGCAGCTCAAGGCTGACAAGAGCATCCAGAAGGAGCTCGACCTTCTCAACAGAATCAATGACTTCCTTATGACAGGCCAGTCAGCTAGAATGATGGACCTTGACGAGGAGGAAGCAGAGTTTGTTAAGAGCCTTGACCTTCTTTCATACAAGCCTATCATCTACGCTGCTAACGTATCTGAGGAGGATGCTGCATGCGAGACTAACGAGTATGTAGATATGGTTAGAGAGTATGCTGCTAAGGAGAATTCTGAGGTAGTAGTTGTATGTGCTAAGATCGAGCAGGAGCTAAGCGAGCTTGATGATGATGAGAAGGCAATGTTCCTCGAGGAGCTCGGAATTGAGGAGTCAGGACTCGACAAGCTTATTAAGTCTTCATACTCACTTCTTAACCTCATCTCATTTATTACAACTGGCGAGGACGAGACCAGAGCATGGACTATCAAGAGAGGAACTCTCGCACCACAGGCAGCAGGAAGAATCCACACTGACTTTGAGAAGGGCTTCATCAGATCAGAGACTATTGCTTACGATAAGCTTATGGAGGCAGGCGGTAAGCTGTCTGTTGCAAAGGAGCACGGATGGCTCAGATCAGAGGGTAAGGACTATGAAGTAAAGGACGGCGACATCTGTCACTTCCTGTTTAATGTCTAAGAGCCTCTGATATTTATTATTTAATATGAAATGTGAACCCCGCATCGAATACATCGATTGCGGGGTTTTGTTGTTATAAGAAATATAAGAAATCCCCGCGTTAGACGCGGGGATGGTATTTTTATTAATAAACCGCCACGTTACCGCACCGCTACATTGCCGTATCATCACATCACCACTCCAACAATGACCAATCAACACAACAGCTTACTATATCTATCTAAGTCTCTCATACAGCGCACGTGAAGTTTCCATCGCCAGCAGATTCACTGCCTCTCTGTCTGTATTATCGCCATCCTTAAGAATTAAACAGCCCTCACAGTATCCCGGATGCCTACTTAGTGTTATAAGCCCTCTCTCGTCAATTCCTGCCTGTCTGAGAGGTATGAAAATTGAGTCCTGGTAGACAGTCGGCACCACAGTAATCTCAAATGAGCCCGTAGTCGCCTTAAAATCAGCATCAATCGCATACTCATCACTTCTAAATATCGCTGCACTGATAGGCTTTTCAAGCTGCGATCCTGTGATTCTGATGCCCCGAGTCCTAGGCTCAACATGGGCGCTCAGCGCAACAGCACCATTTGAATCCCTTACAGGCATTCCATACGATGCGATCGCCTGATGAAAATCACCACACTTAAGCCTTGGCGCCCACTCATCCTGCGACAGGCTCACAAGAATCCTGTATAACTGCAGGACGTCCTCTCTGTTGTGAGTGAGAATTATTTTCTCAGCGACAGAATCTCCTGTCAGAGCGAATTTCTCGTACAGAGTGACACTTTCACGACCGGTGATTGTATCCTGCCTGTCAGTGCTAAGCCCGAAATATTCTTCAATCATCTTCTGTCTAAGTGACTTCATCAGATTCGGTAGAATTGTCTCCTTCTTGATAAATCTGTACAGATCCAGATTATAGAGATTCATGTCCCCCGGCATAATAAGTTTCTCCATCCTTTTTCTGACAAAAGGAACATCGAACCGCGCCCCATTGAACGTAATAAGGTAATTGATTCCCTCGCGCTTAAGAAAATCCAGCGTTGCAGATATTACCTTTTCTTCCTCGTAGTGATTCTCCGCAAGGAACTGAGTAATTTTCACTCCGTCGTCTGTTTCTGTAAGAAGTGCGGTCATTATTACCTTGTTTCTGACAGGGTCCAGCCCCGTTGTTTCTATATCAAAAACACAGTGCCTTAGCCCGCCATAATAGCGGGCCCAGACACTGCTTCTGATATGCGGTATTCTGTAATCTCGTGTGTATACCTTCATATGTTTCCTTACAGAGTCCACTCTGTCTGATCTGTGTGAAGCAGATGGTGAGCAGTCTCTGACAGTGGCTCACCTAAGTAATCTGCATAAAGCTTTGTGATTTCAGGATTCTCATGAGAATAACGGATATCTGCATTCTCATCAATGCTGTCAAGAACCTCACCCCTGTCATAAGCGAGCTCGAGACCATCATGAATTGGCTGTCCGCCACCGCCTGCACAGCCGCCAGGGCAGGCCATAACCTCAACGAAATCAACCTCTGTCTTGCCGCTTCTGATTGAGTCAATAAGCTTACCTGCATTAGCAAGTCCGCTGACAACTGCAGTTCTTACAGTTGTACCGCCAATCTCATAAGCAGCCTCAGTCCAGCAGTTCTCAGGATGATTGTATTTCTTGAATGTAGCAGTGTCAGGATTCTTACCCTCTACAAGGAATGCAGCACTTCTGAGTGCAGCCTCCATAACACCACCTGTTCTTCCGAAGATTACTGCTGCACCAGTTCCCGCACCGAGTGGTGAGTCAAAAGGAATCTCCTCAAGTGAAGCTAAGTCAACAGGTCTCAGGATTCTTGTAAGCTCTCTTGTAGTCAGAACCATATCTACATCCTTGAAACCGCCGTCAACTGACGCGCCCTGAACTTCAGGAACATCGCACTCGTACTTCTTAGCGGTACATGGCATGATTGAGATACAGCATATCTTAGCTGGATCAACGTCAATCATCTTAGCAAAATAGCTCTTGGTAACTGCACCGAACATCTGCTGTGGTGACTTCGCGGATGAAAGCTGCGACACCATATCAGGATGCTTAATCTTCATGTATCTTACCCAGCCTGGACAGCATGAAGTGAACATAGGAAGCTTAGTTTCCCTCTCGCCCAGATACTTAAGAAGCTCTGTTCCCTCTTCCATGATTGTGAGGTCGGCAGAGAAGTTAGTATCGAAAACATAGTCAACACCAAGCGACTTGATTGCTGCTGCCATTCTGCCTTCTGTCGCTAGCTCTCTTGGAAGTCCTGCGGCTTCTCCATATGCGGAACGAACTGCCGGTGCA
Organism: uncultured Clostridia bacterium; assembly: GCA_934255135.1. GTDB lineage: Bacteria > Bacillota > Clostridia > Peptostreptococcales > Anaerovoracaceae > Crickella. Next base: position 64,245 of record CAKQMV010000009.1, on the reverse strand, counting down.
ACCTGAACAACAGTGATAATATCAGGATCATGAACAGCATCGTAGAATCTCTCAGTATCGTCCTTTACATAGAGTGCGCCTGTAGGGCAGTGTGTGATGCACTGTCCGCAAAGTGCACAGATTTCATGAAAATGCTTCTTCGAAGGATTGATTCCAACCCTTGAATTCTTTCCTGTTCCGAGAAGATCCCATACGCTAAGACTCTGAACCTTGTCGCACACGTTGATGCAACGGAAGCACTGGATACACTTCGAATTGTCTCTCTCAAGGATTCGACCGGCCTTCCATCTGTTAGGTCTAGGATCAACCTCCTCGACAGGACGAGTCATGTTAAGCTCCTTAGCAACCTCCTGAAGGCTACAGTTTCCATCTCTTACGCATGAAAGACACTGAGTTCTGTGCTGCGAGAAGATAAGCTCAAGGTTAGTTCTTCTCGCCTCTCTTACAGCCTTAGTGTCAGTGTGAACAACCATGCCTTCCTCGCACTCAGTGTTGCATGAAGCCATTAGCTTATCCACACCCTCAATCTCAACCAGACAGATTCTGCATGCAGCAACCTCATTAAGCTCCTTAAGGTAGCAAAGTGTAGGAATATGAATTCCATTCATCTTCGCAGCCTCAAGAATCGTCGTATGCTCCTTAACCTCAATCTGTCTGCCGTTTATAACAAGCTTTACCATGATGTGCGGCCTCCTTTCACAGCACCCATGCCGTGGTGGTCACAGCGGAGACATCTTCCGCACTCCTGGTTAAGCTCCTGGCATGTCATATTCTGCTCGATAAGTGTAAAATCGTCTTTTCTCTCTGATGCCATTCTCTCCGGCAGGTCGATTCTTCCTGTTCTTCCGAGAATTCCAGCCTTCGCAGATGGAATCTCAATCTCTCTTGGAAGCTCGTGCCTGAATCCGAGAGCATCGTCAATATTCGCAGCTGCAGTCTTACCTGCCTCGATTGCTCTAATAATCGTTGCAGGGCCTTCTACGCAGTCTCCTCCTGAGAAAATCATTCCACCTTCTCCGATGAGAGTGTCAAAACCCGCAAGAATCTTGCCTCTGTGTGTAGGGACTCCGGCCTGAGCGAAATCATCTGAATCGATTGCCTGTCCGATAGCAGCGATAACATAATCACATTCGATAGTAACCTCATCCTTGTCTGCCTTAACAGGCTTTGGACGTCCTCTATCGTAAGCACCAGGAATCTGAGGCTGAACAACGAGAGCCTTTACCTTGCCCTCGTAATCAGTCTCGATACGTACAGGTGCCATCATTGGCATAATCTCACATGTCTCAGCAATTGCACCCTCAATCTCCTCTGCAAGAGCTGTCATATCGCTGATTCTACGTCTGTAAACACAAGTAACCTTATCCGCACCAAGACGCATAGCTGTCCTTGTGCAGTCCATAGCAACGTTTCCGCCACCGATAATAGCTACCCTCTTACCTCTGAAATCAGGGTTCTCCTCATCGCCCATTGCTCTAAGAAGCTTAACTGCAGAAAGAACATTCTCTGCATCCTCGCCCTCGATTCCGAGAGTATTCGCAGCGTGAGCTCCGATTGAAAGATAGATTGCATCGTAATCTTCCTTCATCTTGGCGAACCTCTCGCTGTTGATTGTATAGTCTGTATAAGCCTTAACGCCAGTCTTCAGAATTGCCTCAATATCCGCATCAAGATATTCATTAGGTAGTCTGTATCTTGGAATTCCGTATCTCATCATTCCACCGAGTTTAGCACGCTTCTCGTAGATGTCTACCTGGTGACCCATCAGCTGGAGAAAATATGCTGTCGTAAGGCCGGAAGGACCTCCACCTACGATAGCGACTCTTCGTCCAGTAGGAGCCATGCACTCAGGTGGCTCAACAGTTCCAGCTCTGTCGACAACAGCTCTCTTGATTCCACGAATATTAACCGGGCTGTCAACAATATTTCTTCTGCACACATGCTCACAAGGATGCTCGCATACAAGCGCACATGCTGCCGGGAACGGATTGTCGTAGCGAATAAGCTTCACAGCATCCTCGAATCTTCCCTCGCGTGCAAGCGCGATATATCCAGGAATATCAACATGCGCAGGGCAGCCTGAAACACAAGGAACAGGCTTAAATGATGTGATACACTTACCCCTGGTAACGTGCGACTCAAGGTCATCCGTAATTGATTCAATTGAATTCAGGATTGTCTCTGCTGAAGTTGATCCGATTGCGCAATCTGCACTTACCATAATGCTTCTAAGAAGCTTCTCAAGCTCTGCGATATCGTCAGCATGTCCATCTCCAACCTCAATTCTTTCAAGAATCTCTGCAGCTCTTGTAAGACCGATTCTGCAAGGCACACACTTACCACAGCTCTGCGCAAGGCATTGTCTTGCATATGCTGCACACTGGCTGACCGGACAGTTACCTGCTGAAGCAGCGAGACTTCCTCTGATTCCGGACTGGTGGAGACTCTTCATGGAAAGCTCCATGCTTGAATCTCTTAGGATCTGTTGTCTACTCATAATAACCCCTCTTGTAGTATATTAGATTGCTTCCTGATCCGACATGTCGGAGAAGCCCTTACCATTACCCCATACAGCGCTGATGTTATTAACAACTACGAATGCACTAGGATCATGCTCTGCAAGATATCTCTTTATCTCAAATCCCTCTCTTGGAGAGCAGATTGTCTTAAGCTGCTTCTTGTGCTCACCTGTGTACTCACCGACAGTATCGATACTTGTAACACCTCTTACGATTGTATTCATGATGTAATCTGTCAGCTCTTCAGGTATTGTTGTAAGAATAGAAAGCTCGATAAGCTTCATCTGGAAACCGTACATTACAGCCTCGCACATCTTCATTGCCACGAAGATTGAAATCATCGCATAAAGCGCAACATTGATACCCATCACGAATGCTGATGCAACGATAATCATGCAATCTAGTGCAAAAGTAAGCCTAGATATTCCGATGTATGGGAGCATCTTCTGCTTGATTACCTTCGCGATCGAGTCTGTTCCGCCTGAAGAATATCCACCGAGGAACATTCCGCCGTTAGCGATTCCGATTATCGCACCGAAGAGAATTGCAGCCATCAGTTTATCTTCAACAATAATCTGAAAACCTGCAGTTTCAAGTATCTTCATTACAGCCGGAACTCCGAATGACATCGCAATAATCTTACGAACTTCCTTGAATCCGAGAGTAAGCCACACAAGTACAACTACAGCCATTGCAAAAATATAATAAAGTAGTGAGTAACTGCTGATTCCCGTAAAGTTCTGAATCAGTCTCGCAAGACCGGCAATTCCGCCGTATGTAAGTCCATTAGGTACCATTACAGCCGTAAGTCCGATGGCGTTGAATACAGAACCCCACAGAACAGTAAATACTTCGTTCAGCAGCTTACTCTTTCTGCTATTGTGTACATCATTAGTCATTGTCCAAATCCACCTTCATAAAATATTCTCTGCCGAAAACATCCACGGCAATCACCGCAAAGTTTCCTTTTGAAATAAACCTGATCTCATCAAACCCTTCTGATATAATATGCTCCGCCGAAAAAGCTCCATTATACGCCGGATCAATCATAATATAATCCAGCAGTCTCATTCCATCCGCCTCAGCAATTCTTCTTACCTCAGCTCTCTCTTTAAGTGGAATGTGACCGATATCGAGCTCCGGCTCAAAGCCAGAAACCTCAAACGTAAGAAGGCTCTTACCGTTCTCAAGTCTGTCTCTCACCTTGAGATTCATTGAAAGCCTGCCTACTCTTCGAAGCTCATCACGATTAGAAAGAAATACATAATCTGATTCCTTCATATCAAGACGTTTCCTTGCAATCGACACTGCAAGCTGCTCATTATCACAGCCAAGCCATCTTCTTCCGTTCGTAGCCGCAGCTTCAATGAGCGCACCCGAGCCGCAGAAAAAATCTGCACAGATGTCATTCTCGTCCGTTGAAGCAAGAACGATACGTGAAACAAGCTCAATAGGCTTCTGCGTCGCATATCCAGTTCTCTCCGCCGATGTCCTGCCAACCATATCGATTGACCATACGTCCTTCATGTTGACGAGAGTGTACCAACCGTATTCATCCTTATACTCGCTTACACCCTTGAAGTGATAAGGCTTCATATTACGATTATACGACTTCTCCTTAGGTACTTCGAGCTTATACTTGTTCGTTTTACTGTACACAAGGAGACTGTCGTGCTTACGGGCAAAATGCTTCTTTCCCGAGCCGCCGGATTTATACTTCCAGATGATTTCGTTTACGAAATGCTTCTCTCCGAAGATTTCATCCATTATGACTCTTATATAGTGAGAAGAATGCCAGTCAAGGTGTACCCAGATAAGACCCTCTGGATGAAGAAGCTCCTTCATCAGCATAAGTCTGCTCGTCATATTGGCAATATAGAATTCGAGATTTCTCTCGAACATATCGTTGTATGCAAGGTGATGCACATTCTGCTTCTTGCCGTTCTCATCTCTTATGGATACTGTTGCATTATAATTAGCCTTTGTGAAAAACGGAGGATCAATATATATAACTTTGATGCAGTTTCTATAGCCATTAAGCAAGAGCCACTTCATATAGTCAATATTATCGCTGCAGCACAAATGACATTCCTCTGCGCTGAAGCCCTTGCTGCAGAAATGTCTCTCCTCGATGCCGAAGCCAAAAGCCTTCCTTCTCGCTTCCTCATCCGCATCCTGCATCGCCTGAACATCAGCCATGGCGTGCTTATACTGCTCTTCCCCTATTAAGAACCCACCTGCAATATCTGAAAATACACTCATAAATAAACTCTGTTTCTCCGAAAAAACCCCGAGCAGTTCTGCCCGGGATTATATGTATCAATATTCAAATGTTAATTAGTTGAGACACTCAACACCGTCGAAGTCAACTCCTACCATGTCCTCAAGCTCTGCGCTTACGCTCATGATAACCTCGATGTCGTAATCATTAGCAATAACCTTGAGCTTGTTGATGAAGCTTGGAAGGTCCTTAATCTCAACATCTCTATGCTTAAGAACTCCATCAAGGAAAATCTTCTCGATATCGTTATCTGAGCTGATAATTCCGAAGAGGAAGCCCATGTATTCGTCCTCATTAGTGATATGAACGAAGTCCTCCATGCAGATTACTCTGATCTTGTAATCCAGATCATAGATAAGTCTTGCGTTCTTGTTGATAAAAATAATGCTACCCTTAGCCTGCTCTACTGAAGAGTTAGCGAGCTCGATCATCTTCTTAGTCTTGCCTGTACCCTTATTTCCAATTAATAGCTTAACCATAGCAGTATCCCCCTTAGATAATTGTGATTAAACTGATTATACAACAACAAACCTGAGTTTTGCAATTGTTTATACGACCAACTTCAAGCATCTAATTAAAACATAAAATCGCCGCGCACTATGTGCACGGCGACCTGAATAACATGTATCTGATTACTATGTCTGACTACTTAGCCTCTGCTGCCTTCTCTGCGTCGAGCTGCTTGATAACCTCGTCAATTCTGTGAGCAACCTTGATGAAGTCCTCTTCCTTGTATCCTCTTGTAGTCATAGGAGCAGTTCCGATTCTTACACCTGAAGTCTGCATTGGTGATCTCTTCTCGTTAGGAACGCAGTTCTTGTTAAGAGTGATGCCAACTGCATCAAGAGCGTTCTGAAGATCCTTACCTGTGAACTCGTGATCTGAAAGGTCAAGAAGGAATACGTGGTTATCAGTTCCACCTGTAACTACGTTGTAGCCCATGCTTACGAACTCCTCAGCGAGAGCCTTGCAGTTAACTCTAACCTGGTGCTGATACTCCTTGAACTCTGGCTTAAGAGCCTCCTCAGCGCATACTGCCTTACCAGCGATTACATGCTCGAGTGGACCACCCTGAGCATATGGGAATACTGCGCTGTCAACCTTCTTAGCAAGCTCAGGTCTAGCGAAGATCATTCCACCTCTTGGTCCTCTTAGAGTCTTGTGAGTAGTAGTTGTGATGATATCTGCATATCCGAATGGTGATGGGTGCTCGCCAGCAGCTACAAGACCTGCGATGTGAGCCATATCTACCATAAAGTAAGCGCCAATCTCCTTAGCTACCTCAGCAAAAGCAGCGAAGTCGATAATTCTTGAGTATGCACTTGCTCCTGTAAGGATAAGCTTAGGCTGAAGCTCCTTAGCCTTAGCTCTAAGGTCATCCATGTCAATGTAACCATTCTCGTCAACATCATAGAAATGAACATCATATAGCTTACCACTGAAGTTTACAGCTGAACCGTGAGTAAGGTGTCCACCGTTGTCAAGGTTAAGGCCGAGGATTGTGTCACCTGGCTCAAGTACTGCCTTGTAAGCAGCGAAGTTAGCCTGTGATCCTGAATGTGGCTGAACATTAACGTGGTAATCAGTCTTGAATACCTCTCTCCACTTATCACAGCAGTACTCCTCGAGTACGTCTACAAACTCAGTTCCGCCGTAGTATCTGCCCTTGTTACCTGAAGTTCTCTTATATGGATAACCCTCAGCATACTTCCATGAAAGGCAGCTTCCGCAAGCAGCCATAACAGCCTCTGAGCAGTAGTTCTCTGAAGCAATAAGCTCAACATTGTTCTTCTGACGGTTGTACTCATCCTCAATCATACCTGCTACTGTAGGTGAAACCTTAGCAATCTCTGCGATGATCTGCTGATTATAAGTGCTGTTGTCATTTCCGTTTCTGTCAAACATAGTTACAATTCCTTTCGTTTCATGTTGCGAATTTCGCTGATTAGATATATCGAGCCGAGGACATATATTATATCGTAATCGCCGTCTATCGCGGCCTTGTAAGCCTCTGAAGGCTCAGGAATGTTTCTGCATTCTAGACCCTCGCTCTCAAGTATCGATTTGATCATATCCGAATTCAGAGCTCTGCCGCCCTCCGGCATTGTTGCAATAAAACTGCAGCTACTGAATTCAGTACCCAACATATCTATCATACCACGAAAGTCTTTATCTTTAAAGCATCCAAACAAAACTAATGTTTTTTTATTGTTCGCATTTCCAAAAACATCATTGAAAGCTTCTATAGATGCCTTAAGTCCGTTCATGTTATGTGCACCGTCAATTACGAAATAAGGTTTCGTGCCAAGAACCTCAAATCGACCAGGATTTACAGCCTTCACAAGGCCAGCTCTAAGCTCATCTTCAGTCACAGCAATACCACTCGCTCTGATTGCAAGTATTGCTGCAATCGCATTTCTGACCTGATGCTCTCCAAGCATAGAGATTCTGATATTCTTATATTCAATTCCATCACAGGCCAGATCAAAGCTCTGAGTACATCCCTCATCCGAAATCTCATACTTATCCGAGATTGTGTATCTGCAGTCATTTACACTGGCAAAAGGAGCGTTCTTCTCCTCCGCTTCCTCCCGTATTACAGCCTCGACCTCACTCTCCCATGACGATGTGATTACGGGAACATTCGACTTGATGATTCCGGCCTTTTGGCAGGCGACTTCCTCGATAGTGTCTCCGAGTATCTCAGTATGATCGAGTCCGATCTGCGTAATCAATGTCACTGCAGGTGTCGGTATTGCATTCGTACAGTCATTACGACCTCCGATTCCGACCTCGGATATCATGTAATCAATCTTCTGCTCTGCAAAATACTGATACGCCATAACGTTAAGAATCTCAAAGAGTGATGGATAGCCGTAGCCTTCTTCTGCAAGCTGATCCTTGAAGCTCATGACATAATCTGCGATTCTTTCGAAATCAGCGTCGCTTATATTGTCATAGTTCACCTGGATTCTCTCGTTGTATGTATTGATATGCGGTGACGTGAACATTCCTGTCTTATATCCGGCCTGAACAAGGATTGACCTCAAATAGTGCGATGTTGAACCCTTGCCATTAGTTCCCGCAACATGTATTATCCTGAATTTCTCTTCAGGATTTCCCATAAGCATAAGGAGCCTCCTGATCCTTGATAGACCAGGGGCTCCCTTCTTGCTATTTACTTCAAATATTCTGTCTATTACATTCATATCTTGAATTTATCTTGACTTAAGTGACTCAAGTCTAGCTGTTACTGTTTCAAGCATCTCGCGGTACTTCTCGCCCTTAGCCTTCTCTTCCTCGACTACGGCAGCAGGAGCCTTCGCTACGAAGCCCTGATTAGCGAGCTTCTTCTCTACTCTTGTAACTTCACCCTCGAGCTTCTTCTTCTCCTTCTCGAGTCTTTCAATCTCAGCTGCGATGTCTACAAGCTCATCGAGTGGAACTAGAATCTCAGCTCCATCGATTACTGCTGACATTACATCGTCAGGTGCAGCACCCTCAGAATCTGTTACTGTGATTGAAACAACGTTAGCGATTGCCTGAATGTATTCTTCAATCTGAGCAATAACATCCTTATGGCTGTCAGTTCTTACAATCAGGTTAAGCTTTCTGCTTGGTGCAGCGTCAGCCTCAGCTCTGATGTTTCTTACTGCCTTGATTACATCCATTGCAGTGTTGATTCTGAATACTGCATCAGCATAATCCATAGCCTCATCATATACAGGCCACTCTGATCTGATGAGAAGGCTGCTTGGATTGTCCTCTGTAGCAGCAACCTCTGGAAGTGCTCCCCAGATTTCCTCTGTGATGAATGGCATGAATGGGTGGAGAAGCTTGAGCTGATCTCTTAGAACCTTAACAAGAACATATCTTGCTGTCTTCTTATCCTCTTCGTCATCGCTCCAAAGTCTTCTCTTAACAAGCTCGATGTACCAGTCACAGAACTCATCCCAGATAAGATCATATACCTTCTGTCCTGCAAGTCCGAGCTCGAACTTCTCAAGTGACTCAGTAATGTCCTTAGCAGCATCGTTAACTCTTGAGATAATCCACTTGTCCTCATCTCTTAGAACAGCTGAATCTGCATCTGCCATCTCAAGGAAGCTTCCATTCTCATCAACAAGGTTCATCATAGTAAATCTTGAAGCGTTCCAGAGCTTGTTAGCAAAGTTTCTTGCGTTCTCAAGCTTTCCTCTAATAAATCTCATATCGTTACCAGGTGAAATACCTGTGCATAGCATGAATCTCAGAGCATCTGCTCCAACCTCATCGATAACCTCGAGCGGATCGATACCGTTACCGAGTGACTTTGACATCTTACGACCCTGCTCATCTCTTACAAGTCCGTGAAGGAATACATGCTTGAATGGAATCTCTCCCATTGTCTCGCATGAACTGAATACCATTCTGATAACCCAGAAGAACAGGATATCGTAACCTGTAACCATTACTGAGTTAGGGTAGAAATAGTCAAGCTCAGGAGTCTTCTCAGGCCATCCGAGTGTTGAGAAAGGCCAGAGTGCTGAACTGAACCATGTATCAAGCACGTCCTCATCCTGTGTGAAGTGAGTGCATCCGCACTTAGGACATACTCCTGGCATCTCTCTTGCAACAACTACCTCGCCGCACTCGTCGCAGTAGTATGCAGGGATTCTGTGTCCCCACCAGAGCTGTCTTGAGATACACCAGTCTCTGATGTCGTTAAGCCAGTTAAGGTAAATCTTCTCAAATCTTGCAGGAACGTGAACGAGCTCACCTGATGTTGCAGCCTCGATTGCAGGCTTAGCAAGATCCTTCATAGCTACGAACCACTGGTCTGAAATCATTGGCTCGATTACAGTGTGACATCTGTAGCACTTACCTGCTGGAATAACCTGATCCTCAATCTTAACGAGGTATCCTGCCTTGTCGAGCTCCTCAACCCAGAGCTTACGGCACTCATAACGATCCATGCCGGCATACTTGCCTGCAACCTCGTTCATGTGTGCAGTCTTGTCGATACAGCAGATTCTCTCAAGGTTATGTCTCTCGCCAACCTCAAAGTCGTTAGGGTCATGTGACGGAGTAATCTTTACAGCTCCTGTTCCCTTCTCAGGGTCAGCGTGCTCATCTGTGATTACTGGAATCTCTCTTCCAACGATTGGAAGGATAACGTTCTTGCCGATAAGGTGCTGATATCTTGGATCATCCTCACTTACTGCGATTGCAGTATCACCGAACATTGTCTCAGGACGTGATGTTGCGATTGTGATACCCTCTGACCCATCTGCTGCAGGATAGTAGAAATACCAGTACTTTCCGTTTAGATCCTCGTGATCTACCTCTGCATCAGAAAGAGTTGTCTCGCAGCTTGGGCACCAGTTGATAATTCTGTTACCTCTGTAGATATCACCCTTCTCATACAGTCTGATGAAGAACTCTGTAACAGCCTTGTTACAACCCTCATCCATTGTGAAACGCTCTCTTCTCCAGTCGCATGAGTCTCCGAGCTTACGGCACTGCTTAGTAATTCTTCCGCCGTACTCTTTCTTCCATGCCCATGCATGCTCAAGGAACTCTTCACGAGACATATCGTGCTTGTCCTTGCCTGTTTCCTTCTTAAGCTTCTCTACTACCTTAACCTCTGTAGCGATTGATGCGTGGTCACTACCTGGAAGCCATAGTGCACTGTAGCCCTGCATTCTTCTCCATCTTGTAAGAACATCCTGGAGTGTCTGGTCAAGTGCGTGTCCCATGTGGAGCTGTCCTGTAATGTTTGGAGGTGGCATTACGATTGTGAAAGGTTTCTTGTTCTCATCAACCTCAGCGTTAAATGCGCCCTTCTCTTCCCACATCTCATAAATTCTATCCTCGAATTCCTTCGGGTTATATGTCTTTGCAAGTTCTTTGTTCACTGTTCTCTCCTAATAATTAAATATATTTATTATCAGTCACCTAATACCTCGTGTCTGATAGCACTCATCTTTCTGTCAACCTCATGAAGTCTTGATGCACAGTCCTTAAGCTGTTCCTTGATATCCTCTGAAAGCTCACCCTTGTTCTTATATCTCAGCTCATGCTCTAAGCTCGCCCATGTATCCATAGCAATACTTCTGAACTGAATCTCAACCGGCACCATCTCAACAGTATTAACAAGATAAACCGGAATTGATACGACAACGTGAAGGCTTCTGTAGCCGCTCTCCTTAGGACTCTTGCAGTAATCCTTGACTCGTATGAGTTCAATATCGTTCTGCTTAAGCAAAATATCGGACATCGTATAGATATCCTCTTCATAGTTAGTGACGACTCGCACGCCCGCAATATCAAGCACCTGCTTCATTACGGTGTCAAGATTGTTAATAGGATCTTCAATCCCGTATCGCTCCGCCTTATCTATTATGCTTTCAAGCGTCTTGACTCGCTTGGTTACATGATGGATAGGTGTGTATGAATTCTTCTTCCCGAAATCATCAGACAGAATCTGAAGCTTGGTCTCAAGCTCTCTCACGGCCGAGCTGTAAAGAAGATCGATTTTATCCAGCTGCATCTGAAGCTCCTCGTCAGTACCCTTATATCTAGGCATCTTCTCCCTGACTCGGTCAGCCGAATAATACTTATATACCATCAGTCTGTTTCTCCAATCTCTACTTTAAATTTCTCTTTGCAGAGTTGACAACGTTTCTCATAAGAAGTGTTGTTGTAACTACTCCTACGCCACCTGGAACAGGTGTGTAGGAAAGCTCTGTTACTTCACCTTTGTCCTCTATATCTTCAATGTCAAGGTCTCCGGCAATTGTACCCTTACGGCCTGTTCCTGTACCAACGTCAAGAACGATGTGACCATCTCTGAAGTACTCAGAACCGTAGCTTTCAGTCTGACCTGTAGCAAGCACAACAATATCAGCATTTCTGCACGCTGCAATCTGATCCTCCTTAGGAGTTCTTGAATGACAGATTGTTACAGTTGCATGAGAATTCAGCATCATGATTGCAAGAGGCTTTCCGACAGTAAGGCTTCGTCCGAGAACTGTAACCTTCTTACCCTTAAGTTCAGGCACATAATGCCTTGCAATCTCCATGCATGCCTCTGCAGTACATGCATAGAATGAATCTCCTCTTCCCGAGAAAAGCCCTGCGATCGACATATCAGTAATCGCATCAATGTCCTTCTTAGGGTCGAGCATAGAATTCAGTCTATCAGAATCAATATGCTTAGGGAATGGAGTGAGCATGATAATACCGTGAATATTATCGTCACAATTAAGCTCGTTAAGTGCAGCCTCGAGCTCCTCCTGAGTTACGTCAGCCGAATAATCGACCGCCTTCGCAGCAATTCCGTACTTCTCAGCATTCTTGAGAATAGAGCCCTCATAATAAATCTGACCAGAATCATCGCCGGCTCTCAGAACCGCAAGCTTAGGCTCAATGCCATTGCTCTTAAGCTCATCGACTGTCGTCGTGATATAGTCTACTATCTCATCCTTAACTGGCTTGCCCTTAAGCAGTGTAAACATAAATCTTACCTCCTACACAGATATAGAGTTCAATCGTATTATTATAACACAAAAAAACTTATAATCCCAACGCGCTCTTCGCCAGTCTGTCCGCCGCCTCGTTGTACTTATCGCCCGTATGAGCTTTGACCTTGACGAAGCTTATCTTCATCTTCTCTCTCGCCTCACGGACAAAAGCTTTGTATTCTCTGGTCATGTCGAGGTTCGCCTTCCACTGGTCATCTCCCCACATGCCGATTCCCGCATAGTCGTGGTAGATTATAAGCTCATCGATTCCATTCTCAAGACAATACTCGATTGCCATTCTAGATCCCATAATTTCTCCTGCAACATTTCGAAGATCTGCGCACTCGCCCTCGAAAGCCTTTGCAAACTCATGTTCTTCGCCCTTGTAGAGAATCACTCCGCCAGCAGCGTATCTGTGAGTTGTCTTGTCGTAGCTTCCGTCGACATAAGCCTTAGCAGCCGTAGTGTTAGCTTCAGCCCCAGCTGCCGATGTGCCCATTCCCATGAAGCTCTCTGCCTCTTCTCTCGTGCCAAAACCCTTATATTCTGCCCCAGGAAAACCCGTCACAAGAGCCTTGCACTCGTCCCAGCTTGTGTATATTCCAGGGTTTCTACCCTTTCTTACGGCATAGAATTTCTTCGCCACCTGACTCTCCTTTATAAAAGTTCTTCTGTGAATTGGTGTCATTCCAAGCTCAGCAAGTCCTTCGTAATGAGCCTTGGTTCCGTAGCCCTTGTTGCTTGCAAAAGCATAGCCCGGATACACCTCATCCATATCTATCATATATCTATCTCTTGCAACCTTCGCAACAATTGATGCTGCAGCGATACTTAAAATCTTTGCATCGCCCTTGATGAACGCATCACAAGGCACACCGAAATCCAGATCAACCGCATCAACAAGAAGTCTCTCAATCTTTCTGCCATCTCCGAGCCTGCTTTCAGCATCATCAAAAGCTCGCTTCATCGCACACTTAGTTGCATTGAGAATATTTATATCATCTATCTCAGAAGGAGTTGCAATTCCGATTCCGAATGAAACCGCTTTCTCACGGATTATCTCGTCGAGAGCGATTCTCTTTTTTTCAGAGACCTTCTTAGAATCCTTGATTCCAGGAATGTCAAAACCTTCGGGAAGGATGACGCATGCCGCATATACAGGTCCTGCAAGAGGACCTCTTCCGACCTCGTCGATTCCCGCAATAAGCTTGACGCCCTGACCATGAAGCTCATCCTCGTACGCCCTCATCTCTTCAAGCTCTTTAAGCTCCTTCTCAAGTCGTTCCTGCTTAGTCATCTGATACCTTCTCTAGAGAAATTCTTCCAAGCTTGCCGCCTCTGAACTCGTCGAGCACGGTACGGCCTGTTCTCTCGTAATCGATTCTTTTGCCAGACATGATAAATCCCCTCTTAAGCGCAATCGCATCCATATTGTCGATTGTCTGCTCGCTAAGCTCCTCAAGTCCGTATCTTGCCATCAGCTTGTCCGGGTAATCCTTCTCGAGAACCTTGATAAGCTCGAATGCGAGATCTTCAACGCCAAGGATATCGTCCTTGATGCTGCCACAGAATGCAAGGTTAAGTCCCACAAGTCTGTCCTCAAACTTAGGCCAGAGAATTCCCGGTGTGTCGAGAAGCTGCATTCCGTTCTGAAGTGTCACCCACTGCTTTCCTGTAGTAACGCCAGGTCTGTCGCCTGTTCTTGCAGACTTTTTGGCAGTCAGACGATTGATAAGTGAAGACTTACCAACGTTAGGAACGCCGACAATCATAAGTCTTAGAGGTCTCTTGATGCTCTTTACTTCATCTCTTACAGCCTGTTCCTGCTCAAGCGCCTTGTACAGAAGTTTGATATTATCGCCAGTCTGAAGATTTAAGGCAAGTGTTCTGTGACCCTCAGCTTCGAAGTATTCCTTCCATCTTCGAGTGCAGGCTTCATCTGCGAGGTCTGCCTTGGCAAGTACCACGATTCTTCTCTTGCCCGCAACAAGCTCGTTTACGATCGGATTTCTGCTTGAAATCGGAATACGGCTGTCAACAAGCTCGACAACGACGTCTACTGCCTTGAGATTTTCCTTTATCATCTCCCTGGTCTTCTTCATATGACCGGGATACCAGTTAATATGCTCGAGTGCCATTGCTCCTCCTTTTAATTTATATAGCTAAAGAAAAAAGCATACCGTCGGCAATCGCTTCGGGTATGCGTTTTCTGTATAATCTTCTTACAGGCTCTTGATTCTAGCAGCCTTACCAGTTCTCTCACGCATGTAGTTAAGCTTAGCTCTTCTAACCTTACCACGCTTAACAACTTCGATCTTGTCGATTCTTGGTGAGTGCATTGGGAATGTCTTCTCAACGCCAACGCCCTGTGAAATCTTTCTAACTGTGAAAGTCTGGTTGATTCCACCATGCTGCATCTTAAGAACGTAACCTTCGAAAAGCTGAATTCTCTCTCTCTGTCCCTCAACGATCTTAACGTAAACCTTAAGAGTATCGCCGACGTTGAACTCAGGAATGTCAGTCTTCTTGTAATCCATTGTGATCTGATCTAAAATGTTCATTATGTTATTCCTCCTCCCCTCAAAGACGTTCGTGGTTCCTGTATGCGTCCTGTGGCATATCCCCAGAGGACCGTCCGTAATAACTATTGAAGTATACCATTCTGATCAACCCAATGCAAGCATTTTATTGCATTTATTTAAAGATTTTCTGTTCTTATCGTATCGCCAGAAGTGCCGTCATTACGCTCTCGGATGAGTTCTGTTAAACACATCCTTAATATGTATATCTATGCACGAAAGATACGCAAGTCCAACCGTAAGATCCTCAAATCCCATAAGTTCCTGTATCGTCTTAAGGTCCCCACCGTTTCTAAGAATATGGACTGCGAAGCTGTCTCTCAGAATCTGCGGCGTCATTCTCTCTCCAATTCCGATCATATCCGCATAATCCTTAAGAATTCTCCACACACCCTGTCTTGTGATGGCATCGCCTCTCATATTTATAAACACGGGGTCGTCCGCATCCGGCTCTCTGCCAGTCACGCTGATGTACGAATTCTCAATATAAGCCCTAAGCGCCTCGTATGCATAGCTTCCAAGCGGAATAATTCTGCTCGTATCGTTAGCATCACGAAGGGACACGATTCTCATCCTGAGATTAAGGTCTGAAAATCTCACCCTGATAAGCTCCGTCACCCTCGCTCCGGTTCCGTACATGAATTCCATAATGGCTCTGTCGCGAAGGCCCTTCACAGAATCATCCGGAAGCTCGAGAAGCCTTTCAACCTCATCAATCTCAAGAAAGTCAATCTTCCTCGCCTCATGCTTAAGACTCTTCATTCGGTCAAAAGGATTATTCTCTACCTCTCCCGTATTCACCTTAAAGTCATAGAAAGCACGCAGGGACGAAATCTTCCGGTTAATCGTCGCCTTTGATTTATTCTCTCTTCCTAGCTCCATTAGATATGCCGCAGCATCGCTTCCCGTACACTCCGTAAGCGACATTCCATTTCTCTTCTCTAGAAAATCTCTGAAGCCCCTTATATCCTTCTCGTAGGCCTTGATTGTATTCTCAGCCTTGCGTTCTTTATTTCTAAGATATTCAATATAAGCTTCCACTATATCTCACCCGCCATTCTTGCATGAAGAATTCCTATCATGGTCTTGGCATCCTCGATTTCGTTGTTCATAACCATCTCGACAAGCTCATCCGGAGTGTAATATACAATATCGATATCCTCATCCGGATCAAGATGCTTCTCAGCCTTCCTAAGATCTCTCATTATATAAATATAAAGCTTCTCCATGGCATAGCCGCAGCTTGGACTGAATCTTGTAAGATGCTTAACCTGGCCTGGAATAAAGCCAGTTTCCTCGTGAATCTCTCTGATTGCCGCCGTCTCAGGATCCTCGCCTGGATCAATCTTACCGGCAGGGAGCTCAAGTACAACTCTCTCAAGAGCCTTTCTGTACTGTCTCTCCATTACAATCTTGCCGTCGTCAGTAATAGCAAGCATTACCGCGCCGCCGTTATGCTCAACAACATCCCTGTAGGCCTCGCCGTTTACAGTCGTAACAAGATGCTTCCTGACCTTAAAAACAGGACCTTCATATACAATTCTTGATTCTATTGTCTTCTCTTCAAATGCCATTGTATCTCTCCCATAACGATAATTCTTATCGTTAATATCTTACACCAGACAAAAGTAAAAAGCGACCCTATAAAGAGCCGCTTTCGCCTATTGGATGTGCCGAACGTTTAATTCGATGACTGATGCCTCGTCATCTGAATTAATCTTATCATCACGCCACGGTCAAAACAGTACAGCTTTTCTTGTGACATCCCGTCCATTTATTATTTCGTTTCTGCATTAAAGGAGCTTCAGGTTGAAAGCAAGTTCAGTTATAAAGGCCTTCTTCCAGCGCTTCCATGTATTCTCATGCGCATTATCACTGCAGCCCTTGCCATAATATGCAATGCTTCCGAGCACATCTTCTCTGTACTCAAGCGGCACCACATCAAGAGACTTATATATCGCATCGAGTCTGAATCGTGCATACTCATCATCATCGCATATAAGCTGTAGTCTGTCGATATCCCTTACAGTCCATACACACTGATAATACACCGCCTTAGGGAGTGTCTCGCCACCACCATTAAGATGAATAACCTCTTTCATTAGTACACCCTCTTAACAGCGTCAGAATGAAAATCAGAGCCCGCAGTAATAACAAGCCTGTTCTTCATCGCACACTCCTTAAGCCATCTTGTCTCCTCAGTCGTAGCTGATGGGTGCTCGCACTCAATACCGTCAATTCCATATTCAACGAGTCTGCCCATAAGCTTAACAAGTCTAGGCATATATGACTCAAGGCTCTCACCTCTCTCCTTATACTCCATAGGATGAGCCATAATCGCAATGCCGCCTGCCTCATGGATAATATCGATGACCTCATTCGCAGGAAGAGTCTCCTTCCTTAGAGCACACAGCTTCTCATTTGAATCAAGAAGCTTTTCGAAAACATCTGTAATGCTCTCGAAATATCCCTTATCCACAAGGACACGGGCAAAAGTTGGCTTTCCTGTATAGCGACCTCCGTTGACCGCCATGATTTCTTCAATATTAATATCGTATCCAAGCTCTATAAGGGTCTGGAATATCGCATCATTTCTTCTTGCTCTCCACAGAACTACCTTGGACAGTGCACTTCTTATAGCAGGGCTATCGTAGTCAAAGCCATATCCAAGAATATGAATCTCATGTGCGAGTTCATCAGAAGAATCAAATTCAATTCCAGAAACGAACTGTATGTCGAGATTATTATCAGCAACATAATTCGCACCCTCAATTGAACCTTCAATTCCGTCGTGGTCTGTTATTGAAATGATGCCGTATCCCTCAGCCATCCATCTGTCGACAATCTCTGCCGGCTCAAGATCGCCATCCGAATAGCAACTGTGAATATGAAAATCCTTTAAAATGTCGTTGTCTGTGAAACTACTCATTAAAGCTACCCCGCGTCCTCCTCAGTAAGATAGCTGATATATGGGAGGTTTCTGTACTTCTGGTCATAGTCAAGACCATATCCGATTACGAAAAGATCCTCAACCTCATACCCAACATAGTCACCCTTAACATCTGAGACTCTTCTTGATGGCTTGTCTAGCATCGTGCAGATCTTTACTGTCTTAGGAGATCTCTCCTCAAGCTTCTTTACAAGGTACGACAGGGTTCTTCCTGTATCGATGATATCCTCGACAATGATAACATTCTTGTTGTACATATTCTCTGCCGGCTCATATCCGATCTTAACAACACCGGAGCTTACTGTTGATGATCCGTAGCTGCTTGCCTGAATAAAGTCTATAGTTGTATCAAGGTCGATAGCCTTCATTATTTCAGCCATCCACATTACAGATCCCTTTAGAGTTCCGAGGATAAACACCTCTTCACCTGCAAAGTCCTTAGTAATCTGTGCACCGATTTCTCTTGCTCTTTCGGTAATCTGCTCCTCTGTAAAAAGAACGTTGCCGATTGTCTTTCTTTCATTACTCATCGAAATACCTCTCTCTTTATTCTGCCTGGTTTCCTTCGATTATTTCCTCTATTACCTCAAGTATGCGCTCTTGTCCGGTTCTTTTCAATGATGAAACCGGAATAATTACGTCGCCCTTGCCCATTCCAAGTGTTTCCTTTATAACCTTGAGGCACTTCTGTCTCTCATTATTAGAAACCTTGTCCGCCTTAGTAGCAACTACAATTCCATCCAGATTGTAGTACTTAAGGTACTCATACATCTGAACGTCCTGTGCAGAAGGCTTGTGTCTGATATCTACAAGCTGAACCACCTTGAGAAGGTTAGGTCTATGCTCAAGATATGACTCCATCATCTGACCCCACTTCTGGCTCTCACTCTTAGAAACTCTCGCATAACCGTAACCTGGCAGGTCTACGATACGAAATTCATCATTAATCAGGTAAAAATTAATTGTTCTTGTCTTTCCCGGGCTTCCCGAAACTCTCGCAAGTGCCTTACGTCCTGTAAGCAGGTTAAGAAGCGAGCTCTTTCCTACATTAGATCTTCCAGCAAAAGCGATTTCCGGCTTATCAGGCTCCGGATACTGTGCCGGCTTAACAGCTACAGTTTCGATTTCAGATTTAGTTACTCTCATTGCTTTAATCCTCTCTGATTACGATGTCAAAAGCATCCTTCGCATCCTCAAGAAGCGTGAATTTAAGCTTCTTTCTAACGGAAGACGGGATTTCCTCGACATCAGGCGCATTCTCTTTTGGGATAAGAATCTCAGTGATTCCCTGTCTGTATGCTGCCAGAGCCTTCTCCTTGAGTCCGCCGATTCTTGTCACCTTGCCTCTGAGTGTAAGCTCTCCTGTCATCGCAACGTTTCTTCTTGCCTTCTTTCCTGTCAGAAGCGAAAGAAGTGCACAGCACATTGTGATTCCTGCAGAAGGGCCGTCCTTAGGTGTTGCTCCCTCAGGAATATGAATCTGGATATCGTAATCCTTGAAGATATCCTTCTCAATTCCGTACTGGTCAGCAACAGACTTCAGATATCCAAGAGCGGTCTGTGCAGACTCCTTCATAACATCGCCCATCTGTCCTGTGAGGATAAGCTTACCTGTTCCCGGCATCTTAACGGTCTCAATTGAAAGTGTTACTCCACCGACAGCTGTCCACGCAAGTCCTGTAGTAACTCCAACCTCAGAATCAAGATCACCCATATCTTCAAGGAAAATCTTAGGTCCGAGGTACTTCTCAAGGTTTCTTGGTGTTACTGAGTAATTTTTCTTCTTCTCTGTAACGATTCTCTTTGCAGTCTTCCTGCAGATGTCAGCAATCTTTCTCTCAAGATTTCTTACACCTGATTCTCTTGTATAGTAATTGATGATATCACGGATTGCAGCTTCCGAAATGCTCAGCTGATTCTTACGGATAGCATGCTCCTTTATCTTCTTAGGAATAAGATACTGCTGACAGATCTTAACCTTCTCTTCTTCGATGTAGCTTGAAAGCTCAATTACTTCCATTCTGTCAAGAAGAGGTCTTGGAATTGTTGATGTCTCATTCGCAGTTGTGATGAACATTACCTTCGAAAGGTCAAAAGGAACCTCAAGGTAGTGATCCTGGAACGTCCTGTTCTGCTCAGGGTCTAGAACCTCAAGCAGAGCCGAAGCGGGATCTCCGCGGAAATCAGAGCCTATTTTGTCAACCTCATCGAGTAGGAAGAGCGGATTGTTAGTACCCGCATCTCTGATTGCATTGATTACTCTTCCCGGAATAGCTCCGACATAAGTTCTTCTGTGACCTCTGATCTCTGCCTCATCTCTTACTCCACCAAGTGACATTCTTACGAACTCTCTTCCGGTTGCTCTTGCAATCGACTTGGCAATAGATGTCTTACCTACTCCCGGAGGTCCTACAAGACAGATGATAGGTCCACTAATTGACTTAGTAAGGTGCATTACTGCAAGGCTCTCAAGAATTCTCTCCTTAACCTTCTCAAGTCCGTAATGATCCTCGTTCAGAATCTTCTCAGCCTTCTTGATATTGGTATTAACCTTAGATGAAGTGTTCCACGGAAGCTCGAGAATAGTCTCGATATAAGTTCTTGAAACGTTGGCGTCTGGGCTCATCATGTTCATCTTAGAGAACTTGTTGATTTCGTTCTTGACCTTAGTCTCAGTCTTCTCATCGAGGTGAAGTGCTTCAAGCTTCTCCTTCCATGTGCTGATCTCGTCGTCAGGAGTGTCATCCTCGCCAAGCTCCTCCTTGATTACCTGGAGCTGCTCTCTTAGGTAGTACTCTCTCTGACCTCTATTCATATTCTTAACTACTCTGTTGCTGATTCTCTTAGTCAGAGCAAGAATCTGATTCTCTCTGCTCAGAATCTCAATCAGATGCTCAATTCTAACCTGAACCGAGTCAATCTCGAGAAGAGTCTGCTTAACATCATAGTCAATCTCAACCTCTCCTCCAATGATGTTACACATAAGCGCAGCATCTTCAATGCCGTCAATAAGCGCTCTTGCGGCAGCCTCACCTGTGTTTGACATCTCAACATACTTGAGATATGTCTGCTTCAGTACTCTTACAAGAGCCTGAAGATTCATGTCATCAGGATCATTGTCTGTATCAGGTGCCTCTATATATTCACACGACAGCATCTCGCCATCATCGAAAATTTCTGTAATTCTAACTCTCGTCTTACACTCAACGAGAACTCTTACATATTCTTCATGTCTCTTGACAACCTGCTTCATTCTGATGAGAACACCAGTTGTGTAGCAATCTTCTGGCCCAGGGTTGTTTACAGCAGCATCCTTCTGTGCCGCTACAACAAGGTATCTGTCACCATTCATAGCTACATCAACAGCAGCAAGAGACTTATCTCTTCCTATATCAAACCCCACCATAGTTCCGGGAAGGAACGCCTGTCCTCTCAAAGCTATAAAGGGAATTCTGTTCTGTTCCATATATGCCAATCCTCCATATACAAAGTCGGGCGGCCACGTTGCCGCAAGCCGCCCTGTTTCTATCTATACGGTTTCGTAAAGAGGGTCTGCTCCATCGTTTACAGTCTCTTTAGTAATCACGCATCTGTTAATTCCGTCCATGCCGGGAAGCTCATACATTATATCTGTCATAATGCTTTCAAAAATGCCTCTCAGACCTCTTGCGCCGGTCTTAAGTTCAATCGCCTTAGCTGCAATTGCAGATACAGCCTCATCAGTAACCTCGAAATCAACACCATCCATCTCAAGAAGTGTTGTGTACTGTCTTACGATTGAGTTCTTAGGCTCTCTGATAATTCTCTCAAGAGCCTTCTCACTGAGCTCACTAAGAGCAACAATCATAGGAAGTCTTCCAATAAGCTCCGGAATAAGTCCGAAACGCAGAAGATCCTCTGGCTCAACCTTGAGAAGAATGTCGTTCTCATCAACATTCTCAAGCTCATCGTCATCAGAGTTGAATCCGATAACCTTATCTCCAAGTCTTCTCTTGATTATTGTAGAAAGACCTGTAAATGCTCCTCCGCAGATGAAGAGAACATCCTTAGTATCAAAATGAATGAACTCCTGCATTGGGTGCTTACGTCCTCCCTGTGGTGGTACGTTAGCTACAGTTCCCTCGATAATCTTAAGAAGTGCCTGCTGAACACCTTCTCCGCTTACATCACGTGTAATTGAAGGGTTCTCGGATTTTCTTGCAATCTTATCGATCTCGTCAATATAGATAATACCCTTCTGTGCTCTCTCAAGATCTCCGTCTGCAGCCTGGTAGAGTCTTAGAAGAATGTTCTCAACATCCTCTCCTACATATCCAGCCTCAGTCAGAGATGTGGCATCTACGATTGCAAAAGGCACATCAAGGATTCTTGCAAGTGTCTGTGCAAGCAGAGTCTTACCTGAACCTGTAGGTCCAAGCAGAAGAATATTACTCTTCTGAAGCTCTACCATTCCATCCTTGATTGATCCGCCATTCTCTTCGAGATATTTGATTCTCTTGTAATGATTATATACAGCAACCGCGAGGCTCTTCTTGGCAGGCTCCTGCTCAATCACATACTGTGACAACTCGTTAAAAATCTCAGTTGGCTTAGGGAGCTTAAGTGGTCCCTGGTTGGCATGACCAGGCTGTCCGATTGAAAAGTCCTCTTCTATGAGATTCATGCATGTCTCTACGCACTCGTTGCAGATATATACATTAGGCCCCACAATCATCTTTCTAACTTCAGAGCTTGTCTTGCCGCAAAATGAGCAAACCGGCTCGCCGTTATTCTGTTTCTTTGACAATTTGATCTCTCCTTTCGGGTCTATCTTTCAAGCATTTTATCAATAAGGCCGTACTCTACAGCCTCGCAAGCAGACATGAAATTATCTCTGTCTGTATCAGCTTCAATAATCTCAATATCCTTGCCAGTGTTCTCCGAAAGAATCTTATTAAGCTTAGCTTTAGTCTTCATCATCCAGTCAGCCTGAATCTTGATGTCAGAAGCCTGACCCTGAGTTCCGCCAAGTGGCTGATGAATCATAATCTCCGCATTAGGGAGAGCATATCTCTTACCCTTAGTTCCTGCAGAAAGGAGCACAGCTCCCATGCTTGCAGCCATTCCTACGCAGATGGTTGCAACGTCTGGCTTGACATATCTCATTGTGTCATAAATAGCCATTCCTGCTGTAACAGAACCGCCCGGAGAATTGATATAAATGTTGATATCCTTCTTAGGATCCTCTGATTCTAGGAAAAGCAGCTGAGCAACTACAAGGCTCGCAACATTATCATCGATCTGATTATCAATGAAGATTATACGATCCTTAAGAAGTCTTGAGTAAATGTCGTAGCTTCTCTCGCCGTTTCCTGTCTGTTCGATTACATAAGGTACATAATTCATTAAATTCTACCCCTTATTACATAAATAAATCTTTCAATGTTCAATAGGCTGAAGATATGAAACCTTCAGCCTATTAATCATTTTCAGTTATTGGTCAGCTAATTAGTTCTTCTTAGCCTCGTTGTATACAAGCTCGATAGCCTTCTTAGTAAGAACGTCCTCCTCGAAGTACTTAAGGTTCTCCTTACCTACAGACTCGATAACCTGCTCTGCAGTCTGTCCGTACTGCTTAGCAAACTCTGCAACCTCTGCAGCAACCTCTTCCTCAGTTGCCTTAAGGCCTTCCATTCTGATGATGTTCTTAAGAAGAATTCTTGTGTTTACTCTTCTGATTGCCTCTGGTCTTGACTCCTCGATCATCTCAGCTGAAGTCTTACCAACCCACTGCTGGTACTGCTCCATTGTGATGCCCTGGTATCTCAGGCTCTGAGTCATATCAGCCATCATGTTGTCAAGCTCGCTTCTTACCATTGCTGCTGGAGCCTCAAGCTCGTTCTCAGTGTAAAGCTTCTCAAGAGCTCTATCCTTCATGATTGACTCATCTCTGTTGTTAGCCTGCTCCTGAAGTGTCACAGCAAGGTGCTTCTTGTACTCATCAAGAGTCTCGTAATCACTTACATCACTTGCAAGCTCGTCGTCGATCTCTGGAAGAATCTCAACCTTGATCTCGTGGATCTTAGTTGCGAATACTGCTGGCTTACCAGCAAGCTCCTCTGAGTGGTAATCCTCTGGGAAAGTAACCTCAACGTTAACCTCGTCTCCAGTGTTCTTACCGATGAGCTGCTCCTCGAATCCTGGGATGAACTGTCCGCTTCCAAGCTTAAGCTCGAAGTTCTCAGCTGAACCGCCCTTGAACTCCTCACCGTCGATAGTTCCCTTGAAGTCGATGATTACTGAATCGCCATCCTGTGCAGCTCTTCCCTCAACAGTCTCCATTCTAGCCTGCTTCTTCTGAACCTTCTCAAGCTCAGCATTAATCTCATCATCACCGATTACTGTCTCAGCCTTCTCGATCTCGAGACCCTTGTAGTTCTTAACCTCTACCTCTGGGAAGCACTCAACAGTTACAGTAACAACAACATCCTCGCCCTTCTTAACCTCACCGAGCTCGATGCTTGGCTGTGCGATTACATCAGCACCAACCTCATCAAGAGCTGCGCTGTAATTCTTCTCAAGAAGATCGTTAAGAGCCTCCTCAACGAAGATGCCCTCACCGTACATGTTCTCGATCATCTTTCTAGGAGCCTTACCCTTACGGAAGCCGTCAATAGTGATGTTCTTTCTGATCTGCTTGTATGCCTTATCTGTTGCAGCATCGAACTCAGCAGCATCAAAAGTGATTGTAAACTTGATATTGTTGTTCTCTTTCTCGATAAATGTAGCCTTCATTACTAAAAAATCCTCCTATTGCATATGCAAATATTTAACAGTTCTTGTCTGAGAACGCTCTCTGAAGCTTTGATTCGTTCTCTGTTTCGAGATGGTACTTCTCCGCAATTCTTCCTGAAATTGCCTTAAAGTCATCTTCATCTCCGTAATACCATTCAATCTCGAGCTCGCATACCGGTACAGGAATGCCATCGCCACCCTCAATTGTGCCCTGATCTACTGAAAGAGCACAGATCGACTTGCCGGTATCAATCTTAAGAAGTCTTCTGTCGAACTTCATCTCGACTGACTTAACCAGCTTCTTGTCTCCAGCTGCCTTATGCAGCACGTCGTATGCATCACTTGATTTGAATACTTCGATATCCGGATTCTCAGCGAATCTCTCATCATTGATTACGAGGTTAAACTCCTCTCTTACGTGGAGACCCTCCTCAACGCTGATATCCCACTTAATTGTTGCAGTGACCCTGTCGTTCTCATATCTGACACGATAAGCGATGCCCGCCTTCCTGAGATCTTCATCCTCAGTATCAAAATACACGGCGTGCATGTCAATGTCTTCAATTGCGTCCTTGTTCAGGAAGCTCGAAAGCTCCTCATCATTGACGATACTGTCAAAGACCATCGGATCATCAAGCTTGTATTTGAATTCTGTTTCCATAATTACTCCATTGTACAATTATCCAAAATAGCCTTTTGATTATACTAAAGAATATCTATAGTGTCAACGAATTGCCCTACATTTTAAAAAAACAGGGACATATTGTCCCCGTTAATCCTCAAATTTAACCAGTTTAATCTTAGAATCTCTATCTTTAAACATTAAATCAGTCATATTAATGAAATTATCCGACAGATCGCTCGCATAATATCTGTCCTGTCGGTCATTAGGCTCGGCAAGCATGTCATTTTCGCGCAAAAATGCCATCATTTCGTTCACAACCTCCGCAGACGAGCTATACAGCGTAAGTCTCGGATATAATTCATTGATATGCTCAGCGATAAGCGGATAATGCGTGCATCCGAGAATCAGATTGTCAAAATCATGCTCCTTAACAAAAGAATCCATGTAATATGCAACCGTCATCTTCATAATTTCCGTATGTGTGAAGCCTTCTTCAATAAGCGGCACGAAAGCAGGGCAAGCTAGGCTGAAGGTCTCGATTTCAGGGTCAAGTTCCTTAAGCTTCTTGGCGTAAACATCGCTTGAAATTGTAGCCTTAGTAGCAATAATTCCAACCTTCTTGCAGTTGTCCTTGACGATTTTCCTTACAGTCGGCCCGATTACACCATAAATCGGAACATCAGGATGCTCCTCTCTAAGGTATGAAAGTGCCATCGCAGTAACCGTATTGCAGGCTATAATAATCATCTTGACATTCTTCGACACAAGATAATCCACAACCTGTGATGCGAACTTCCTGATTGTTTCAGGAGACTTCGATCCATACGGAGTACGCGCCGTATCTCCAAAATATATTACTTTCTCATCAGGCAGCTTCTCGTGAAGCTCCTGTACACTCGTCAGTCCTCCAAGACCCGAATCAAAGAACCCAATCGGTCTGTTGTCCATTCTCCGCCTCTTTATAATTAATTATTCTGTGAAAGCCTCCGACATAAGCTTTCCCTTGTTCATGTTAAGAACTCTGTCCGCATATCTTACATACTCAAGCTCGTGAGTTGTCATAAGAACTGTCGTACCGTTCTCACTAATCGATTTCAGAATCTTCATCACTCTCTCTGAATTCTCCTGATCGAGGTTGCTCGTAGGCTCATCTGCCAGAATGATTGATGGATTATTGATCATAGCTCTTGCTATAGCAACACGCCTCTTCTCTCCGCCGGAAAGATTCTTCGGATAGTCATCGGCCATTCCGCTAAGTCCCATCCTCTCGATAAGTTCTTCTGCTCTGCTGCCAAAATCATCGTTTCTTTTCTCAAGGTATGCCGGCATACATACATTCTCGTATACAGTGAAGTTGCCAAGCAGGCTGTCTCCCTGAAGCACATAGCCTATGCTACCGTCGCCCTCAGTCTCCACAGTTCCCAAGGTCTGATTCATCATACCAGCAATTATATACTGAAAGTATATCACTAAATGCTGCGATCAGTCCAAGCGAAGCTAAAACTCCTGCAATTGCTCCAACAACGCCTATGATAAGCGCCTCGAAATACACAATTGCGCTAAGCTGCCTTGGCCTGTCTCCGATAGAAATGAGAATTCCGACTTTCTCTCGTTCATTGTTATTACAAAAATGCAAATCAGCGCAAGTGCCGCAGCTATTACTGTCAGGATTGTAAGAAGTGTTCCATAGTCAGAAAGACAAAAGTAAGCATAAGCCACGTTCTGAAATTCTGTGCCCTAAGATTCTTTACCGCTATTGTAAAGGTTGTCAGCTTCTTCTGATTACGCATCTTCCTCTCCTAATATTTAGTCTTGCTGCCTTTTACAGAAAGAACAATTCCAATAACACCATCAGCAATTGCGCAAGTCTTTGCATATGCTGCTGTAGTATGGCATGCCATCTCAGGGTTAGCGCATACGCCGATTCCCATTGAGTCTGACACAAGCACAAAAATTGCAGTTGCCAGTGCAAAAATGGTAATTCCGCTTAAAGTAAACTGCTCAGTTACGATTCCAGCGATTGCAACAACAGCAATCAGAACAGCAACAACAAATACCGCAATAGCTGTCCAGTGACACTTCATTGGAATCTGCTTGCCTGCTACAGTTTCAATCGAGCCTGAACATACAGGTGCAACAAACTTAATGATAGCCATCATTGCAGCCGCAACGACTGCAGCAACTGCAGAGAGCACTACTGATAACTTCTTCTGTGATTTCATGATATTATGCCTCCTTTTGCTACTAATGTTCTGTACCGATAAACAGTAACTACGAACATTGTATCATAGAAGCACTCTTTTCTCATCCGAAGCACCTCTTATACTCCCTCAAATAAAGTAATCCTATAATTGCCACTTTTCTGTCACCAAAAAAACTAAATTAAGCACGAAAAAGAGCCCGTCGTTACGGGCTTCAATCTGGTGCGGATAATAGGATTCGAACCTACACGAGTCGCCTCACACGGACCTGAACCGTGCGCGTCTGCCAATTCCGCCATATCCGCATAACGGCGCTTTAAAAAGCGCCGGTTTATTACTGATTACTCAACGTCAGACATGATTGCGTCAAACTCAGCTGCTGCAGCATTGAACTCAGCGTCGTCCTCGATCTCAAGGATCTCGAACTCTTCATCGTTAAGTGCCTTATAGCCGTAGATGTAAACATCATCAGTTCCGTCTTCTGGTGCGAGTGCGATGTACTCCTTGCTCTCAAGCTCGAAAGTTCCAAGAACTGCGCAATCTACTGCTGTATCGTCATCAAATTCAAGAGTGATGATATCATCCTCTTCTTCAATATCAATGTTCTTAATCTCGTCAGACATAATAGCCCTCCTTTATTACCATAATACCAATTCAGTATAGCACGGAGCATCGCAAATATCAATCTCTCTTTTTGAAAAAAGAGATCACACTCTCGGCCGCTGCGCCGTTCATTCCGGGTGCAGAGCACAGCTCCTCGTAGCTCGCATCACGGATTCCCTGGATGCTTCCGAACTGCGACAGAAGCGCCTTACGTCTTGCCGGACCGATCCCTGGGATATCCTCGAGCACTGAACGAATAGCCTTTTTGCCCCTGACATCCTTCATAAATGTGATGGCAAAACGATGAACCTCCTCCTGAATTGTTCCCGCATAGCTAAAGAGCACCGGTTCCTTTGCGAGATCTATCTCAGATCCATCCTCGAACACAATCGCCCTCGTTCTGTGAGCATCGTCCTTGGCCATGCCGGCAACCGGAATCGAAAGCCCGTAAGCCCTTATAATCTTAAGTACTGCGTTCACCTGTCCGAGGCCTCCGTCAATCAGCATAAGATCCGGATAAGTGCTGAAGCCCTCATCACCATTCTTCGCTCTCTTAAGTCTTCGGTACAGAACCTCCTGCAAGCTTCCGTAGTCGTCGCCCGATGCCGCTGTCTTGACCTTGAACTTTCTGTAGTCGCTTCGAACAGGCTTTCTGCCCTCGTAGACAACCATAGCTCCGACTGTATCAAGACCGTTAAGATTCGAGATATCATACGACTCGATTCTGTATTCTCTCTCATCATCGTCAGTCAGAAGCATAGGCGAGCTGCCATCAAGGAGGCAGCAGCGTTCGATGACCTCGCTGATTCTGGCCTTAAGAAGATTCTTCTTCTCGAGCTCTCTTTCGAGTCTCTCGTCAATCGACTTAGACAGCTCAATCGAATCTGTCGCTGCCATCACAACAAGTGCCTTCTTGTCACCTCTCTCTGGAACGAGAATCCTTGT
The DNA here is from genome assembly GCA_934255135.1 of uncultured Clostridia bacterium. Classification (GTDB taxonomy): domain Bacteria; phylum Bacillota; class Clostridia; order Peptostreptococcales; family Anaerovoracaceae; genus Crickella. The sequence continues at coordinate 35,263 of CAKQMV010000009.1, read as the reverse complement.
CTTGTGCATCACATCGTTTCGTGCCAGAGCATTGTCTGAGTTCACACTGTTCAGAAGTTCCTCGAGAAGAGCCTCGTCGGGTACATGCTTCGTCAGAAGAATCTCCTTAGGAAGCGCCGTGCTCATCGTATAATGCTGTTTAATAAATGATGCGACGATATCGTTTTCTTCTGACCTCGTCTCACCGACAAAAGTATTATCTCTTACGTAGCTGACGTCTCTTCCAACCATCTTGCCGTCTCTTATGTGATATGCCGCTACGATTGAAGTGTTAGCCGTTACAACCGGTATCAGAACATCCGCATCATTGCCGCCTGTTACAGAAGCTCGCTGTGTCTCGCCGATTATGCCAAGCGCCGCAATTGTATCTCTGTACTTGGCCGCTGCTTCGAACTCGAGATTATCTGAAGCTTCGTACATCTTAGCTTCAAGCTCCTTCTTAAGGCGTGTCGCTCTTCCATTAAGGATATCTGAAATCTCATCGATCATCCTGCCGTATTCCTCTTCGGAGACATTGCCCTGACATACACCGAGGCACTTTCCGATATGGTAGTTAAGACATGGTCTTACTCCGGCGCTGAAGCTTAAAGCTCTGCACTTCTTAAGAGGATATGTATCGTCTATAAGCTCTAGTATTCTTGTGACAGCTCCGATATCCGTATAAGGTCCGAAATACTTACTTCCATCCCTCTCGAGTCTTCTTGTCTTATAGATTCTTGGATATTTCTCGCCTGTCGTAAGCTTGATATAAGGATATGACTTATCATCCTTAAGAAGTATGTTGTATTTAGGCTTATACTTCTTGATCAGGTTACACTCTAAGATAAGAGCCTCAACCTCCGTTGCACATGTTATATAATCAAACTCACTTACAACAGAAACCATCGCTCTGACCTTAGGATCAAGCTGGGCATTCTTTCTGAAATACTGCCTTACTCTATTACGCAAATTAACAGCCTTGCCGACATAAATTATCTCGCCAAGGCTGTCCTTATGCATATATACTCCCGGTGTAGTGGGAAGCTTCTTCAGTTCATCTTCTATTACAAACATATGTATGACTTAATGATATGTCCAGTTTCTTCTGGCTCTGTCTTCATCCTGCTGCATCTGCTGCATTGCCATTTCTCTTATCTTCTTCTTCCTGCGACGCTCCATCTGCTTCTTCTTCATGCGCTTGATATGTCTGATTCTCATAATAAAGAACAGAATCACCAGAAGAATTATGCCGATAATAATCACAGTCAGGTTAGATATATATATATATGACGGAAACCATCCCGTCTTGATTTCTCTATCAGTTACTATGTCAACAGTTCCCTTAAGCTCATCTGCGACATAAATTCTATATTCGCCAATCTTGGCACCTTTCTTAAGTGGTGCCTCAAGGCCCTCTCTCATTACGACGCGGGTCTGTACAAGGGAATCACTTCCCTCCGGTGGTATGTAAGCATAGCCCTTAGTCTTGGTATAACCTCCTACATGGACAATGTTGCCATGCTTTACCCTTGCAGTACCAACTCTCTTGCCTGCTTTAACTATTGTATCTGAAGTGGCATTGGCAAAAGCATATTTAGTAAGCTTGTCCGCATCCGTACTTATTGCAGATTGGTTCTCGTCAAGAAGGACGGTAATTATCTGCATGCCGTTCTTCTCTGAAATAACGATTGCCTGCGAAGAGCTTCTAGGGCCACCCACATCTCCTGCAAAAGCCGCTACAAAACCGGATGGTCTTGCAACATTGGCATTCTTCATAAGAGCATCCTTGATGGCATCATATCTCATCGCATACTGAGCGATTACAGCCAGGTCATATGCAGATGAATACTGCTCGCTGTGATATCTTCCTGTAGCATTCACGAGCTGAGTACTCATAAGACCCATCTCCATAATCTTAGAATTCATCATGGAGACAAAAATCTTCGGCTTCGTAGCGGAGTATCTTGAAAGTGCCGATGCCGCTTCGTCCGAATTCTTAGTCAGCATATCGGAAATAAGCTGTCTTACCGAAACCTCCTGTCCCTTGGTATAGAGATCTCCAAGCTTGGCCGACGCCGCCTTAATAATCACCTTGTTATCGTATTCCTTGGTGTTGTGCATGTTGTCGATTACAACCATGGCATTGAGAAGCTTCTCCACATCTCCGATTGCAATCTTTCTGTCCTCATGGATGCCAAGAACTACCTCACTTGTCGATCCCGAGAACGCTATGGCTGATTCTGCTGTGATATCGCTATCTGTTATGACAGTCTTGCTCTTCGCAGCAAAAACCACATCAAAACTGGTGGTGACCACCGACAGCATGACAAGCCAGGCCGCCAAAGTGGTCACCACCCTTTTAATTCCGAAATATTCAGTTGAGCTGTCAGTTCTTCTCAAGCCCATTAGAACTCCCGTTAAATTCTGAAATTGTAATCAGTATGTATAATTAGCCGATTACTCTTGTTCTTACTACGTAAGGAGCCTCGAATACGTTAGGGCATCCGCTCTTAACAGCGCAGATAACATATCCGTAATCGCCTCTCTTACCTGAAGCCATCTCTACTAGGCAGTCGCCGTAGAATGCCTTGATCTCCTCAGCCTTGTCCTCAGCATCCTTGTAGAGAACACAAACCTTCTTAGTTCCCTCGATGCAATCAAGTGATACTGCTGGGAAGTTAACAGAGTTTCTGATGTTTCCGCATCCAAGGTAATCCATAAGCTCCTCAGCTGCCATAACAGCACAGTTCTCCTCAGCCTCTGCAGTTGAAGCTCCAAGGTGTGGAGTTGCAACGATTCCAGGAACGCCGATAGTCTCCTCGTTAGCAAGGTCAGTCATGTACTTTCTGATCTTACCAGCCTCAAGAGCAGCCTTGATGTCATCAACAACTACAAGGTCAGGTCTTGCAAAGTTAAGGATGATAACTCCGTCCTTCATGTTAGCAATAAGATCCTTGTTGATCATTCCCTTAGTTGCAGGAAGTGATGGAACATGGATTGATACGAAATCGCACTCCTTAACCATCTCAGTAACATCGTCAAACATCTTAACATCAGCAGTCAGACATGGATGTGGTCTGAATGCCTCATATCCGCATACGTTCATGCCAAGAGCCTCGCATGAGTTAGCGATCTTAGCACCGATTGCTCCAAGACCGATGATACCGATAGTCTTGCCTGAAATCTCAGTTCCAGCGAAGTTCTTCTTACCCTTCTCAACAGCTGTTGAAACATCGTCTCCCTCAAGAGTATTAGCCCATGAAATACCCTCGTACATGTTTCTTGCACCCATGATAAGAGCAGCAAGAACGAGCTCCTTAACAGCGTTTGAGTTAGCTCCAGGTGCGTTGAATACAACGATACCCTGATCAGCACACTTCTCGAGCGGAATATTGTTTACACCAGCACCTGCTCTACCGATAGCTAGAAGATTCTCTGAAAAATCCATATCGTGCATCTTGAAAGATCTTACGATAATACCATTAGCCTTATCTACATCTTCAACAAGCTCATAATTCTCAGTAAGCTTTGAAAGTCCAACCTGTGAAATGTTGTTAAGAGTGCCAATGAAATACTTCTCCATGATAAATTACCTCCTGTTATTAAAGGAATATATTTTGTCGCTTTTTACGCTCCTTTTAGTATAGCATCATTTAATATATTCCGCCATAACTTCGCCGAGAATCTTCATGCCCTCTTCCATCTGTTCATCAGAACTATTGGAATAATTTATTCTCATTGTCCTTACATCCCTCTTATACTCGTAGAAAGGATCACCGGCAACGACAGCAACATTTCTCTTAAGAGCTGCATTCTGAACATCAACAGCCTTTACGCCTTCTGGAAGAGTAACCCAGAGAAACATTCCGCCCTCTGGTCTTGTGAACTCTACGCCGGCAGGAAGGTATTTCTCCATGCAAGCCATCATCTTCTGGGCCTTTTCGCCGTAAATTGAAGCAGCCTTCCTGATCTGCTCATCAAGATCATTATCCTCAAGATACTGTGCGAGAACCATCTGGCTGAAGATATTAGTGTGAAGGTCGAGTGCTGACTTGTACATTACAAGCTTGTCTCTAAGCTCCTTGTTAGGGCATACAACCCAGCCGATTCTCATTCCCGGTGTAACAATCTTAGAGAATGTTCCTAGTGCACAGCACTGATCACCAAGGTAGTGAGCAAAAGAGTTTCCGGATTTGCCGCTGAATCTCAGTTCTCCGTAAGGATTGTCCTCGATTACGATAGTATCCGTACCCCTGAGAACCTCTGAAACTGCTGCTCTCTTCTCCTCTGAGTATGTAAGTCCTGTAGGATTCTGGAAGTTCGGAATCACATACATAAACTTAGGGTTGTGGTTAGCTACGATTTCCTTAAGCTGCTCCACGTCAGCTCCATCATCGTTAAGATCCACTGTCAGAATCTTAGGATCATAGTGATGGAATACCTGAAGTGCCGCTAGGTAGCTTGGATTCTCAACGACAATCTCATCGCCCGGATCAACAAGCGCTGCAGCGAGAAGGTCAAGTGCCTGCTGTGAGCCTGCAGTTACAACGATATCATCAGCTGTATAATCAAGTCCGCTTGTCTTCTTGTATCTTGCGGCAATCTTCTCTCTTAGCGGGTAGAAGCCCTGTGCCTGGCTGTACTGCAGAGCTACATAGCCATACTTGTCAAATACCTTCTTTGTAGCAGCTTCAACCTCAGCTACAGGAAGTGTCTTTGGATTAGGAAGGCCTCCTGCGAATGAGATTGTTGAAGGATTCGATGCTGCAGCAAGGATTACCTCTAGAAACTCTCCAGGGAAGTCTCTTCTTGTTACTCTTTCTGATAATTGTGGTTTCATTTGTGTACCTCCGTGCTTTATTCTGCAGATGCAAGATAATCAACAAACTGTCTTGCCGTTCTGCATGACACTCCACCGTGCCTTATCTCCCAAGCGTCAGCCTTGACAAAAAGCTCGTCCTCGTCAATCTTTATTCCCGCTTCGCTCGCAAGATTCTTTACTATAGTGTGATACTCCATTCTGTCAGGTGAAGGGAAGTAAATCGATACTCCGAATCTGCTTGACAGAGAAGTCTTTTCTTCGACTGTATCTGAGCGGTGAATATCTCCATTGTGAGTCATATCATCCTTATCCGCCCAGGTTTCTTTAATAAGATGTCTTCTGTTCGAGGTTGCATAGATCAGAACATTGTCAGATCTCGCCTCCATATCTCCTTCGATAACGGCCTTTAGATACTTATATTCAATCTCAAACTCCTCAAACGAGAGGTCATCTATAAAAATTATGAATTGATAATTTCTATTCTTGATCATGCCAAGAACTTCACTTATGTACTTAAACTGATGCTTATGAATCTCGATAATTCTAAGACCTGAAGGAGCATACTCGTTAAGAAGCGCTTTTACACTCGTCGACTTGCCCGAGCCACTGTCTCCATAAAGAAGAACGTTGTTGGCCGGTCTGCCCTCGAGAAACGCTACAGTGTTTCTGATAAGAGCACCCTTCTGAATCTCGTATCCGATCATATCGGCAAAAGTCACATCGTCCGTTGCACGAATTGGCTTAAGCAGTCTCGCATCCTTATTCTCATTCTCGATTCGAAACGCATTGTAGAATGCAAAATCACCGGTTCCACGGGACTTATACTGCTCATCGAGAACCTTTTTGAACGCGTCATCAGTCTCGGCGTTAAGAAGGCCTTCGAGAACTCTTGTAATCTCAAGTCCTGCTGTTCCGAGGTTTCGTCCGATGCAGCTTTCGCTGTCAAAATACAGGATTTCATCGATCACCCCGTCATATTCCGTGTCACGGAAGGGTTCGAAGTCGTATTCGAGAATTCGTCTGAGCACCGGAACGTCATTCATCATAAGTCTCGAGAATGAGTCCTCTGCCGATTCCTGCCTCTCTCTTGAAAGTGTGTAGGCGTTCTCATCTGTTAGAAGCCAGCCTGTTATATAGTTCTGCCAGAGATTTCCGTCAATTCCAAGGTTCAGTGAATATGAAGCGAGCTTATTAATCACCGAAAGAACGGCATCTGGTGATGATAATTCATCTCCTGCACGTTCTTCGGCTCTAACAAGTTCGTTTATTATACTGTCCTCGGATGGCTTAAAAAACAGAAGCTTTTTGATTTCGTCTTTAAGCATATTCCCTCCAATAGCTTACCGCATCAGTTACTCGAGTATTGCTCCCCTGTCTGCTGATGATACAAGCTTTGCATATCTTGCAAGATAGCCTGTCTTGATCCTTGGCTCAGGGCATACCCATGATGCTCTTCTTTTCTCAAGCTCTTCGTCTGATACTTCAAGCTCGATTGTGCATTTCTTAATGTCAATGCTGATTATATCACCCTCGTTTACAAGAGCAATATTTCCGCCAGATGCCGCCTCAGGGCTGACATGTCCGATTGACGCACCTCTAGTTGCACCAGAGAACCTGCCATCTGTGATAAGTGCTACAGTCTCTCCGAGTCCCATGCCGCAGATTGCTGATGTAGGGTTCAGCATCTCTCTCATTCCCGGTCCGCCCTTAGGTCCTTCGTAGCGGATTACAACAACATCGCCAGGATTGATTTTTTTAGCATAGATTGCTTCAATAGCCTCATCCTCTGAGTTAAATACTCTTGCAGGTCCTCTGTGAACCATCATTTTAGGTGATACGGCCGCCTGCTTTACAACGCAGCCATCAGGTGCGAGGTTACCCTTAAGCACAGCGATTCCGCCGCTTTCTGAATATGGATTATCGATAGTTCTTACAACCTCCGGATTTCTGTTAACGACGTCCTCAAGGTTCTCAGAAACTGTCTTTCCTGTTGCTGTAAGAAGATCTGTGTGAAGAAGTCCCTTCTTAGTAAGTTCCTTCATTACTGCATAAACTCCGCCGGCTGCGTCGAGATCCTCCATAAATGTATCGCCTGCAGGTGCGAGGTGACAGAGATTTGGAGTTCTTGCACTGATTGCATTTGACTTATCAAGATCAATTTCGATGCCCGCCTCATGTGCGATTGCAGGGAGGTGAAGCATTGTGTTTGTGCTGCAGCCAAGCGCCATGTCGACAGTCTCAGCATTGTCAAACGCCTTCTCTGTAAGAATATCTCTTGGTTTAATATCCTTCTCAACCAGCTCCATAATCTTCATGCCTGTTTCTTTGGCAAGTCTAAGTCTTGCAGAGTATACTGCAGGAATTGTTCCGTTGCCGCGAAGCGACATTCCGATTGCCTCAGTTAAGCAGTTCATTGAGTTTGCTGTATACATTCCAGAGCAGCTTCCGCATGTTGGACATGCATTCTTGGTGTAGTCATCAACACCTTCCTCATCGAGAGTTCCTGCATGATATGCACCTACAGCCTCAAACATATGGCTTAGACATGTTCTTCTTCCGTCGCTAAGTCTTCCGGCAAGCATCGGTCCGCCCGAGCAGAAGATTGTCGGAATGTTAAGTCTCGCTGCAGCCATCAGAAGTCCTGGAACATTCTTGTCGCAATTTGGAATCATTACAAGTCCATCGAACTGATGAGCCTTGACCATTGATTCTGTTGAGTCTGCGATGAGATCTCTTGTTACAAGTGAATACTTCATTCCCTCATGTCCCATTGCAATTCCATCGCATACTGCGATTGCTGGAAACATTACAGGAGTACCACCTGCTGCGCGGATTCCGGCCTTTACAGCCTCTGTGATTTTGTCCAGATTCATGTGACCCGGAACTATTTCATTATATGAGCTTACAACTCCGATAAGCGGTCTTGAAAGCTCCTCGTCTGTATATCCTAGTGCGTAGAGGAGACTCCTATTCGGAGTCCTCTCCACGCCCTTCTTAATTACGTCTGAACGCATTTATTCTCTCCTTAATTCGTTACTCCGGGATGTTTCGTCCGACCGACAGACTTTTTGCCCGCGTCCGACTAGTTAGAAGCCTTGTCGAGACCCTTGTCTCCGCTCTCTCCATCCTTCCAGAGCATGTTGTCACGAAGCTCCTGACCAACTACCTCCATTGGGTGCTTAGACAGATTGTGTCTCTTTGAGTTGAAGAATGTTCTGCCATTCTTATTCTCAGCGATCCACTTTCCTGCAAAAGTTCCATCCTGAATGTCTGAAAGTACCTTTCTCATGTTAGCCTTGATCTCATCGTGAGGAAGTACTCTTGGTCCTGATACATACTCACCGAACTCTGCTGTATCTGAGATTGAATAGTTCATTGCTGCAACTCCACCTCTGTTAATAAGGTCGATGATGAGCTTCATCTCGTGGATACATTCAAAGTATGCATTCTCTGGCTGATAGCCTGCCTCAACAAGAACCTCGAAGCCACACTGCATAAGGTCAATAACTCCGCCACAGAGAACTGTCTGCTCACCGAAGAGGTCTGTTTCAGTCTCCTCGTACATTGTAGTCTCCATGATTCCTGCGCGAGCTCCGCCGATTCCTGCGATATATGCAAGTGCGATATCCATACACTTGCCTGATGCATCCTGCTCGCAAGCTACGAGGCAAGGAACGCCTTTTCCTGCAACGTATGTTGATCTTACAGTGTGTCCAGGTCCCTTAGGAGCAGCCATGAATACATCAAGGTCTGCTGCTGGCTGAATCTGCTGGTAACGGATGTTGAAGCCGTGTGCAAAAGCAACTGCTGCGCCTGACTTGATGTTAGGAGCAACCTGCTCGTTGTAGAGGTCTGCTGCTCTCTCGTCGTTAACAAGCATCATTACGATGTCTGCCTTTGATGCAGCCTCAGCTACTGTGTAAACATCAAAGCCATCCTCTGTAGCCTTGTTCCAGCTTTTTCCAGGACGAAGTCCAAGAATAACATTGCATCCTGAATCTCTAAGGTTAAGTGCGTGTGCGTGACCCTGTGAGCCATATCCTACAACAGCGATAGTCTTTCCGTTAAGTGCGTTAAGATCACAATCCTTTTCATAATACATTCTTGCCATAATCAAATTCTCCTTTTTCCTTAGTATCTTCATCAATGGTATTCATACCTCTTTCGAGTGCTACGATACCAGTTCTAACAAGCTCAAGAATAGTGCAATTGTCGAGAAGTGACTCTATCGCAGCATTCTTATCGTTATCGCCAACAACGGCAATCGTAATTGACTCCTTTGATACATCAATTATGTTTGCTCTGAAAATGTTGGCTATCTGTACAGCTTCATTTCTTGTTGCAATATCAGGTGTTGCAACCTTGATAAGAAGAAGCTCTCTCTTTATCGAATTATCGTTATTAAGAAGCTTAACCGAATGAACCGGAAGCAGCTTTCTCAGCTGATTGCAGAGGAGGCATGCTCTCTCGTAATCGGTGTGAACCTCGATTGTTATTCTTGAAATAGTAGGGTCGTGCGTAACACCTACAGCCAGCGACTCGATGTTGTAACCCTTTCTTGTAAACATTCTAGAAACCTGTGACAGTACTCCAGCCTCATTGTCAACTAAAACGGCCAGTGTATGAATTCTCTTAATGCTGTTATCCATAATTGCCCTCCCTAGTCTACGATGAAGCTTGTAATTGACTTGCCGCCAGGAACCATAGGTCTTACAAGCTCATTAGCATGAATTGCGCAGTCGATTACGCAGCCCTTGCGGTTTTCTTTAACGTCCTTAAGTGCAGCTTCAAGTGCAAGCTTAAGCTCTTCCTTGGTGTGAACTCTGATTCCACTTACTCCGTATGCCTCTGCAAGTTTTACAAAGTCAGGGCCTCTGTCGAGTGTTGTCTGCGAGTATCTCTTGTCGTACATCAGCGACTGCCACTGTCTTACCATTCCAAGAGCTCCGTTGTTGTATAGCAGAGTTATGATTGGAAGGTTGTAGTACTCCTCGGTGCAGAGCTCGTTACAGTTCATTCTGAAGCTTCCGTCTCCCGTCACGTGCAAAACTACCTTGTCAGGGTTTCCGATTTGTGCTCCAATCGCTGCTCCAAGTCCGAATCCCATTGCTCCGAAGCCTCCCGAGGTGAGAAGCTGTCCTGGGTATGAGTAGTGGAAGTGCTGAATTGCCCACATCTGATGCTGTCCTACATCGGTTGCAACGATTGTGTCCTCAGGAAGAACCTCTGATGCAACATCTGAAACCTGCTTAGGAGTGAGAGTCTCGCCATCCTCCTCGTACTTGGTCTCAGTTGGGAATGAGAATACATATTCCTTCCACTTGCTGTGATCCTGCTGCTCAAGCTTCTTGTTAAGGATCTCAAGTACTCTCTTGCAGTCCCCGATAATGTGGTGATCTGTCTTAACGTTCTTATCAATCTCAGAACGGTCGATGTCTATCTGAACGATTTTGGCATTTCTTGCGAACTGATCTACATCGAGAGTAACTCTCTCAGCGAATCTGCAGCCTACTGCAATCAGAAGGTCGCATGAATCAATTCCCATATTGGAAGCCTGTGAACCATGCATTCCAATCATTCCGGTAGTCAGAGGATCAAGTCCGTTAAATCCTCCGCCACCCATTACCGTGATAGCAACAGGTGAGTCGATAAGGTTGGCAAAGGTTCTCATCTCTTCATGAGCTCTTGCTCTTACAACTCCGCCACCGCAGATAATCATCGGCTTGCTTGACTCATTAATCATATCCACGAGCTTATCGATATCTCCTTCAGGCTCGTGAGGCTTGAGGTTATGAGTAGGTCTCTTCATAAGAGTTGCAAGCTTGCCGTATTTGTAATGCTCTTCAAGAGGAATATACTCATACTCTGCTTCAGCCTTGGTTACATCTGTAAGAATATCGATCACTACAGGACCAGGTCTTCCTGATCTTGCCATCGCGAAGGCCGCTCTTATAATGCTCGCTAAATCATCAATATCTGTTACAAGATAGTTGCACTTGGTAATAGGCATTGTCACGCCGACCGTATCACACTCCTGGAAGGAGTCCTTGCCGATGAAGTTCTCACCTACATTACATGAGAAGAATACTACCGGTGAAGAATCCATAAATGCAGTTGCAATACCTGTTGTCAGATTGGTTGCACCAGGACCCGATGTTGCGATGCAAACTCCAACCTTACCTGTACTTCTTGCGTATCCGTCAGCCGCGTGTGATGCACCCTGCTCGTGTGCCGTAAGAACGTGGTTTATCTTGTCCGAATACTTGTACAGGGAATCGTACAGATTGATAACAGTACCACCCGGATAACCGAATACCGTATCAACCCCCTGCTCAAGCAGGCATTCCATCATGATATCTGAACCTTTTAATTTCATTTCTGTTCCCCTACTAAATATCAACTGTCAATAACGTATCTGTATTTCAGACGATGTGCTTAATAATCACATCGGTAATCTGCTCATTTGTCAGGGCTTCTTCGCCAGCGCCCGCAATATCGGCTGTCCTGTAGCCCTCGTTTAGAATCTTCTCGACAGCAGCTTCAATCGCATCTGCCTCGCGGCTAAGATCAAATGAATATCGTAGCATCATTGCTGCCGAAAGAATTGTCGCAATCGGATTAGCCTTGCCTGTTCCTGCAATGTCAGGAGCCGAACCGTGAATTGGCTCGTACAGGCCTCTTGTACCACTGCCAAGTGATGAGGAAGCAAGAAGACCGATTGATCCAGTAATCTGTGACGCCTCATCCGAGAGAATATCGCCGAACATGTTACTTGTAACAATAACGTCGAACTGTGAAGGGTTTCTTACAAGCTGCATTGCCGCATTGTCGACAAGCATATCCTTAAGCTCAACCTCCGGGTACTGCTCTCCGATTCTGTGGACTGTCTCTCTCCAGAGTCTTGAGGTCTCAAGCACGTTTGCCTTATCAACGCTTGTGAGCTTCTTATTTCTCTTCATCGCAGTCTGAAATGCGACGTGAGCAATTCTCTCAATCTCCATCACGCTGTAGGCCTCCGTGTCATAAGCCTCGCATCCACCATCACCATCTCTTCTTCCTCTATCGCCGAAATATATCCCACCGGTAAGCTCTCTTACAATCATGATATCGAATCCATGATCTACGATATCAGGCCTAAGTGGGCTGTCACCCTTAAGCGCCTCGTATATTCTCGCCGGTCTTAGGTTTGTGAAAAGTCCGAGAGCAGATCTGAGCTTCAGAAGAGCCTTCTCCGGTCTCTCATCGCCGCCGAGGTGATCCCATTTAGGACCACCTACAGCACCGAAAAGTACGCTGTCACTTGCGAGACATCCGTCCCTTGTCTCATCCGGAAGCGGAACTCCGTTTGCATCAATTGCTGCTCCGCCTGCCAGGTACTCCTTATATTCGAAATCGTGTCCGTACACCTCTCCGATTCTATCAAGAACCCTTACAGCGCTTTCGACTATCTCAGGACCGATTCCATCGCCTTTAACCAGCGCAATCTTGTAACCCATATCAAGCTACTCTCCTTTTCTATAGTTTATAAGACCTCCAGCCTTGATAATGTTCTGAATAAACGGCGGGAAGGCCGCAGCCTTAAACTCCTCACCAGTTGTCTCGTCCTTAATGACTCCAGTCTCGAAATCTACACTCACTACATCTCCGGCATTTATTGCCGCTGCAGCCTCCGGACACTCTAGTATCGGGAAGCCGATGTTGATTGCATTTCTGTAGAAGATGCGGGCAAAAGATGCTGCTATTACGCATGACACCCCGCATGCCTTAATCGATACCGGTGCGTGCTCTCTTGATGATCCGCAGCCGAAGTTCCATCCACCAACCATGATGTCTCCTGTGTGATCGACCTTCGGAAATTCGGGATCTATGTCCTCCATGCAATGTTTTGCCATATTCTCAAGCGAAGGATCGTTAAGATATCTTGCAGGAATGATTACGTCCGTATTGACGTCATCTCCGAATTTAAATACTTTACCTTTAACCATAACGTCCTCCTCTACATCACGTCACAAGGTCCGGCAACATGTCCTGCAACAGCTGATGCTGCAGCAACTGCAGGGCTTGCAAGAATGATCTCACTGTCCACATGTCCCATTCTTCCGACGAAGTTTCTGTTAGTTGTTGAGATTGTTCTCTCACCCTCGCACATTACTCCCATGTGGCCACCCATGCATGGACCACAGCTTGGAGTGTTTACTGCGCAGCCGGCCTTTACGAAAATCTCCATGATGCCCTCATCAATGCACTGAAGGTAAATATCCTGAGTTGCCGGAACGATATTAACTCTGATTCCAGGTGCTACCTTTCTACCATTCAGTATTTCTGCAGCGATTCGCATATCCTTCATCCTGCCGTTAGTACAAGAACCGATAACAACCTGATCGATGTGTGTGCCCTTAACCTCATCCACAGTTCTTGTGTTAGATGGAAGGCTTGGCATCGACACTGTATTCTTAAGCTTGCTTAAATCTATCTCAACTACTCTCTCGTACTCGGCATCAGGGTCAGCCTCGTAAACCTTGTAGGGTCTGTCCACTCTACCCTTGATGTACTCAAGAGTCTTCTCATCTACCGGGAAGATTCCGTTCTTGCCGCCGGCTTCAATCGCCATGTTGGAAATTGTGAATCTGTCGTCCATGTCGAGCTCTGATACTCCAGGTCCTGCGAACTCAATCGACTTATACAGTGCTCCATCAACTCCGATCTCGCCTATCAGATGGAGTATGACATCCTTACCTGTAATCCACCTTGATGGCTTTCCTGTAAGCACAACCTTGATTGCCGCCGGAACCTTGAACCATGTCTGACCAGATGCCCAGCTTGCCGCAAGATCTGTCGATCCTACTCCTGTTGAAAAAGCGCCGAGGGCTCCATATGTGCATGTGTGAGAATCCGCTCCGATGATAATCTCACCCGGTGCTGCAAGTCCCTTCTCAGGAACTAGTGCATGCTCGATACCGACGTTTCCTGTGTCATAGAAATGTGTCAGTTCCTGCTTTGCCGCAAACTCTCTTGCTCTCTTAGAAAGCCTTGCTGACTCTATATCCTTGCAAGGTGTATAGTGATCAAGAATGATAGCAACCCTATCCTTGTCGAACACCTTTTCGAAGCCTGCCTGCTCGAAAATATCTGCAGATACAGGTGATGTAATATCGTTACTCATGCAGAGATCCAGTCTCGCCTCTACCAGTTCACCGGCCTTCACGCTATCTGCACCGACGTGATCAGCGATAATCTTCTGCGTCATTGTCATTCCCATAGCTCTTACCTCCGGATTACTTAACCAGCTTGTTTACAGCGCTGATATATGCTTCGATACTTGCCTGAATAACGTCTGTTGAAAGTCCATGTCCGTTGTATGACTTTCCATCCACGTTCAGCTTGATTGTTGCATCTCCAAGTGTGTCCTTGCCCTCTGAAATCGAGTAGATTCTGAAGTCAGAGAAGATATGCTCTGATGGGCTTACAATCTTGTTAATTGCTCCGAATGCTGCATCAAGAGGTCCATCTCCGAGGCAGACCTCCTGGAATTCCTCGCCATCCTTCTCAAGGCAAACTGTGCAGGTTGCAGTTGTGAAGTTGCTTGTATTAACTGAGAACCACTTAAGCTCATATCCGCCAACAGTAATATCTGAAATTGAGCTGTGACTTACGATAGCCTCAAGATCCTCATCATTTACTGTCTTCTTCTTATCGCATACGACCTTGAACTCCTCGAAGCACTTAACAAGCTCTTCCTTGCCAAGCTCAAAACCGAGTTCCTTAAGTCTTGTCTCAAATGCGTGCTTTCCTGAATGCTTACCGAGAACCAGGCTGTTAGTCTGAATTCCGACTGATTCAGGTGTCAGAATCTCGTATGTTGCCTTGTTAGCAAGTACTCCATGCTGGTGAATTCCGGCCTCGTGGGCAAAAGCATTCTTTCCAACAATCGGCTTGTTCAGAGGTGCCGTCTGTCCGATGATGTTATAAACTGTCTTCGATGCTCTTGCGATCTGAGTTGTATCAAGTCTTGTCTCAGCTCCGATAGCATCCTTTCTTGTTCTCATCGCCATTACAACTTCTTCAAGTGAAGTGTTTCCTGATCTCTCACCGATTCCGTTGATTGTGCACTCAACCTGCCCTGCTCCTCCAAGAACGCCTCCGATTGAGTTTGCAGTTGCCATTCCAAGGTCGTTATGGCAGTGAACTGAGAAAATAACATCTTCTGGCTTCTCTATATGGCCCTTTACGTAAGAGATAAGCTCTCTCATCTCATCAGGTGTTGTATATCCTACTGTGTCCGGAAGGTTGATTGTAGTTGCACCATTTGCTACTGCTGCATTTACAACCTTAACCATGAAATCGTAATCACTTCTTGTAGCATCCTCGCACGAGAACTCGATATTGCTACAGTACTTGTGAGCGTACTTTACAGCAGCTGCAGTGTTCTCAATTACCTGCTCCGGTGTCATCTTGAGCTTATACTGCATATGCAGAGGTGATGTTGCAAGGAAGACGTGAATTCTTGGATCAACGCCATGTCTGACGGCATCCCATGCTGCATCAATGTCCTTCTCAACAGATCTTGCAAGTGATGCTACCGAACAATCCTTAACGATTTCAGCTACAGTCTTTACAGACTCAAAATCTCCAGGCGATGAAATAGCAAAACCCGCTTCGATTATGTCAACCCTAAGTCGTTCCAGGCACTTAGCTACTTCAATCTTCTCTCTGAGATTCATGCTGCATCCAGGTGACTGTTCGCCGTCTCTTAAGGTTGTGTCAAAAATCTTAATGTGGTTCTCCATTTCTCTTTCTCCTTTTAATTTCGATTCTGTGATCTTCTTAGTAATAACTTGTATAAACATAAAAGCCGTATGACTTCGCGTTAAAAGTCATACGGCTAATAATCCATTTATGATTGTTGACTGATGTCTTATGATTCATGCATTCATATCGAATCGACTTATCGGCAACCATTGGCTTACAGGGCATAACCTTTAACGCTACCACTTCTAAGGACCATGCTTAGAATAATGATAACGCTTAGAATCACGCTCATAATAATGATTGCCATTGGGTAAAACATCGAATCAGATTCCTTTCTTTGTTGTGATGACATAATATTACACCCACTCATGTGTATCGTCAACAAAGAATATGATGTTTTATGTAAAATTTTTGTTAAAACTTACCAAAGAGTTATGTTTAGTATAACCATCTGGTTATCTGATGTTTCCTGGTACAAGTACGTTAACAACCGATACATGCTCGCTATCAGTATCATAAACTGATGACTCAGTCATAACATAATCATCGAGAAGCGATGCAAAGCTCTCGAATGTAGCAAGATCATCAAGACCATATCTGCCTTCAGGATCTCTGAAATGCATAGGAATTACGTGCTTAGGTCTGATTGCCTTCATAAGCGAAAGTGCTCCAGCAGCATCAATTGTGTACATGCCACCAACGGGAATGATCGCAGCATCAAGCTCTGTAATCATTGAAAGCTCATCAGATGAAAGCTCCTTAGAAGCATCACAGCCGATATCTCCAAAGTGAGCAACTCTGTGCTTGCCATCATCAAGAATAGTAATTCTGTTGCCGCCTCTCTTAGCTCCGTGACATTCATCATGATATGTCTCAATTGAGCTTATTGTATAAGGACACCTGTCATTCTCTTCGATTCTTACTTCACCAAGAGCAGCATGATCAAAATGGTCATGGCTTGCAATAACCATGTTTGCTGTCTCATCAAGTGGCGCAAGCCCTGGGATTGAACCTGCTTCATATGGATCCATAACTATGCTGTACCCATCTGACTCAACTCTGAAACACGCGTGTCCGATATACTTAATAATCATCTCTTCTGCCTCCTTCAGGCTCACTATACGATTAGCTTAAATGCACTTCTGATAGTATTAATGTCAATTGTGCCAGCGCCCGGCTCATACTCTCCATCGAGAGTCCACGGAACACTCTCATCAATTTCAACTCTTATATTCTTCGCACTGAAGAATTCAATATCCTTCGATTCAAGCTTACCGTCAATCATGCTTCTAATTGTCTCATTAAGAGCAACAACGCTGTCCGGTGACTTGACCATAAGAACCTCCATCAGGCCATCATTCATATCGACATCGAAATGATCAAGCTTCAGAATACCAGCAACTGATGTTGAATTACAGATTGCACCGAAGAGATAATCTCCCTCGCAGATCTTCTCATTAGGAGTTCCCTCATCTGCAACAATTCTTGCATGGATCGGTCTGATTCCAACAACATCTCTGATGCCCTGCAGAATATATGCAGTGTGTCCAAGTACATTCTTAAGATTCTGCGGAACCTTGTACGATGTACTTGTAAAAGCACCAAATGACGCGATATATGTAAAATACCTGCCGTTAAAGCTTCCGATATCGAGAGTTCTAGGCTCACCGTGTACAACCTGCTCTGCAGATTCAAGTACTCCCTTAGGCAGTCCCACGCTCGCCGCAAAGTCATTCGTGCTTCCAGACGGAATATATCCTATGTTGCAATCGTTTCCACTTCTGATGAGACCGTCAATTACCTCGTTAAGAGTTCCGTCACCTCCGGATACAACAATCGTCTCAAATTCATCTGAATAATCATGAGCGAATCGTCTCGCGTCATTTCTAGCCTGTGTCATAAGCACAGTCGTAAAATAACCATCATCAGAATATGTCTGGATGATATCCGAAAGCATCTTCGAAGCCTGCATCGTTCCTGACTTAGGATTCATGATCATCAGAATTCTCTTGCTCTTATCAATCATAACAGTTTTCTTGCGTCCTTACGCTTCCTTTCTTCAAGCTCTTTCTTGTAGTCTTTAATAAATCTGCAGCTTGCTCTAACTGCAACCGTCTCATAATTATCTCGTGCTCTTCCCTCACTGTCTATATACTTATTGAGAAGAATGTGTGAATTTTCGTTAGACTGCTGAAGCAGGTACTCCCTGATCTTCGCAGGAGTAAGCCTGTCGCGCTCCATAACATCATCCCATGCCTTGTTAAACATCATTCCTATGCAGATAATCCACGAAATAATGTAAAACCACAGCATCATCGCGATAATGCTGGCAAAAGATCCGTAAAGCAAGTCGTAGTTCGATGTTCTTCCAATGTACATCGAATAAATCACTGTTGCGATCGTAATGCCAAAAGTCGCCATTACCGCCCCCGGAATTACCGCACGAATCGGTACTTTAATTCTAGGCAGAATGTAATAGTTAACTAAAATCATGACAAAGAACAATCCGAACAGCATAAGGCCTTTCAGATCGAGAAGGTACCCGACGAACCGTTTGTTGCCCGCAACCTTATAAAGGAAGGTCTCACCATAAACGAAAATAACAAGTGAGAACGCAATCGCTACAATCGCAAAAAAAGCTGTAGGAATTGCAAGAAATCTCTCTCTGAAGAAATTAAACCGATATCTTCCATCACTTATCGTATAGCTTGTAAGTCTTGCAAGTGAAAACTCAAGACTTGATGCCGCCCAAAGTGCCAGGGCAATCATGAGCACGTTAGTTGCACCAACATTTGACGCATCAAAAAGACCATTCACAATGCTGACTACACTGTCATCCATATGTCTTGTAACCCAAGCTCTTATAAAGTCCAGCGAAACATCAAAGATACCCATAAGCTGAGATAGCACAACAAGAGTCGGCACACTGGACATCAGGAAGAAATATGCTACCTGAGCAGCTACGCCGGCATAGTACTGATCGTCAAATTGTCTCCAGACATGAAACAGCATCTTGACCATTCGTTCTCTGGTCAATTTCAATTTATCTTTATTCATCTAATAGTTTCTCCAGTTTCGACAGTGCGTTCGCTCTGTGACTGATTGAATTCTTGATATCGGAGCTGATGATTCCGAAGGTATCGTTATATCCCTCAGGGATAAAAAGAGTATCGTAACCAAAGCCACCTGTTCCGTAGATTCCGTCTGCTATGTGACCCTCAACAGTACCCCTTGCAACAAGCTTCCTGCCATCAGGAAACAGCATTGTTATAACAGATACGAATCTCGCAGTTCTCTTCTCCCACGGAATATCCTTCATCTTCTCGAGCAAAAGGGCGTTGTTACGGTCGTCGTCACATTCCTCGCCAGCGAATCTTGCTGAGTAAACTCCCGGCGCACCGTCCAGTGCATCCACAACCAGACCGCTGTCATCCGCAATTGTAGGACAGCCTGTAACATCCATTATCGCCTTAGCCTTAAGATATGAGTTCTCCTCGAATGTAGATCCTGTCTCTTCAACTTCGAAAGTGTCGATGCCCGCGTCATCACGTGATACAACATCCATTCCGTACTTTGACAGAATCTCATTCATCTCTCTAAGCTTGCCCGCATTCCTTGATGCAAGAATAACCTTCATAAATCTACTCCTGTTTCATCTCGTCTTCTGCAGCCTTGAGCATTACAGCGCACTCAATTCTCTTCCTGTGAAGACTGCATCCGAAATCATATACCTTGTTGATATCTCCGTTTGAGTGAAGATTGTTAGCTGCACAGCCGCCTGCGCAGTAAAGCTTCGCCCAGCAGTCCTTACAGTTATCACGAGTATACATATTATTTCCTGCTCTGAAAATATCAAGAACCTCATCATGTGTGATTCCATCGTAAATATTTCCTACGAGCATATTATCATCGCCAACGAACTGGTGGCATGGATAAAGATCTCCAGTAGGAGTTACAGCAAGATACTCAGTTCCTACACCGCAGCCTGCAACTCTCTTATAGATGCAAGGACCACCTGTAAGATCTACATTGTAGTGATAGAAATTAAAGCCCTCGCCCTTCTTTCTTCTCTCGAGCATCTCAAGTGCAAGCTTCTCATACTGCTCCTCAAGGAATGGGATATCTTCCTTCTTGAGTCCGTATGGCTCACCCTTGAAGCACACAACCGGCTCCATACTTGTCTCCTTGAAGCCAAGATCAGCCATATGAATAATGTCTGATGCAAAATCCTTATTGTATGCTGTGTATGTGCCTCTCATGTAGTACTCCTTAGTGCCTCTGTCTGCGACGAGTCTCTTGAAGTTGTCCATGATTGCATCATATGTGCCGTTACCAGTCTTGTTCTTTCTCATTCTGTCATGAGTCTCTCTTCTTCCGTCCATAGAGAGTACAACATTACCCATCTCTCTGTTAGAGAACTCGATAACATCATCATCAATAAGAACACCGTTAGTAGTAAGAGTGAAGTTGAAGATCTTGTTATGTGTCTTCTCAAGCTCTCTTCCGTAAGCAACAAGTTCCTTGCACACATCCCAGTTAAGGAGAGGCTCACCACCGAAGAAGTCTACCTCGAGGTGCTTTCTTGTACCAGAATTCTCAACAAGGAAATCGAGTGCTCTCTTACCTACCTCAAGAGACATAAGGCCAGCCTTGTCGTTATACTCACCCTTACCCGCGAAGCAGTATTCACAATCCATATTGCAACCGTGAGCAACGTGAAGACAGATTGCCTTAAGAACAGACTGCTTCTGCTTAAGGTCCCCTGCAATCTCTTCAAAAGGATCTACTGAGAAAAGAGTTCCTTCCTTCTTAAGAGCCTCGATGTCCTCTAGAACCTCATCAACATCTGTCTCTGAGAGTCCGTCTGCCGCATACTTAGATGTGATCTCTGATACGATTTCATCTCTGCTCTTATCCTCATACATACCGATGATATCGTATGCCACCTCATCAACTGTGTGAACAGCTCCGCTGTTGGCATCGATAACAATGTTATATCCGTTTAACTTATACTGATGTATCATTTATAATCTATCTCTTTCTATCTAAAATTAATGTTATTTGGGGAAATAATATAGACATTTCCTAATAAAAAAAGCGCTGCCCAAAGCAGCGCCCTTAAACTAGCTATCTTTCCTTGCTCTGCTCGCAGTGCTGGTTAGCTACGGCGCAAGAAGTCTTGCTTGCTGATTGGCATGAAGTCTGGCACTCGCCGCATCCGCCACTTACAACTGACTTAGCCATGTTTCTTGTTGAAATAGTCTTAATTCTGCTCATGAGTAAATACCTCCTGTTTAAAACTTTGAAATAAGAATAACATATTATCTATTTATCTGCAACAATCCTGTACTTGAAGACAGCCTCTGTCTTCATGTTCCTGTTGCTGATTCTTATTCTGTCAGCCTTGCCCTCAACACTGCAGGCCTTGACAGGAATGCTCACTCTCTGTCCTGCTACAATGTCATATGAAGATGGCTGTCCAAGTCTCGGATCCTGATCCCAGTTACCAGTCTCAGGATTGTAGGACTTATGAATAAATCTGATTCTTCCTCTTATAACTTCAATGTGGTAAATACAGTCAGAAGAAACGCTAGGAATCAGGCATTCACTCTGCTTGACGCTTAGCTTACCTCTAAGATTAACTGTTGCCTCAGCCTTACGATAGATAAGACCTGTAAACTCACCTCTAGGCTTCTCCTCGCACACGATAATTACATTGCATGGTGCATTGACAAGGACATATTCTGTCGTCTTGCCAACAGAATAGCGATTCTCGTAGCTTGAGAATCTTGTCATAGCAATCGCCTCAGCACCGCATTCTCTTGCGCACTTGACAATTCTAGGGCCGGCCTTTCCTACCTCTGCTCTTGTGTGAACTGTGAATTCCGTTATTGATTCCTTGACCATATCGAGCTTTCTCTCAAGCTCCGCAAAGATTCTCTCAGCCTTATCCCTTGAAGCTGTATAATCGATTGACTCATCGACCATAATCAGTACAAGCTCATACTCTTCAGGTGAGTAATGTTCTCTTGCATAATTCAGGCTCTCGAGGCTCTTCATGCTTTCGTCAAGCGGCAGCAGTAATCTCTTCATAACGCACTCCTGTAATTATCTTAGCCAGCTGTATAGGTTAATCAGAAGCAGCTGGAATGCTGTATACAGAACAACATAATCATCATCCATGCTGCATATAACGGCATTGCTTGTCGCGCCTATACCGTCAAAAATAGTCTTTGCTGAAACTGCTGTGTAAGCCTTCACCTCGCTTCCGCATGTGATTGCGTAGTTTGACGAAATCTTGGCGATATTAACAGCAGGGAAATTGTTAGCTTCAAAAGTACCGCCCTCAGTCTCAAGAACATATCTGTCGTTCTTACTTCTCTCCTTGCGGATCATGCCGTACTCTTCTTCGTCAACTATGATTCTGTACTCGCCTCTTGTTCCGGTCTTCTCAATTCTGATCATCTCGTTGCCATCAACATCTGAAAGCTTCACGAGACTGTCCCCCTGGTTCATGTCTGCTGAAAGAATGAGATTGCCATCCTTGTCGAACATGTTACCGTCAAAAGAGTTGTAGTGGTAGAGGTTGAACATGTCGAGCTCCTCCGGCACTCTGTCGATTCCGTTATTCAGATCGTCAACAACTACTCTGATGTCCTCAAGAAGCATTGTTGTCATAAGCTTGTAGCCTGTAAAGAATGAGAATGACTTAGGCGTAACATCAAAATCCTCAGTATCGATAATCTCATCGAATCTCCACTTCTGATCATCATCATATGTGAAGTGATCCATGTTAGTTACTACTCTCATGTAAGTCTTACCTTTATTGATTCCGAGAGTAATGCAGTCCTTGAATCCGTTAGGGCCCCAGACAATAACATCTCCCTCGTACTTATCATGCTTACCAATCCAGCACTTGCCGATAGGTGTGTTCATATCCTTAAGTGCATCGTAAAGACTCTCAATTGTAAGGTTCTCAGCATCAGTCTCCTTCTCATACATTGTCTTATCCTGATACTTTCCTGCACCTCCGTTACGGTAAATCGAAAATGCGAGAATCAGGAAAATACCTGCAAAAATATACTTGCCGATTGTAATCTCAATTATCGCCAAAAATAAAACAAGAATCATCATTATCTTGTTTATGTCGAACTTCTTCATCTATTGTCCTCCGTGGTCTTATTCAAAGTTTATTCTACCACAGTATTGAAAATATTCATAGAAAAACTGCTCACCCGTTCAGATGAGCAGCTTCTCTTGAGTATTGAAATATCATGGAAAACTTTAAAAAGTTATTAATGGCTTATAGTACGCTGAATGCGTGCAGCATAGCTACTATTGTACATACTGGGATACATACACAGATTGTGAACTTGTCCCATGTATTAACCGGACGTCCGCCACCCTTAGTAAGCTCCTTGTTCAGATTATCCCAGCCCCAGACTCTTGCAACAAAGTATGATGTCAGAAGAGTGCCCAGTGGGAGAAGGATAAATGATGTAAATACATCAATCCAGTCATAGATGTTGTAGTAATGAACCCCTGTGAAGTCTGCCCATGGAATCTGAACGCCGCTCAGAAGTCCGTGTCCCTGTGAGAGTGAAGCAAAGATACCACCAACGAAGATGATTGCTCCAACTACGATTACTGATGTCCACTGCTTAGTATTGCACTTCTCTCTTACAACCTTCATTGGAATCTCAAGGATTGTGAAGGCAGTTGAGAATACTGCAAATACAAGTGACATGAAGAAGAAGAATCCTATAATCCTACCGCCAGGGAACTGCTCGAATATTGATGTCATAGCCAGGAATACTAGTGATGGACCTGAATCCATTGTTGCACCAGAACCTACTACTGACGGAATAATTACGAATCCTGCAAGGATTGCAATCGCTGAGTCACAGATAACTACCCATGTAGAATCGCTTCTTAAATTATTGCTGTCCGGAATACTTGATCCGAGAGTGATAAATATCGCCCAGCCGATTCCTACAGAGAAGAGTACCTGCATGCATGCATCTGCAAGCGTAGTAGTATTAAGCTTTGATAAATCAGGTACCAGGTACCACTTAAGTCCCTGAACGGCTCCAGGTGAAATCATAAGCGCCCATACGCCGCAGATAATCAATAGAACGAGAAGTGCAGGAAGGATAACCTTACAGATCTTCTCAACCTTGTCTGTAATTCCGAATCCAAGGATTACACATGTAACAACGATTACTCCGAATCCATAAAGCAGTGGCTCTACAGGATCTGAAATAAATGCATCATAGTATGCAGCCTTGTCAGCTCCGAAGTGAGCACCTGTTGCATATGCAATTGCATACTTTACAACATATCCGCTGACAATCATGTAATAGAAGTCAATCATTGTTGTACATACTATATTGACAATTCCGATGATTCCCCACTTCTTGCTGATGTTTCCATAAGCATCAACTGCGTTGGCTCTTGAATGACGACCTACAGCTGTCTCAATAAGAACTCCAGGCTGTCCCATTATTACTGCGAGGATGATATAGACGATAAGGAAGGTTCCTCCACCATCTCCATATGCTACATACGGGAATTTCCAAATGTTACCGAGGCCGATAGCAGCTCCGGCTGCAACCATTATATAGCCGAATCTTGATCCGAAATGTTCGCCGGATTTCTTCGTACTCATAATAATCTCCAATCTCTTACGTATCTCATGCTTTCCCAAATGACAAGACAAGCATGAGAGCTAACTTATTTCTCATAGTCACAGTATAGTCCTTTCGAGGGTATAAGTCAACATAATAGATATATTAGTCCAACTTATACTGTAGTCTAAATTTGATATGTTCACCAAGCCTTCACAAACTTATTTGTTTCGCTCATACAAAAAGAGCATATCGTTAACCGACATGCTCCGTTGTTTAGATTTGTGTATATTTCTTCACATTTAGTTCAGAACCTTCTCTGCCCCATCGAGTATGACTCCTGTAAGCTCTTCAGCTGCTTCAAGGCTGTCCGCTCTTGTCATTACATATAGCTTAACCTTAGGCTCTGTTCCTGATGGTCTTACAATAGCAACATTTCCACCCTCAAGAATAAATGAGAGTACATCACTTGAAGGAAGTCCTGTATCATCACTTAGATAATCAATGCATGACTCTACAGTAAGGCCAAGCTCACCAGGTCTCGCCTTGCGGAGATTCTCCATGATGCTCTTCATTCTCTCCTTAGCACCCATGCCTGTGAACTCAAAAGACTTAACCTTCGCATTGAAGTATCCGTATCTCTCATAAAGGTCAAGGAGTCCTTCATAGACACTCATACCCTTGCTCTTGTAATATGCTGAAACCTCAGCCATAAGCATAGCTGCTACTACTGCATCCTTATCTCTTGCGTAAGTTCCTGATAAGAAGCCGATGCTCTCCTCAAAGCCGAAGATGAACTCATACTCGCCATTAGCTTCCCATTCCTTAATCTTCTCTCCGATGAACTTGAAGCCTGTAAGAACCTCAAATATTGCAACACCATTGGCATCGCAGATTGCATTAGCCATCTTGGTTGAAACGATACTCTTAACTACTGCAGCATTTGCTGGGAGCTTTCCCTCAGCGCGTCTGCTGCTGATGATGTAATCAAGCATCAGAACACCCATCTGATTGCCTGTAAGAATTCTGTAATCACCGTCGCATCTTACAGCACAGCCACATCTATCGCTGTCTGGATCTGTTCCTATAATGATATCTGCATCATTATCTCTCGCATAATCAAGAGCAAGCTTGAAGCCCTCTGTGTTCTCAGGATTAGGTGACTTTACGGTAGGGAAGTTTCCGTCAGGCTGCATCTGCTCAGCTACAGGAATAATGTTCTTGATTCCGATTCTGCCAAGCACCTCAGGAACAAGTCTTGTACCTGCACCGTGGAAAGGTGTGTATACAAGCTTAAGCTCTGATGCAGCAGATCTCATCTCATCTGTCATATGAGACTGCTCAAGCACCTTGGCAATATACTTCTCATCGAAGTCCTCACCTACGATATTGATAAAGCCCTTACCGATACCTTCCTGAAGGCTCATAAATGTTACACCATCGAAGATATCCGTTGAAGCCATCTCGGATGCAACAGCATCTGCAGCCTCAAGTGACAGCTGTGCGCCATCCTCCCAGTATACCTTATAGCCGTTGTACTCCTTAGGATTGTGGCTAGCAGTAATATTAACACCTGCAATTGCACCCATTTCACGAACAGCAAATGAAAGCTCCGGTGTCGGACGAAGAGTCTCGAAAATATTAACTTTGATTCCGTTAGCAGCAAGAACGCATGCTGTCTCAACTGCAAACAGCTCACTGTTGTTACGCGAATCAAAGGCAATAGCAACCCCTCTGTCACGTCCGCCCTCAAAACGCTTTATATAATTAGCAAGAGCCTGAGTAGCATGTCTTACTGTGTAAACATTCATGCCATTAAGGCCTGCTCTCATGATTCCTCTAAGTCCTGAGGTTCCGAAGCTCAGCATGCTTCCGAATCTGTCCTTCTTCTCGTCCTCGCTTCTGAAAAGTCCTGAAAGCTCGATCAGAGTATCCTCATCGATAACTGTGCTTCCCATCCACTTCTCATACTCAACATTGTAATCCTGATTCATCATCTAGGATACCTCCTCAAACTGTGAATTATACAGATCTGCGTAGAAACCGCCCTTGGCAAGAAGCTCGTCGTGAGTGCCCTGCTCGATAATGTCACCATGATTCATAACAAGAATCAGGTCGGCATTCCTAATAGTCGAGAGTCTGTGGGCAATTACGAAGCTCGTTCTTCCCTTCATCAGTTCATCCATAGCTTCCTGAATTCTCTCCTCAGTTCTTGTATCTACAAAGGATGTGGCCTCATCGAGAATAAGAAGCTTCCTGTCAGCAAGAATTGCTCTTGCGATAGTAAGAAGCTGCCTCTGTCCTTCAGAAACGTTAGATGCATCCTCATTAAGGACCATATTGTATCCACCAGGGAGAGTTTTGATGAAATGATGCGCTCTTGCAGCCTTCGCAGCCGCAATTACTTCTTCATCTGTTGCATCAAGTTTACCATATCTTATGTTCTCCATGATAGTCCCTGAGAAAAGCCATGTGTCCTGAAGTACCATGGCAAAACTGTTTCTGAGGTCACTTCTTGAGCAATCGCGGACATCCCGGCCGTCGATTCGGATAGAACCACCATTCACATCGTAGAAGCGCATCAGGAGCTTGACCATGGTTGTTTTGCCCGCGCCGGTCGGACCGACAATAGCAATCTTCTGGCCCGCCTTGACGTCTGCGCAGAAATCATTGATTACAGGAGTCTCATCGTAGCCGAAGCGAACGTGCTCAAATGTAACATTTCCGTAAGGCGCACTCTCACCTGTAGTCTCCACATCAGCACTTTCCTCTTCCTCATTAAGGAATGCAAAAACTCGCTCTGAAGCGGCTGCCATCGACTGAACCTGGTTCATTACCTGCGCAATCGACTGAAGCGGCTGTGACAGGTTCTTTACGTACTGAATAAATGCCTGAATATCTCCGATTCCAATAGTTCCGCGTATAGCAAGAAGTCCTCCAGAAATTGCAACACCTGCATAACCGAGATTTCCTACAACCATCATTGCAGGCTGCATGAGGCCTGCAATCGCTTGCGACTTCCATGCAGATTCATACAGAACATCATTGGCCTTATTAAACTCGTCAGTAATGGACTTCTCCTTGTTGAATGCCTTGATTACAAGCTGTCCGGCAAAATTCTCCTCGATCTGTCCGTTGATGATTCCGAGGTATTCCTGCTGTGTCTTGAAATACTTCTGAGAGAATTTGATGATAAAGCCCATAAGAATTCCTGAAACAGGAATAACGCAAAGGGCAATCAGAGTCATCAGTGGTGATATAGTAAGCATCATGACGATTACACCTACAATAGTAGCAACAGCAGTGATGATGTTGGTGATGCTCTGATTCAGGCCCGTTCCAACTGTGTCAACGTCGTTGGTGATTCTCGAAAGAACCTCACCGAACGGAACACTCTCGAAATACTTCATAGGCATGCGATTGATCTTCGAAGCAATCTCACCTCTCATCTTATAGATGAGCTTCTGTGTGATGCTTGTCATAATCCAGCCCTGTATAAACTGACATGCTGCTCCAATAACATACAGAGCGGTTGTTATAAGAAGAATCTTACCGATTGTATCGAAATTGATTCCGCCGCTGCCGCCGATCTTACGGCTCAGGCCTTCTGCGAGCTCTGTAGTTGCCATACCCATTACCTTCGGGCCGACAACCTCAAATATTGTTGCAAGAACGGCGAAAATCATTACAAAGAATACCGCTACCTTGTAGCTTCCCATGTAACGGAGAATATCTCCTATCGCCTTCTTGAAATTCTTAGGCTTCTCAGCTGGCATCATAGGACCGCCGTGACCGCCTCTTCTGCCACCTCTTCTCTTAGAGGATGACTTGTACTCAGAATTTTTATCCATTACATTTCCTCCCCTAAATCCTTAGCTGAAAGCTGTGACTTTGCAATCTGCCTGTAAGTCTCGCAGCTCTTCATCAGCTCATCATGCGTACCCTTACCTACTACCATTCCCTCATCGAGAACGATAATCTGCTCAGCGTGAAGAATTGTTCCTACTCTCTGAGCAACGATAATCTTAGCAGCAGCCTTCTCTCTGTCAGCGAGTGTCTGTCTGAGCTTGGCATCTGTCTTCATATCAAGAGCAGAGAAGCTGTCATCAAAAATCAGAATTGAAGGCTTCTTGGCAAGTGCTCTTGCGATTGAAAGTCTCTGTCTCTGTCCACCAGAAACGTTGCTTCCACCCTGAGCGATGTGGCTCTCGTAGCCCTCTTCCTTGTCAGCAATAAAGCCTGCTGCCTGTGCAGTCTCTGCCGCATAAGCAATCTCTTCAGGAGTTGCATTCTCTACACCGAAGCCGATATTTGATTCGATTGTTCCTGAGAAAAGAATTCCCTTCTGTGGTACGTAACCGATTGCCGTCCTGAGCGACTCCAGGGTGTATTCCCTGATGTCCCGGCCATCGATCAGGATTCTTCCCTCGCTTACATCGTAGAATCTTGGAATGAGGTTGATAAGCGTACTCTTTCCTGATCCTGTACTTCCTATAATTGCTGTGGTCTCGCCAGGTCTTGCTGTGAAGCTGATGTTCTCGATTACACAGTCGTCCGCATCAGGATATCTGAAGGATACATTGTCAAAAGTAACCTCGCCTCTGCAGTCCTTAAGCTCCGCTGCATCCTCAGAATCGACTATACCAGGTTTTGTTGAAAGCACCTCGTCGATACGCTCTGCTGCAACTCCCGCACGTGGAAGAATTACAGACATTCCTGTGATAATCATAAATGACATAATAATCATGATTGCGTATGTGATAAAAGCAGTCATCGCACCAACCTGCAGAGTTCCTTCGTCGACTCTGTGAGCTCCAACCCATGTGATTGCAATTGAAGTTCCGAACATGATAAGCATCATTGAAGGACCCATAAAAGTCATAACCCTGTTAACAAACAGCTGTGTTCTCTTAAGGTCGCTGTTAGCAGCCTCAAATCTGTCCTCTGCCACCTTCTCACGGCAGAAAGCTCTTATAACAGAAAGTCCTGTCAGCATCTCTCTTGAAACACCGTTGAGCTTATCCACAAGCTTCTGCATGATTCTGAACTTAGGCAGTGATACAGCCATCAGAGTTGATATGATTCCAACCATCACAAGCACGCTTATTATGATTACATGGTTCATGTGAGCGCCGGTCTGGTACACCTTGATGATTCCCCAGATTGCCATAACAGGAGCAAGCATCATCATTCTAAGCAGCATTGTCGATACCATCTGAACCTGCTGGATATCGTTGGTAGCTCTTGTGATAAGCGAGGATGTCTGGAAGTTATCCATCTCAGAGCCTGAATATGCCATAACAGTTCCGAACACCTTGGATCTTAAATTTCTACCGATATCTGCACCGACTCTTGATGAAATAAACGATACAGCGCCCGCAACAACAAACATCAGCAGGGCAAAAATCAGCATCTTAAGGCCGCAGGCCCATAGATAACTGGTCTGAATCTCGTCAACATCAATGCCAGCTCTCTTGTCACACTCAGCTGCGTAGGCGATACCCATCGCCTTGACAGTCTGTGTTCCGGCCTTATCCATCATAGTCTCAAGCTTCTCTCTGATCTGCTTCGGACTCATCTTCATATATGCCGGGCTGTACGCCGCACTATTACCTGTTGCTTCCTTGCTTTGCATCTTGTCTGAAAGATAAACGAGGACGATCGGTTCAATAAGCTTCTCATCAAGCTCCTCCGCGTCCTCCTTTCCCTTATCGCTCAGCGAATAGCAATCGCCATCCTTGACATACGCCGCTTCAAAAAGCTTCTGCTCATCGTCGGTCATTGCCATCTGAGTTCTTAAATAATCCTTCTCGGTCACCTTCTCCGGCAGTATGTGCTCGATACCCTTGTTCTGAATTCCGGTATCGATCATCTTAGATGTCAGGGTCGGCATAGTCATATCAAGATATGCCTGCCCTATAAGCAGAATCAAGGTGACACAAACTGCCACCTTGTAATTCCTGAAATTAGAAAATAATTTCTTCATTCACGTTCCCCTATCTCATTTCTGTAAGTTCGTTATCTATTACCTTAATATCCTCCCACTCAGGGTCGAAGAACAGAGTAAGCTTAAGCTTCCTTGCGATAAGTCTCAGAAATTCGCATCCTGCGATGCTGTTTCCCTGTGCATCGAGGGCAGGGCTGAAGATTCCGATTCCAGCTCTCTTGTCGGACACTGCCAAAAGGCCTCCGCCTACGCCTGACTTTGTCGGAATTCCAACCTTAATCGCAAATGTTCCCGAACCATCATACATTCCGCATGTAAGCATCAGAGTCTTAACGATTCTTGCAGTCTGGCTGGACAGATGTCTCTTACCTGTCAGCTGGCATACACCGTCACTTGCGAGAATCTTTGCAAAATTCGCAAGGCTCTCCGCAGTTACGTTAAGTGAGCAGAGCTTAGTATAAAGCTCAAGGACCGGATCAACACCGTTCTCTACAATGCCCTTGCTCTCAAGAAGATATGCAATCGAACGATTTCTTGAACATGTTGCCATCTCTGAACGATAAACATCCTCGTTAAGTTGAATGTCTTGGTCTACACAGAGCTCTCTGGCAAAAGCGAGCATCGTGTCAAAGTCAACCTCCGGCAGGATCAGATCCACTACCGCAATCGCTCCTGAATTAACCATTGGATTGAATGGTTTGTTAGTTCTTGTATCAAGCTCAATAAGAGAATTGAAAGCCTCGCCTGATGGCTCAGCTCCAACCTTCTCGAACACCTTATCGGGTCCGAACATCTCAAGAGCAACGCAGAGATTGATAAGCTTGGAAATACTCTGCATTGTAAATCTTACGTTATAATCTCCAATACATGTCTTGTGGTTAGTGAGGCCATACAAAACGATACCAAGCTGGTTCGGATCTACTTTACCAAGCTCTGGAATGTATGTCGCAACATGTCCTTCTGGAATCTTCTTCTTTGCTTCTTCTACTGCATCTTCTGCAATTTTCTTTACCACTTCTACATCTGGCAGGATGTATTTTGTATCAATTATTCTTCCCATGTCTTTTCCTTTATCTCAAATCTTTATCTCATGCTATAATCAAGTTATTATACAGTATTTTTGTGACGATTATGAGGTTTGTATGAATAAAGTTTATTCCGCAATGAGCGGAGGAGTAGATTCAAGCGTCGCAACACACCTTCTTATGGAAGCGGGATATGACGTTGAGGGAATAACAATGCTTTTGACCGAGGACGACAGCGCAGTAGCCAAGGCTCAGGCGATTTGCCGTGACTTCGGTATCGGACACAGAACCCTCGATCTTCGGGAGGAATTCAGAGAAGAGATCATCGAAGCTTTTGTCCGCGACTACGAGGAGGCAAGAACGCCTAATCCCTGCACGCTATGCAACAAGCTAATAAAGTTCGGTCGTCTGCTTGATGCGGCGGAGGGCGGAAAGCTCGCAACCGGTCACTATGTGAAGATTGAGAAGTCGGAGCAAAATGGCCGCTGGCTTATAAGAAAGGCTAATTATCTCGAGAAGGACCAGAGCTATTTTCTCTATTCACTCGGGCAGGATGTTCTTTCACGCATTCTGACGCCGCTTGGACATTACACCAAGCCGGAGGTTCGAGAGATTGCCGCAAATGAAGGCATTGCGAGTGCGAAGAGCAAGGACAGTCAGGATGTCTGCTTTATTAATGGAAGCTATTCTGATTTTATTGAGGAAT
This sequence comes from uncultured Clostridia bacterium, assembly GCA_934255135.1. Classification (GTDB taxonomy): domain Bacteria; phylum Bacillota; class Clostridia; order Peptostreptococcales; family Anaerovoracaceae; genus Crickella. The sequence goes on along the minus strand of CAKQMV010000009.1, from coordinate 3,408 downwards.
ACAGAGGTCATGGATATGCGAGCGGTGATTTTGTGGATATGGACGGCAATGTGCTCGGAACTCACAAGGGTATCATTTATTACACTGTCGGACAGCGTAAGGGACTAGGGCTCGCGCTTAAGGCTCCGGCATACGTTCACCACATAGATGCTTCGGCGAACAAGGTTGTTCTTTCTGACAACGAGAGCCTTTTCTCGAGAGAGCTTATCGCACGTGATTTTAACTGGGTTGCAATTGCAAGACCTGATGAGCCTTTCAGAGCCAAGGCACGTATTCGATACAGACACAAGGAATCAGACTGCACCGTGTATCCGGAATCTGACGGACGCGCCAGAATCGTTTTTGACGAGCCACAGAGAGCTATCACCCCCGGACAGGCAGCAGTTGTTTACCACGACGATATCCTTATCGGCGGCGGTCGGATCATTTAATTAACAGTTTTGCAAAGGAGGTAATTAATGCACGCTTTAACGCTTAAGAAATCAAACTGCAAGAATTGCTACAAGTGCCTCAGAACCTGTCCGGTCAAGTCGATCAGATTTTCCGGTGATCAGGCTCACATCATCGAGGACTCATGCATTCTCTGCGGTCACTGCTTTGTTGCATGTCCTCAGGAAGCCAAGCAGATTGAGCCATCAAAAGAGCACGTTAAGGTTCTGCTTCAGGGGGATGCACCTGTAATTGTAAGTCTTGCCCCATCATTTATTGCCAATTATCCGGGCTGCGGTATAAAGAGCATGCGTAAGGCTCTAAAGGAGCTCGGTTTTGCAGACGTTGAAGAGACAGCAATCGGTGCGACTATGGTCAAGAGAGAGTATGAGAATCTTCTCGCAGAGAAGTCTCACAAGACTATCCTGACTTCATGCTGTCATTCAATCAACCTGCTGATTCAGAGACATTATCCGGATGCGCTTTCGATGCTTGCGCCAGTTCTGTCACCTATGGTTACACACTGCAAGGACATCAAGATGCGTAATTCTGAAGCGAAGACAGTATTTATCGGGCCTTGCGTTGCCAAGAAGGACGAAGCCAAGCGTTTCCCTGGTATGGTCGATGCTGTTCTGACTTTCGAGGAACTAAGTGAATGGCTCGCAGAAGAGAGAATTACTATTGAGAAGCAGATGGATGAGACAGATGAGAGCCGTGCAAGAATCTTCCCTACAACAGGTGGAGTTCTTAAGTCAATGGATCTTGATCTGTCAGAGTACAAATATATTGCAGTCGACGGAACTGAGAACTGCATGCACACAATCGAAGCTGCACTCGAGGGCAAGGTTCCTAACTGCTTTATCGAGCTTTCATCATGTAACGGAAGCTGCATCAACGGACCTGTAATGGAAAGATACGGCAAGTCCAATGTACTTGAGAACTTCGTTTTTGTAAGTGACTACGCCGGAACTAAGGACTTCGATGTAGAGCAGCCTTCAAGAGAGGGAATCTCAATGATTTACGATATGGAGGTTCCTAACCAGAGAATTCCATCGGAGAGCGATATCAAGTCAATCCTCGCTCAGATGGGCAAGAAGAGTCCTGAGGATGAGCTTAACTGCAGCTCATGCGGATATGCAACATGCCGCGACAAGGCTGTTGCAATCTATCAGGGTAAGGCAAGCATCGAGATGTGTCTTCCTTATCTCCGTGAGAAGGCTGAGAAGTTCTCAGACATCGTTACTAACAACATGCCTACGGGACTTATCATCTTAAACAACAGACTCGAGATTCAGCAGATTAACCCGGCAGCGTCCAGGATTTTTGACCTTAAGAGGGCGAAGGATCTTTACGGCGAGCCGCTCATTACTCTGATGAGTCCAAAGCCGTTCTACACTGCCAAAGACATGAATCGCCAGGTAACTCAGGAGATGTACCTTGCGGAATATGACAAGACGGTCGAGACTACGGTACTTTTTGACAAGGAGACTTCACTTTTCTTCGGACTCCTAAGAGATGTCACTCAGACAGCCCGTGAGCGTACTAATAAGGAAGAAATTGTTAAGAAGACAACTGAGGTTACTGACAAGATTGTCGAAAAACAGATGAGAATCGTACAGGAGATTGCAATGCTGCTCGGTGAGACTACTGCCGAGACTCAGGTTGCGCTCAACACACTTAAGCAGTCAATAGACAGGATTGAACACGATGAACAATTTAACAGCTGATATCGGATACAAGAGTATCAATCATTATGGAGAGTACCTCTGTGGAGATACCGTTCAGGTTGTCGACGGCGTGAACCAGTCGAAGGTTATTGTTTTGGCTGACGGTCTTAAGAGCGGTGTTAAGGCAAGTATCCTCTCCACACTCACGGCAAGAATTATTTCAACCATGCTCGGCGAAGGTCTCACTCTCGAGGAGTGCATCAACGCGGTTGCATCAACACTTCCGATCAGCTCGGAGCACGGACTGGCCTACTCGACTTTTTCAGTAATGCACCTGGTAGGCTGTTCGAGAGCAAGAATCATTCAGTACGAGAATCCTTCAATCATCATGCTAAGGGAGAATGAACCATATAATTTCAAGACTTCTCCTATTCAGATTGCAGACAAGACGCTACTGTATTCTGATATTGCTCTCGAGGAGGGCGACACATTCATCATGATGAGTGACGGTTGCCCTGGCGCCAACAGCGAGCTTAAATATAACCTCGACTGGCAGGAACCTCAGATTGCAGAGTTCATACAGATTCTCTCAATCGCAGGCTACAACGCGCAGACGCTGGCAGCAATGCTTGTCGATGAGTGTAACAGGCTTTACGATGGGAAGCCTATCGATGACACAACTGCCTGCGTCATCAAGATCAAGAAGCGACTTGCGGCCAATATTCTATTCGGTCCGCCTTGCAGGCCAAGCAACAAGCACACTATGTTCAGCCTCTTCATGTCAAGAAAGGGTCTTCACATAGTCTGCGGAGGAACTACTTCACAGCTTCTCGCCGAGTACCTTGGAACGACTGTTACCAAGGATACGAAGCACCCTAAGCTCGAAGGTCCTCCAATGTCTGAGATCAAGGGAATCGACTATGTTACAGAGGGCGTTGTAACCATAAACAAGGTGCTCGAGAACGCCGAGGCTTACCTCCAGAACAGAGGTGAGATTGAAGAGCTTTCAAGGCCGAAGACAGCTGCGGATATCCTAAGCCGCGTACTCTTCGAGGAAGCAAGTGACATCAACATGCAGGTCGGAATGGCCATCAACCCTGCCCACCACGGTAAGGATATGATTATCGGAAGACAGGTCAAGGTAAAGATCGCAGAGGACCTCGCAGAATGCCTGACCAAGATGGGTAAGGAAGTTAAGGTGACTTATTACTAATAATTGAATAATTGAATAAATGGGGTCTTTTCCACTTTTGGTGATTTCTGAAATTACCCTTTTCAGTAGTGGTGGATATTTCAAGATGCACCTTTGTCA